>JACJWW010000004.1 GCA_020636935.1 Nocardioidaceae bacterium
TCGCGCAGATCGCCGAAGTGGTCGTAGGGCGCCACCGGGAAGTAGCCGCCCTTGTAGCGGACCTTGTAGCCGCGGTTGGGGCGATCAGCGGTGCCTTCGACGCCTGAGTTCCAGGCGCCGGCCTCAGAATCGATGTGATAGAAGCCTTCATTGACATCGGTCTTGAAGCGCACCGAGTCGAAGATATAGAACTCAGCCTCAGGTGCAAAGAATGCCTTGTCGCCAACGCCGGTGCTGGCCAGGTGAGCCATCGCCTTGCGAGCGATATTGCGGGGATCGCGGCTGTAGGCCTCGCCCGTGATCGGGTCGTGGATGAAGAAGTTGACCACCAGGGTCTTGGAGGTGCGGAACGGGTCGAGGTACGCCGTGGTCGGGTCGGGGAAGAGCGACATGTCCGACTCGTGGATGGCCTGGAAGCCGCGGATCGATGACCCGTCGAAGGAGAGCCCGTCCTCGAAGACTGACTCGTCGAAAGACGACACTGGCACGGTGAAGTGCTGCATCACGCCGGGCAGATCGCAGAAGCGGATGTCGACCATTTCGACGCCCTCATCCTTGATGTAGGCAAGCAGTTCATCGTTGCTGTTGAACACGGGGACCTCCTGGGATTCGGCACGGCGCTGTCCGTCGTACTGGCGAGCAAGCTACGCACCCTCGATTAATCGACCGTATCGGTTTTGTTTCGGCCATGTAACAAGGGGGCGAATGGTGACCGTGTGGTCACATCTAAACTCGGCGGGTGTCTTCTCCCGTCCCGACTCCCGCTCCGGTGCCACTGCCTCCTGATACCGCGTCGTGGCCACGCCGGATCACCGCACTGTTCATTGACTGGTTTGCCTCTTGGTTTGCTGCGGTGACCGTGATGTCGGCAATGGGATTCAACCCCAGTGAGCGAGGCATCATCAACTGGGTGGTGCTCTTTGTCTTCTGGCTGGAGACCACGATCGGTGTTGCCTGGCTGGGTGGATCCCTCGGGCAGTTGCTTTGTCGGCTACGAGTCCGCACTCTCGACTACAGGGCGCAACTCGGGTTGGCCAAAGCCATGCTCCGCGCCCTCTTGGTCTGCCTGGTGATCCCTCCGGTCATCACCACAACAGGGGGGCGCGGATTGCATGATCTGGCCGTTCGCTCGGCGGTCTTTGTCTATCGCCCGTAGGCTTGCCCCGCCCCCACAGATCAACAAGGAGTTCCACTTGTCTGCAACCGCACGTCGTGCCCGCCTGATTGTCTTGGCCATTGGGTTGATCGCCCTGATTGCGCCGGTTTCAGCCTGCGGGGCCAAACAAGAGCCCTTGACCAAGGCGAACTTCGCGCAGAAGGTCGGCGCTGCGACCAAGGCCAAGAAGAGTGCTCACATCGAGAGCACGATCAAGACCGGGGTCAGCGAGATGTCGATCGAAGGGGATGTCGGCTACCAAAACGACAACACCACGGCCCAGATCAGGCTCAAGCAAGGGCAGAGCAGCGCCGGCGAGATGAGACTCGTCGATGGGCACATCTACATGTCGCTGCCACCGATCGTTCCCGAGGGGAAGTTCTTCGAAGTCACCGCCGACAACAAGGCGCTGGGCAGCATCATCAAGATGATGGATGGGGTTGGTCCGCAGCAGGCCGTCGATCAACTCGAGAAGGGCTTGGTGAAGGTGAAATACGTCGGGGAGAAGAAGATCGGCGACACCAAGACGGCTCACTACGAGATCACCGCGGACCCAAAGAAGATGACCGACAACTTGGGCTCACTGCCAAAGGAACTAGTCGATCAGATGAAGGTCATGACCTACGACGTGTTCCTCAACCCCGACTTCACGATGCGCCGTACCTTCGTGAAGGCGGCAGGCTCGGAGATCACCATGAACTATTCAGAGTGGGGCAAGAAGATCTCGGTCCAGGCGCCAGTGAAATATGAGCTCGTGCCGGCGCCCGACTTCGGCTCCATGCGCTGAGGCCTCAGCGGCCCTTCATATTGCCGCGCAGGCCCTTCATCGATGTGGGCATCGGCCCCTTGGGCAGGGGTACGACGCTCCGCTGGGCATCGAGGGCTTGGAGTCGTGAGAGCACATCGGTCATCTCGGCGGGCTTGATATTCCGGCCGAGTTTGCGCACCTCACGAGTGAGCTTGCGGATTGGCACCTCGCCCTCGTGATTGCCCACGATCAGCTCATTGACGGGGGTTTCGCTGGTGACCCGTTGGTGCTTGCGGCGTTCGTTGGCCATCAGGGGGCGCAGGCGGTTGATATTTCCTTCCCCAATCAGCACGATGCCGGGAGGGCCCACGACCCTGGTGACCACGTCTTGTTGCTTGGTGACAGCGATGGCGGGCTCGACCCGCCAGCCTTTGCGGAGCACGCTCAGGGCAGCAGCCGCAGCGCCCGGCTTGCCCTCCATCTGCTTGTACGCCGAAGCTTCAGCGCGTCGACCGAAGACGATCAAGGCGATCAGGAGACCGGTCATCAGGCCAATCGGGATAGCTGAGTACAACGATCCGAAGGCCCACAGAGCCAGTGCAAACACTGCTGCCGAGGAGATCAGGAAGACGCCGAGCAGGATGAAGCCGATATTTGGGTCACCCTGCTTGGTGATCCGGTAGCTCTCCTGGATTTGCTTGATCCGGCCGGGTTTCTTGGGTTGGGAGGGGTCCTTCTTCGCCATGTGGGGGATTCTCTCAGATCTGCGCACTGCGTCTTGCCTGGACCGCCTGCTGATAAAGACGCCCAGCGCGATATGACGATCTGACCAAGGGGCCGCTCATCACCCCGAGGAAGCCGATCTCCTCGGCTTCGGTGGCCAACTCCACGAATTCCTCAGGCTTGACCCAACGCTCGACTGGATGATGGCGAGGGGAGGGGCGTAGATACTGAGTGATTGTGATCAGGTCGCAGCCGGCCCCGTGCAGGTCAATCAGGGCCTGACTGACCTCTTCGCGGGTCTCGCCCAAGCCCAGGATGAGGTTTGACTTGGTGACCAGCCCAAAGTCGCGGGCCTGGGTGAGCACGTTGAGGGAGCCTGCATAGGAGAAGGCAGGGCGCACCCTCTTGAAGATCCGGGGCACGGTCTCCAGATTGTGCGCCAAGACTTCGGGCTTGGAGCTGAACACCTCTTGGAGGAGCTCAGGGCGCCCATTGAAATCCGGGATCAGGTTTTCCACACCAGTGTCGGGGTTGAGCTCGTGGATCTTGCGCACGGTCTCGGCATACAGCCAGGCGCCTTCGTCAGGCAGGTCGTCCCGAGCAACGCCAGTGATGGTGGCATAGCGCAGCCCCATGGTGCGCACTGATTCAGCGACCCGCATTGGCTCGTCGCGATCGAGGGCCTGGGGTTTGCCGGTGTCGATTTGGCAGAAGTCGCAACGCCTGGTGCACTGATCGCCGCCGATCAAGAAGGTTGCTTCTCGGTCTTCCCAGCATTCGAAGATATTTGGGCAACCGGCCTCTTGGCAAACGGTGTGCAGGCCTTCGCCCTTCACCAGCTGCTGGAGCTCCCGATAGTGGGGGCCCATCTTGGCCCGGGTCTTGATCCACTCGGGCTTGCGCTCGATCGGGGTCTCGGAGTTACGCGCCTCAAGACGCAGCAGTTTGCGGCCATTTGGCAGAGGGGACTGTGCTTCGGTCACCAGCCCACTCTACGCCGCAGCGGGCAAGGAGTCTCAGACGTCTTGACGCCTGAATGCAAGAGCCGACAACGCGAGTACGACGATCAGCAAGACCGCGAGATAGCTGCCGGCCTGCAGGTGTGACATCGCCTGCATGGACGTGCATTCTTGCCCGGGCGCGCAGTGGATGGTGGCGTCGAAATAGGTGTGTCCCGGCACCAGCCAACCCATCGCATTGTTGGCCAGCGACCAACGACCAGCCCCAGAGATCGGCACGAAGTTGACGAGCACTTCGCCGCCGAAGGTCGCGAAGAGGAGTAGTGCCAAAGTCGCCATGGTGTTGCGAATGACCACGGTGAGGGCAAAGGCGCCCACAGATGCGCCGACCGCGAAGATCACGGCGCGCAGTGTATGCCAGGACACCGCTGTCAGTTGCTCTGAGCTTGGCGAGAGACCGCGTGAGTCGGCTACGAAGTAGAGGGCCACCCAGAAGGCCGCGATGAACAAGATCGAGTGCGCCAATGAGCAGATCGCCACCGCGATTGCCTTGGCGGCCCAGACTCTGAATCGGCGCGGCTGGAAGGCGAGCTGGGTGCTCAGCGAGCCTGAGGCATAGGGGCCGCCGGCGAACATCGCCGCGCTGATCATCAGCCCAGCAGCGACCAGCAGTGCCAAGAGATTGCCTTCACTGGGCAGGGTGTCTTTGCCTTCGCTGATGAGTCGCTCGAGATTGAGATCCACGCGAGGATACTTGGGCTCTGGGGTCAAGCGGTCGACGCAATCGGCTGCAGTTGCCTGGGGCCCGAGCCAGTCCGTGGGCTTTTGTTGGCATTGAGCGATCAGGTCACTGACTCCTGACCGTTGGGCCGACATCTTGGCCTGGGCGATCGCGTCCTGTCGATCTTGGGCGGTGAGCGGTCGGGTGTCCCAGGCCACCTTTGTCACCCCGACCAGCACCAAGACCGCGAGTGCGAGGAGCATGAAGGTTGCGGCTCGGCGTACGCGATATCGCGTCAACTCCACTCGGATCTGGTTGATCATGGCGCCACCTCCTCGCGTGGATCCTCGCGGGGTTCGTGCCCGGTCAACTCCAAGTAGTAGTCATGCAGGTTTGGCCTGATCGCGCTGAGCTCGCTGACGAACAGCCCTGCCTGAGCCAAGATCTTCGTGATCTCCTCAGGCCGCTCATGGCCTTGTACGACGAGCATGTCGCCGTCGCGGTGCACGTCGTACAAGGCCTTCTCGAGCAGGCTGAGTGCTTGGTCGGGTGAGTCGACGCGTACGGCGGTGCGCGCGGCGCGCTCGCCCACGAGGTCTTCGACCTTGCCCTCAGCCAGGAGTTTGCCGTCGCCGATGATCGACACGGTTGTGCAGAGTTGTTGCACTTCGGCCAAGTCGTGTGAGCTCAGCAAGACCGTGGTGCCGCGGTCGTTCAGTTCACGCAAGATGGTGCGGAAGTTGTCTGTGTCTGCGGGGTCAAGTGAGTCGGTGGGCTCGTCGAGCAAGACCAGGGCGGCGTCCTTGACCAACGCCGAGGCAATCCCAAGACGTTGCTGTTGGGCCGTGGTCATGCTTCGGAAACTGCGCTTGGCGTCCTTGCCGAGTCCGACCTGTTCCAAGGCCGTGTCGACGACCTTGACCGGCCTACCCATTGATCGAGCGAGCAATTGGAGGTTCTTGCGCCCGCTGATGCTGCGACTGAACAACGGCCCTTCGATCAAGGCTCCGACGTTGTCGATCACGTCGAGGAGTCTGTCTGGCAGGGGCTGCCCGAGCATGTGCATGGTGCCCGAGTTGGGTCTGGTCAGACCCAACAGAAGCCTCAGGGTGGTGGTCTTTCCGGCACCATTCGGGCCCAGGAAGCCGTGGATGCCGCCTGTGGGCACGGTCAGGTCCAGCCCGTCCAATGCTGCGATGCGGCCCCCGAGCCCTCGGTAGACCTTGCGCAGACCCTCGATCTGGATGGCTGGCTCTGTCATTGGCCAAGTATCTCCCAGACGACTACTTGGCCAGCGGATTGAGTACGGCGATGCGCGGCTGCTTGCCCGGGTCTGGGCGGGGTTCGTAGTCGGGTGTTGGGGTGTATTGACCCCACGCCAAGATCTCGTCGAGATGATTGCGCAAAGTGGGAATGACCTCATCGGGTGGCACGTCTCGGTCGAGTTCAGCGGACAGCGAGGTCACCCCTGCGTCAGCGATCCCGCAGGGCACGAAGCGGTCATACCAAGCCAGATCCACATTGCAGTTGAGCGCAAAACCGTGCATCGTGACTCCTCTTGCCACCCGGATGCCGATCGCGGCGACCTTGCGCTCGGGTCTGTCCCCGGAGGCTCGGAGCCAGACCCCGCTGCGGCCCGGCACTCGGGCGCTCGCCACTCCGAGGTCTGCGCAGGTGCGGATGAGCGCCTCTTCGAGCCGCCTGACGTAGTCGACCACGAGCACATGATCTGGGAGTCTCACGATCGGATAACCCACGAGTTGCCCGGGGCCGTGGAAGGTGATCTTGCCGCCGCGATCGACATCGATCACCGGAGTGCCGTCACCGGGCCGCTCGTGTGGTTCGGTGCGTTTGCCGGCCGTGTAGACGGGTGGGTGTTCGAGCAGGATGACCCGATCGGGAGCTCCGTCGACCACCGCGGCGTGCTCTTCGCGCTGGGCTTCCCAAGCGGCCTGGTAGTCCACCGGGTGGTCGTGGATCTCATATTGCAAGGGCACCATTCGAGATTACCCTGTGGATAACTCTTCACGCCCGGTTGTGGCGCGGCACAGTTGTGCCCATGTTTGTACGACGATTTGTCGCCGCGCTCGGTTTGGCGTTGCTGCTCGTGGGCTCGGCCGGGGCCTCCGCGCTGGCCGAGGAGAGCCCGCTCGATGTCCTGCATGACTGGGATGCCGCAAGGCAAGCTGCCTACCAAGCCGGCGACGCGTCCAAGTTGACTGACCTCTATGTCACCGGCAGCTCAGCCGCTGCCCAGGACGTCGCGCTTCTGGAGGCCTATAGTGAGCGTGGCCTGCGGGTGATCTCCCTGCGCCAGCAGTTCTTCTCCGTGGAGGTGTTGGCAGTCTCAACAGTGAGCATCCAATTGCGCACGGTCGAGCGATTCGCAGGGGGGCTTGCCTTCGGAGAAGGGGGTTGCCAACGCATTCCCTCGGGATTTCCTGAAAAGCGAGCGGTCACGATGACCTATGACGGCACTCGCTGGCGAGTCGACTCCGTCAGCCGTTGATGCCCGATTGGAGCACCTCGCGCACTCCCTGATCGGCAAACGAATAGCCAGCCGTCAGTAGCGCTACGGGCTTGGTGTTCATGGAGCCAAGGACTTCAGGGGCCATGGGGCCAGCAGCAACCTTGACCAAACTGGCTGGTGTGCGCATCAACGCCCGGCGGCGAGTCAGCTCTGCCAGCGCCGTCGTGAACTCCGCATTGGTGGGGGTGGACTCACAACACAGGTTCACCGGGCCGCTTACGGGCTGCTCGGTCAAGAATCCAACTGCGGCGACCCAGTCGCGCAGCGAGATCATCGGGAAATACTGCTGGCCGGAGCCAATCCGAGCGCCCAGCCCCGAGCGAAACACCGGAAGCATCAACTTCAGCGGAGCATTTCGTTCGTCCATCACAGGAGCAGTGCGCAAGATCGCCACCCGGGCTCCCGCGTCGCTCGCGGGCTGGGTCGCTGCCTGCCAAGCCCGCGTGACCTTGGTCAGCAGAGCGCTCCCTTTGCTGGCCGCGCTCTCATCCAGGACCTGGCTGCCATGGTCGCCGTAATAGGAGATCCCGTTGCCAGCCAGGAAGGCCGGAGGAATGGGAGCATTCGCGATTGCTTGGGCCAGTACGCCGGTCGTGGTGACTCGACTCTGTTCGAGCTCCTTTGCCCACTTGCGGGAGTGCGGGTTGCCAGCAGTGGGAGAGCCCGCGAGGTTGATCACGACATCTGCGTCAGCAATCAGGCCATGATCGACGTGGCCAGAGTAGGGATCCCACGATGATTCGCGGCTGCGCGCGGGTCGTCGTACGAGCGGAGTGACCTGATGGCCATGCTCCTCGAGAAAAGGTCGAAGATGGCTTCCGAGGAAGCCCGAAGCGCCAGCCAGCACAACATGCATGGCTCCAGCCTGCCATGACTCGCTAGGGTTGTGGGGTGAGCCATTTTGATGTCGTTGTCCTTGGTGCAGGTCCGGGTGGCTATGTAGCTGCCATTCGCGCGAGCCAGTTGGGCAAATCCGTTGCTGTGATCGAGAAGAAGTATTGGGGTGGGGTGTGCCTCAATGTCGGTTGCATCCCCTCGAAGGCCCTGCTGAAAAATGCCGAGCTCGCCCACATCCTCAGCTCCGAGAAGGAGAAGTTCGGCATTCAGGGCGATGCGACGATGTCATTCGAGCCGGCACACCAACGCAGTCGCCAAGTCTCGGCGGGCATCGTCAAAGGCGTGCACTTCTTGATGAAGAAGAACAAAATCACCGAGATCGACGGTTGGGGCACCTTCACCGATGCCAAGACCATCCAGGTGACCAATGATGCCGGTGAGACCTCGACTGTGACGGCCGACAATGTGCTGATCGCGACCGGCGCCACGACCCGACTGGTGCCTGGCGTGGAGTTGTCACCAAATGTAGTCACCTATGAGGAGCAGATCCTTGACCCCAACCTTCCTGCCTCCATAGTCATCGGGGGTTCGGGGGCGATCGGGGTCGAGTTCGCCTATGTGATGCGCAGCTTCGGTGTCGACGTCACGATCGTCGAATTCCTCGACCGGATGGTGCCGACTGAAGATGCCGACGTGTCCAAGGAGTTGTCGCGTCATTACAAGAAGCTCGGCGTCAAGTTGCTCACCTCCACGGCAGTCAAGAGAGTCGAAGACACAGGTTCTGGGGTGCGAGTGACGATTGCGCCCGCGGGAGGCGGAGACGAGCAGGTGATCGAGGCTGATCGTTTCCTTGCCGCCTTTGGATTCGCTCCACGGCTGCAGGGCTATGGACTCGACAACACCGGCGTGCGCACCACTGAGCGAGGTGCGATCGAGATCGATGACCATTGCCGCACCAACGTGCCCGGGGTGTATGCCATCGGAGACTGCACGGGCAAGTTGATGCTGGCCCACACTGCAGAGGCACAAGGCATTGTCGCTGCCGAGACCCTTGCCGGTGCCGAGACGATGCCGGTCGAATACGACTTCATCCCTCGAGCCACCTACTGCCAGCCCCAGATCGCCTCATTCGGATACACCGAGGAGCAGGCCAAGGCGAAGGGATACGACGTCAAGACAGCTCGCTTCCCCTTCTCGGCCAATGGCAAGGCGATGGGCCTTGGCGAC
The DNA here is from genome assembly GCA_020636935.1 of Nocardioidaceae bacterium. Lineage (GTDB taxonomy): Bacteria > Actinomycetota > Actinomycetes > Propionibacteriales > Nocardioidaceae > Marmoricola. Next base: position 8,902 of record JACJWW010000004.1, read on the forward strand.
GCGGTCGGCTTTGTCAAGGTGGTCGCAGATGCGAAGTACAACGAGATATTGGGGGCCCACATGATTGGGCCTGATGTCACCGAGCTCCTGCCGGTGCTCACCTTGGCCCAAAAGTGGGACTTGACCGCAGATGAGGTTGCCCGCAATGTCTTCGCCCACCCGACCCTCTCCGAGGCCGTCAAGGAGGCGGTCGAAGGGATCGCCGGACACATGATCAACCTGTGATCGTGCAGGGGTTGAGCCGACCCGGTTGAGTCAGCTCACCCCCTGACACAGCTCAATCTGCATCTGTCACAGCTCGAACTGCGCTGCCTCCAAACGTGCCTTCACATCGGTCAGGAAGCGAGCGGCATTGGCGCCATCGACCAACCTGTGGTCGTAGGTGAGGGCCAAATAGACCATCTGGCGTACGGCGATGGTCTCGCCAATGCTGGGGTCGTCGATCACCACGGCTCGCTTGACCACAGAGCCGGTGCCCAGGATGGCCACTTGGGGTTGGTTGATGATCGGTGTATCGAACAATGCGCCCCGGCTGCCGGTGTTGGTCAGGGTGAAGGTGCCACCAGCCAACTCGTCGGGACCGATCTTGTTTGAACGGGTGCGTTCGGCCAAGTCCGCGATCTTCTTGGCCAGCCCGGAAATCGACAGATCACCGGCATTCTTGATCACGGGTGTGAGCAGGCCCTTCTCGGTGTCGACCGCGATGGAGAGGTTTTCGTGGTCGAAGTAGGTGATCTCGCCCTTTTCGGTGTCGATTGCAGCATTCAGTGACGGGTGTGCCTTCAGCGCATCGGTGGCTGCCTTGGCGAAGAAGGGCATGAAGCTGAGTTTCACGCCTTCACGGGCCAAGAAGTCGGCCTTGGCTGCGTCACGTATCCGCGAGATTGCTGTGACATCAACCTCAACGACAGTGGTCAGTTGAGCCGCGACTTGCAGTGATTCGACCATGCGCTTGGCGATGACCGAGCGCAGCCTCGACATCTTCTCGGTACGCCCTCGCAATGGGCTGGGGACACCCGGAGGGGGAGTGGCTGCTGCGGTGGCAGCGGTTGCCGGCGCAGCAGCCTGTCTGGCGGCTTCGGCAGCAGCCAGGACATCTTGTTTGCGGATCCGTCCGCCCACGCCTGTACCTGCGATGGAGTCGAGATCGACCCCGTGTTCAGCGGCCATCTTGCGCACCAACGGGGTGACATAGCCGCCACCGGTTGTTGTCTCAGCGACGGTGGGTGTGGGTGGAGTCACTGGCTCCGGGATCGCAACTGGGGCGGCAGGTGGAGTGGGTGGCGAGACAGGCGCCGGTGCTGCCACAGGCTCGGGGGCCGTAACGGGCGGCGCAGTGGGCTCGGGTACGGCGGGTGCAGCGGGCTTCTCTGGGGTCGCCGGGGTGCTGCTGGCGCTGCCGATCACCGCAATCTGGGCGCCCACTTCGATCGTTTCGTCTTCTTCGGCCTTGCGCTCCAAGAGCGTGCCCGCGACTGGCGAGGGGATCTCGGTGTCGACCTTGTCGGTCGACACCTCCACGATTGCCTCGTCGATCGCCACGTCGTCTCCGACATTCTTCAGCCACCTGGTGATGGTTCCTTCGGTGACGGACTCACCCAACGCAGGCAAAGTCACGACGGTGCCAGCCCCAACTGCGCTGGGGCTTTGTGGTGTGGGCGGCGCTTCGACAACTGGGGCTGCAGGGGCCGGTGCGACTGGTTGTGGAGCTGGGGCAGCGGGGGGAGGAGTCGGGGCAGCAGTCGTCGCGGTCGGCTCGGCTACAGGCTGAGCAACAGAGTCGGTGGATTCGCCTATTACTGCGAGTTCGGCACCAATCTCGACGGTTTCGTCCTCTGCAGCCTTGATCGCCAACAAAACGCCCGCGACCGGGGAAGGGATCTCGGTGTCGACCTTGTCGGTGGAGACCTCCAGCAGGGGCTCGTCGACTTCTACTCGATCACCAACTTGCTTCAACCAACGGGTGATCGTGCCTTCGGTGACAGATTCACCAAGTGCGGGCAGGGTTACTGATGTCGGCATCGTCGTCCTTGTCATCGAAGCGGTTTATGCAGTCCAGCAGGTCAGGTCCAGCAAAGCAACGTTTCTCACATGTGTCCCTAGTATCCACCCTTCATTAAATAGAATCCGCACATGAGCTTCTTTGACCGGTTCCGATCGCGCGCCAGCCGTGACGCTGGTCCCACCGTGCGTGAGTCCGAGCGCACCGATGTCACTCACTTGCAGGAGTTTGTGAGCACCCGCAACGGCGTCGAAGGCTTCGTTGAGCCTCGTACGACGGTCAGTTCCGTGACCCTGCTCTTGGTGGCCCATGACGGCGAATGGACTCGCCGTCGGGTGCCCTCAGAGGATTGGGCTCGTGACTTCGCGACCAAGCACGGATTCGCCGCCTATGACGCCGGCGTCGTGGGCATCCCCAAGCGCATGCGCGATTACATTCAACGACAAAAGCAGGCGGGCGCCGGTTAGCCTCAAACCGAATCGGTCTCACCTGTTGGCGGCTTGGTCGCCAGGGCACGGGCCACTTCAACCAAGGTGCTGACCCCAAAGCCCGTGCCGCCCGGAGGCGTCTGGCCCCAAGGGCCACCGGTGTTGAACGATGGGCCCGCAATGTCAAGATGGGCCCACGGAGTTGTGTCAGTGAACTGCTCCAAGAAGGCCGCCGCGTAGAGCGAGCCGCCCCATCGCACGAACTTGTGCTGCAGGAGATCAGCGATCCGTGAGTCCTGGGTGACCTCATCGCGCTTGTCCTCGGGGATGGGCAGCGGCCAAAACAACTCGCCAGAGACGGTTGCGGCGGCCTTGACTCTTGAGAGCACCGAATCGTCACCGAAGATGCCCGCGATCTTCTCGCCGAGCGCGACGATGCAGGCGCCGGTCAGAGTCGCGACGTCGATGATCAGGTCGGGCTTCTCCTCCGTGGCCAAGGAGAGTGCGTCCGCAAGGATCAGTCGGCCTTCCGCGTCGGTGTTGGAGATTTCCACGGTCTTCCCGTTGTGCATGGTCAGCACATCGCCGGGCCTGATCGCCGTACCGCTCGGCATGTTTTCTGCCATGGGCGCGAATGTGACGACCTTGATCGGCAGCCCCAGTTGGGCGATCGCATGGGTTGCCGCGATGACGGTGGCGGCGCCTGCCATGTCTGACTTCATCGCGGCCATGCCGCCTGCGGGTTTGATCGACAGGCCCCCTGAGTCAAAGGTGATCCCCTTGCCGACGAGCGCGAGCACAGCCTTGGCGTCATCGGGGGCATAGGTGAGCTTGACCAGACGCGGCGGCTGGGTTGACCCCTGGCCAACGCCCAGGATCCCGCCGCAGCCGAGCTCACCAAGATCCGCCTCGTCAAACACTTCGGTGGTGACCAGGGCTTGGGCGCTGTCGGCCTGGAGCGTCGTAGCCCACTCTTGTGCCTGCGTGGCGAAGGTCGCGGGTGGCAAGGTGTTTGGCGGGCAGTTGACCCAGTCGCGGGCCTTCATGATCGCCTGGTTGAGCTGTTTGGTCTCAGCGAGAGCCGCGATCATCTCCTTGTTGCGAGCGAGTGGGCTCAGCACGATGAGATCGCTGATCTGGGAGTCCTTCGGCTTGCTCTTGTACGCCGTGTAGGTGTAGCCGCCTGCCAGGAAGCCGCCCACGGCAGCCTTCATCATCTGGGCTTCTTCAGCGGGCATCGCGAGGGCAACCGAGGCGGCATTGCCGACATTGCGGGCGGCAACTCCGACGGCACGCCGGATCACTTCGGGGTCCAGATCGGCCTGGGTGCCAAGGCCCACGATCACCAATTGGCTGGCCTTGATCAAACCATTGGTGGGGATGCGGAGGACTTCATTTGCCGCACCTCGAAACTCGAATGAGCGCAATAAGGGCACGAACTTGCGCCCATAGGCTTCTGCCACCGCTTCGCCACCGGGCGCGACTTCGAGCTCGGTGCTTGCATCCTTGGCAGATTTGCTGGGCTTTTGCGCCACCCCAATCACCACTACGTCGACCTTGGTGTTGGCGGGGCTTCCCGTGCGCAGCGTGATAGTCGTCATGGGCCACATGTTAGGAGGCGACCATTTGGGGTAGCTTTCGGGACATGGTTGGCTCGACTAATTCTCTGAAACAAACCGCGTTGCACGCTCGGCATGCCGAATTGGGGGCGAAGTTCGCCGAGTTCGGCGGCTGGGAGATGCCGATCGAGTACAAAACCGGCGTCCTCAAGGAGCATGCGGCAGTCAGGCAGTCAGTCGGCATCTTCGACGTCGGGCATTTGGGCAAACTGGTGGTTCGTGGCGAGCAAGCCTATGAATTCCTCAATGCCACGTTGACCAATGACTTGGGGAAGATCCAGCCTGGCAAGGCTCAATACACTCTTCTTTGCGACGACGCCACCGGGGGAGTGGTCGATGACCTGATCGTCTACTTCAAGGGTCACGATCACTTTTTGTTGGTCCCAAATGCCGCCAACTGTGCGGAAGTGAAGCATCGGTTGAGCGCAGCAGCTCCAGAGGGTGTCACCATCACCGACCACCACGAGACACATGCGGTCTTGGCGGTGCAAGGCACCAAGTCAGATGAAGTGCTCGAAGCGCTCGGGCTCCCGACCGGGCACGGCTACATGTCGTTCATCGAAGCTCCCTACGAAGGGGCCGACGTGATTGTCTGCCGCACTGGTTACACCGGGGAGCGGGGCTACGAGCTGATCGTCGACAACGCCGTCGCGGCGCGACTGTGGGATGCAGCGCTGAAGGCTGGTGCGGCGTACGACATATTGCCCTGTGGGCTCGGAGCCCGAGACACCCTGCGCACCGAGATGGGCTATCCCTTGCACGGGCAAGACATCGGCCCGGAGATCACGCCCGTCCAGGCGGGGATCGGCTGGGCTGTCGGGTGGGGCAAGCCAGAGTTCAGCGGAAGGTCGAAGTTGCTTGCGGAGCGAGAGGCCGGCCCGAAGGTCCGTCTTCGTGGGCTGCTGGCGCAGGGGAGGGGCATCCCAAGGCCAGAGATGAGTGTGCGCCTGACCCGCGACCTGCCCATCGGTCAAGTCACGTCTGGCACCTTCTCGCCAACTCTCCGCAAGGGGATTGCCCTGGCCCTGATCAACTCGCAAATCCAAGATGGGGCCGAAGTTAGCGTGGACATCCGTGGCCGGCAGGAAATCTTTGTGGTCACGAAGCCGCCATTCGTGCGCAATGACACCAAGGAAGCCTGAGGGAGATCTCGATTATGAATTTCATGGCCAGCGATTCCAATGTAAGGCCCTGGACTTGGCAACCGACGCCGGAGGGTCCTGAGTCATCAGGAGTGACCCTGCCCAGTTTCGCGACGAGAAGCGACGCCGAAACTTGGTTGGGAGAGCACTACCTTGAGCTCTTGGATCAAGGCGTCACGGCGGTGTCTCTGATGGAACAGGGTCGCGAGGTTTACGGGCCCATGGAGTTGGCTGCTGGCTGAGCCAGCGGTGCAGGGATACGGCAGCTACTTCTGCTTTGGCTGCTTCGGCGCGCCGCCGACCTTCACCTGAGGCTTCGGGAGCCTGAGCCAGCGCAACTGGATCAAGCGCATGATCGCGTAGAAGGTCGTGCCCTTCATCGACTCATCGGGGAATTCGTTTCGCAGAGCCCGACGTAGCCGCCAGAGCAAGAAGAGCACATCCATGAGCACGAACACGATCGTGACCGTCCAAAGCGTCGTGCCAAATTGCATCAGGCGACTATTGCCCGAGTAAGACAAGAGCATGATCATGATCAGCAGAGGCAGCATGAACTCCGAGATGCTGATCCTTGAGTCAATCCAATTCCGGATGAAGCGCTTCACCGGGCCCTGATCGCGCGGCGGCAGGAAACGCTCATCACCCGTGCGCATGGCTTCTCGCACCTGGCGAGTGGTGGGTTGTTGTCCCTTGATCTTCGCCCCACCACTCGTGGCGCGCCCGCGTCCGGTCGACAGAGAAGCCTTTGCGCGCGCACGAGCAGCGGCTTCGGCCTCCTTGCGTGAGGGCGTAGGGCGCCCCTTGGCGCCAGGACCCTTCTCCGGGGTAGGGGCAGTTGCTGCGTCCTCTTCGGACTTGGAACGACGGAATAACACGAGGATCTTGCCTTCGAAGTGAATTGGGTGAGGTGACCAAACCCTATCGGGGGCGCCATACGCCGTGTAGATCTGTCCATGCCATGCCCTGACCCCATGCCGTCATCGAGTGTGGGGAAGACTCGCGTCCATGCGTGTTGTGATCGCCCCAGACAAGTTCGCTGGCACCTTGACAGCCAACCAGGCAGCGGCAGCAATCGCCCGCGGCTGGAGTAGCCGGGCCCCGCATGACCACTTGGATCTCGCGCCCATGTCTGATGGAGGCCCCGGGTTTGTTGACTGCCTTGAGGCTTCCATTGGTGGCGTGTTTCAACAGGCAGAGGTGACTGGGCCGTATGGCGAGCAGGTCACCGCGAAGTTCTTGGTCAAGGATCAAACGGCCTATCTGGAGAGTGCGCAGGCCATCGGGTTGCACCTGACCGATTTGCGTGAGCCTGAGCAGGCCACGTCCTACGGGCTTGGAGAGTCGATCCGAGCCGCGATTGGTGCAGGAGTGTCCAGGATTGTCATTGGGGTGGGCGGCACGGCCACCAATGATGGTGGAGCGGGGCTGCTCGCTAGTCTGGGAGCCACTTGCGCTGCGGGGTCGATGACAACAGGCACGCAAGGCTTGGCCACAGTGACCGGAGTCGATTTGAGGCCCGTGCTCGACGCAATGCGCGGGGTCGAGTTGGTCCTCGCCAGTGACGTTGACAGCCAACTGAGCGGACTCTTTGGGGCTACCAAGACATTCGGCCCGCAGAAGGGACTCGCCGAAGAGCGCCTCCCCGCAGTCGACGGAGTGCTTCAGCAATGGGGTGACCTGCTCGACCGCAGCACCGCAGCCGCAAAGGGGGCCGGGGCCGGAGGAGGAGTTGGGTTCGCTCTGCTTCTCATCGGGGCTCAACGTGTCTCCGGGGTGATGACCATTGCTGATGCCATCGACCTCAGCCAGCGACTCAAGGGCGCTGACTTGGTGATCACAGGGGAGGGATCCTTTGATTTCTCGTCTCGGGCAGGCAAGGTGCCGCATGGGGTTGCTGAGTTGGCCGGCCAGGCGTTGCTGCCCTGCATTGTGATGGCCGGTCAAGTCGTGATCGGCTCCAGAGAGATGCGTGCCCTTGGTGTTGAAGCCGCGTATTCGATGATTGACCTCGTTGGTGAAACCAACTCCTATGGCCAGGCGGGTCCTTCGCTTGAGCAGTTGGCGCACAGGGTTGCCCGCAATTGGTCTCGCTGATTTGGGAATATTCAATGTTGTGCGACGATTGATGTTGTCGTGGCGTCACCAGACGCCGAGCATGAGCGATGGAAAAGTTGGGAGCCCAAATGTCTGAGAAGACCGAGACCACTGATGTTGCAACCGAGGTTGACCACCGTGCAGACGGCATCAACCTGAGCGCGGGGGCTGCTGACAAGGTCAAGAGTCTGCTCCAACAAGAAGGCCGCGACGATTTGGCGCTCCGGATCGCCGTACAGCCCGGTGGGTGCTCAGGGCTGCGTTACCAGCTCTTCTTCGACGAGCGTTCGCTCGATGGTGATGTGGTCACAGATTTTGGCGGTGTCTCGGTCGTTGTCGACCGGATGAGCGTGCCCTATCTCAACGGCGCCACCATCGACTTCGTGGACACCATCGAGAAGCAGGGCTTCACGATTGACAACCCGAGTGCAAGCGGCTCTTGCGCTTGCGGTGACTCATTCCACTGATCTGCTTTGCAGTCCCAATGGCTGAGGCAAGCCTCAGTCAAGATGCAGGTGCAGACGGCTGGCCAAGTGGTGGGCTGCATCTGAGATCGAGATCTCGGGCTTCAGAGTCTGCTGCGGGAAGTCCTCATAAGCGATCGAGGGTGCGCCCAACCGGGCGGCATTGACATCCACAACCGGCCTGACGAAATTGCTCATCTCCGTGCAGGCCGTGCAGTCTGAATACATCTTGACCATCGAGTCATGGTCGTCGTACGGGGTTGGGATGTAGCTCATGTAATCGACGCTATGCCCTACTGATTGGTAAACCAAGATGCCCCACTACTTGGGAAACCAAGCCGGACAGCAAGTAGCATGCCGCGCATGTCCTTGTTGATTGCCGGATCCATTGCCACTGACCACCTGATGACCTTTGCCGGCAAGTTCGCCGACTCGTTGGTCGTCGACCAACTCGACAAACTCTCTGTGAGCTTCTTGGTCGAGGACTTGGAGATCCGTCGCGGTGGTTGCGCGGGCAATATTGCCTTTGCTCTTGGACAACTCGGCCTCAGCCCGGTGCTGGTTGGGGCTGCAGGGGAAGACTTCGCAGATTATCGGTCCTGGCTTGAGCGCCACGATGTTGACTGCAAGTCGGTGCACATCTCCGAGTCGCAGCACACGGCTAGATTCGTGTGTACGACGGATTCGACGATGGCTCAGTTCGCCAGTTTCTATCCCGGAGCCATGAGTGAGGCTCGGCAGATCGAGTTGGAGCCGATTGTGGCCAGAGTCGGTGACCCCAGTTATGTCCTGATCGGTCCTGATGACCCTGAAGGCATGCTCAGGCACACTCAGGAGTGCCGTCAGCGTGGCTATCGCTTCGCCGCTGACCCCAGCCAGCAACTCGCCTTTGCCGAAGGTGACCTCATCCGAGATCTCATTGACGGCGCCCACATCTTGTTCTCCAACGAGTACGAATCCCACATGATCCAGCAAAAGACAGGCTGGTCCGCCCAAGACGTGCTCGATCGAGTAGATGTGCAAGTCATCACCCTCGGAGCCAATGGTGTCCGCGTGCTCGGCAACGAGATCGAGCCCGTTGAGATCGGTGCAGTGCCGGGGGTGGATGCCAAGGAGCCCACAGGAGTTGGCGACGCCTTCCGCGGAGGTTTCTTAGCCGCCATGCAATGGGGTCTCTCGTATGAGCGAGCAGCCCAAGTGGGTTGCGTAATTGCCGCATATGTGGTCGAAAGCGTCGGCACTCAAGAGTACAGCTTCACCAGGCAGGGCTTCATCCAACGCCTTGAGGATGCCTACGGGGCAGAAGCTGCCGCAGAGGTGCATCAGCACTACATGTGAGATGGATGGCCCCGGTTCCACCGTTAGGGGTCAGGTAGTAGTAATCTTCGATTCGGTTGTTCCTCAGCCGAGATGTCCTATGTTTGTTCGGTTCTGCTAACGAAGGGGCTCGTAAGTGGGTCTGCATCTCCCCAAGCGCGCGCGCAGGGTTCTATCCGGGATTGGTCTGTCAACGGCATTCTTGCTTCTCTCGGCGTGTTCTGCCGAGGACAAGGCGTCGGTCAGACGCTTGGCTGAGCCAACACCCATCACCAAAGAGGGCTGGGACATGCACTACATGTGGATGTACTCTTGGCTTGCCCTGATGATCGTCGGCATCTTGGTGTGGGGCCTGATCTTCATCGTTCCGTTCGTCTATCGCCGCAAGAAGGGCGACACCCACACCCCAGTACAGGTCCGTTATCACCTGCCGATTGAGGTCTTCTACACCATCGTCCCAGTGATGATGGTGATCGTGATGTTCTTCTTCACAGTGAAGGTCCAAAACAAGGTTGTCGACGTCGAGAAGAAACCCGACTACGTCGTCAATGTCGTTGGTTTCCAGTGGTCCTGGGCCTTCAACTACCTTGACGCACCAGGTGTTGGTGACGTCTATGAGGGTGGCACCACCGCATCCAAACCGACCTTGTGGTTGGTCAAGGACAAGCGGGTGGAGTTCAGCCTGACCAGTCCAGACGTGATCCACTCGTTCTGGGTGCCAGCCTTCATCTTCAAGCTCGACGTGGTCCCCGGGCGTGACAATCGCTTCCAGGTCACTCCCGACACCTTGGGCGAATTTGATGGTCGATGTGCAGAGCTCTGCGGTGTCTACCACTCGCGCATGCTTTTCAATGTGAAGGTTGTTTCTCAAGACGAGTTCGACAAGCACATGCAAGAACTCAAAGACAAAGGCAACATCGGACGCGTCACCGGCGGGACCATCCCCAGTGAGGTTGCCGGGCTCAACTCGGAGGGAGAGGCCAAATGACCGCAGTATCTGATGCCCCTACACACGTGGTCGTTGACGAACCACGTCGTACTCTCGGCCAAAACGTTGTCCGACTGCTGACCACCACCGATCACAAACTGATCGGCAAGTTGTACCTCACGACATCGTTCGCGTGGTTCCTGGTCGGTGGCGTGATGGCACTGATCATGCGCTCAGAGTTGGCCTTCCCGGGCAACCAGTTCGTCAGCGACGAGTTCTTCAATCAACTCTTCACCATGCATGGCACGATCATGCTCTTGATGTTTGCCACGCCGCTGTTCTTCGGCTTCGCAAATGTCTTGATGCCACTGCAGATCGGTGCGCCAGACGTGGCCTTCCCACGTCTGAACATGCTCAGCTACTGGTTCTACTTCTTCGGTGCCCTGATCGCGGTCTCGGGATTCCTGTCGCCACAGGGTGCCGCCGACTTCGGTTGGTTCGCCTACCCGCCGCTGTCTGACGCGATTCGTTCACCAGGCATCGGTGGCGACCTGTGGTGTATGGGTCTGTGGCTCATGGGCATGGGCACCATCTTGGGTGCGGTCAACTTCATCACCACGATCATCTGCATGCGCGCCCCGGGCATGACCATGTTCCGGATGCCGATGTTCACCTGGAACACCTTGGTCACCAGCCTATTGGTCTTGATGATCTTCCCCGTGCTGGCTGCTGCCCTGCTGGCTCTCGAGGCTGATCGCAAGATCGGTGCCCACGTGTTCGACATTTCCCACGGCGGGCCAATCCTCTACCAGCACTTGTTCTGGTTCTTCGGTCACCCCGAGGTCTATGTGATTGCGCTGCCCTTCTTCGGCATCATCACCGAAGTGCTTCCGGTCTTCAGCCGCAAGCCGGTCTTCGGCTACATCGGCTTGGTTGGAGCCACCATCTCGATCGCGGTGCTGTCCATGGCCGTGTGGGCCCACCACATGTTCGTCACTGGGGCGATCAGCTTGGCCTTCTTCTCCGGCATGACGATGCTGATCGCAGTGCCCACTGGTGTGAAGTTCTTCAACTGGATTGGCACAATGTGGGGCGGTTCAGTGACCTTTGAGACTCCCATGCTGTGGGCGATTGGCTTCATGACCACCTTCTTGTTCGGTGGCCTGACCGGTGTGATCCTGGCTTCCCCGCCGCTGGACTTCCACATTTCCGATTCGTACTTCGTGGTCGCTCACTTCCACTACACCGTGTTCGGCACGGTTGTGTTCGCGATGTTCTCCGGCTTCTACTTCTGGTGGCCGAAGATGACCGGACGCATGCTTGATGAGCGGTTGGGCAAGATCCACTTCTGGCTGCTGTTCTTCGGATTCCACACCACCTTCTTGATCCAGCACTGGGTTGGTGTCATGGGCATGCCGCGTCGTTATGCCGACTACTCCGCTGCGGATGGCTTCACCTGGTACAACCAAGTGTCGACGGTTGGAGCATTCCTGCTCGCGCTGTCAACCATTCCATTCCTCTGGAATGTCTACTTGACCAGCAAGAAGGCCAAGGTCACCTCAGATGATCCTTGGGGTTGGGGCCGGTCGCTGGAGTGGGCCACAAGCTGCCCACCTCCGCGTCACAACTTCGTGCAACTGCCCCGGATCCGTTCAGAATCACCTGCATTCGATCTGCATCACCCTGAGGCAGCGGCACTTGAATATGGCGACGCCGTGAATCACGAACTTCCTAAGGAGTCCAACAAGTGAAGGCTGAAGCTTGGATTTTCGCTGGCTGCGGGATCTTCTTCCTGGTGGTGACTCCGGGGTACTGGTTTGCCTCGGGTGACCCGACCGGCACGGTCGCTTTGGGCATGACTTTCCTGTTGTGCGCCTTGGTGGCCTTCTATCTGGGCTTCCATGCCCGCCGGATGGAGCCCCGCCCTGAAGACCGCAAGGACGGCGAGATCATTGATGGGGCTGGCGAGCTCGGCTTCTTCCCGCCGTACTCATGGTGGCCCCTTTGGTGTGCACTCTGCTTGGCCGTCATGGTCTATGGAGTCGTCATCGGTTGGTGGTTGTTCATCATCGGCGCTGTCCTCGGTTTGGCCGCGCTGATTGGATTCGTCTTCGAGTACTACCGAGGCGAGCACGCGCACTGAGGGCGTTGCCCCGATGCATTTCGGGGCATGGCCTCCGCTCGCGGACCCCAGTGCCTGACCGCCATCTTGATATCCTGACTTGGTTCGACCAAGCCGTTTAGTGTTGGAGGGCCTAGGCTCAGATGATCAACTTGCGCATACATCGCGTCCCCTGCAAGGGCAAATCAGCAAGACAGTTGCTGGCCTTTTGCATGGTTGGCGCCTTGCTGCTGTTGGCGGGCTGCTCCATGTCCATGAAACAGGCAAAGCCCAATGCCACAGCAGATGAGTCTGCTCCTACTGGGCCACAGGTCACTATCTCTAGCAACGTAAAAGATGGTGACGTGTCGGTGCCACTTGGGCAACGTGTCCGGGTTGCCGTTGAGCACGGCAGCATCGAGAGCGTGAGCCTGACGCGTGGCGCAGGGGTCAAGCAACTACCCGGCACAACGGGCGCCGATGGACTCACCTGGGTCTCAAGGTCACATCTGACTCCGGGTGCAACCTATGCGCTCAATGTGAAGGCAGTCAGTGACGAAGGCAACGTGAAGACGCTGGAATCGGCGTTCACTACTCAGGATTTGAGCAAGGATCAACAAACCTTCCCCAGCTTCTTCCCAACCTCGGGTTCGACGGTCGGGGTCGGGATGCCGGTAATCATCAAGTTCGATTTGCCGGTGCGTAACAAGAAGCGCTTTGAGAACAACATCTCAGTAGTGACTGCCCCGGTCCAGGAGGGCGGGTTCCGCTGGATCAGCGACAATGAGTTGCGCTGGCGCCCAGCAAAGTTCTGGCACGCTGGCACCAAGGTGACCGTCAAGGCAAATGTGGGCGGGGTCCCGGCCGGCAATGGCATCTTTGGGCAGACCGACAGGACCTTGAGATTCAACATCGGCCGTTCGTTGATCAGCAGAGTCAATATCGAGACTCATCAGATGCGGGTATTCAAGAATGGCAAGTTGATCAACACGATCCCGATCACGACCGGTCGACAGCCCGAGCACACGACTCGCTCCGGTGTGAAGCTGATCATGGAGAAGTACCGCACCAAGGACATGAACTCCGAAACCATTGGGATCGACCCCGATAGCGCAGATGGATATGACCTGTCGGGAGTGGAATTCGCTCAGAGGATCACCTCGTCTGGTGAGTTCATCCACGCGGCTCCATGGTCGGTTGGATCCCAAGGACATGCCAACGTCAGCCACGGATGCACGGGGATGAGTACGTCAAATGCCGGTTGGCTCTATGGTCAGACCATAATTGGTGATCCGGTCATCTACACAGGCAGCAATCGGCCGATGACCTTGACCAATGGCTATGGCGATTGGAATGTGTCGTTCGCTGACTACATAGCCGGTCGCTGACCCAGCCACTGAGTGCGACCATGACGACCTTGGCCTGAGCCAGCGACCAGCACAGCACTTGTCGGGCAGGCGATCGTCAGTGGTGGAGTCGAACTGGACATCCAGCGCCATACGGCGGTCGCCGTCTCGGCGACGACGAGCGACCTTGCTTGCGTGTCGGCTCAGAATTCCCGCTTTGTGACCTCCCTGAGCATCTCCTTGTCCAGCTCCGCCTCGGTCATAAGCATCTTGAGTCGGAGGTGCTCCTTGCCAACTCATTGAGGTGCTTGGCGTCCTCGGCCTTCAGGCTGCGCGTCCTCGGTCTTCAGGCTGCCGAACCGGTTAAGCCAATGGTGGTGGTTCCGCTCTCCAACAGTGAGTTGGCAGGCGCGCCCAGCGTTGTGCGCACTCGTGGCCAGCAGCCGGGTAGCGCCAGTCAGATAGCGCAGCAGTTCGACCAAGAGATGCTCGTATGCGTGTTAGGTGTGGGGTTCTCGTGCATGTGTGAACAAGGCTGAACGTGCCCACAGAAGGCAATCGGCTGCCATCTGGATCCAGATGGCAGCCGATTGGGTGATGACGCTAGGGCTAGGACTCCGTGGAGTTGGCCCGATCAGTGGTGCGAGCTGTCCGAGCCTTCCAAGACATCGTGGTCGCCGTGGTGCTTGGCTGCCTCGAGTTCTTCAGCGGTTGGCTTTTGGACATTGCTTCCGTACATCGCGCGCGAAAGACGGGCACGGAGCCGACTCAGTCGTGTGCCTGGTGCTGCCACGCCATTGGCGTCGGCCTCATCGTGTTCCAAGATCACCTTGTCGCGTTCACGTGCCGTCAATGTGTAGGCACGCTCTTCGCTGATCGGGAAATGCTTCTCGGAATAGCCGCCCTCGGGGGAGCGCATGATGATGCCTGACTCATAGCCGTGCAGCAGCACTTCATTGTCATGACGCTGCAAAGAGATACACCAGCGACGTGTGATGATGAAGGCGATGACAGGCAGCACGAAGACCGCAACTCGCATGAAATAGGTGATCGCGTTGAGGCTGATGTGGAACTTGTCGGCAAGGATGTCGTTGCCACCAGCAGCCCAGAGCAAGCCATATGCAGTCATCATCGCGACCAGGAATGCGGTCCGCGTGGGCGCATTGCGAGGACGCTGCAGCAGGTGGTGCTCACGCTTGTCGCCAGTGATCCACGCCTCGATGAAGGGATATGCCAAGAAGGTGCCAAGCAACAGGAATGGTGCGATCTGACCGGGGAGCATGACATTCCAACTGATCGTCACCCCGAAGATCTCAGTTTCCCAACCAGGCATGATCCGCAGCAGACCCTCAGCGATACCCATGTACCAGTCTGGCTGCGAGCCAGCGGTGACCTCAGCAGGGTTGTAAGGGCCGAAGCGCCACACGGGGTTGATCGTCATGAAGGCACCCATGAGCGCAACGACACCGAAGACGATGAAGAAGAAGCCGCCTGCCTTGGCCATGTAGACCGGCAGCATGGGGTAGCCAACGACATTCTTCTCGGTGCGTCCGGGCCCAGGCCACTGCGTGTGCTTGTGGAAGACCACCATCAACATGTGGGCCCCGATCATGGCCAAGATGAGGCCGGGGATCAGGAGTACATGCACGATGTAGAGGCGCGAAACGATCGCCTCGCCTGGAAACTCGCCACCGAACATGAAGAAGGACATGTAGGAGCCGACCACAGGTGTTGCCTTGACCAATCCGTCTGCGATGCGCAATCCGGTGCCGGAAAGCAAGTCGTCAGGCAGGGAATAGCCGCTGAAACCGGCCAAGATGCCCAGCAGGACGAGTACGCCGCCGGTGAGCCAGGTGAGCTCGCGAGGCTTGCGATAGGCACCCGTGACGAAGACACGCATCATGTGGATGAGCATGGAGGCAACAAACAAGGTCGCGGCCCAGTGGTGCATCTGACGCATCAGAAGTCCGGCGCGGACGTCGAAAGAGATGTCCAAGGTGGAGGCATATGCCTCAGACATGGTGATCTCACGCAACGGGGCGTAGGAGCCGTGGTATTGGACAACACCCATGCTGGGGCGGAACCACAAGCTGAGGAAGACGCCGGTGAGGAGCACCACCACGAAGCTCCACATGGCGATTTCCCCCAACATGAAGGACCAGTGGTCGGGGAAGACCTTGCGGAGGTTCTTCTTGGCGACTCCCGCCAATCCGAGGCGCTCGTCCATCCAGTTGGCGGCACCACCCACCTTTGATGGCTTGGCCTTTGCGGCCGCCTTGGTGCCGTTGGTCTTGGCAACTGACATTGCTTGACTCACCCACGTTCCCAAAAACTAGGTCCAACTGGTTCGGTGAAGTCGCTTTGCGCGACCAAATAGCCTTCTGAATCCAACTCGAGGGGTAGTTGGGGGAGTGCACGAGCAGCGGGCCCAAAGACGACCCGGCCGTTGTCAGCCAGGTCGAAGGTGGACTGGTGACATGGGCACAGCAGGTGATGAGTTTGCTGTTCCCACAACGAGATCGGACAGCCGACGTGGGTGCAGATCTTCGAATAGCACAGGATCCCTTCAACCCCCCAGTTGTCGCGGTCCTTGGCGGCCTTGATGTCGTCAGGATTCATCCGCACCAAGATCACAGCGGCCTTGGCCTTCTCATTTTGGATTTCGCCGTGGGAGAGAACCGGGTGGCCGCCCTTTTCGCGGTAGTTCTCACCCTCGGTGTTTTCGAAGAAGATGCTGGGCTCAGCGTTGACCAGTTGGCCGACCTGCATGTCGGCGGGCTTGATCGGACGTCCATCGACATCTTGGACCACGCGCATTCCCTTCTTCCACACCGTGGTGCGGAGAAGGTTGACGTCGGGATTCTTGGCCAAGTCACGCAGCGACACGATGGCGGGCAGCCCCAGAAGTGCCACAGCGCCGATCATGGTGTTGCGGATCAGTGGGCGACGCGCCAATCCGGACTCTTCAAGCCCTTGCTGGAGCACGCCCACGGCCTCCTCGCGGTCTTCTTCAGTCGATGCGATGGCGTGGCGATATTCGACGATCTCGCGATCTGTCATGAGCTTGCGAGCCCACTGGATGACGCCAACGCCGATACAGACCAAAGCCAGGCCAAGACTGACCCCCAAGGCCAGATGTGAAGCGCCCATGCCCAAGAAGGTGTCGATGTCTTCGCCAATGCTGAAACTGAAGTAGGCCACCACGAAGAGCACGGCGAAAACCATGGCTGCAATGAAGAAGGCAGCGACCTGGCGCTCAGCGCGACGCTCTGCGCTGGCATCGATATCGGTTGGGCGAGGGTGGTGCGGCTCGAGCCCAGGGTCAGCGATGGGCTCGGCCGGTACGAGTTCGGTGGACGAGTCGTGTGATTCGGTCATGACTGCTTGTCCTTCTTGACGCGAGCGGTGTGGGCGGCAATCCAGATGGCGAAGGTGACCAGGATTCCAAGTGAAAGCCAGGCGAACAAGCCTTCGGAGACCGGCCCAAGACCACCGAGATTGAACCCGCCGTAGTTGGGGGTTCCGTTCTTGGCGTCTGTATTGGTCGTGTGCTTGATGTAGGCGATGACCTTTGCCTTGTCCTCAGACGACATCACCTCGTCGGTGAAGACCGGCATTTGCTGTGGACCGGTCAACATGGCCTCGTAGAGGTGGCGCTTTGAGACGCCCTTGAGCGTTGGCGCGAACCGCCCTTGTGGCAACGCGCCACCTGTACCAGCGAAGTTGTGACAGGCGGTGCAGTTGGTGCGGAAGAACTCTCCGCCCTCACTGATCGCCTTGGCTCGCTCATCTTCGGTGAGGTCTGCGGGGAGGGAATACTGCTCAGTCGTGGGCACGGCAGGGCCAGGGCCGAGTGAGGCCACGAATGCCGACAACTGCTCGATCTGCTCGTCGGTGTAGATGGGCTTCTTGCGAAGCGCTTGGGTGCCGGGCTGCACCATGGGCATCCGTCCGGTGCCCACCTGGAAGTCAACCGCAGCGGCACCCACGCCAACCAACGGAGGCCCGTATTGATTGCCGCGCTGGGTTTGAATGCCCTCACCGTTGATGCCGTGGCACGAGGCGCACCCAACGAGGAACAGGGCTCGGCCCTTGGCGACGGCGTCGGCGTCATCAGCCTTCTTAGCTCCCTGTGCAGGGGAGAACATGGCGAACATGCCCCCGGCCAGGAGCAATCCCAAGACGATGACGGCCACACCGGAGAACCGGTTGCGCCTAGCCCGCGAGATGCGGGCAGTGATGCGAGAGGTCACGGACACGCTCGAATCCTTTGCTATTTGATGAGGTAAACGGCAGCGAACAGGGCAATCCAAACAACGTCAACGAAGTGCCAATAGTAGGACACCACGATGGCGCTCACTTCTTGCTCATAAGTCCAGCGTTTCGCGACATAGGTGCGACCCAGGACGAATAGGAAGGCAATCAACCCGCCAATGACGTGGATGCCGTGGAAGCCCGTGGCGAGATAGAACAGGGTGCCGTAGGCACTTGAGGGAATCGTCAGGCCTTCGTGGATGAGGTGCACGTATTCGTAGGCCTGGCCGCCGATGAAGATCGAGCCCATGATGAAAGTCAGGATGAACCACTCGCGAAGGCCCCATTTACCGATCGCCAAGATGCTGCCTTGGCGCTTGACAATCCCCTTCTCGGCTGCGAAGACACCCATCTGACAGGTGAAAGATGAGGCAACCAGGATGAGCGTATTGATGGAGGAGAAGCGCACATCGAGCAGTGGGGTCTCCTGGGCCCACAAGTCTGGACTCACTGCACGGACGGTGAAGTAGGCGGCAAAGAGGGCTGCGAAGAACATGAGTTCACTGGACAGCCACACAATGGTGCCTACTGCGACCATGCTTGGTCGATCGTGATTGCCTTGCAATCGGGACGCGGGAACAGCTGCTGCATTAGCCACGAGGCACATTATGGCCGACCGGAGCCGATGTGGGTACCCGACCCCCCTGTGTTTGTTGAGGCGCTACGATCCGAGTGTGACTGATCAGACCAAATCCGACGTATTCGGTGGTCCCGACCACGGACCGAACAAGTCGCTTCGAGTACTCGTCTACAGCGATGACGTTGACGTGCGCCAGCAGGTGATCCTGGCTTTGGGCAAGCGCCTGCACCCGGACCTCCCTGATCTGGAGTATGTGGAGGTAGCCACTGAGCCGGTCGTTATCCAACAGATGGACGCCGGAAATATCGCCCTCGCCATCCTCGATGGTGAAGCCGTGCCGGCAGGCGGAATGGGGATCGCTCGGCAATTGAAGGATGAAATCTTTCACTGTCCGCCGATCTTGGTGCTGACGGGGCGAGTGCAAGATAATTGGTTGGCGACTTGGTCACGAGCCGAGGCTGCGGTCAATCACCCGATCGATCCAATGGTCTTGGCGAAGACGGCTTTGGACCTCTTGGCTGTGCAGCCAGCGGGGCAATCCTGAAACGGTGTGTACGGATCCTTCGGCGAGAACTCTCTTGAATGGTGACAACGGTGCCTGAAAGTACTTTGGGTTGGCCAGATGTCTTGACGGTACTGGTGCGTGGCGAGGATCTCGATGCGACCAAGACCGAATGGGCGATGGGTGAGATCCTCAGTGGGAATGCCACATCGGCCCAGATCGCCGGATTTGCCGTGGGACTTCGAGCCAAGGGCGAGACCATCGCTGAAGTCGAAGGACTCGTCAATGCCATGTATGAGGCGGCCAACCCGCTGCAAATTCCAGGCCGACTGCTCGACATTGTCGGTACGGGCGGAGATCGCTCATTTTCGGTGAACGTGTCCACGATGTCTGCCATCGTGGCTGCCGGTGCAGGTGCTCGCGTTGTCAAGCATGGCAATCGCTCGGCCTCATCAAAGGCAGGGACTGCTGATGTGCTGGAAGAGCTTGGAGTTCGCTTGGATCTCAATCCCAGACAGGTCGCTGACCTGGCAACACACGTGGGGATTACCTTCTGTTTCGCCGCGGCCTTCCATCCTGCTCTGCGCCATGCTGCCCGTGCTCGAAGTCAACTTGGGATCGCGACGACATTCAACTTCCTAGGCCCATTGGCTAACCCCGCCAAACCGCACGCTCAAGCAATCGGATGCGCCGACCCCAAGATGTTGTCCATCCTGGCTGGAGTCTTCGCCAGTCGCGGGGTTGATGCGTTGGTCTTCCGCGGTGACGATGGTCTGGACGAGCTGACCACAACGACCACATCGACGGTGTACGCCGTGCACCATGGCGAGATTGAGGTGTTCACCTTGGATGCTGCGGATTTGGGGCTACCTCGGAGCACGCCCCAAGATCTGCGCGGTGGTGACGTCCAGCACAATGCCGCAGTTGTCCGAGCTGTGCTCGAAGGAGAGTCAGGTGCCGTGCGTGACGCCGTACTGCTTAACGCAGGCGCTGCTCTCGCGGTGTACGAACAGTCTGAACACTCATGGCCTGATCGGATCAGGACCGGCATGGAGCTGGCAGCTGCTGCCATTGACTCAGGTGCCGCAAAGACCAAACTCGACCAGTGGGTAGAGGCCAGCGCGGCCCTGGACTAGCGGGTTGAGCGGTCGGCCCAGCCAAGGCGAAGGTGTTAGTCCAAGCCCAAACTGAATGCGGTCTCGAGGTCATGTTGGCTGTAGGCCCGAAAGGCGATGTGAGTCTCGGTCTCAGTCACACCGGGGACTTTGTTGATTGCGTCGGCCACGACATCACTGATCTCCTCATGGGTGCGGACTCTCACCATGGCGACCAGGTCGATTTGCCCGGTCACTGAGTAGACCTCGCTGACGCCATCAAGAGCGGCCAAGGTCTCGGCCACCTCAGGGATCTTGTCCACAGCAGTCTTCACGAACACAATTGCAGTGATCATGCCGCAACGTTAGTCGATCGGCCATGCCTGCTCATCGCGGAGTTTCTAGAAGCCAGCCACAAGGTGCTTTGAGTGCTCGATGGCGTCATATTCGGCGCTCCAACGCCCTGCTCCGTCGACAGGACACACCCAAGCGCCGTTGGTGCGCACCATCCGGACCCCTGGCTCAGCAAGCCATCTTGCAATCAACTCGGACTCTTCGGGGCTGGCCATCAGGGTGGGGCCAGGTCCGGGGATGACTGTTTCGGAGCTGTTACAGAGCTCATTGACGAAGTCTTGTGACGGTCGAGTTGGCGGCATCACGCCCGCTGCTACCAGGCGGCCATAACGGATGACGTGGACCGTCCAGTGGCCGGTTTCGCCTTTGTGAGCGGCCACGAGTTCGGGGCAGGACGTCAGGGCGCTCAGTCGTTGACTCCGTGCGGAGAATCGCACGAAAGCTGATAGTCGATCACGTTGGATAGCGGCTTCTTCATATCTGGTCTCTTTGGCGAGTAGAGACATTCGCTCCTGAGCCCGATTGATCAATGGTGCGGGGGAGGCGCGGAGACTCACTCGGAGTCGTTCTACCTCAGCGGCATACTCCGCATGGGTAGTGCTGGCATTGCATGGCGACAAACAGCGGCCCAACTCACTGAGAATGCATGGGTTGCGATCTGGCTGCTGCCCGAAGCGGTCCTTGCACTGTCGAATCCGAAAGGTGTCGTGCAATGCCTCGAGACATTTGTCAGCTTGTGAGCGCTTCGTGAATGGGCCGAAATAGTCAGCATCGTCATCGAGGATTGACCTGACTACGCTCAGGCGAGGCCAAGCCTCCTTGGTGATCTTCAGCCAATGGACCTTGTTTGGATAACGGCTGCGGCGGTTGTATGGCGGAGTATGCGCTGCGATGAGTCGGATCTCGCGAACGCTGGCCTCGAGTGGACTGGCGCAGACGACGGCATCCACCCGCTCAGCCAATGAGACCATTTCGCCGATCCGGCTGCGCTTTTCAGAGCTGGTGAAATAGGAGCGAACTCGCTTGCGAAGGTCGCGTGAGGTGCCGACGTAGAGGACTCTGTCGGAGGCGTCCTTGAACAAGTAGACACCTGGGGCGTGGGGGAGTTGCTCGGCCAGATGGCGCTTGCGTCGGACAGTTGGGCTGACTCGCGAGGAGAAGACCTTCAACTCCTCGAGGGTGTGTACGCCTTGGTTGCCCACCCTGCCGATCAGTGCGTGGAGGACATCCACGGTGGCGCGCGCGTCAGCCAAAGCCCTGTGACTAGGGCTGGTGGCCGCGTCGAAGAGGGCTGCCAAAGTGGCGAGCTTGCAGTTGGGGGCTTCATCTCGGCTCACGAGTTGCCGGGCCAGGCGGGCGGTGTCGATGACCTCGAATGAGGGCCAACGATCTTGGGCAAAATGCTTCAGGAAGCCGATGTCGAAGGGGGCATTGTGTGCGACGAGGACACACCCGTGCGCGAACTCCAAGAATGCAGGGATGACGCCATCGATGGTGGGGGCTTCACAGACCATTTCGTTTGTGATGCCGGTCAGCCCAGTAATGAAGGCGGGTACTTGGCTTTGAGGGTTGACCAGAGTCTGGAACTCTGCGAGGACCTCGCCGCCGCGCACCTTTACCGCCCCGACTTCGGTGATCATGGCGCCCTTGCTTGCAGACCCCCCTGTCGTCTCCAAGTCGACCACCACGAAAGTGATGTCGTGTAGGGACTGGCCCAACTCCTCGAAAGTCATTTGGGTATCCCACTGCTGCATGCACTCGAAGCTAGCTCACGGCGCCGACAGTTTGCTGCCTCTAGACAGCATCGAGCCGTAGTTGTCGGTGGCATCTGATCGACTGACCGATAGATGACTGACTACCGATTGAGGAAGCCATGAATGACTCTTTGCTCATTGACTGTGACAACTGCTTGGCTCGAGGCCCCGGATGTGGTGACTGCGTCGTGACCGCCTTGCTGGGCCCCATGGATGACCTGTGCCTAGATCAAGACGATCAGACCGCCCTCGCAGTGCTTGCCGACACCGGATTGGTGCCACCGTTGCGTCTAGTGACGCCTGTTGATTCACGATTCATTGAGTCAGCCTGATCGGTATACGACATGGTGGTCCAGAACACATGTCCACAGGCCCATGGATCTTTGGTCTGATTGGGATGGATGTTCTATCGTTGATATTCGGCTCTTGGCCCAGTTGATCGACCGGATTAACCCAAGAGCCACGCTCAATCCGAGTTGTGTAGGTGCCTGCCAACTTGGAGCCGGGGAACCAATCTTCATGGGGTGAATCCGGCCTGAGTCAGCCATTGATCGTGGCCGGAACAGGTTGGTAGGACGTCTTTGGGTCCGAATCCGTCAGCTCACCTGGTCGGCGTCTAGACAAAGAGGAGACCGTCCGCTCGTGACCGACGGCCGGAAGACCAAGACAAGCGCGCTGGTGGCTATTGCCCTGGCGGCGCTATTGGGTGTGCTTGCCCTTGCCTATCCAGCAGTGGCAGACAAGACGAAGGAACCTGACCTCAACACGGTCAAGGCGCAATTCGAACGCCTGAGTCAAGAGGCGGAGGCCGCCTCCGAACGGGCCAACGATGCCAAGACTTATATCGCCAACTCTCAAGCTCGCTTGGCAGCCCTAAACACCGATCTGCAAAAGCAGCAGGACTTGGTTGGTGGAATGCGCCAGAAGATCGCCACGATTGTGGTTGAGCAATATCAGACACACACACTGGCTACTGCTTCGCAGTTGGTGCTGTCGGCTGATCCTGACCATTTCATCGACAATCTCAATGCGGTCAGCTCAAGCAATGACATGCGTTCTGTGGTGCTGGATGACTACAACACGCAACTGCGCCGACTGGAGTTGCGCAAGGAAGCAGTTCAAGACGAGAACGCCAGCTTGAAGGCCCTTGAGCGTGATCTTGTGACGGCGCAGAAGCAGACCCAGGCCAAGGCTGATGAGGTCAAGAAGATCGTTGACAAACTGGAGCGGGCGGAGTTGGCCAAGTTGGTTGGCGCAGCATACGGCGGCCCAATGCCAGCCGTGCCGACCAGCGAGCGCGCAGCAATGGCAATCAAGTTCGCGATGGCTCAGGTAGGCAAGTCCTATGTCTATGGTGCTGCTGGTCCGAGCGCCTTCGACTGCTCGGGGCTCACCATGCGTGCTTGGGGTACTTCAGGGGTCGGCCTGCCGCACAGTTCCAAGGCCCAGTTCGCTACGGGCACCAAGATTTCAGAAGCGCAACTGCAGCCTGGAGATCTCGTCTTCTACTACACCCCGATCAGCCACGTCGGCATGTACATCGGCAATGGCAAGATCGTGAATGCGCAGAATCCATCGGCAGGAGTGCGTGTCACTGATCTGCATGCGATGCCGTATGTCGGTGCGGTTCGGCCCGGCTGATTCCTTGACGAAAGAGGTCGGTCGCAGCGTCAGGGCGGCTGGTCTTGTCTTGGGTCTTGCACTCACGAGCCTTGCCTTGTTGGTGGGCTGCGGGTCCAAGCCAGCAACCAAGCAAGCCTCCCCGGCAACTATGGCTGCTCGTGCGTTGACCCAGTTTGAGCAGGCTGTGGCCGAGCGCGACGCCACGAAGCTGCACCCCGACCTGAGCTTTGTGGCCGACAATGCTGAAGCCCTTGGGATTGTCGACTTCTCGGCCCGCTGGGCCGATGAGGTACGACGAACACCGCGCACCTTCACGGGCAGCGTGCAGGTGAGCTATCGGTTAGGGGGCTACGACGCGAATGAGACGCGGACATCCGTAGACATGACCTTCACGAAGGGCGATCAGACCACCATTACTGCCATCGGTGATGAGGCGGAGAGCACGCCGCTTTGGCTCTCACAGGCACTGGGTGTCCGAAGAAGTGACAATACGCTGGTCTTGGCGGTCGATGAGTTTGCCGGAGCAGACCTCGACAGGATCTCCACTCAGACTGTTGAGGCATTGCGCCTGGTTGGCAAGGTGATCGCAGACCCGGGTTCATTGGTAGTTGAAATCCCAGGGTCTGCAAGCGAGCTTGATCGCCTTCTGTCTGCGCGGCCAGGCGAATACGCCGACGTTGCTGCTGTGGCTGCGACACCGGATGGCTCATTGGTGCCCGGATCTCCAGTGCATGTCTTCATAAACCCAGATGTCTTCATGCAGATGGACAGGCAAGGCGCCCAGGTCGTGCTCACCCATGAGGCAACCCATGTCGTGATGGGGGCACTGTTTGTCGATCTTCCTGGATGGCTTCGTGAAGGCTTTGCCGACTATGTGGCATTTGCTCACGCTGGTGTGCCTGTCGAGGTTGGTGCCAAAGCATTCCTCCATGATGTGCGCGTGAATGGGTTGCCATCGGAATTGCCAACGGATGCAGATCTTGATCCCAGAGCAAAGGGATTTGCCACCTTCTACGAAGCCTCGTGGTTGGTCTGCCGCACGATCGCCGAGCGTTTCGGTGAGCCCAGCTTGGTTTCCTTCTATCGAGCAGTCAGTGATGGGGACGATCCAGATGAGGCCATGAGATCTGTGCTCGGCATCAATGAAGTGGGGCTGCTTCAGTTGTGGCGCGCGGACTTGACTGCGTTGGTGGGCTGACCTGGATGGACCCAGCTTCACGTCGTACGGGACTCTGGGTGGCTGGCTTTGCGCTGGTTGTCGTGGGTGGCGTGCTCTTGTTTGCTTGGCCTTGGCCTGGTGGGGGGAGCCCCAAGCTGCCTCGTGTGATCCCTGAAGAGTTGTTCACCGCGGCTGAGTTACGCCTATTTCGCGACTTCTACCTCATGCAGCGTGTCTTGAGCCTGCTCAGCTTGGCGCTGTCGCTCAGTCTGGCCGCGGTTTTGGGCTTCACCGGTCTTGGGGCCAGATGGGCCTCCAGGCTGCGGGGGCCATGGTGGCAACAAGTGGTGACTGCATGCTTTGCCTTCTTGGCAGCGACGAGTCTTGTGGTCCTGCCGATTGGCTGGTGGCTGCAACTGAGAGCCACCAGGGCTGGACTCTCTGCAGGGGGCTGGCGACAATGGTGGCTCGACCAGTCGCTTGGGCTGTTGACTTCCTGGCTCTTTGCGGTGCTCCCATTGCTGTTGTTGATCTTGGCCATGCGTAAGCTGCCGCGGCGCTGGCCTCTTGCCGCAGGTGGGGGAGCAGTTGTGCTCGTCTTTCTGGCGAGTTACTTCAGCCCGCTGCTCATCGAGCCGATCTTCAACGACTTTCGCCCCTTGCGTGATCAGACTCTGGTCGCTGAAGTGCAGGATCTGGCCACTTCGGAGCAGGTTGCCGTCTCGCAGGTCCTGGTGGCAGATGCCTCGCGCCGGACGACGACACTGAATGCCTATGTCTCAGGCTTTGGCAACACTCGTCGAGTAGTCGTCTACGACAATTTGCTCGACGGAGTTCCCAGGCGAGAAGTGCTTGCGGTAGTCGCCCACGAGTTGGCCCATGCCAAGCACTCAGATCAGTTTTGGGGAACTGCATTGCTGGCTGGTGGCGCAGCAATTGCAATGGGATTGTTGCCTCAGTTGCTCAGAGGATGGAGAAATGAGCCAGATGCACGGATCGTGCCTCGGTTGCTGGCTCTCTCGATGGTTGCCAGTTTGGCCTTGTCGCCGATACAGAATGCAG
The DNA here is from genome assembly GCA_020636935.1 of Nocardioidaceae bacterium. Lineage (GTDB taxonomy): Bacteria > Actinomycetota > Actinomycetes > Propionibacteriales > Nocardioidaceae > Marmoricola. The sequence goes on from JACJWW010000004.1 coordinate 34,785, forward strand.
TGAGTCGAGCCATGGAGGCCCGCGCCGATCAAGATGCGATCCGAGCCACGTCGGATCCGGCCGGATATGAGCAGATGCTCTTGCGCCTGGCCAGGACTTCGCGAAGCGACCCGGCGCCTCCATGGTTGTTGCAAGTGTGGTTTGGCACCCACCCAAGCATTGTGGAGCGGATAGCCATTGCCCGTGACGCCGAGTAGACCTAGTGGGTGTACAAGGACTCGATCGCGTCGGCGTACTTGCGGCGGACGACATTGCGGCGCAGTTTGAGGCTGGGGGTGAGGTGCCCTGCCTCTTCGGTCCATTCGTCGCGCAGGATCTCGTATTTACGGATCGACTCCGCACGCGAAACGGCAGTGTTGGCATCGGTCACGGCTGCATCGATCTCTGAGAGAACGTCAGGATCATTGAGCAGGTCACGCAGTTGGGTCGACTTGCCCCTCGCTGTGGCCCACTCGCGCAGACTCTCGCGGTCCAGTGTGATCAAAGCTGCTATGAACGGGCGTCCGTCGCCAACCACCAAGACTTGGTCGACGAGTGGGTGGGCACGCATGCGGTCTTCCAGGACGCCAGGGGCGACATTCTTGCCCCCGGCGGTCACGATGATCTCCTTCTTGCGGCCCGTGATGCGCACGAAGCCCTCATCATCGATCTCGCCAAGGTCACCGGTCTTGAACCAGCCATCATCGAATGCCTCGGCGGTGGCTGAGTCGTCTTGCCAATAGCCGTGGAAGACCTGGCCTCCCTGGAACAACAGCTCTCCATCATCGGCGACGCGCACTGCAGTGCCAGGCAGGGGCCGTCCGACGGACCCGATCTTCAGCTCATCGGGGAGGTTGACGGTGAGGGCCGCAGTGGTCTCCGTCAGGCCATAGCCCTCGAGGATCGGGACCCCCATGCCGCGATAGAAGTGGCCAAGTCGCTCTCCCAGCGGTGCACCTCCGGAGAGGGCAAATGTGCACTTGCCGCCAAGTGCCTGACGCAACTTCGCATAGACGAGCTTGTCAAAGATCCGGTGTTGCACGGCAAGTGCGGGACTGGGGCGGCCTTTGTCGAGCGCGCGGGAATACTGAATGGCCACTTTGGCGGCGCGATCAAAAACCTTGCCCTTGCCATCAGCGACTGCTCTTTGCGAACTTGTGTTGAAGATCTTTTCGAAAACTCGTGGAACAGCCAAGATGAAGGTCGGTTGGTAGGACGCCAAGTCATCGACCAGAGACTTGATGTCTGAGGAGTGACCCATCCGGGCACCAGTCTTCATGCACCCAACCTGGATGATCCGAGCGAAGACATGGGCCAGTGGCAAGAAGAGCAATGTGGCCGCATCGTCGTGGTCAAAGAGCTCATGCAGGGTGGTCGTCGTGGTGCCCAACTCGAACATGAAGTTCTCGTGGGTCAGGACACATCCTTTTGGTTTTCCAGTCGTCCCGGACGTGTAGATCAGAGTCGCCGGATCGGTGGGCAGCACACCCGCACGTCGGGACTCCACCGTGTCAGGTGGGATGCCGACACCGAGCTGGCCGATTGTCTCGACAGCGTCGTCACAAAAGGCCCAGACATGCTCAAGGGCGGGAAGTTGCGCTCTGAGCGACTGGACCCTTGAGAGGTGGATGGAACTCTCCACGATGATGGCCTTGGCGCCAGAGTCCTGCAGGATCCAAGCGACTTGCTCGTCACTGGAGGTCTCATAAATGGGCACGGTTACGGCACCGACGTACCAGTTGGCGTAGTCGATCAGCGTCCACTCGTAGCGGGTCTTCGACAGCAATGCCACTCGGTCGCCCGGTGTGACTCCGCTCGCAATCAGGCCGGCGGCGACCCCTTGCACCTGGTCGAGGAATTGCCTCGCGGAGACTTCGATCCAACTGTCCGTGGGTGATGTACGCCGGGCGAAAAGTGGGCGTTCGGGGGTTTCGTGCGCATGCCGGAGCAGGTCATCGGTGAGACTGCCTGTGTCAGGGATCACGACGTTTGGGGGCGTTGAGTATTCGCGCAAGGGCCTGCTCCTTCTGAAACAGTCGATTCGGCTAGCCTAGGGGTAACTCGGGACTTAATCGACGTGAGGACCCCACATGGCTGAACAGACAACCTCAAGCATCGAAATCAAGGCCACGCCTGGGGAAGTCATGGGTGTCATTGCCGACTTCGCCGCCTATCCGCAATGGGCTCAAGGCGTCAAGAGCGCAGTGGTCGTCGAACAGGGGGAGCCAGGGAGGGCGAAGCAAGTCGCGTTTGAACTCGAGCAGAAACCGATCAGCGACGCCTACACCTTGTCCTATGTCTGGGATGGTGATGACTCCGTGGTCTGGACTCTTGTCGAAGGCAAGACGCTCAAGGCGCTTGATGGTTCGTACACACTGCAAGCGACCCCGAGCGGCACCGAGGTCACCTATCGTCTCTCGGTCGATATCGCTATCCCGATGATCGGAATGCTGCGCCGCAAGGCAGAGAAGGTCATCATCGACTCGGCTCTCAAGGGCCTGAAGAAGCGAGTTGAATCGAGTTCGTGACCTCCACCAACACTCGGGTCCTCCTTTTCACTGGAAAGGGGGGTGTCGGCAAGACCACAAGTGCGGCCGGCACTGCCACACTCAGCGCAGCCAATGGGCTGCGCACTTTGGTGATGTCGACCGATGCGGCTCATTCTCTGGCTGACGCCATGGGCACGAGTATTGGTGACGGGGTCGCCGAAGTTGCTGAGAATCTTCACGTGCAACAGGTCAACGCTCAACGGATGTTTGAGGACTCCTGGGGAGACATCCAGCACTACATGCTCTCTGTGCTCGGGGCAATGGATGTTGACCCGATCGCTGCAGAAGAGTTGACGATCATTCCGGGGGCCGAAGAGATTCTGGCGCTGTTGGCCTTGCGAGACGCCTACAACAGCAACGACTATGACGTGATCATCGTCGACTGTGCGCCCACTGGTGAGACTCTGCGCCTGCTGGCTTTGCCCGAGGTGATGCAGTGGTATATCGACAAGGTGCTTCCGGCAGAGCGTCGGGTGATCAGAGCGTTACGGCCCGTGCTGACCAAGGCCGCAGGGGTGCCCATGCCCGGTGACGGGGTCTTCGATGCCATCGTCCGACTCCACGATGACCTTGCCGAGGTACGTCGCATCCTCACCAGCGAACTGGCATCTGTGCGCGTGGTGCTGACTCCTGAGGCCGTGGTTGTGGCTGAGGCACGCCGCTCGTTGACGATGCTGTCCTTGTTTGGCTATCGCGTTGACGGGGTCATTGCCAATCGTGTCTTTCCGACTGATGGGCAAGACCCTTGGCTCGCTGGCTGGGTGCAACAGCAGAGCGTCGTACTTGATGATTTGCGTGACTCGTTCACCGGTTTGCCCATCTGGGTGGGGCCCTACCAATCTGCAGAACCCGTGGGCGGTGAAGCGCTTCGGGCTTTTGCCGGTGACCTTTACGGAGATGAAGACGCCCTCGCGGCGCCATCGTCGGAGGATCCGATGACAATCACTCGCGAGGCAGACCTCACTGTGCTTGAGTTGGCACTTCCCTTTGCCACCAAGGAGCGAGTGGACTTGGTGCGTCGTGGCGAAGAATTAGTGGTCACAGTCGACAGTTATCGACGGTTGCTCACCCTGCCGACATCTCTGTCGAGACACGACGTTGTCGGAGCCGGGGTCAAGAACGGGCGACTGAGGGTGCGCTTCCGGGTGAATCGGAGAGACTCCGCATGACAGACCAAGACGTCGGTTCCGTAGGCGAGGAGGCAGCCAAACTCCTTGGCGCCTTGGGCGATTGGGCCAAGACCCAGTCTGGAGGCCATGCAGACAATGTCGCTGGACTTGCCGACGGGCTTGGTGAGCGACTACAAGACATAAACGAGCATCTGGCAACAGACGCTGTGGAGTGCCGCTATTGCCCGGTGTGTCGGGTGATCCATGTGGTGAGAAGTGCCAGCCCCGAAGTGCGAGACAACCTCCTGATTGCCACGACGGCCCTGATGCAGGCGGCCGCCGGATTCTTGGCGACCCAAGCGCCACGGCCGGAGGCAGCAACTGGGGTCGAGCACATCGATCTCGATGATGAGGATGACTCCTGAACGTGTCTTCAGCAATCGGTGTTGATGTAGGTGGCACCAAGATCGCCGCCGGAGTCGTTGACTCGAGTGGGCTGATCTTGGAGAGCCTCAAGGTGCCGACACCGGCGCAAGATCCTGATCTCATCGTGCAGACGATTGCTGACCTGGCTCGCCAACTCGGAGCATCTGATTCGGTGGAGCGAGTGGGGGTTTGTGTGGCCGGATTCGTTGACCGGTCGCGTTCGGGAGTGTTGTTTTCACCGAATCTGTCCTGGCGTGGTGTTCGACTGCGCGAGCAACTTCAGGAGGCGCTGGGCGGCGAAGTCGTCATCGAAAACGATGCCAATGCCGCAGCTTGGGGCGAATTCCGTTTCGGTGGCGGCAAAGAAGCAGATGATCTGCTTGCGGTCACCGTAGGCACCGGGGTGGGGGGCGGACTCGTGCTTGCGGGCGAACTCCTTCGTGGTGGCTTCGGAGTCGCTGCTGAGATCGGGCACTTGGGGCTGGTTCCTGGAGGTGAGCTCTGTGGCTGCGGCAACAGGGGGTGCCTTGAGGCCTATGGCTCAGGGACGGCGTTGGTGCGGGCCACTCGCTTTGCAGCACACAAGGACCCGGTTGCGGCTAAGCGGCTGATTGAGCGAGCTAGCGGAGACATTGCGGCTATTGATGGGCCCATGATCACCGAGCAAGCCCAGCTTGGTGACGAATTTGCCAAGACGCAGTTGGCTGAGCTGGGCGCTTGGCTTGGCTTGGGGATTGCCAATATCGCGGCTGTGGTTGATCCGAGTCTGGTCTTAATCGGTGGTGGTGTCAGTCAAGCAGGCGAACTCCTACTTCAACCGATCCGTGATTCCTATCTCAAAGCGCTCAGCGCAAGCCGACACCGACCCATCCTTGATGTGAAAGTGGCTGAGTTGGGCAACGATGCAGGCTTGGTTGGGGTTGCCGATCTAGCTCGCAACAGCATCGGGGAATAGCGCGTGTCGCAGCGCAATGCAATCGGTGTCGACATTGGGGGCACCAAGATCCTTGCGGCAACGGTCGACGAGACGGGCTCCGTGCTCGAGCAGATCGCAGTCGCGACACCACACTCGGTCGAGTTGGTGCAGGCGGCGGTAGTGCAATCGGTGCGCACGCTCCTGACCCGACATGAGGCTCATGACTTGGGAGTGGCTGCCGCAGGCTTGGTGGATCACCACACCGGTCGGGTGCGATTTGCCCCACACATCTCATGGCGAGACGAGCCGATTCGGGACAACTTGGCACATGCACTGCGTGGAGACGGCATCACATCTGTGACGCTTGAAAACGATGCCAATGCAGCGCTGTGTGCGGAGTGGCGGTTTGGGGCCGCCAGAGGCCGAGACCACGTGCTGCTGGTGACCGTTGGCACCGGGATCGGTGGCGCGCTCATGAGTTCGGGGCAGATCATGCGCGGTACCAATGGCATGGCGGGTGAGTTCGGGCACATGCAGTACGCGCCTGACGGGAGACCATGCCAATGCGGACTGCGTGGCTGCTGGGAGCAATACGCGAGTGGTCGGGCACTGTCTATGCAGATGCAGAGCGGTGGCGAACTCTTGACCGGGCAGGCCATCTTACGAGCCGCCAATGATGGCGATCCCGAGGCTCAACGCGCCTTTTTCATGGTCGGCCAAGCGCTCGGGCTTGGTTTGGCCGATCTGATTGCAGCGCTGGACCCCGAGCTGATCCTGATCGGGGGAGGGGTGTCCATGGCTGGCGAACTTCTGCTTGGTCCCACACGCAGTGCCATGTCGACACGCCTTGTCGGGGGCAGACACCGCAGGGTCGCCGATCTCGACGTTGTTGCTCTCGGACCAGCAGCCGGAGCGATCGGTGCTGCGGAATTGGCTCGGGGTGGCGCACCCAGCCTCTGAGTTGATCAGACAACAGCTCCGTCGTCTGGGTCGTCATGGCGGCGGCTGCGATCCATGGTGTACACCAAATATCCGAAGCCAGCCACGAACCACAAAGCGCCGATCCCGATGGCCCATCCCGGGAGCCTGATGGACACGAAGACAAAACACAAGAGCAGCACGGGTATACCGAGCACTCCGAACCAAGCGAGCCGGCGGCGTGGCTCGGGTAGGGCCTGAGGGCCAGGCCTTGGAGCCACGAAGGAGTCTTCGCTCAGTCCAAGCTCGGGAGCAGGAGCAGAAGCAGGCGCTGGGGCAACGGTCTCTGGCCTGACCGGAGGCTGGGTGATTTCGGCCCGTTCGCCGTAATTGTCAATGATGTCATGCCACAAGTCATTGAAGGATTGCTCCGGGTTGGGCTCTTGAGCAGACATGTCAGTCAGATGTGGCAAGACGCTGGATGAACTTCGCTGATTCCTCGAAGATTGTCTCGGCATCATTGTCGAGGGTGGCGACGTGATAGCTGTTGTGCAGCAAAATCTCCTGCTTGTCGGTTGAGGAAATGCTGCTCAAGATGATCTGAGCTGAAGAAGGATCGACCACATGATCATCAACAGACCGGAACAACAACACCGGACTCTTGACCTTGCTCAAGTCTGCCCGGATCTGCTTCCAGCCGCTAACCATGGAATCGAGTGGCTTGAGCGGGGTCTTGTCGTAGCCAACCTCGTCTTGACCTGGCTTCTTGATGTCATTGCCAATCCCGGGCATGGCCTTGACCAAGTGCTTTAGCACAGGGACAGCCATGAGTTGTTTGTTGTTGCTGGCCACGGCGGCGTTGACCAACATGACGCCGCCAATTTCGGGGTGATTGGCCGCCAACCAGAGCGCGAGTCCGCCACCCATGCTCAGCCCACCAACAAACACAATGTCGGTGCGTGCTGCCAACTCTTCGTAGGCAGCCTCGACTGCTGCGTAATAGTCGGAAAAACGAGTGTTGATCATGTCTTCGAGGCTGGTGCCGTGCCCGGGCAGGCGCGGCACGCTAAGTGCAAAGCCGAGCCGATCGAGATGATCGGCCCATGGCTGCATCGACACGACGCTCCCTGTGAAACCATGGCTCAGGAGTACGCCGATCCGTCGGCCGTCGGCGTCTGTGGTGCCTAGGGTGGTGAAACCCTCACACCCGGGCTTGACTGAGAAGTTCGCAGACACTCCATGCTCCAATCGCTGATCGATTTGTGCGCCAGGTGCCTATAGTCGCATGTTGGTCAACCGTGTCATGCTGGGACATCGAGTTGAAGGACGTACTCAACGACTATGGTGCCAAGTTAGGGTAGGTGTCATTAACCCGAGACGGTTCGGAGAGATGGTTTGTTGATCTATTGGTTCTTGAAGTACCTATCGCTTGGGCCTTTGTTCAAGGTGGTATTCCGGCCGCGGTGTGAGGGCTTGGAGAATGTCCCGCTCGAGGGTCCGGCAATCATCGCCAGCAATCATCTGTCCTACATGGATTGGCTGTTCACGCCGCTGTTCATCAATCGCAAGATGACCTTTGTGGCCAAGGCCGAATACTTCACCACGCCAGGGATCAAGGGTTGGTTGCAGAAGACCTTCTTTTCTTCAGTTGGCCAAGTGCCAATTGATCGATCTGGGGCTTCTGCGGCGGAGGGTGCCTTGAAGTCGGCCCGCCGAGTCTTGAGCGAAGGCGAACTCTTCGGGATCTATCCCGAAGGCACCCGTTCCCATGATGGCAAGCTCTACCGTGGCAAGACTGGCGTTGCCAGGCTCGCGCTCGAAACCGGTGTGCCTGTGATCCCTTGCGCAGTGATCGGCACCGACGTCGTGGCTCCACCGGGAAAGAAATTCGGTCGGGTGACCCAACCAACGGTCAAGTTCGGCAAGCCCTTGGATTTTTCCCGTTACCAGGGGATGGAGAACGACCGATATATCTTGCGTTCGATCACAGACGAGATCATGTACGAAATCATGATGCTTTCGGGGCAGGAGTATGTCGACAAGTACGCCACCAAAGCAAAGGAAGAGTCCAATCGTGCCAAACTCGATGCTCGACGGGCGGCGCGTGAGGCTGAGAAACAACAACGTGTAAGTGACACGCCGAAGGCATCTTGAAGTTTGCTCGTAACCGATCGAAGCCGCGACGAGCGCGACTTATGGGTGTTGCCGTTCGGGAACACCAGCCATCCCATTAGTGTTGGGTCGTCAGGCAGTCCAAGGAGGAAATCATGAGTCAACCGGCGGTTCTGCTGCGCTCCTCTTTGGGTGAAGTCTTGCGAGCTGAGCGGATGAGGCAGTCGATGACCCTGCGCGAGTTGTCCAACTCGGCCAGGGTGAGCTTGGGATATATCTCTGAGATTGAGCGCGGACAAAAGGAGGCCTCGTCAGAATTGTTGGCCTCATTGTGCTCGGCTCTCGACGTGCCGCTATCAGCGGTGCTCGTGCAAGTGAGCCACCATGTTGCCGCTCAGGAGACCAAAGCCATCACCAGCCCGGTGGTTGCGTCCGCAGCCTGATCTGTGGATTCAGCTCGTCGGTTGGTCGGGGATTCCACAGGGTCACTGGCGTAACTCGCCAACGATCGAGTCGACGACTGCAACGAGATCAAAATCGGTTTCTGCAGCGACCTTGCGTTGCCGCAGGTACGACGCCCCCGCTGCGGGGATTTGGCCAACCTGCCATAGGTCGTCGACACAGTCGAGGCGTTTGGCGATTGGATTCAGGATATTGAGCAACTCCATGAGGTCATCGACCAGTAATGCCTCGCGGGACTTTTCATCGAGGATGATCCAGGCATCCATCCCGTAGCGAGCCGCGCGCCATTTGTTTTCCTGGACGTGCCAAGGCGGCAGATGTGGCAGGGGCTGTTGGGCGTCTAGGAGTCCACTGCAATGGACAACCAAACAATGCACCAGTGCAGTCAGGGCCCGGATCTCGCGTACGGTGGATACCCCATCGCAGACTCGGATCTCTACAGTGCCGTGTGTGGGGGCAGGGCGGATGTCCCACCGGATCTCATTGATCTCATCGATCACACCGGTGGTTAGCAGGTCGCCCGCATAGGACTCGAACTCCGCGTAGGTCTGGAACTGAAAGGGCAGACCTGCGGTAGGTAGTTGCTGGAACATCATCGCCCGATTGCTGGCATATCCGGTGTCCACTCCTGCCCAGATTGGAGAAGATGCAGACAGGGCTTGCAGGTGGGGATACCAGCGCAGCAGAGCCGACACAATGGGCATCACCTGATGTTGGGGGACTCCCACGTGCATGTGTACTCCCCAAATGAGCATCTGGCGGCCCCACCATTGGGTCCGGTTGATCAGCTCTTCGTAACGATGTCCAGGAGTCAGTAGTTGATGAGACCACTGGGCGAAGGGATGAGTGCCGGCGCCGTATAGGTCTACGCCGAGGCTGTCAGCGACTGGCCCGACTAGTGCTATCAACTCGGTGAGTTCATCGGCAGCCTCACCGACCGTATTGCAGATGCCCGTTGTGAGCTCGACCGTGTTTAGGAGCAACTCCTTATGAAGCCGGGGTTGTTCGCCATGACGTTGGGTGGTCAGATCAAAGAGCTCGGGGGCCGCATTGACGAGGTCTCGGGTCACTTTGTCGACGAGAGCAAACTCCCACTCGACGCCCAAGGTGGGTCGTCCGTCACCACCGAATTCGATCAGCACACCGACATTGTTTCAGTGTCGGTTGAGTTTGTGGCGCAGCCTGGTCAACCAATCGAGGTGGACTCCGCCAAATGGCCCCTGTGACTGCTCCACAGCAGCCAGCACTTTGGCTGTGGTGACCTCAGCGGAGTTGATCACATCTGGGGGATACCCCAAGCTGACCTGGTGCTCCACGAACTCGTCCTCATCGTCGACGAAGGGCATGCCACCCGGCCGTCGTGCCACGTCGAGATCGAGATCAACGGTGATCACCAAGTCATCGTGGACCCACTCGGCCGGCGTCGTGATGTCGACGTACACATCGAAGGGGCGTTCGGTGTCAGTGCCATAGAAGGTGCCTAACCACCAATCATCGTGGGGGATTAGTACGACGTGATCTGCCGTGGCAGTGAAGGCTCGCGATGGCTTGGCCAACAAGGTGCCTTTGGGCACCCCGACCCAGATCCCGTGGGCATCAGCGCCCAGCCAGATCGCGTCGAACGCCCAATGCGGGTCCGCTGGCCATTTCCGGGTCTCGACCCGGACCGATCGCAAGATCATGCGCAGTAGCAGGCGCTCACTTTGCTACTGCGGGATAGAAGCGAGCCACCACGTCTTGATAGGAGGAGCCGACACTCTTGGCCAGATGATGGATCAAGTGCGCGTCGATCCCGACCAGCACGCGCGCCTGCTTCTTCAAGGCACCCTTCAAGATGATCCGTGCTGCCTTGTCGGCGTCCATCCGGGCCAACTTCTTGTCGAAGAGGGTGTCGATCTTGCTGGCATCGATCTCGGCATTCTTACGACCATTGCGCGCGATACCGGTGCGGATGCCGCCAGGGTGTACGACGGTCACGCTGACGCCATGCTTGTTGACCAGCATCTCTTCGCGGATGGCCTCGCTGAAGCCGCGTACGGCGTACTTGGTGGCGTTGTAGGCCGACTGCCCGGGCATGCTGACCAGTCCGAACAAGCTGGAGATATTCACCAAGGCGCCATCGCCTGATGCGATTAAGTGCGGTAGGAACTCCTTGGTGCCGTGGACCACGCCGTAGAAGTTGATGCCGACGATCCAGTCGAAATCCTCATAACTCATCGTCTCGAAGTCACCTGTGACTGTGACTCCGGCGTTGTTGATCACCATGTTTACCCGACCGAACTCCTCGGCCACCGAGGCTGCCCAGTCCTTCATCGCGTCACGATCAGAGACATCAACCTTGTCGGCTCGGACCCTCTTGGCGCCAGCTTGCTTGCACAGGTCGGCAGTCTCGTTGAGTGCGTCTTCATTCCAGTCGCTGATTGCGAGCAGCGCGCCTTGTTGAGCCGCTTGGATTGCCATTTCGCGACCCATCCCTCCGGCTGCGCCGGTGATCACGACTACCTTGTCGTTGAGATTCTTCATCGCTACTCCTTGGTCTGGTGCTGGAGGATCTGATGCTCCTTGGGCAAAATGCCTGACTTTCAGGCTAGTGGGTCGTCAGATCGTTGCGGTCAGTGAGGTTGTAGGCGGCGGCATCGAACTTAGCCATCTGTTTGGCATATGCGATCGCGGTCTTCGGCCAGATTGTGGTGTTGCGCCCAGCGTCATCGAGATACCAGCTGGCGCAGCCGCCGGTGTTCCAGATGGTCTTGCCCAGGTCGAGACGTAGCTCGTGGTTGTAAGCCAACGTGAGGTTTTCCTTTGGCTCGATTGACGTCAGGTCCAAGGCCGACATGTAGTCGAGGGCAGCAGTGATATATCCAATCTGGGCTTCGATGATTTCGATCATCGAAGTGTGCCCCAAGACAGTGTTTGGTCCGGTGATCTGGAAGAGGTTAGGGAATCCAGGCACGGTCGTGCCCTTGTACGCCGAAGCGCCATGCCAGCGCCAGTGCTCGGCGAGTTGCAATCCCTTGCGCCCGAAGATCAGGTCGGCTACTGGGTGATCCGTTGCGTGAAAACCGGTGCACATCACGATCGCGTCGACTTGGCGGGTGCTCCCATCCGCGGTTTGGATCGCGTCTTTGGTGATCCGTGTGATCGGCGAGGTGACCAGGTCGACATTTTGCCGAGACAGGGCGGGATACCAGTCGTTGGACACAAGGATGCGCTTGCAGCCGATCTGAAACGGCGGTTGCACGGCCTTGCGAAGCTCTGGTTTGGTCAGCCCCTTGGCAATGTGGCGCTCTGCCATCGCTTGGAGGGGTTTGCCCAACTGCTTGGCGAAGGTAAAGGCAGGCACATAGGTTTCGCGCCCAAATCGGATTGAGGAGCGATACAGCTTGCCCAGCCCGGGGATCATCTTAAGGGCGGCACGCTCGGCCTTGCCGTATTCACGGTCATGACGAGGGATCACCCAGGGTGCGGTGCGTTGATAGACGTCGAGATGGTCAAGTTGGTCGGCGATCTCGGGCACGATCTGGATGGCCGATGCGCCGGTGCCGATCACAGCCAAGCGTTTGCCTGCAAGGTCGAAGTCGTGGTTCCACTCGGCGGAATGCCAGATCTCGCCGGCGAAATCATTGATGCCCTCGATCTCAGGGAGTTTTGGTGCCGACAGGCTCCCGGAGGCCAAGATGAGTGCACTCGAGGTGGTCTCGCCGTTAGAGGTGGTGATCAGCCACTTGTGGGTGTCTTCGTCCCACCGCATCTTGGTGACTTCGGTGTTGAAGTAAAAGTGATCACGCACCCCTGCCTCATTGGTCACACTTTCCAAATAGCTCTGGATCTCGGGCTGAGGTGAAAATGAACGGCTCCACTGCTTGTTGGGGGCGAAGCTGAAGGAATACAACTGGCTCGGGACATCGCAGGAAGCTCCGGGATAGGTGTTATCACGCCAGGTGCCGCCCACAGTGTGGCCACGGTCTGCCACGACGTAGTCGTCGTGACCGGCTTCCTTGAGCTTGATCGCCAAGCCGATGCCAGCTATTCCGGCTCCGAGGATGAAGACCTTTGAATATGCAGGCAACTGGTTTGTCATGGCCGGAATGGTACCGCTCCGTAGTTGGATCGTGATGGAGACTAAGTCCGCCTTCAGGCCAGTGGCTCGCCGCCCATTGTTTGCAGTTGGGCAAGCATGGATGCGTTTTCCTGGGTCTGAGCTCGAGCGATTTCAAGGGCCAATCCGCGGACGGCAGGGGTGGCTGCCAGTCTTGCGGCAGCCTCAGCCATTGGGATTCCTCCAGCGTGGTGGCGGATCATTAGTTGGAGGAAGAAGATGTCGAAGTCTCGCCCTTTGAGCTGGCCCAACTTGGCCATCTGATCGATTGATGCCATCCCCGGCATGAGTGCATGGGCGTCCATCGAAGCCATGTCATGGGCCATCTCAGAATGGTCGCTCTTGTTCATCCAAGCCATGTGTGGACCCGAGGGGAGTTCGGGGGCCTCCCACAGGATCAACCAACCTGACATCAGTCCCTTTTCGGTGGCCTGGGAGGTCAGGATCTGCAGAGCCAATCGCCTGATCTCGTCGCTTCGACTATTGGCCAAGGCGAAGGTTGCCATTTGGAGCGCCTGGTTGTGATGCACGGTCATGTCTTGGGAGAAGCCGATGTCTGCGGCATTTGGCTTGCCCTGGGACTCAGCGGTTGAGGAGCCGCCGACGGGTGATTGATGATCGTCCACCCCAGCAGACCTCAAACCCCACGCGGCCCAGCCCACCAACAGCCCGATGATCAGTCCTGCCATCGGGAGCAGGATCCAAATCGATCGAGACTTCACCGCTTCGTGGCTCGGCGCTTGTGTGAGGCTTTTCCAGTTCGCTTCTTGTGTTTCAACTTGTGGACCTTGTGCTTAGGTTTCTTGGGGCCGGCTGCTCCGGCCTGGGCGGTGGGAGGGATCTCTACAGATGAGGTGCCAGAAGCGGCGCCTGCGATCGGATGATAGTTCAAGATCATGAAGCCGTTGTCCATGCAGCTGACCCAAAGTTGGTTGCCTGGCCGGAACTCAGGTGGCGAGCTGCACCAGTCGACGCTCCCGTCGGGTTGGCTGAACAGTTTGGTGAAGTCGGTATCCATTGGATTTGTCAATGGCGGGATCAATACACCCAAGGCATGTGGCGAGTTGGGCAACCCTGCCTTGCTCAGCAGGGGTGTCTGGCCAGGTGGGTTGTAATAGCCGAGTTCCTTGGGATCGTGCAGATTGCGGATATCGAACAGACGCACGCCCGAAGCCCAATAACTGCATGCCAGCATGGTTGGGTCGACCGGGGTGTCGACATTGCAGTAGTGAGCGTCGTATCCGAAGGCGCCATTGCCCTGCACGTCCACCTTGCGAATGGGGCCGTTCTCTGGGCGGTTGATCTCCAACCTGTACTTGCGGATCACTTTAGGCTTGGTGCGATCTTGTACGTCAAGCAGGCGCACGCCGCCGCTACCGCCCTCGTCGACGGCAAAGAGATAGTTGTGTCCGTCTTTCACGAAGTTGACCGAGGTCTGCGAGATGAGCCCGTCGTACCAAAACTCCGCGCCGACGATGCGTACCTGAGGATTGGGGCGGCGCTGCTGGATGTCACTGATGTCGAGCACCCGTACACCAGCGGGGAAGATCCTGGCCAGATACATGGTGTTGCCATCAGGAGAGATCGAGAAGCCATGCGAGGTGAGACCGGTGAAGTTCATGTAGATGGTCTGGGGATGAGTTGGGTCGCTGATGTCTATTGCGGTCAAGTCGCCTAGCACGTCGGTGGCGTAGTAGGTCTTGCCGTCGGGGGAGAAGCCACCCTCGTGGCCAGCCACGGCAAGGGAGGGGGTCTCGTTGCTGTCACCCTTGCGATTGAGCAACTTGGGCTTGGTGCAGTCGCCTTTGATGTCGTAGATGTCGAAGGTCATGAAACCCATCAAGAGTGGCACGCCAACTGCGGCCAGATGACCGTTGACGGGATCGACCTTGAGTGACTCCCAGGTGCCCAGTGAAAATGCGGTCGAGGTGAGTTTGCCGGCATTCTTGGGAGCCGATTGGTTGCTGGCATCGATCACCTGGACGCCATTCTTCTCACCCATGAGGCTGTTGGGGAAGAAGCTGCCGAAGTAGGCGCAGTTTTGGTACGTCGGGTTGATGATGCCAGCGCCGTGGCCTTGGTATTTGCCGACCAAAGACATGTTGCACCAGTAGCCCTGCAGCGAGCGACCGTTGTCACGCTCGGCCCTGGAGACCTGACCCTGTAGGCCAGTCTCAGCCATCGTGTAGTCACTGCAGTCAGCTCGGTCGACTTGGCCTTCTGGCTCTTCTGCCTGGGTCGGGCTCACGAGCACGCTGAGGCCCAGGAGTGCGCTCAGTGCAACTGCTGTGATCGCTGTCGCGATGCGCCTGGTCACCATGAGTTCCGTCAATCCCCCTGAACTGGGTCTATGAGTGAGCCCCGTCACTCTAGATGCTGCAAGCAAGATGTTCCATCGTGCTGCTGGATCGGGCTGGTCCAGTCTGAGGGCGGTCGGGACTTGATCAGCCGGGACTTGATCAGCCGAGACTTGATCAGTACGGGAGGATGGCGCCATGGATGAGATCACTGCCGGAGTCGAGCAGGTCAAAGCGCAACCTCGCACTTGGGGGATCAAGGCGATGATCATTGCCAGTGTGATCGCGCTGTTCGTCGGTGGACTTGGCGGCCTGGTCGTCGGTTTTGGTGCTGGTTTCGTTGCGAGCACTCACTTTGGTCAACACCACGGCTACTACAGCCCCTATTGGATGGACGATCGCGACGACTGGGGCGAAGGGCCACATCCAGGCATGATGCCGCCTCGTTTTCGCGATCAGCAACGGCCGCAAGCCCCCCAGATCAGCCCTTCGGTCGACCCGACCACTGCTCCCTGATCGCCGCATGGTGACAATTGGTCGGTTGTGCAAGCCGACCTGACCATCCAGTTCCCGCCTGACCTTCCAGT
The DNA here is from genome assembly GCA_020636935.1 of Nocardioidaceae bacterium. GTDB lineage: Bacteria > Actinomycetota > Actinomycetes > Propionibacteriales > Nocardioidaceae > Marmoricola. The sequence goes on from JACJWW010000004.1 coordinate 50,239, forward strand.
CAGCAACCGCCGTGAAGACATCGAAGCGGCGATCAGGCAGCACCAAGTGGTGATCATCGCTGGTGAGACTGGCTCAGGTAAGACCACCCAATTGCCGAAGATCTGCCTGGCCATGGGTCGCGGCTCCAAAGGGATGATCGGCCACACCCAGCCTCGCCGGATTGCGGCCCGCAGCGTCGCTGAACGCATCGCTGAGGAGCTCAACTGCGAGCTCGGCGAACTGGTTGGCTATCAAGTGCGCTTCACTGACCGGAGCACGAAGTCCAGCCGGGTCAAAGTGATGACCGATGGCATCTTGTTGGCTGAGCTCCAACACGATCGTGACTTGCGCAAATATGACACGATCATCATTGACGAGGCCCATGAGCGCAGCCTCAATATCGACTTCCTCTTGGGCTATCTCAAGCAGCTGCTGCCGCGCCGACCAGATCTCAAGTTGATCATCACCTCGGCGACCATCGACCCGGAGAGGTTTGCAGAGTACTTCTCCGGCGCCCCGATCCTCAGGGTCAGCGGTCGCACCTTCCCCGTTGAGATCCGCTATCGCCCATTGGTCGGAGACCAGTACGACGACGAGGGCGAGCCGGTCATCCGCGACCAGACCGAGGCGATCGAGGACGCAGTCGTGGAGCTCTGCGCAGAGATCGACGGAGACATCTTGGTCTTCCTGCCCGGCGAACGCGAGATTCGTGATGCCGCCGATGCCTTGGCTCACCGCGCCAAGGGCCCCAAGGGCTTTGACGTCGTACCCCTCTATTCGCGGCTTTCTGCTCGCGAGCAGCACAGGGTCTTTGAGTCCCACGGTCGCCGCAGAGTCGTCTTGGCCACCAATGTGGCCGAGACATCGTTGACAGTGCCGGGCATCATGGCTGTGGTCGACACCGGAGTAGCTCGCATAAGTCGCTATTCGGCTCGTTCCAAGGTGCAGCGACTGCCTGTCGAGGCGATCAGTCAGGCGTCGGCGAGTCAACGCTCAGGTCGGTGCGGACGACTTGCACCAGGCATCGCCATCCGCTTGTACTCCGAAGAGGACTTCCTTGGGCGCCCGGAGTTCACTGATCCGGAGATCTTGAGGACTTCCTTGGCCAGCGTGATCTTGCAGATGACTTCGTTGCGCCTGGGGGCTGTATCCGACTTCGCCTTTCTTGATGCCCCGGACAGCCGTGCGATCACTGCGGGAGTGCAACTTCTGGAGGAGTTGGGGGCGATCAAGCCAGCCTCCAGGCCACCACGACTGACCGGAGTGGGCCACAAACTCGCGCGACTGCCCGTGGATCCCCGAATGGGGCGGATGTTGTTGGAGGCCAGCAGGCTTGGTTGTCTGCCTGAGGTCCTGGTCATCACCTCGGTGCTGTCCATCCAGGATCCCAGGGAGCGTCCAGCTGACCAGCAGCAGCGCGCCGACCAATTTCACGCCCGTTTCGCAGACCAACGCTCTGACTTCATGAGCCTGCTCAATCTGTGGCGCTATCTGATCGACAAGCAGTCCTCATTGGGCTCCAGTGCCTTCCGCAGGATGTGCAGGGACGAACACCTCAACCACCTTCGAGTCCGTGAATGGCAGGAGTTCGAGTCGCAGTTGCGGCAGATCTGTCGCCAATTGGGGATGAAGTTGCCGCGAGGCAAGGGCACTCAACTCTTAGGGACGCCCGACGAAGACCTGATCCACAAAGCTCTGCTTTCCGGCCTGCTCTCTCATATTGGCCTGCGTGATCCGGATCGCCGAGACTACTTGGGCGGACGCGGGGCCAGATTTGCGATCTTCCCGGGATCTGCCTTGGCCAAAAGGCAACCGCAATACGTGATGGCGGCTGAGCTCGTGGAGACCTCCCGGCTATGGGGCAGGCAGAATGCAACGATCGACCCCGCTTGGGCCGAGGACCTGGGCGCAAACCTGCTCAAACGCTCCTACTCTAAGCCGCACTGGTCGCGCAAGAAGGAGAGCGCCCAGGCTCTCGAGCGGGTGACCCTGTACGGCGTACCACTCGTGGCTGAGCGGCCGGTACTCCTTGGTCGGGTCGATCCGCCAATGGCCAGAGAGATGTTCATCAGGCATGCGCTGGTGCAAGGGGAGTGGCGGGGTCGGCACAAGTTCTACGAGATCAACCAACGCCTGCTCAGAGAAGCAAGTGAGCTTGAGCATCGTGCCCGACGCAATGACCTGGTCGTGGATGAGTTTGTGCTCTTCGACTTCTATGATGCCCGGATCCCGGCTGATGTGGTCAGCGCAGCGCACTTTGACACCTGGTGGAAACAGGCCCGATCCAAGCAGCCTGAGCTCTTGAACTTCACTGCCTCCATGCTGGTCCGCGATGGTGCCGACGAGCTTGCAGATGAGTTTCCGATGCAGTGGTCGAGCGGTGAGTTGGCGCTTCCAGTGAGCTATCGATTTGAGCCGGGACATGTGGATGACGGAGCCACGATCGAGTTGCCCCTGGCGGTGATCCACCAGATGAGCGACTCGGAGTTGAGTTGGGGGCTGCCTGGTCACCGCCAGGAGTTCGTCACAGCGCTGATCAAGTCACTGCCCAAACAACTTCGGGTGCAGTGTGTGCCCGCGGGGCAGACCGCGAAAGAATTCCTCGAAGCTGTGCCACCAACCAATGACAACCTGCTCGATGCCTTGGCGCGCTATCTAAGGGGTGTGAAGGGTGCACAGATCCCGAAACAGGCATGGGATCTAGGGCGGATCCCCGTGCACCTACGACCCACCTTCAAGGTGCTCTCTCAGGATGGGGAGATCGTTGCCAAGGGGCGTGATCTACTCGAGATCAAGAAATCCCTACAACCCGTCTATGAAGCCGCACTGGCTGCAGTTGCCAGTGATGCTGGGGTCACCAGCACGGGGCAGACCAAGTGGACCTTCGGGTTGATCGAGGAGTCCTTCGCCCAGACTCGAGCTGGTCATCAGGTGCTGGGATTTCCCGCCCTCAATGATGAAGGGCGCAGCGTCGGTCTGGTCATCTGCGCAACCCAAGCCGAGCAAGTTGCTCGACATCGGGCTGGAGTGCGCAGGCTGTTGGCTCTCTCGCTGCCCTGCCCCGATTTGATCTCGGACCTGGACAATGCCGCGAAGTTGGCTTTTGCGGGTTCGCCGTACTCAAGCGCCAAGGCGCTGATGCAAGACGTCTGTTTGGCGGTGCTGGGAGATCTGGTCGATGAGCGACCCATGGTGCATACCCCTGACGAATTCGCTGAGCTGACCCGATTGGCCGAGGCAGAGTTGGGGGAGCGCTGTCTGACCAAGCGTGATCAAGTGCGCGCGGTGCTGGCCACCTGGCGCGAGACTGATCGACTTCTCCATGGCCGGGTGGAGATCAGACAACTGCCGGCGTTGACCCAGATGCAGGCCCAAGTGGCTGCATTGGTCAATCCACGATTCGTCAGTGACTCTGGAGATCACTTGGCGCATTTGTCGCGCTATCTCAAGGCCATCCAACGCAGGTACGCCGACCTGGGCGACCTGCCCAGAGACAACAGGCTGGCAGCCGAGGTGGACCCCATCCAGCAAACATGGGCCAACCGAGTTGGCGCCCTGCCACCAGGTCGGCCAATGGGGCCGGAGTTGACCTCAGCGAGATGGTTGATCGAAGAGCTCCGAGTCAGCCTCTGGGCCCAGACGCTGGGTACACCTGTAAAGGTGAGTCCCCAAAGGGTGCGCGCGGCACTTCCGTGAGTTGAGCAGTCAGTCCAGGTATGGCCGCGTTGCGGCGAGGACCTCGGCCAACAAGTCAGCCGTAATCTTGCCTCCGTCGCGCCGGATGGAGTCCGTGGACAAACGTAGGAGACGGTTGAGGCGCACCTCACTGGGGCGCCGCTCAGAGTCCCAACTGCCGGTGCCGATGTCCATCCAAAAGCGCCCCACACTTGCTTCCTGCTCAGCGTCGCGGTCGTGGTCCTTTGAGGTCATCTGGAGCGCGAGTACACCATCGGCTTCGAGTCCGATCACCAGAACTGGGCGGTCTTTGCCCCGGGTGGGGTCTTCCTCATAGGGCACCCAGGCCCAAACGACTTCTCCGGGCTCGGGAGCCTCAGAGCCGAAGTCCGCCAGCAACGGGCGGGGGGTTGATCTGGGTCGAGGCACCCGTGCCCAGATGGCTCTGACGCGTGGGAACGGGCTCACGTCTTGATCCTCCAACGGGCTGGGCTTGCGCGCCGGACCGGGAGCGCCTCACGGCGCGTGGCCGCTCGTAGCGGCTAATTTTGGGACCCGGGGCTGCCACGGCCCGGCGCACCGGATCAGTGTAGACCCCAGCACCTGATTGATGTCGCCGATCAGGCAAGACAACAGCATCCACGCATCAGCAGAGTTGGCCACGTAGTTCGAGGTGACCTGCGTGCTCGAGTTGTTGGGCCAATCCCAGCAATCGGGCTGCCGAGAGATCACTGAGGTACGACGAACCGCCCGCAGGTGGAGGGATCTGGGCCCGGCCCGCCGCGGCCACGCGCACGAATGCTGCCGCACGGAAGATCGTGTCTGCAAGGTCTCCTTGCACCAGGCCAGCTAGTACGTCGTCGACGAGGCGACGTAACTCGTCGGGGCCGGGTGGAACGGTCACGCCGGTGACGACCTCGGCGACCGGAGTGTGGTGACGACCTTCATTGAACTCCCTGGCTGCACCTTCAGGGTCTGCGTGCACCCACGTGCGCAGCAGGAAGAGTCGCCACAGCGTGCCCGCCAAGGAGTCTGCGGCAGAGCCTGACCAGAGTTGACTCAGGGTTTCGATGCCTTCGCTGTCCACCAAGTTGATTACTCGATCACGCAAGAGGGAGTCGCTCGTCTTCGCTCCCCGCACGAGCAATTCTGCTGCCCTATCTGCAGCTTCAGACACCAGTGCCGGATCAGTGCCGCCTTCAATCTCATTGAAGAGGTCAGAACCAGGCAATAGCGGGCGGTGGTGAGGGCGCCTGGGCGAGCCGCCTACATCTTGGTGATTACTCATCGACATCAGCTTAGGCTGGTGTGAGCAGATATCGTGTCTTGGCAAGTGAGTCTGCTTTCGAAAGGTTGCTGCCAGTGCCTCAAAGAGGGATCCCGCACCGTGTCTTTGTGATTGGGTCGTTGTTGGCCCTGGTTGTGACATTTGCTGGTGGTTGTGGCAAGGAGACGCCCAAGCCGAAACCAGCCGGTCCCAAGCCAGCCGCAGCCATTTCAGTAGCCGTCTATGGGGCACCTGAAGTCACCACGGCCTATGCCGAGCTCGCGGCAGAGTTCACAGCCAAGCATCCTGAGACGACGGTCCAGGTCCAGCCCTATCCGTCAGAACAGGCCGCAGTTGAGGCAAATGCCAAGAAGAGAGCCACGGGCAATGGGCCGGATCTGTTCATGGCCGATGTCGCCCAACTTGACCAGCTCATGATGGCCAAAGCGATCCAACCAGTAGACCGACCACTGGTGGAGCGAGACGTTGACTTCGGAGACAGCTACCAGCGCAGTGCCCTGGAAGCCTTCAGTAAGGACACCTCACTTCAGTGCATGCCTGTAGATGTCTCCCCGATGGTCGTGTACTACAACCGGGCTCTCATCAATCTGGATCGCCCACTCCCAGATGACATTGCGGCGATCAACCCGGCCAAGGGATGGAGCATTGATCAGTTCCGTGCGGCTCTGCAAGGGATGCTGACACCCAAGTCGAAGGCGATGGGCATGACCCCCTCTCTTGAGCAGTTGGCTCCGTTCATTTGGAGTGGTGGAGGTGAGTTGGTAGACAGCCAAGAAGATCCCACGGCGCTGACGTTGGCGTCAGGTGCATCAGTGGACTCCTTGGAGGATTTGCTGACTATCGTGCGGGATCCCACGCTCAACCTCACTCCTGCGCAATTGCAGCGTAAGTCCGCCTTGCAGCGGTTCTTGAACGGTCGACTGGGAGTTCTATTCGGCTATCGCGACCTGGTCCCGCAATTGCGTGCCCAAGCCAATCTCGATTTTGACGTCATGCCTGTCCCTAAGGTGGTCAGGTCTGCAACAGTCACCCGGCTCAGTGGTATGTGCATTTCAGGGGAGACGAAGCATTTCGAGCGCGCAGCGGACTTCTTGACATTCGCGGTGTCTGACGAGGCAGCCACCAAACTCGCGGCGACAGGCTATGTCGTACCCAGCAATACCAAGGTGTTGGCCAGTGACGGCTTCTTGCAGCCCGCCTTGCGACCGGTCAATGCTCAGGTGTTCTCTGGCGCCCTCAAGGGAGGCCGACTGATGCCCCGAAGTGAGCAGTGGCCTGAGGTCGAGACCGCAGTGGCGCCCCTGCTCGCGGCTCTCTTCACTGACCCAGTGATCGATCCTCTGGCAGACCGCCTCAAGGTGATTGACGACGCAGCAGCGCCCATCCTCAACCCCAAGGCGATCCAGCAAAGTGCCTCACCCAGCGGGACTCCCACTGCTGTCGCCAGGTGATTTCGGCGGCTCCTTCTTTGGAAGTGGGTCTGGATCTTCAATCGCAGAAGTGATCATGGGTGCGGTGATCTGCACCTGCCAAGGGCGGGCCCCGAGGTCGGTCAGAGCCTGTTTGATTGCGGTCTCGAGGTCACCCGCGCCCGTGGGCGGACGCCAGATGACTCGACGCAGGTAGTCAGGGGTCAGGAGGTTCTCGATTGGCACCTGGCGAGCATCACTGAACTCCTGCAACCTCGACTTGGCAGTGAGCACTTGGGCGGCGGACTCAGGATCACGGTCAATCCAGGTGCGCATCTGTGGGGGAGCATCATTGCGCCTCGCGGGGGAGGGGAGTTCGCTTTCGGGGAGTTCTCTGGCTCGGTCCAGAGCCTCGGCCCACAACCTCACGAAACGCTTGGCGCCGCGGCCGTGGAATCCTTTGGTTGCGAGGAGTTCATGGCGACTCGCAGGCAGCGAAGTGGCCGCAACGATGATTGCCGAATCTGGGATCAGCCGCCCAGGTGTGGTGTCGCGCTGCTGGGCGAGTTGGTCTCGTGCCGTCCAGAGCTCCTTGACCGCAGCCAAGGCGCGACGGTTCTTGACCTTGTGGATGCCCGAAGTACGACGCCAAGGATCGACCCGGGGAGTAGGCCTCATGTTGATCAGGTGCTCGAACTCCTCCTCGGCCCAGATCAACTTGTCTTGCTCTTGAAGCTGCTCGTGCAGGATGTCGCGCAGTTCGACCAACACCTCCACATCGAGTGCGGCGTACTCCAACCAGGGTTGCGGAAGCGGGCGTTGGGACCAGTCGACCGCGGAGTGCTCCTTGCGCATGGAATGCCCGAGGATGGTCTCGACCAAGGTGGCCAGCCCGACTCTTGGATAACCGAGCAGCCGGGCAGCCAACTCAGTGTCGAAGAGTGTGGTTGGGGCCAGCCCGACTTCACGCAAACAAGCCAGGTCTTGGCTGGCTGCATGCAGGATCCATTCGGCCGGCCCGAAGGCATCGTTGAGCTCATCCAAATCTTCGAATGCGATCGGATCGACCAAGGATGTGCCCGAGCCTTCACGACGAATCTGGATCAAATAGGCGCGCTGGGAATAGCGATAGCCGCTGGCCCGCTCGGCATCGATCGCGATGGGTCCGCTTCCAGACCGGAATGCGTCAATAACCTGATCCAAGGAAGCCCGGGAGTCGACCACATCAGTGAGCCCATCCCTGAGGGCGAGCAGGGGAATCTCGGGGGCACCCTCATCGGGATCAGACACGCCTCAGCCCCGCTCGGCTTTGAGATTGCGTTGCCTGGCCGATGGAAGGCTGGAGACGCCCTCGGCGATGGGCTCCAGTCCAGAAGCTGCGGCGAGTAGATCAGCCCATGCCTCGACATGTGCCTGGAAGTTGCCAGTTGGGCTCCATGAGGCACGGATCTCCAGGTGAGCGCGACTTGGCTCATCGGCCATTGAGCCAAAGCTCTGCGTGCTGACCAAGGTGATGGCTCCAGAGGCAGCGTGATAGTCGGCATGTCGGGCCGCGAGTGCCTCGGTCAGATAGGACCAACCGACCTCTGCCAGGACAGCGCGCTCGTCGGCTGCATGCTCGGGTTCGATCTCAGCACGCACATATGCCACGCACCTGAACGTGCCTTCCCAAGCCTCTTCACCGTCGGGATCATGGAGCACGACCAAGCGTCCGGAGCCGATTCCAACTCCATCCAGGGTCACCTCGCCCTGTATCGCCGTGGCGTGTGGCGCGATCCGCTGAGGTGCAGGCAAGTCATCGACGAAGATCTCGGTGCGAAACTGCGCCTTGGCGATCTCACGGAGGGCGCGCTCGAAGTCAGGCGGGATGAGGCTTGGGGTGATCCGCGAATGGTCAGGCGTGGCCATGCTCACACAGTAGGCGTCAAGTGGCTTCCCAAGATAGGGACTCGCCGCCTGACCTGCGAAGATCGTCTCATGGTCAATGAAGTCCCATCGCGCAATTCTGCTCTCGCGCCCGTCTTGGTGAGGGCTGCCCGAGGAGAAGCCGTCCCACATACGCCGGTTTGGTTCATGCGACAAGCAGGAAGGTCGTTGCCGGAGTACATGGCCGTGCGCGAAGGCGTGGGCATGCTCGATGCCTGCATGGACGCTGACTTGATCACTGAGATCACCCTTCAACCAGTGCGCCGATATGACGTCGATGCTGCGATCTTCTTCTCCGACATCGTCTTGCCGCTCAAAGCTGTCGGAGTGGATCTTGACATCGTGCCTGGCGTGGGACCAGTCGTGGCCGAGCCGGTGCGGACCATGGCAGATGTTGAGGCCATCGAGGATCTCACCCCCGAGCATGTCACCTATGTCACTCGGGCAGTGCGTGAAGTGCGGGCCCAAATCGGTGACAAGGCCTTGATCGGCTTCGCTGGGGCGCCCTTCACAGTGGCCTCCTATTTGGTTGAAGGTGGGCCGTCTAAAGAACATGCGAAGACCAAGGCGATGATGTTCGGCGCTCCCGAGGTGTGGTCAGCACTCATGGCGAAGATCTCGGCCATCTCCGCGGCCTACCTGGAGGTGCAGGTCGATGCTGGTGCTCACGCAGTACAACTGTTTGACTCATGGGCAGGAGCGCTGTCCCGGATTGACTACGAGGCCATGGTGATGCCCTGGTCGGCCAATGTGCTCAGCCAGATTGGGGCCAAGGATGTGCCCCGGATCCATTTCGGGGTTGGCACCGGCGAGATCCTCGACCTGATGGGTAGGGCAGGAGCCGATGTCGTCGGAGTCGATTGGCGAGTGCCCTTCGACGAGGGTGTACGTCGTGTTGGGCCCCGCGCAGTACAAGGCAATCTCGACCCGACCCTGGTGTTTGCGCCGACCGAGGTGATGTTGCAGCGAGCCAAGTTGATCCTTGAGCAAGGTGCCAAGGCTCCTGGGCATATCTTCAATCTGGGTCATGGAGTGATCCCGACCACCAATCCAGATCAACTCAAGCGCCTCACTGACTTTGTGCATGAGCAGTCAGTCAAATGACCAGACATGTCGTCGTGGTTGGTGGGGGTATCTCCGGCCTGACTGCTGCATACCGATTGCGCAACCAGCCGGGTGTACAGGTCACCTTGCTAGAAGGATCAGGTGAACTCGGCGGTAAATTGCGATTAGGGCAAGTCGCAGGGATCAGCGTTGACATTGGCGCCGAAGCGATGCTCAATCGTCGCCCGGAGGCAGTGGCACTGACCCACGATGTCGGACTGGGCGCCGAGGTGGTGCACCCAGACACCACAAGTGCCAATCTCTGGAATCGCAATTCAATGGTGCCGATGCCGCGCACCCTGATGGGTGTGCCAGGAGACGTGCGCGCCCTTGATGGAGTGCTCTCTCCAAAAGGCCTCGCCCGGGCCTTGCTGGAGCAGGTGACTCCGCCCTCGGTGGCCAAGAGCGATATGAGCATTGGGCATCTCGTTGAAGAGAGATTCGGTCGCGAAGTCACTGATCGTCTCGTCGAGCCGCTGTTGGGTGGAGTTTATGCTGGCCACGCCAGGCAATTGTCGGCCCAGGCCTGTGTCCCTCAAGTCTTTGACTTGGTCAAGAAGCGTCGTTCTTTGACAACTGCCGCCGCCGAAGTGCTTGCTGCCGCACCAAATGACGTGCCTGTCTTTGCAGGAATCCGTGGCGGTATGGGGCGCCTGCCCATGGCCCTCGCACAGGGAAGTGCCGCGACCATCAGGACCCGAGCCATGGTGCGCGACCTGGCTCGCCGACCCGATGGAGGCTGGAATCTCGTCGTTGGCTCTGCGCATGATGCCGAGATCGTCCAAGCAGATGCAGTAGTTCTGGCAACCCCCGCAAACGCCAGTGCCCGACTGCTCAGTGATGTAGCTCCCCGGGCAGCACTCGACCTTGCCCGTATCGAGCATGCCTCGATGGCAATCATCACCATGGTCTTCAGAAGTGAGGACTTTCCCAAGGTGATTGGCTCGGGCTTCCTGGTGCCGCCCGTGGATGGCCATGTGATCAAAGCGGCGACCTACAGCTTCAACAAGTGGCGGTGGGTGCGGGATGCAGGAGCCGGACTCTTGGTGATGCGCGTATCGATCGGACGCCATCGTGAAGAATCCACCCTGCAACGTGGAGACGAAGAGCTTGTCGCACTCGCTGTGCGCGAGCTAGGTGAAGCGATCGGCCTGCAGGCCCAACCCGTTGACTCACATGTGCAGCGTTGGGGCGGCGGGCTGCCTCAGTACGCCGTCGGGCATCTTGCTCGAGTCGAGTCGATCTACCGAGAGGTTGCCGAGTTGCCGGGATTGGCGATCTGCGGTGCTGCATATGAAGGCTTGGGCATCCCTGCCTGCATCGCCTCAGCCGACCGTGCTGTCGCTGCGGTTTTGCCGGTTGTCACAATGGGTCCATGAGTGCGAGCACAGTTAAGAAGGCCAGAGAACTCAACAACACCATTCGCTATGCGATGTGGTCGGTCTTCCGGATTGTCGACACCTATGGCCCTGATGCCGATGAATCAATCAGGGCTGAGGAAGCCGCTGAGCTGGAAAGTCTCATCGGGGCCCTTGCCGACCAGGACGTCGTCGTCAGAGGCCTCTACGACGTCAGTGGGATGCGCGCAGATGCCGACCTGATGGTTTGGTGGCATGCCGAATCCAGTGACGACTTGCAAGATGCCTACAACGCGCTGCGTCGTACTCTCTTCGGAGCGCGCCTCGGCCCGGTCTGGTCTCAAGTTGCCTTGCATCGACCCGCGGAGTTCAACAAGAGCCACATCCCGGCCTTCCTGGCCGATGAGGAGGCTCGCAAGTACATCTGCGTATATCCATTCGTGCGCTCATATGAGTGGTATCTCATGGAGGATGCCGAAAGGCGTCGGATGTTGGCCGAGCATGGCCAGATGGGCCGAGAATATCCCGACGTACGGGCCAATACGGTGGCCAGCTTTGCGCTCGGTGACTATGAGTGGATGCTGGCCTTTGAAGCAGACGAACTTGACCGCATCGTCGATCTGATGCGGCATTTGCGGGCCTCAGATGCGCGTCGACATGTACGTGAGGAGACGCCCTTCTACACCGGTCGTCGCATCGAGCCAACAGCCTTGGTCAATCTGCTTCCGTAGGCTCCAGGGTCAGGCAGATTGAGTTGATGCAATAGCGCTGGTCTGTCGGTGTTGGATAGCCTTCGCCGGCGAACACGTGTCCCAGATGAGAGCCGCAATTGGCGCACCTGACTTCGGTGCGGGTACGGCCCAGTGAGTTGTCTTCCAGATATTCGACTCGCCCTTCGGCCATGGGGGCGAAGAACGACGGCCAGCCGCAATGTGACTCGAACTTCTCCTGCGACCTGAAGAGCTCGTAGTCGCATGCCCGACATCGATAGACCCCAGCAGTGGTGGTGTCGGTGTACTCGCCAACGAAGGGGCGCTCGGTGCCAGCCTCACGGAGTATGGCGTACTCCTGGGGGCTCAACTGCTCGCGCCATTGCTCACTGCTCTTCTCAACGGGATAACTCATGTGACCAAGCTAATTGGGGTGACCAACCAGATACTAGGCATGGGTGACAGGGCAATACCCTAATGGGTATGGTCACAGTATGAACAAGTTGGTGATTCTAGGGGCCGGAACTGCCGGCACAATGCTCTCCAACACGCTACGTAGAGCATTGGACAGTGATTGGTCGATCACCGTGATCGACCAAGATGACAACCATCAATATCAGCCAGGCTTCTTGTTTGTACCCTTTGGCAAGATGGCGCCGAAAAGGCTCATTCGCTCGCGCCGTGGGCTGATCCCCGATGGTGTTGATTTCAGACAACGCGCCGTTGCAAAGGTGCACCCACAACGAAATCTGGTGGAGCTGGCCGATGGCGATGAAGTCGAATACGACTGGTTGATCATCGCCAGCGGCTGTACGCCGAGGCCTGAGGGTATGCCAGGGCTCACAGATGATCGGGTCTGGCAAGAATCTGCATTTGACTTCTACACCCTCGACGGAGCCACGAAACTGCGGGACGCCATGTCGGCCTTCGAAGGCGGACGGGTGCTGGTGCATATCAGTGAGATGCCCATAAAGTGCCCGGTGGCGCCTCTTGAGTTTGCCTTCCTCGCCGACGACTACTTCCGCAAACGACGGATCCGTCACAAGGTGGATATCACCTATGTCACGCCACTTGATGGGGCTTTCACCAAGCCTGTCGCATCGAGCAAGCTCGGCGGCTTGCTGGAAGATCGCAGCATCAGGGTGCAGACCGACTTCGCAGTGGAGAGTGTGGACCCCGAGCAGCGCACCCTGAACTCCTACGATGGTCGGGCGCTGCCATTTGATCTGCTGGTGACGGTTCCGGTCAATATGGGTGCGCAGTTCGTGATCGACTCCGGGCTTGGTGATGACTTGGGCTATGTGCCAGTCGACAAACACACCTTGCGTGCCGACGCCCACGACAACATCTTCGTGGTGGGCGATGCCGCAAATGTGCCGACCTCGAAGGCCGGAGCCGTGGCTCACTTCGAAGTCGAGATGTTTACCGACAACTTCTTGGCCGCGGTACAGGGAAAGCCGCTCCCGAATCGTTTCGACGGGCACGCGAACTGCTTCGTCGAGGCTGGACGAGGGCAGGCATTGTTGCTTGATTTCAACTACGACACCGAGCCACTGACCGGGGTCTTTCCAGCTCCAGTTTTCGGGCCGATGAAGCTGTTGGGCCTGTCCCGAATCAATCACCTAGGCAAACTGGCTTTTGAGCACATCTACTGGAACATGCTGATGAAGGGCCGCCGACTTCCTGTCCCGACCGAGATGTCGATGAGGGGCAAGGTTCCAGCAGGAGAGGAGAATTGAGATGCCTACAAACACCATTGATCAGTTCACTTTCGAGGTCAACGACGAGGGTTTCCTGACCGATCGCAACCAGTGGAGCAAAGAGCTATGCGAGGTCTTGGCTGAGTTGGTCGGTATCGAGCACTTGACCCCCGAACATTGGGCCACGATCGAGTTCATGAGAGACGACTCTGCCAAGAGCGGCGTTACCCCGACACTACGCCGGATGCAGACGGTCGGCGGTTTCGACGTAAGAGAGTTGTATCAACTCTTCCCCGGCAAACCGGTGAAGAAGATGGCCTATCTGTCAGGGCTTCCCAAGCCCGTCGGATGCGTGTGAGGGGAGATTGAGATGAGACAGATTCCTGAGGGATTCATCATCCCTGATTTTGGAAAAGTAGCCACTGCTACGCAAACATCGGGCACGGCATCTGAGGCAGCGACCTACGACGGGCCGCGCAAGATGGCGTTGATCTGCTCCAAAGGCAACCTTGACATGGCCTATCCGGGCTTGATCCTGGGCAACTCCGCTGCGGGTGAGGGCATCGAGACCCACATGTTTTTCACCTTCTGGGGCCTTGACATTGTCAACAAGAAGACCAACGACAAGTTGCAGTTCACGATGATCGGCAATACTGCCATGCACATGCCCGACCTCGGCTATGTCCGGCCCGGGCTAGAGCATTGGTCAATGCCGCAGTTCATGGGCAGATTGCCGGGCATGACCAAGGCATCCACAAAGATGATGAAGAAGCAGATGGATGACTTGGAGATCCCGTCCGTACCGGAGTTTCTAGACCTACTCCAAGCATCAGGTGTGCACATGTATGCCTGCAAGTTGAGCTTCGACATGATGAAGATGCTCGAGGCGGACCTGCATCCTGCGGTTGAAGGCGTGATCAGTGCGGCTGATTTCATCGAGATAAGCACAGGAGCGCAAACGATCTTCATCTGAACCTGCAGATGCTTCAGTTGCCCTGCATCGGTCTGACCACGACCAAGGCTCTAGCGTGGATGCATGGTCAAGAGCTCAGCGGAGGTACTGGTCGTTGGGGATCGCGAGGTCAGGATCTCGAGCCCGAACCGGATCATCTACGAGCCAACTGACCGCACGCCAGCAGTCACGAAGCTTGATGTCTGCAAGTACTTCGCGGCGGTGGGCGCGCCTTTGATTCGCGCCATAGGCGGCCGACCAGTTGCTATGGAGCGCTGGCCCGATGGGTGGCGTGAAGGGATGAGCTTGGCCACCGGAAATCCTGGCGGAGGGGGAGATGGCTTTTATCAAAAGCGCTTGCCGAGGGGTGCTCCGTCGTGGCTGGAGACCATCCGAGTAGTCACACCGGGTGGTCGACCCATCGATGAACTCTGCCTCCACGAGCCCGCAGCGGCTGTTTGGGCCGCACAGATGGGCACGCTTACCTTCCACCCCTGGCCCGTGCGCCGACCCGATGTGGATCACCCTGACGAACTGCGCATCGACATCGACCCGCAACCAAGCACATCCTTCGTCGATGCCCGACGGGTGGCCTTGCTGACCCATGACCTACTGGAGGAGTTGGGGATTCGGGGGTTTGCCAAGACGAGTGGCAATCGAGGCGTTCATGTATATGTGCGGATCCGTCCAGAGTGGACCTTTGAGGAGGTCAGGCACGCAGCGATAGGCCTGGGACGGGAACTGGAGCGGCGAGACGATGCGGTCACCACTGCGTGGTGGAAGGAGGAGCGGGGGGCGCGATTGTTCATCGACTACAACCAGAACAACCGGGATCGCACCGTAGCTGGGGCATGGTCGCTGCGCGCGCGTTCCGGCGCGCCGGTGTCGACACCCATGACTTGGGATACCTTGGCGGCCACTGATGATCCTCGGGAATTCAACCTTGTCACAGTGCCGAGTTACTTGGCCGATGGTGACCCATGGTCAGACATGTACGATGTGGCCTATGGGCTGGAGCCACTTCTGAGGCTGTGGGAGCAATTGCCTGGGGGAGAGTTGAACTTCCCACCCGACTATCCGAAGATGCCCGGGGAGCCGCCGCGGGTGCAGCCTTCGAAGAAGAACCCAGAGCACTGGGGGCCCGGTGGCGAGAAACTGGCGTGACTGCTAACCGCAGAGATGTGGGGCTTCAGACCCCAGTGATGCCTTCACCTTGACCAGCCTGCTCGTCGAAGTTTTCATGCTCGAGCAGATGCAGGATGGGTACGCCGAGTCGCTTACGTGCCTTGGAGGTCCAGTCGAGGTGGAAGAACTCCGCAACGAGATGTGGTCGGGTAAGGATGACGACCTCATTGGCGCCATTGTTGGTGACCACCGAAACCAGTGTGTCGACAGGATCCTTGACGACCATGTGGCCGACCGCGTCACGGCCCTGCTGCTTGATGCTGTCAACAGTTGCAGCCAAGTCTTCAGCGCACTCCCTGCTTGCCTGTTGCCGGAACTCCTCCAACTCTTCAGGCGAGTAAATGACCGGCGGCATACCCATCAGGTCACCGGCATTCAAGGATCCCAAGGTGCTCTCAAGCACGGCTGGTGCTTCTTCGCGAGGCAGCAAGACGTGGTAGACCACTTTGCTGTCGAGCCCTTCATGCAAGCTGGTCAAGATCTTGGCGTCATCGTCACGGAAGGGCTGCTCGATCAGCACTGCTACGACATAAGCGCCATCACCGCCGATGGTTGGCTGTGGAGTGTCTGGTTGGTCGTTCATCGCTCACCTCTGAGATTGCCTGACAACACCTTATCCAGTTCAAACCCAACTGGCTCCTCCAGTTGGCTATATCCGCAACTCTCGGGGTCACGGTCTGGTCGCCATCTCTTGAACTGAGCGGTATGGCGAAATCTTCTACCTTCCATGTGGTCATAGCCGACCTCAAGCACCCACTTGGGCTCAATTGGGATGAAAGAAAGATCCTTTCCCTGACTCCAACGCGATCTTGTGCCTGGCACCCGATCTGGATTGGCAGCTATCTGGCCTTCGATTCCCCAAGGGTGTGTGCTCATTGCTGTCTGCAAAGTGCTCAGTTCATCGATCAACTCCGCGCGACGCGTCAAAGTAAAACTTGCACAGACCCCGACGTGTTGGAGGTGGCCATTTTCGAAGAGCCCGAGAAGGAGTGAGCCCACCAACGGGCGGGCATCTGTGGAGTCCTTGTGGAGTCGATAACCACCCAGCACCACATCTGCGGTGCGTTGATGTTTTAGCTTGAGCATGGTCCGAGCATTAGGGGTGTAGGGACTGTCGATCGGCTTGGCGATCAGACCATCAAGCCCTGCCCCCTCGAACTGGTCAAACCAGGTCTGGGCCAGGTCTGGATCCTGTGTGGTCTGGGTCAAGAAGAGCGGTGCCTCCACTTTGGCAAGAACTTCTTCCAACCGCCTGCGTCTATTGCGGAATGGCTGGTCCAGCAGGCTCTGTGAGCCTGATGCCAAGGAGTCGAAGCCGACAAACCCTGCTGGAGTCTCGACAGAGAGTTGCTTGATTCGGGAGCCTGCTGGGTGGACTCGGGCCTGCAGGCAGTCAAAATCAAGGCGCTCGCCGCGAGCAACGAAAATCTCGCCGTCTAGGACGCACTTCTTGGGTAGTTGGCTCACCATGGCCTGCGTGAGCTCTGGAAAATACCGGGTAAGGGACTTGGTATTGCGTGAGGTCAACTCGACCTCGTCACCATCCTTGAACACCAAGCACCGGAAGCCATCCCACTTAGGCTCAAACAGGTGACCCCCAGTCCCTGAGCTTGCCCTAGGGATCGACTTGGCTGACTTTGCCAACATTGGCCGTAGTGGAGGCATCACCGGAAGATCCATGTGTTAGAGCCTAGACTCATCACCATGTCTGATCCGCTCAGCGAACTACTACGCGTGGCCCAAGGCAAGGTAAATCTGGGAGCCATCGACCCGGCAGGCACGCCCGGGTTTGAGGGCAAGAAGGCCGAAGGGCTAACGGCCCTTGCCGAGATCGGTCCTAGCCTGGCGGAGCTTCAAGAGAGACTCTTTGCGGGTGCTTACACCGAAGAGTCCAACGCAAGGATCTTGGTGATTCTGCAGGGGATGGACACCTCGGGTAAGGGCGGAGTCCTCAAGCATGTGATCGGGCTATTGCATCCAAATGCGATCGCGCTCACTTCTTTCAAGAAACCCACTGCCGAGGAGTTGCGCCATGACTTCTTGTGGCGGATCGACAAGGCGCTACCTCGGCCCGGCATAGTCGGGGTCTTTGACCGCTCGCACTACGAAGATGTGCTCGTTGCCCGAGTACACGAGCTCGCCGATAGGGCAGAGATCGAACGCCGTTATGACGCGATCAACCAATGGGAACAAGCCTTGGTCGACGATGGCTGCGTGGTGATCAAGTGCATGCTTCACATGAGTGAGGCCGAGCAACGTGAACGTCTCCTTGCCCGATTGGAAGACCCCACGAAGCAGTGGAAATTCAAGCCCAACGATGTCGATGAGCGACAGCTGTGGTCGGCTTACCAGTCCGCATACGAAATAGCCTTGGAACGCTGCAACACGCAGGCTGTGCCGTGGCACGTCGTACCCAGTGATCGAAAGTGGTATCGCAACTGGGCGATTGGCAGACTCGTTCTCGAGGCGTTGGAGTCTTTGGACTTGCAGTGGCCAGCACCCGACTATGACGTGGCAGCCCAAAAGCAGCGCCTATTGGGCCAGGCATGACCGATCGCAACTCACTGCGATCTGTGACGGGTAGCAGATTTGTCACACCACTACGCGAGGGTGGCTCTTTGCCGGGCATCGTCGAGGGTGACGACTTGGGCACTTATGTGTGCAAATTTAGAGGAGCAGGCCAGGGTCTGCCGGTACTGGTGGCTGAGGTGTTCGTGGGGGAGTTGGCCCGGGCGCTGGGGCTGCGCACTCCCGAGCTGGTTTGCCTAGAAATCACCGAACCCATGGCTCGTTATGAGGCTGACGAAGAGGTACAAGATCTGCTCAACGCCAGCATTGGTCTCAATCTTGGGGTTGACTTCTTGCCAGGATCCTTCGGTTTTGATCCCGGGCAGGCCGTTGATCCAGAGTACGCCGCGAAGGTGATCTGGCTGGACGCCTATGTGGCCAACGTTGATCGCAGTTGGCGCAACCCGAATTTGCTCTGGTGGCATCAAGACCTGTGGTTGATTGACCATGGCGCCAGCCTCTATTTTCACCACGGCTGGATTGGCGGGCTCACCGATGCCAGCAGGTTTGTCACCCAGCCTTGGTCGGCCAACGACCATGTCTTGTCAGATCACTTGACTGGAGTGGGCAAGGCACATCAGGAGATGGCCGCACAAGTTGATGGTGATCTGCTGGACAGCGTGCTTGCACTGGTGCCTGATGAATGGTTGAGCTTCGTGCAGGGAGAAACGCCAGGACGTATCCGCAAGGCCTATCGCGATTTGTTGTTGACCCGACTGGCCAACCCGAGTGCATGGTTGCCAAGAGGTGATGGCTGATGGCGCTGATGCCCTATCAGTACGTCGTACTCCGATGTGTGCCCAGAGTCGACCGCGAAGAGTTCGTCAATGTGGGCGTCGCCCTGCATTGTGAAGACGCCGACTACTTGGGTTGTCGCTGGCAGATCTGTGAAGACCGGATCCGGACACTCGCCCCCTGGCTCGATCTGGATGTGCTTGCTGACGTGTTGACATACTTGGCTGGAGTCTGCAGTGGCGATCCGGCTGCAGGTCAGGTGGCTGCAGAGACGCCAAGCCGCCGATTCGGCTTCTTGAAGGCGCCTCGATCCACCGTGGTGCAGCCGAGCCCGGTGCATGGCGGACTCACCTCAGATCCAGCTGGTGAGCTCGATCGACTGCTCACGGCCTTGGTGCTCTGAGCGGGCACTCAGCTCAGACCGGAACCAACTCCACAGCTCCGACCAGGTAGCGGGCCACGATCGTGCGAGCCAACTCAAGGTCGGCACCCAAAGGCTCTGAGACTGCGACGGCTCCGGCCTCAAGGGCAAGCTCGGCCGCACGATCAGGCAACAGGCCCGGTGCGATAAACAGCGAAGCTACTGCCACATGACGCTTGCCCTCGTTTCGAAAAGCTCTTACCGCCTCACCAGTTGCCGGTGGGGTCATGGAAGCAAAGGCAGCCGTCACTGGCAGCTTGTGGTGAGTGCCCCAGACCCGAGCCATCCTGGTGACAGCCTGGGTAACCAAAGGGTCACTCGAGCCTGCCGCGGCGAGCACCAGGGCGTCGAGTTCGCGCACTCGGGCCTGTTTCAGTGCTTCTCGAAGCCTCTGATCGAGCACCTTGAGGAAGGACATTTTGAGTCCGAGCACCTTGCTCGCCCGGATCTGCAAACCGGGGTGATCCGACATCGCCTTCTCGATCACGTCCGGTACGTCGACGGAGGCGTGGAAGGCATCGGTGAGCAGGAGCGGAACTACCACGATCTCGTCAAACCCAGCTTTGACCAGCTTGGCCACAACCTTGTCAAAGCGTGGTCGGGCATGGTCCAAGAAGGCCGTCTCGATACGCAGGTCGGGACGAAGCTCACGGGTCTGTGCGACCAGAGCATTAATGGTCGCCGCAGACCGGGGGTCCCGGCTGCCGTGCGCCAGTGCGATGAGTGCCGGAGCGCTCATTTTGTCACCTCACTTACTGATGGATACCGCATTCGGTCTTGTTTGACCCGGCCCAACGCCCGCTACGGGGGTCTTCACCAGGCGCCACACGACGAGTGCAGGGCCAGCAGCCGATGGATGGATATCCGTCGTACTGCAGGGGGTTGACCAGGATGCCTTGCTCCTGGATGTACTTGTCGATCTCGCCGTCAGACCATCCGGCCAGCGGCGAGACCTTCACTTTTTGCTTCTTGTCGTCCCAGCCGACCACGGGAGCGATCACGCGGTTGTGGGTCTCGGCGCGACGAAGGCCAGTAGCCCAGGCGTCATATGCCGCCAAGCCGTCGGTCAGTGGCTGCACCTTGCGGAGTTTGCAGCAAAGGTCGGGGTTGCGCTCGTAGAGTTTTGGGCCATATTGCTCGTCCTGCTCATCGACCGATTGCACCGGCGTAATGTTGATCAGGTTGATGTCGAGGGTGTGGGCGACAGCGTCGCGGGTCCCGATGGTCTCGGCGAAGTGATAGCCGGTGTCGAGGAAGACCACATCAATGCCTGGTGCAACTTTGGCCGCCAGATGTGAGAGCACTGCATCACTCATGGATGAAGTGACGCAAAAGCGGGTGCCGAAAGTGGCCACTGCCCACTCGATGATGATCTCTGCAGGAGCCAACTCCAGCTCTGCGCCCACATTGGTGACGATCTCCCTGAGCTCTTCGCTGGTACGGCCCAAGGTATGCGAGCCCCTTCTAGAGCTCGCTGCGATCGTAGTTGCCGCGGTCATGGCAACGACTTCTCTCCGCTGAGCAGGATCTCATCGGCGCGCGCAGTCCAGTCCGCGAAGGTTTCGCCTGACTCACGCTCGACCAAGTAGTTTCCGACCACCACAGTGATGTAGTCGTCGAGGCCGGTGCTGGTCACCTTGTGGCCGCGCAACTTCTTGCCAAACGCGTTGTGCAGCCCGATGCCGCCTCCCAGATGCACCTGGAAGCCCTCGACCTGGTTTCCGTCCTCATCCAGGACTAGTTGGCCTTTGAGTCCGATGTCAGCCACCTGAGTGCGAGCACAAGCGTTGGGGCATCCATTGACATTGATCGTGATCGGAGTGTCGAGCTCAGGGAAGCGTTCCTCGAGTTCGGCCACCAGCCTGCGGGCTCTTTCCTTGGTGTCGACGATGGCAAGCTTGCAAAACTCAATGCCGGTGCAGGCCATGGTGTTCCGGCGCCAATTCGAGGGTCTGGCAGCCAGGCCGATCGCATCGAGATCGGCAATCACAGACTCGAGATCAGCGGCATCGATGCCGAGCACCACCAGCTTCTGGTATGACGTGAATCGCACGCCTTGGGCGGCGTACTTCTCGACGATGTCGCCGAGTCCAGTCAGCACTGCCCCGGAGATGCGCCCAGCGATTGGAGCGGCGCCGACATAGAACTTGCCGTCGATCTGCTCGTGTACCCCGATGTGGTCGCCAGACTTGGTGGCCCTTGCAGGGGAAGGGCAATCGATCAGTGGGCGCTTTAGATACTCGGTTTCGAGAACTTGACGGAATTTGTCCTTGCCCCAATCAGAGACCAGGAACTTTAGCCGGGCTCGTGAGCGCAGGCGCCGGTATCCGTAGTCACGGAAGATCGCGATCACGCCTTCCCAGGCGTCGGCGACTTCGTCCAGAGGGATCCAAACTCCGAGTCGTTGGGCAAGGATTGGGTTGGTTGACAATCCACCGCCGACCCAAAGGTCAAAGCCAGGACCGTGCTCGGGGTGGGTGGTGCCAACAAAGGAAACGTCATTGATCTCCGGGGCACCGTCGAGGCTGGGGTGGCCGCTGACCGAGGTCTTGAACTTGCGGGGGAGATTGGAATAGTCGGGATTGCCGATATAGCGACGCTTGATCTCTTCAAGGGCAGGGGTGCCGTCAATGATCTCGTCCTTGGCGGCTCCGGCCACTGGAGATCCCAAGAACCCACGAGGTGAGTCTCCGCAGGCCTCCAGAGTGGACAGACCGACGGCCTCTAGACGGTCCCAGATCTCAGGCACGTTGGCGATGTCGATCCAGTGGTACTGGATGTTCTGGCGATCGGTGATGTCGGCGGTGCCGCGTGCAAAGTCGGAAGAAATCGACCCCAGGGTGCGCAGGGCTTCCGCGCTCAGCAGGGCTCCATCGCTGCGCACGCGCATCATGAAATAGCGGTCGTCCAACTCTTCTTCACTCAGTTGGGCAGTGGAACCACCGTCGAGGCCGGGTGCTCGCTGGGTGTAGAGGCCCATCCACCTGAAGCGACCGCGCAGGTCTGCGGGGTCGATCGAGTCAAATCCCAAGTGGGCATAGCGACCCAGGATGCGGGCCTGCACATTGAGCGGGTTGTCATCCTTCTTGGTCTGCTCGTTCTTGTTGAGCGGCTCACGATGACCCAAGGCCCACTGACCTTCGCCCTTCTTCGGGCGGGGTCGTCGAGTGCGCACAGAAGCAGTTGGGGTGATGGTCATTTCAATCCTTTGATCTGTTGGCCGTGATTGGCCAGGACGCTTGCAACATGCGGGATCAAGAGGTGTGACACATCATCGAATCGGTCAAGCAGTAGTCGACATGACGTCGCGAGACGAGCCATGTAGACGTATTTGTGCTGACCATGCGCCTAGTCTCATCTTTCGGACGGTCATTCCACAAACCGAAATCTCATGTCGTGAGACGCATGTCCATGATTTGGTACGACGAGTGGCAGCGTGCGCTGACGAGGACTCGGCCCCTAGGCTGGGCGCATGAGCGATGCCTTTACGCCGGAAATGGACTCACAAAACTACTCACAAGGGGCATCTGCTGCCTACGATGCGGCCCTTTCGGTGATTGCCGCTGTGGAGCCTCGTGTGGCAGAGGCCACACGAAAGGAACTGGCAGATCAGCGCAGCTCACTAAAACTGATCGCGTCAGAAAACTATGCCTCCCCGGCGACGCTGCTCACGATGGGCACTTGGTTCAGCGACAAGTACGCCGAAGGCACTGTGGGGCACCGCTTCTACGCTGCCTGCCAAAACGTCGACACCGTCGAGGCTCTGGCTGCTGAACATGCCCGCGAGCTCTTTGGTGCGCCCTACGCCTATGCCCAGCCGCACTCCGGCATCGACGCCAACCTGGTGGCCTTCTGGTCGATCCTTGCCAATCGGGTCGAGACTCCATTCTTGGCCAAGATGAAGGCCAAGAATGTAAACGAGCTCACCGAAGGTGACTGGGAGCAGTTGCGCCACGAGTTCGGCAATCAACGGCTCCTCGGGATGGCCTTGGATGCGGGAGGGCACCTAACTCATGGCTTCCGGCCCAATATCAGCGGCAAGATGTTTCACCAGCAGCAATATGGCACCGATCCGGAGACGGGTCTTCTCGACTATGACGTGGTCGCGGCCAAGGCGCGAGAGTTCAAGCCCTTGGTGCTCGTGGCTGGCTATTCGGCGTACCCACGGCGCGTGAATTTTGCGAAGATGCGCGAGATTGCCGACGAAGTCGGCGCGGTGCTCATGGTCGACATGGCTCACTTCGCCGGCTTGGTGGCTGGCAAGGTTTTCACCGGAGACGAAGACCCGGTGCCCTTTGCCCACGTGACCACCACAACCACACATAAGTCTCTGCGCGGCCCTCGCGGTGGCCTCGTGCTTGCCCAAGAGGAGTTCGCCTCAGATGTGGATCGGGGCTGCCCGATGGTCTTGGGTGGGCCGCTCTCCCATGTGATGGCCGCCAAGGCCGTGGCCTTGGCCGAAGCCCGTCAACCGGCCTTCCGTGCCTATGCTCAAAATATCGCCGACAATGCCAAGTCGCTTGCCGAGGGCTTCAACCGTCGTGGTGCCCGTCTGGTGACTGGCGGCACCGATAATCACATCGTGTTGCTCGATGTGTCTTCATATGGCTTGACCGGCCGACAGGCAGAGTCGGCACTACTCGATGCCGGAGTGGTCACCAACCGCAACTCGATCCCACAAGACCCCAACGGCGCGTGGTACACCTCCGGGATCCGCTTCGGCACCCCAGCGTTGACAACTCGCGGCTTCGGGGCCAGTGAGTTTGACAAGGTAGCGGAGTTGGTGGTGAAGGTTCTCTCAAACACCAAGCCCGGAACGACCAAGGCCGGAGCTTCGTCCAAGGCAAGTTATGTCATGGAACCAGGTATTGCTGATCGAGTCAGAGCAGAGTCGGCAGAGATGCTCGACAAGCACCCGTTGTATCCCGGACTTGAGCTCGCCTAGGCCTGGACCTAACTGACCTTGGGTAGGGCTCGCTCGACCAAGAAGCCCAGGTCGGTGCCTTGGGGGAGAGTCCCCAAGGTGCCGTTGTAATCGCCACCCAATCGAGTCGAGCAGAAGGCGTCGGCCACTTGCTGGGGTGCAAACCTGAGCAGTAGCGAGGCTTGCTGGCAGGTCGCCATTTGGCCGGCCAGACGACGCGCGGAGATTTCCAATGAGTCGCTGTCGCCGAGCAGGAGCAGCACAGCCTCGAGCGCTCGGTCAAAACGAGGGTCTTCGCCTCGAGCCTGCCCGACTTCGAGGAGCCAGGCATCCAAGGCTTCTGGTTCACGGCTTAGTGCTCGGAGTACGTCGAGGGCATTTACATTGCCTGAGCCCTCCCAAACGGAGTTGACTGGCGCCTCACGATAGATCAGTGGCATCCCGGAATCTTCGACATAGCCATTGCCGCCCAAACACTCGAGAGCCTCAGCGGTCATCATTGGGGTGCGTTTGCAAACCCAGAACTTCGCCAACGGCAGGGAGATGCGACGAAGTGCCTCTTCCTGGTCGGTGCCGGCGTCAACCGCCGAAGCCAGCCGCATCCCCAAGATGGTTGCTGCCTCTGACTCGATTGCTAGGTCTGCGATCACGTTTTGCATGAGTGGTTTGTCAATCAGAAGTCCACCGAATGCAGCACGGTGGGCCACGTGCCACGCAGCTTCTGACAAGGCATGTCGCATCAAGGATGCCGACCCGAGCACGCAATCGAGCCGAGTGGCTGCCACCATCTCGATGATCGTGCGTACGCCGCGCCCCTCATCACCGACGCGTTGGGCCCAGGTGCCGTGAAACTCCATCTCGGAGGACGCGTTGGAGCGATTGCCAAGCTTGTCTTTCAGGCCTACGACGTCGAGCCGGTTGCGTGAGCCATCTGGCAGGACCCTAGGCACCAAGAAGCAGGTCATCCCGCCAGGGGCTTGAGCAAGCACCAAAAAGATGTCGTTCATGGGGGCCGAGGTAAACCACTTGTGTCCATGCAGGGTGTATTCGCCATCCACCGCAGTAGGACGCGCCTCGGTTTCGTTGGCTCGCACATCCGAGCCCCCCTGCTTTTCGGTCATCCCCATACCCGCGAGTGCGCCCGACTTGTCGGCAGCTGAGCGCAACCCGAAGTCATAGCTGCGCGCAGCCAGACGCGGAGTCCACTCCTTGGCCAGTGCGTCATCGGCTCGCAGCGCAGGCACAGCGGCATAGGTCATCGAGATCGGACAGCCATGGCCGGGCTCAGTTTGATACCAGGCAAAGAAGCCGGCAGCGCGCTGCAGATGCGCATTGGGGGAGTCGGACTCCCACGGGGCAGCGTGTAGGCCGTAGGTGACGGCACGTTCCATCAACCAATGCCAAGACGGATGGAAGCTGACTTCGTCGATGCGATTGCCATAGCGATCAAAAGGGGTAAGGGTCGGTGTGACTTGGTTGGCAAGCATCGCGTGCTCACGGGCCTGAGCAGTGCCTGCCTCCGCGCCGAGTTGGCCAAGCGACTCGATGATCTTGTCGGAGCCAAAAGTGGTGACCGCGTTGATGAGAGCTTCATCACCTGTCACGACATTGTGGCCCTGAAGGGGCGGCGCTTGATTGAGAGCTGTGCGATTACTGCCTGACATGCGTCTACGGTAGTCGCATGGGTGCCGGCCGCATAGACGAAGCAGAGATCCGTTGGCGGCCCCGCCAAATCAAGAGCGACCTTTGGCGCCTAGTGGTGTCGACGACCGCCACTTGTATGCGATATCGGGTCACTGGCCTAGCCGCCGAAGCTGCCTTTTTCGCCGTACTTTCGTTGCCCCCACTCATCTTTGCCCTTGCTGGGTCAATCGGATTTGTCTTCCAGCAGTTCAATGAGGCTGAGTTGAGTGGACTCCGTGGAACTGTGCTTGATATGGCCGGGCAGGTGCTCACTCCTGCGGCAGTCAACCAGGTGATCAAACCAACGCTCAACCAAGTCCTACAGGGTGGCCGCTATGACGTCGCCTCGATTGGCTTCATTTTGTCGCTCTGGTCGGGGTCACGTGCGCTGAATGTCTTCGTTGACACGATCACGATCATGTATGGGCTTTCGGGCCACCGAGGTATCGTGCGCACCCGAGCCACCTCATTCGTGCTGTATGTCTTGGGCATGATCACCGGCGTGGTGACGATCCCATTGATCGTGGCCGGTCCGACTCTGGTCAAGAAGGTGGTTCCCAAGCAGCTCAACTTCCTCAACTCGATGTATTGGCCAACAGTGTTGGTGTTGTGCATCTGCTTCCTCGCGACGCTGTACCACGTGTCGGTGCCGGTGCGCACCAAGTGGCGCTTCAACCTCCCCGGCGCGGTGTTCACCATGATCTGTTGGATCTTCGGCTCCTACCTGCTGAGGGTGATCCTTGTCGGCACCGCTGCGAACTCCACTTCCATCTACGGCCCGCTTGCCGCACCCATCGCGATCTTGTTGTGGCTCTACATCCTCTCGCTCGCAGTGTTGATCGGTGCTGCGCTAAACGCAGCCTTTGATCAGGTTTGGCCTCAAGAACAGATCTCTGCCGCTAGGCGTGAGTTGCTCAAGCGGATGCGGCTCAATCGAGAGCGCATTGACACCGTGCTGCCGTGGCGATCATCGGCGGGGGATCACGATGAGGATTGACCGACGTGGCAGACTTCCCACGTGCGTAATGTGACCTTGCCAGCGCCCGTCTTCGTGGCCGGAGCGATCATGTGTCTTCTCGCTGGATACCTGCTTGGCATGGTGACCGGCCCCAGTCAGGCGAATCCCACAGTCGCGAAGGTTGCTAGTTATGACGCCCAGACCAAGGAGCTTTGCCTCGAAGGCAAGGCGGCCGAGGGCCAAGAAGGTGCCCAGGGTGGCGAGCTTTGTGGCGTATGGCGACGCACGGTTGACTCGGCAACGCCTTCAAAGGGTGACGACTTCAAGTTTGTATCAGTGGCCACTTCAGGCAACTTTGATGGTGAGACCCATCGACAAGTGGTCATCTATGGCGACGTGGTGAAGTAGCTGTCGTGTCGGATCGGGCGCCAGTAGACCTCTCCCAAGGCTCACTGCATGTGCCTGCGGCCGAGCACTCTCCGTGGTGGAAGCTGGGCCGCCGATTGCTGTTGGCGGTGGCGATCTTGGCCTTCACTGTCATTTTGGTCTATGCAGACCGCTATGGCTACAACGACACATCCAAAGAGTCTGGCCAGCCCCTGACTCTGCTGGACGCCTTCTACTACACGACCATCACGTTGAGTACGACTGGTTATGGAGATATCGCGCCAGCATCCGTGAGCGCCAGATTGGTCAATGCCTTCCTTGTGACGCCCCTGCGGATTGCCTTTCTGGTCCTGCTGATCGGCACCACCCTTGAAGTGCTCGCCACCCAAGGTAGAGAGCAGATCCGCGCCCTACGATGGAGAAAGAACATGATCGATCACGTCGTCATCATCGGCTACGGAGTCAAGGGGCGAGCAGCCGTCGACACCCTGCGCAGCAATGGCTTTCCGAGTGACAAGATTTTGGTCGTCGACCACGGGGGCGGGGCGCTCAGCGACGCTCATAATGACGGGATTGCGGTGGTCACCGGTGATGCCACCCGTCGCGATGTACTACGTAGAGCCGGGGTCGAGCATGCCAAACAGGTCATCATCACTGTCGCCCGTGATGACACGGCCGTGTTGACGACCCTGACGATCCGGCAACTCAATCCAACAGCGCACATCATCGCTGCAGTCAGGGGAGCCGACAACGTGCCACTGGTCAAGCAAAGCGGCGCCGATTCTGTGATCACATCTTCGGATGCTGTCGGGCGCCTGCTTGGGCTCTCATCGTTGTCGCCTGAGCTCGGGTCCGTGATGGAAGACCTACTGACTCACGGACAAGGACTCGAAGTGGCTGAGCGAGAATTGCTCCTCAATGAAGTCGGTAAGACCCCCCAGACCCTGCCCGATCAGGTGATTGCCGTCGTACGTGATGACAAGGTCTATCGGTATTTTGATCCGACGGTGACTCTGTTGTCGCGAGGTGATCGGCTGATCGTCGTACGTCCGTCGAAGGAAGTGCCGTGGGCGCCACGACCCGGCACACATGGTGAGTTGCAGTCTGATGAAGAAGCCTGACCAGATATTGGGTCAGTCTTCCCAACGGAAGAGCTTGGCGGAGATGAGGCCGAAGACCAAGCCGAAGCCGAGCAAGACCAACACTGGCTCGACCAATGCGCCTGGCCCCTCGCCGCGCACCATCACATCAAGAAGTCCTTCGTTGAACTGACCCAAGGGCAGCACTTTGGCCAATCCCTGCATCCACCCGGGTGCGGTATTTAGCGGGATGAAAGAGCCCGACAGGAATGCCATCGGCAAGATGATCACATTGGCTAGACCCGAGGCGGCCTCGACGGTTTTGCTTATCGCTCCGGTGAGCATGCCGATACTCATGAAGGCCAAAGTGGCCACGATCACGAGGGGAATGCACAGCCACCACCACCCGGTGAGCTTTAGGTCAAAGACCAATACGGCCAATGACAAGAAGACTGCGGTCTGGAGTAGCGCGACTACCAGGCAAACCACCGTGCGTGAACCCACCAATGAAACTGTGCGTACCGGGGATAGCCGTAGTCTCCGGAGTAGGCCACTGGTTCGCCACAGCACCAAGGGCATCGCCGTGTTGAACACGCCGCCCATGGCCACGGCCCACCCTAACAATCCGGGTGCGGTGTACTGGATCGGTTTGAGGGACTTGTCTTCCACCTGCTCTGTGTGGAGGTTGAAGGTCACAGGTTGTTGAGAAATCGCTTGGTTGGCGCCGCTCACGAAACCCTGAAGGGTGCCTTGGACAGTAGAAGCAGTCACTTGATCAGCGGCTGAGTAGTAGAGGTGCAAGGTGGTTCCGTCTTCGACCAAGGCGCCATCGATGTCGCCGCTGCGGACCTTGCTGAGCGCGGCCGACTTGCTCTTGAAGTGAGTGGTCTTGAACAGGTCATCGAACTGCTTCTTGGCCGGAGCAGGCATCTGCTTCATGAACTGGATATCGCCAACGAGTGCGATCTGCGACTTGCTGGCTCCAACATCACGAAACAAGAAGCCGAACAAGAAGAGAAACATCAAGGGGAAGAACAGGAGCCAAAACCAATTGGCTTTGTCTCGCCAAAAGCCAAGCCACTGCGCCCGGGTCAGAGCTGGGAAGTCACCCGTAATATTCACGCGCGAAACTCCCTTCCGGTCAGGGACAAGAAGACATCTTCAAGGGTTGCTCCACTGACCTGTAGTCCGTCCAAGGCATCGAGAGTGGCTAGCTCGGCGAGGACTCGTGCGGTGTCGTGGGTGGTGATGGCGAGGGTGCCATTGTCTGAAACTGCGGCTTCTACTCCAGGCAGGGACTTTGCTTCCTCGACAGGCAGGGCGTGATCATCAAGAAGGATGCGATGGGCTTGGCCAAGGCTTGCGATCAAGGCTCTTGGACGATCAGAGGTCAACACCTTGCCGTTATCCATGACTGCGATCTCATCGCAGAGCACCTCTGCCTCGTCCATGAAGTGCGTGGTCAACATGACGGTATGGCCTCGATCATTGATTGCTTGGAGTACATCCCATAGATTGCGGCGAGCCTGCGGGTCGAGTCCGGCAGTCGGCTCGTCCAAGAAGACCACTTCTGGGTCGTGGACCAAGGCGCAGGCCAAGGAGAGACGCTGTTGCTGGCCCCCTGACAGACCTTCAGTGCGGGTCTTCTGCTTGCCAGTGAGCCCGACGAGTTCCAACATCTCATCGACTCGCTTGGCTGGCATGCCATAGATATCGGCGAAGGCACGCAATTGCTCACCCGCGGTGAGCCTCTCGAAAAATGCGCTCGATTGAAGCTGTACGCCGATCCTGGGCAGGACTTTTGGGTTGCGTGGCCAGACCGGCATACCGAGGACTTCGATGGTGCCTGAATCGGGTTTGCGTAGACCCTCGATCATCTCCATCGTCGTGGTCTTGCCAGCACCGTTGGGGCCAAGCAAGCCGACGAAGGTGCCGGGCTCGACGACCAGATCGATTCCGTTGACGACGACCAGATCGCCGTACTGTTTGACGAGGCCGTGCACTTCGATCGCCGGTGCAGTCACATTTGTAGGCTACCCTCCCTTGTCCATCACCCAGCTGGAAGTTGTGACAATTGGAGCCGAGAATCAGCGAAATATGTGATCAAGCAGCAAGCGCACTTTGCGAGGTGATGTGGAAGCCATGACACCGTGGACACTTGTATGACCTGACCTCGCGGCGGTTGGTCGCTGCGCCTAACTCAGCGGCGTTCTTGCGGGCATTTGCGGCGCTGTGCAACACCTGCACGGCCTCAAGGTGGTCTCTGAATCGTACTTTTCCGGTTGTGCATTTGTGTTTGCGTTTGCTCGTTTTTGTGTGCATGGTCAACCACCGTTCCCTCAAGCTCGCGGACTCTTTGTCAGCATGATCAGCATGCCTGTCGTCACCGACACTTTCGCTTTTCAGTGCAGTGGGAACGACTCAGGGTTTCGCCGCAAGCTAGCCTTCACAAATGAGTTTCGACGCTGAGCTGGGTCCGATCAACTACATCGTGGTCACGTTTGCCTCTGCACCTGTGCCCAATGCTGGCCTGGAGGGCATCCAGAGACTGGTTGACCAGGGCAGGATCGTTGTTTTGGATATCGAGTTTGTGGCCAAAGACGTTGGTGGAGAAGTTTCTAGGGTCAGCGCAAGCGATGTGGGGGCGCCGGAGTTCGAAGGCGCGTCTGCGCAACTGATCGATGATGATGACCTCGCAGTGGTTGCCGAGTCATTGCACTCGGGGGGCATTGGTCTGGTGGTGGTTTATGAAGACCTCACGCTCCTGCCAGCCCTAGCCGCATGGGAGGCCGAAGGAGCTAATGTGGTCGCTGAAGGGCCCGTTAGCGTTGACGATTTGGTTGGGGCACTGGGTGCCTCCGACGATGATTAGGAGTAGGCGATGGGACTCTTGAAGACCGCGGCCAAGGTGGCAGTTGCCAGTTCGGTGCATGGCAAGGTGCAACGCCGCCAACAGCAGCGCTGGGCGGCCCAGGACGCAGCATCGCAACAGATGTTGGCCCCCGTACACCCTGCCCCGGTTGTGCCGGCCCCGCCTGTGGCTGAAGACCCAATGGTCACTCAGCTCAAACAGTTGGCTGAGCTTCGTGATGCGGGCGTCTTGACCGAAGAGGAGTTCGCCGCAAAGAAGGCGAAACTCCTAGGCATCTAGGGTCACGAATCTCACAGGGGCGCCACAACTGTCCTGCTAAATCGGATCCGTTCCCTGGACAGATCGTGCGGGGAGATCACCGTGGTGAGCCAAACGGAATTGGCCGCGGCGAGGCCCATCGTTTCCGGCACAATTAGGCCATGCCTGGTGCTGATCTGGGCGAGGGCACCTAAGGCGCACGACAGGAGCAGGCAGTACCACCACGGCAGTCGTTGGTTCAGCGACCAGTTGGAACTTGCCATTCGATTCCTCTAAGTGGTGCCCCGCGCCACTTTGGCCACTTTGACCAATCAGGGCCACGGTGGCTGAAGTCAATCTGTTGCGAACCATTCGGTGCCGCATGTATGGATGCCCGCGAAACTACGGTCCCGTTGGTTTGTGGCCGGTTAGTCCCTCTCCGTCTGCCCTCAGGCTTAGGTGCCGACCGGACTTGGCGTTGAATGAAGATCATGGTGTCAATCAAGTAGGTCACCGCTAGGTCCTTGGGGGCGGAGCACATCGAGGAGATCGTGGTTAGTGTCTAAGCGGTGACCGGTGTCGACCCGCTAGCGGTGGCGGTTGGTTCCTCCCACGCGATGCTGAGCCGCGACGCCGTCCTCGACGATGACTTGATCGCCCGAATAGCTGCCGCTGTGGACGTACCTTTGGTGTTGCATGGCGCATCGGGGGTCCTCGATGACGGGATGCGGTCGGCGGTTGAGCACGGGATGGCGAAGATAAATGTCGCCACCCTCCTGGACAAGGTGATGACCGCCGCTGAGGTCCAGCGGTTGTTCTTGCTACTGGAAACCTGATGATCGAACGTGCCGCACTCTAGATCGACGACCTAGAGTGCGGGTCTGCGATTGGATGAAGCCCAACACCTCGGCCGGTCTCTTGACATCAAGAGAAATGATCCTTATATTTGAGAAGTCGCAATTTCAACAGTGATTGGGTGGGATCTGAAGGCAATGGCCAGTGTTAACAGTTTTGGCGCAAAGGGCACCTTGGATGTCAATGGCAAGTCTTATGAGATCTATCGACTTGATGCCGTTTCCGGGCGAGGTGCAGATGTTGACTCGTTGCCCTTCAGTTTGAAGGTGCTGCTGGAAAATCTGCTGCGCACCGAAGACGGTGCAAATATCACCGAGAGTGACATCTTGGCCCTGGCCGGTTGGGATGCTGCTGCAGAGCCTGACAAGGAGATCCAGTTCACCCCCGCGCGCGTGATCATGCAGGACTTCACCGGCGTACCTTGTGTGGTCGATCTGGCCACTATGCGTGAGGCCATGAGTGACATTGGGGGAGACCCCAACAAGATCAATCCATTGGCTCCCGCGGAGATGGTCATTGACCACTCAGTGATCGCGGACTTCTTTGGCAGCCCCCAGGCATTTGAGCGCAATGTCGAGATTGAGTATGAGCGCAATCGTGAGCGCTATCAGTTCCTTCGCTGGGGTCAGGGCGCGTTCTCAGATTTCAAGGTAGTTCCTCCGGGCACCGGCATCGTGCACCAAGTCAACATCGAGCATTTGGCTCGAGTGGTCTTCACACGCGAGGTCGACGGCGAGTTGACCGCCTATCCAGACACCTGTGTTGGCACCGACTCCCACACGACGATGGTCAATGGCATTGGTGTCGTGGGTTGGGGTGTCGGCGGCATTGAGGCAGAAGCAGCCATGCTTGGCCAACCAGTCTCGATGTTGATCCCAAGGGTCGTCGGCTTCAAGCTTTCCGGAGAGCTCCCTGAGGGGTCGACGGCAACTGACTTGGTGTTGACCATCACCGAGATGTTGCGTGCGCATGGCGTTGTCGGCAAATTCGTTGAGTTCTACGGCGAAGGTGTCTCGGCACTACCGCTGGCCAACCGTGCGACCATCGGCAACATGAGCCCGGAATTCGGCTCGACGATCGCGGTTTTCCCCATTGACGATGAGACCATCGATTACTTGCGCCTGACCGGCCGTAGTGAAGAGCAGTTGGCACTCGTCGAGGCATATGCCAAGGAGCAAGGCCTTTGGCACGACCCAGCCGCGGAACCTCGCTACTCCGAGCGACTCGAGCTCGACCTGGCAACAGTGGTTCCGTCCATCGCCGGCCCCAAGAGGCCCCAAGATCGCGTTGAGGTCAGTCAGGCCGTGGCGGAGTACGCCAAGGCGCTTGAGGCATATACCTCAGAACCAGACAAGGTGGTCAGCTTCGAGCTGGATGGGCAGACCCATGAAATCGGTCACGGCGCGGTCACGATCGCGGCGATTACATCCTGCACCAACACCTCGAATCCTAGCGTCATGATCGGTGCCGCTCTGCTGGCCAAGAAGGCTGTCGAGAAGGGCCTGACCCGCAAGCCTTGGGTCAAGACGACACTTGCGCCTGGGTCGCAGGTGGTCAGTGGCTACTACGACAAGGCCGGATTGACCCCGTATCTCGATAAGTTGGGGTTCAACTTGGTCGGCTATGGATGCACGACCTGCATCGGCAACTCAGGCCCGCTGATCCCTGAGGTCAGTGCTGCCGTCAACGAGGGTGACCTCGCGGCTACGGCGGTCTTGTCAGGCAACCGCAACTTCGAGGGTCGGATCAATCCGGACGTGAAGATGAACTACTTGGCCTCACCTCCTCTTGTGGTGGCCTATGCCTTGGCCGGATCCATGAAGGTGGATCTCTTCAAGGATCCTCTAGGTCAAGACCAAGAAGGCAATGACGTCTTCTTGAAGGACATCTGGCCCAGCCCGGCTGAAGTCGAACAAGTGATCGCGGGAGCCATCAGCGCCGACATGTTTGCCGAGGACTACGCAGATGTTTTCGCCGGTGATGAGCGCTGGAGGTCACTGGAGACCCCTGAAGGGGACACGTTCGCTTGGGATGAGTCCTCAACCTATGTGCGCAAGGCGCCGTATTTCGATGGCATGCCGGATGAACCCGAGCCCGTGACGGATATCGCGGGCGCCAAGGTGCTCTTGAAACTGGGTGATTCGGTCACCACCGATCACATCAGCCCTGCGGGAGCCATCAAGAAGGACAGCCCGGCAGGCAAGTACCTGATCGACCATGGTGTGGCGCAACGCGACTTCAACTCCTACGGGTCACGCCGCGGCAATCACGAGATCATGATCCGAGGCACCTTTGCGAATATTCGCTTGCGCAATCAATTGGCTCCAGGCACCGAAGGTGGATTCACCCGTGATTTCACCAAGGGCGGCGAAGTGACCACGGTGTTCGAGGCTAGTGAGAATTACATCGCCCAAGGCACTCCCTTGGTGGTGTTGGCTGGCAAGGAATATGGCTCTGGCTCCTCGCGAGATTGGGCAGCCAAGGGCACTGCTCTCCTCGGGGTGTCTGCGGTGATTGCTGAATCCTACGAACGGATCCATCGCTCGAATCTGATCGGGATGGGAGTCTTGCCCCTGCAGTTCCCCGATGGAGTCACTGCGGAGTCTTTGGGACTCAGCGGTGAGGAGACTTTCGAGATCACAGGTGTTATCCAACTAAACGAAGGCACGATCCCGCGCACGGTGCATGTGAAGGCTGACGCGATTGAGTTTGATGCGATCGTGCGGATCGATACCCCGGGTGAGGCCAACTACTACCGCAACGGCGGGATTATGCAATACGTCTTGCGCAATCTGCACAAGGCTGGTTGATCCGCGGCGTACTACTCAGGAAAGTCCGTCTAGGAAGTCGTCGAGGGCCGATTCGATTATCGAGTCGGCCTTTGACATCTGGGCCGCACTCTCCATCAAGAACTGATGGACTTGGCGACTCGGGATCTGCAGACAAAGACTGCCTTGGCCGGAGAGCAATTCGATCATTACTACGGCGCTCGCGTCGGCGCCCAAGCAAGGCCACACCTGGACGCTGCCGGCGCCACTGGGTTCGAAGATGCCATTGGCCAAGAGGTCCCGCGCAAAACTCCAAGGGATAGTTCCTTGACTTCGGGTGTTTATCTCTAAGGTCACAGCCATTGGATCGGAGGGCTCAAAATGGAGGCGCCCGAGCCACAGAGTCGAGTCATCGTCGGCATTGATCAAGTCGACCGGCGTCTTCACTGGATGAGTGAGGTGCTCCATGATGGGTCCAACTCCTATTCGACTGCTTTGCATTGGCTTCAATAGGTGCAACGCGCCGAAGGCTCGCGGATGACGTTTTGCGGTTCGCTGGTCTAGCAATCATCCATAGTTTGTTCGAACAGGTGTACGATAATCCCATGACAGGGCGAGCTTATGCGCCGCCAGGGTGGCCCAAATCTGTAATGCCTCCAGGTGTGCCAGATTGGGAAGCATCCGCCGCCAATTGGCTCTTGGACCACTGTCCTCCCGAGTACCGCGGCTATTCCGTGATGAGGCGGCATGTCGTGGTGTTGGCTCGATTTGCGGCACTACATATTGATGCCTCCCAGGCTGCCGCTAAGCGAGGGATCAGTGACGCTCGAGTTACTTTGCGTGACGCGATTGCCGCAGAGGTGATCGAGTCTGCGATCTTGGCCTGGCAGCGCGAGGATGCGCGATTGCAGGCGCTTAGGCGAGAGGTCAGGTTGGTCGAAGATGCCCTTCACGGCCGCCGTTTCGTACGACGGATCTGAGCTACCTCGGTGGCCGCGGGCCAGCGGTCCAATAGGGTGGCAGGATGAGGCGATTGGCTGTGCTGTTGCTCGTGGACGCACGGGGTTGGATCTTGCTCCAAGAGCGTGACTCGGGTGCTCCCGTAGCGCCGGACCAGTGGGGGATGGTCGGAGGGCATGTCGAAGACGGTGAGTCCTTCGAAGAGGCGGCCTATCGCGAACTCCTTGAAGAGACCGGCCAGTCGCTAACCCTAGGCACTCTCGCCCTTTGGGAGTCGGAGGAGTTCACCTATGCCGATGGACACACCGGTCATTATCACGTGTTCACCGCCCAAGTCAGCTTCAATGACAATGACATCGTCGTGGGAGAAGGGCGCCAGATCGTATTTGTTGATCCAGCGGCTGTCCCTTCGCTCGACAAGTCCGAGTCGTGTGCGCATTTCGTGCCGAAGTTCTTGGCATCACAGGCCTACAAGAGTCAGATCGGAGCCAGCTCATGCAAGTGATCGCCGTACCGCAAATGGGTGCCGAAGATGTAGTGGTGGATGGCCATGGCCAGGTATGGACAGGCACCGAAGACGGCACAATCTTTCGGATTACACCTGATGGTCGCCAGGTTGAGGCGATTGCCAACACCAGTGGCCGACCACTCGGGCTCGAACTGCTTGGTGATGACATCTTGATCTGTGATGCGCATCGGGGCCTGCTGGTGCTTGACCCTAAGTCGGGTCGGATCTCTCAGTTGCTCTCTGAGATTGACGGGCAGTCGATGCGCTTTTGCAACAATGCTGCGGTGGCCAGTTCGGGGGATATCTGGTTCAGTGACTCGAGTCTCGTCCATCCCATTGAGCGGTGGAAGAACGACTTGGTGGAGGCGACTCGTACTGGCCGACTCTGCCGGTTGCGTGGTGGTGAGGTCGAGGTGGTGCTTGATGGGCTTGAGTTTGCCAATGGGGTGGCCTTGAGCGTTGATGAACAGCACGTCGTGGTGGCTGAGACTGGGGGCAGATGCCTCGTGCGTATCTCAGCGTCTCCAGATCAGCAGGGCATGGAGCGTGAGGTCTTTGTCAGTGATCTGCCAGCCTATCCAGACAACATCGCTCGGGGTTCAGACGGATTGATTTGGGTGGCCTTGGCTTCACCGACAGATCCTGTCGTTGAGTTGTTGAAGGAGCGGGCGCCTTTGGCCCTAAGGCGGGTGGTGACAAAAATGCCCGACTGGATGCAACCCGCTCCTAAGCGCACGGTCAGGGCAGTGGCCTATGACAGTCATGGTGTACTGGTGCACGACGTTAATCTTGATGCTTCCGCATTTCACATGGTCACTGGAGTCAGGGAACACAATGGTGAGCTCTGGCTCGGGAGTCTTCACGAGGCCGCCATCGCTCGAGTCAAGTTGTCCAATGTCTAGCCTGATGAGTCGGTCAGGTCGCGGTACTACACTCTGCATGTTGGTGTGGTTGGTGTTTGACCGGTTCTGTCGTCCTGAGAGTGGAGTGGTGAGCAACTGATGGGTCTGTTGACGGGCATCTCCGGACCCGAGGACCTCCGCGCTCTGGATCTTGCTCAATGTGACTTGTTGGCCAGTGAGATCCGTGATGAGTTGATCCGTACCTGTGCCCCTAGGGGTGGGCATCTGGGCCCAAATCTTGGCGTCGTCGAATTGACGATGGGTATCCATAGGGTCTTCGAATCCCCACGCGATCGGGTCATCTTCGACACCGGCCATCAGGCATATGTGCACAAGATGCTCACGGGTCGTGCCAGAGAGTTTGACTCCCTGCGCACCGAGGGTGGGCTCTCGGGCTATCCCAGCCAAGACGAATCCGAGCATGATGTCGTCGAGAACTCCCACGCATCCACCTCACTGTCTTATGCAGATGGCTTGGCGAAGGCCTATGCAATCCGAGGCGAGGCCAGGCATGTGGTTGCGGTCATCGGTGATGGTGCACTTACTGGTGGGATGGCTTGGGAGGCCCTCAACAACATTGCGACAGGTAACGATCGCCGACTCGTGATCGTGGTCAATGACAACGGTCGTTCCTATATGCCAACCGTAGGTGGTCTGGCTGACCACCTGACGTCACTTCGCACCAATCCACGTTATGAGCAGGTGCTCGATCAGGTGAAGAAGCGCCTCAATGAGGTCCGGGGTGTGGGTCCTGCTGTCTACGACGCACTGCACGCGATGAAGAAGGGGATGAAGGACGCCCTTGCGCCTCAAGGACTCTTCGAAGATTTGGGGCTGAAGTACGTCGGACCAGTTGATGGGCATGACCTCAAAGCAGTGGAGACTGCGCTGACTCAGGCCAAACGATTCGGTGGCCCGGTGATAGTCCATGTCATGACTCGAAAGGGTTTTGGATATGAGCCGGCTGAGCAAAACGAAGCCGACCAGTTCCACCAGATTGGCCCCTTCGATGTGGCCACTGGCAAAGCGCCCGCCAAGGGCCGGATCTGGACGGACTACTTCGCCGAGGAGATGGTGGCGCTAGGTCGAGATAGGCAAGACGTGGTGGCGATCACCGCTGCGATGTTGCACCCGGTGGGTCTGGGGGGTTTCGCTGCTGCCTTCCCGGAGCGCACCTTCGATGTAGGCATTGCGGAGCAGCATGCAGTCACCAGTGCCGCTGGCTTGGCCATGGGAGGTCTGCATCCGGTAGTGGCCATTTACGCCACTTTCATGAATCGCGCCTTTGACCAAGTGCTGATGGATGTGGCCCTGCACCGCTGCGGGGTCACCTTTGTCCTAGACCGCGCGGGTGTCACAGGCACAGATGGTGCCAGCCACAACGGGATGTGGGATCAATCCATTTTCCAAGTTGTGCCAGGCCTGTCCATTGCGGCTCCACGCGACGGGGCTAGGGTGCGCGAACTCCTTCGCGAGGCCGTTGCCATCGAGGACGCTCCCACGATCGTGCGATTGCCCAAGGGGGCACCCGGAGATGATATTCCAACCCTCGACAGGGTTGGGGGAATGGACGTGATCGGGCGTAGTGGCGCTCGCGATGTGCTCCTGCTTGGTGTGGGTTCCATGGCTGCAGTGTGCATCGAGGTCAGTAAACGTCTGCTGGATCAAGGTATCGGTGTCACAGTGGTCGACCCAAGGTGGGCCAAGCCATGGGATCCGGCGGTCGTTGACCTTGCTTCGGATCATCGATTGGTCGTTTGTGTTGAGGACAACGGCGTTGTCGGGGGAGCGGGTTCGACTCTGCTGCAGTTGCTGAATGAGGCCAGGGTCGAGGCTCCCGTCAGGCTGCACGGGATCCCTCAGGAGTTCTTGGCACACGCTGAAAGGGCATCCATCCTCGAACGCATCGGATTGACGTCACAGGCTCTGGCCCGAGGGATTGTCGAAGACGTTAGCGCCCTTGATGAGAGCCCTGCCCGGGAATGGGTCAGCGGTTCCTAGGGTTGAGATATCCGTAGGCACTTGCCAACGCGACCAGCGACACGAGCTTAGGAGTAGTAGTGGTTGACCAGCCGCGCAATCGAGACGTACACATCATTGACGATGTGCCCGAGCTCAGGGGCCGCGAGAATGGCCCAATCTTGGTGGTCTCACTTGACGGTTTTCTAGATGCTGGACGTGCCGGAGCGATGGCAACCGATCACTTGCTGGGGCAGGCCGAGTCACGCGTCGTGGCCAGTCTGGACATTGACTCCTTCTATGACTACCGCAGCCGCAGGCCACCTTTGTCGTTCGTTGAAGATCACTACGAGTCCTATGAGGCGCCACGCTTGGTGATTCGGATCGCGACTGACGCAGAAGGCGAGCCATTCTTGTTGTTGCATGGGCCCGAGCCTGACCTGCGCTGGGAGGCGTTCGCGGTGGCGATGCGGCATGTAGTCGAGCACTTCGGCGTACGGTTGACCGTGCAGATGGGTGCGGTGCCAATGGCAGTGCCTCATACTCGGGCTGGTCACTTGACCCATCATGCGACCGACAAGCGGATGATCCTCAGCGAAAACATCTGGTCGGGTGAGTTGAGGGTGCCGGCAAGTGCTCAGTCCCTGCTTGAGATTCGTTTCGGCGAGTGGGGTCACGATGCGATGGGATTCGTGGCGCATGTGCCGCACTATTTGGCTCAGACCGAAGACAAGACCTCATCCTTGCGGCTAATTGAGGCATTGCAAGTGATCAGTGGGTTGCGATGGGATAACTCCGAGTTGGAGCGCGCTGCAGCAGCCAATCGCGATGACATCGCTGAGCAAGTGGCCCAATCAGATGAGCTTCAACAACTCGTCAAGGGCCTCGAAGAGCAGTACGACGCATTTCACGCGGCCCGCTCCGGAGAGGCGACCAGTCTGCTCGCCGAAGACAAGCCCCTACCCACGGGTGAGGAAATTGGTTCGGAGTTCGAGCGCTTTCTTGCAGGGCTGGAAGAGGACGAAAACTGATGCCGGGCTCGGTTGATGAGCTAATCGATCTTTTGGATCTCGAGCCGATCGAGGCCAATCTGTTTCGCGGGCAGCAGCCCGACACCTTGCTGCAGCGGGTGTTTGGTGGGCAGGTCTTGGCCCAGGCGATCATGGCCGCCATCCGCACCGTCAGTGACGCCTACTTGGTGCATTCCCTTCACTCCTACTTCCTCCGCCCGGGCGACACCTCCGTGCCGATCGTGTACGACGTGGACTCACTGCGTGATGGCAGGTCCTTTGCCACTCGGCGCGTGACTGCCAGGCAGCACGGTCGACCAATCTTCTTCATGACCGCCAACTTCCAGATCCCAGAAGATGGCGTGGAGCATGCTGATCCGATGCCACAAGTCATGGCCCCCGAAGAATGCCCTGATGTCATCCGCGCGGCTCCAGCCGCACAACTGGAGGAATGGCGGCGCGAGTGGGCCGCTGTGGACATGCGTCGGGCTGGCTCGACCGTGCATGCGCCGGGTGCAGCGCATGTAGGCCGCTCGCAGTGGTGGATCAAACTGGACGGCGAATTGCCGGATTCCGCTGAAATCCAGACGGCGGCCTTCACCTACGCCACGGACATGACCTTGTTGCCCGCCGTACTAGTGCCCCACGGGCTCAATCTGATGTCGCCCGGGGTCCAATCAGCTTCCCTGGATCACACGATCTGGTTCCACCGACCCATCCGCGCTGATCAATGGTGGCTCTATGACCAAGCCACCCCGAGTGCTCAGGGTGCACGCGGCTTGGCCTTGGCCAGGGTCTTCCAGGATGGCAAACTCTGCGCCACGGTGGCTCAGGAGGGGCTGGTCAGAGTCAGTCGTTAGCCCGCAGTCTCCCGACCAGATGCGGAGCTCCGCTGGATGGATTGGTCAGTGAGAAGTCGATCCCGCCTTCGACCACTCGGGAGCCGAAGGCAACCTTGCCTGGCAAGAAGATCGGCTTCTTGAACTCCACGCTGACCGTGGCTGCATCGGGCACCCGCCCATCAAGGGCCGCGATGCACCGGGCTTTGCTCCACATGCCGTGAGCGATTTGGCGGTTGAAGCCAAGGGCCTTGGCGGTCACGGCGTACAGGTGGATTGGGTTGTGATCGCCAGACACGCTTGCGTAGCGCCTTCCCAAGTTGCCTGGGAGTCGCCAAGTCACTCCATTGCCAGGGATCAACTCGAAGGGATCTCCTTCGGGTGGGGCATCGGGATTTCCCTTGCCGACCCGGAGGTAGGTCGAGGTGGATTCCCAGACGAGTTCGTTGTCGCTCGTGATCGTGGTGACGAAGTCGAATGCCTTGCCCTTTGACATAGCCCGCAGATTGGCAACCCGAGCCGAGACTGTCAGCTCTTCAGTGGGCAGGATCTGACGATATGAAGTCACCTCATTGCGCAGGTGCACTGTGCCGATCGCGGGATAGGGAAAGGACGAGTCAGTCATGATCGCCATGTGCAATGGGAACGCGAGCATGTGCGGATAGGTCAGTGGAAGCGCTTCTCGTGATGTGAAGCCACAAACAGCTGCGTAGGCAGCGACATGGGCCGGATCAATCTTCACGTCTTCTCGTCTGAGGCACAGGTCAGGCAGGTCTCCGCCCTTCTTCGCAACCCCGGGCAGTAGGTTGAGGCCAGGGATCATCGGCAGGGCTGCCTTGGCCATGGTCGAGGCGCTGCTGAGGCCGCTTGGGCTCTGGGTGATGACGCGATCGGTCATGGTCAGGCCCCGAGCATCATCTGACCGCAGACGCGGACCACATTGCCGTTGACCGCCGTGGAAGCAGGGTTGAGATACCAGGCAATCGTTTCGGCGACGTCCACAGGAAGGCCGCCCTGGCTCATGGCATTCATCCGCTGTCCGACCTCACGGGTGGCGAAGGGCACTGCTGCTGTCATCTGGGTGATGATGAAGCCGGGGGCCACGGCATTGACCGTGATGCCATCCTTGAGCTCGTCAGCGAGGCTGTCGACCAAGCCGATGACACCTGCCTTGGAGGCGGCGTAGTTGGTCTGTCCGACATTGCCGGCGATACCTGCAATCGAAGAAACCCCAACGATCCTGCCGTTCTTGTTGATCAATCCTTGATCGAGAAGCTCTTGGGTGATCAGCTCGGGAGCAGTGAGGTTCACGGCGATCACTGAGGCCCAGCGATCCTCACTCATGTTGGCCAACTTCTTGTCTCGCGTGATTCCGGCGTTGTGTACGACGCCATCCACTGCGCCGAAAGTCTTCTTGACATGTGCGGCGATCCTTGCGGGGGCGTCCTTGCCAGTGATGTCAAGGGTCAGGAAATCACCATTGAGTTCGGTCATCAGTGCTTGTAGTTCGCTGGCCGCCTGGGGTACGTCGATCCCGAGCACGGTGGCGCCATCGCGATGCAGCACCCGGGCGATCTGCTCACCGATGCCTCGGGATGCGCCAGTGACGATGGCAATCTTGCCGTGCAATGGCTTAGTGGCGTCGCTCGCCTGTTGAGCCTTCTTGCTGCCGCCGGCACCGATCCGGACGACTTGACCGGAGACATACGCGCTCTTCGGTGACAAGAAGAAGCCCAGTGTGGAGGCGATCGCGCCCTCAGCGCCGGGGGAGACGTACACGAGATTGACCGTGCTGCCCTTGCCGATCTCCTTGCCAAGAGACCGAGTGAAGCCTTCGAGGGCCCGTTGGGCGATGCGTTCGGAGCCGGATTCGGTCTCGCTCGGATTGGTGCCCAGTACGACCACGCGTGCGCAAGCTTGCAGCCTGCGCATCAGCGGAGTGAAGAAGCTCTGGAGTCCGATCAAATCCCCTGCAGTGGTGAGGCCGGTCGCGTCGAAGACCAGGCCCTTGAGTTTGTCTCCCTCCGTGCTGGGCGTTTCCGTGGCGCGTTGGAAGCCGACCCCAAGGGTTCCGAGGGCCGCGGTCGCGCTCTCGGCGAGCCGACCTGAGCCGCCGACAAGCACAGTCCCGTCCACGAGAGGCGCGCCGTCGTGCCACCGATCCAATTTCATGGGATTGGGAAGTCCGAGATTCTTCACGAAGATCTTGCCGATTGGGCTGTCGGTGAATGACTGGTAGCGATCGGTCATGGTGATGAGGCGTCCTTCTTGAGCTCGGTGAGGATAGTCGATGAGACGAATGTAACTGTAGGTGTAACTCAGTGTCCAAGAATCGTGATGTGCCTGACATTGGGTTTGCAAGATTGCGTCTACCAGTCAGTATTGGTCGCAACCCTTTCTTCACTCAACTCTCAGCAGAGGTGCATCAATGCAGTCCAAGACCCGCAAGGTAGCCATTCTTGGTGGCAACCGCATCCCCTTCGCCCGGTCAAACACCGCCTACACAGGTATCTCCAATCA
The DNA here is from genome assembly GCA_020636935.1 of Nocardioidaceae bacterium. GTDB lineage: Bacteria > Actinomycetota > Actinomycetes > Propionibacteriales > Nocardioidaceae > Marmoricola. The sequence goes on from JACJWW010000004.1 coordinate 93,711, forward strand.
GGAGATGCTCACCGCTGCCATTGATGGCCTGGCTGCCAGATTCAACCTGGAGGGTGAGCGGATCGGTGAAGTAGCCGCAGGTGCTGTCTTGAAGCACGCCCGAGACTTCAATCTTGCCCGCGAGTCCGTGCTTTCCACGAGGCTGGCGCCTGAGACTCCTGCGGTTGACCTCCAGCAGGCCTGTGGCACCGGGCTCCAGGCCGCCATCTATCTTGCCAACAAGATCGCGCTGGGCCAGATAAACTCGGGCATCGCCGGCGGCACCGACACCACTTCGGATGCTCCCTTGGCCATTGGCGACAAGTTGCGCAAGAAGCTCATGGTGGTCAACGCTGCCAAGGACAACAAGGCTCGTCTGGCTGCATTGGCCAAGATCAAGCCCACCGACTTTGGGCTGGAGATTCCGCGCAATGGTGAGCCGCGCACCGGGTTGTCCATGGGCGATCATGCCGCGCTGACTGCTTTGGAGTGGCGAATCACTCGCGAGGCCCAAGATGAGCTTGCCGTGGCTTCCCACAAGAACTTGGCCGCTTCGTATGAGCGTGGCTTCCAGGACGATCTGATCACAGCTTTCCGGGGCTTGGAGCGCGACCAGAATCTGCGTGCAGACTCCTCGGTAGAGAAGTTGGCCACCCTGAAACCGGTCTTCGGCCAGGGTGAGGCAGCCACGATGACTGCCGCCAACTCGACTCCACTCACCGATGGCGCATCTGCTGTCCTGCTGGCGAGCGACGAGTGGGCCAAGGAGCATGATCTCCCGGTTCTGGCCTATTTCTCCGACGCAGAGACGGCCGCCGTTGACTTCGTGCATGGGGGAGAGGGGCTCTTGATGGCCCCGACCTACGCCGTACCGCGACTTCTGGCTCGAAATGGTCTGTCCTTGCAGGACTTTGACTACTACGAGATCCACGAGGCCTTTGCCTCACAGGTGTTGTCCACGCTGGCGGCCTGGGAGGACGAAGTGTTCTGCAAGATGCGACTGGGGCTGGACTCACCGCTGGGTGCGATTGACCGGAGCAAGCTCAATGTGACGGGATCGTCTCTGGCCGCAGGCCACCCCTTTGCTGCCACCGGTGGCCGGATCATCGCGGTGCTGGCGAAGTTGCTGGCCGAGAAGGGTGAAGGCCGTGGGTTGATCTCCATCTGTGCGGCCGGTGGACAGGGCGTCACCGCAATCATCGAACGCTGAACGGGGGCTGGCGCGGGGGCTCAAGAAACGCTGACCAGAGCCCTCGCTGAAGCCACCAGGAAGCCTTTCACCTCTTCGGTGCCCAAGGATGAGATCTTGGGTACGCCAGGTGCCGCTTCGCCCACCACCATCCCTACTCGGGCAAGTTGGAGTGCGCCCAGGCCGGTTGCGTACATATGGTTTGCCACCGTGGTGCTGTCCACGTCGTGGAAGTCACCAGACTCGATGCCTTCGTCAATGACACGGCTGACTTGACTCAGACAATTGGACATGGCCCTTCCGAGTCTGAACATGGCTGCTTCGCTGATTTCATCGAACAACTCCGAACCCGTGCGTCGCATCAATGCCAAGGCGCAGTCCACGAACGCTGGATGTTGAATGCCGTACTCGGCGAACTCGACCACTAGGTCTGCCAACTTGTTTGCCGGTGCTTGCGGGGCGATTGCTGCCCCTGCGAGTGTCTCGGCCAATTCGTCCAGATAACTGACCAGGGTCAGTGCGAAGAGCTCTTCCTTGCCGCTGAAGTGGCGATAGATGATGGCTCGATTGACCCCTACTGACTTGGCGATGTCATCGATCTGGGCCTCGCTAACGCCGGCCTCGTCAAATATGGTCCGGGTGGCCTGGAGGATCGCTCTCTCCCGAGCCCGCCGCTTGGCTGCTGTGCTGGGTTGGCGCCCTGGGGTTGGCATGGGTTGATTCTAGATCTTTGTCACATTGAGTTGCACGTGCGTGACAACTACAGATATGAACCATTCTTGTCAGCATCGTGAGCAGGGAAGTTGGACTAATTCAGGTCAGGCTGATGACAAATGTGGGGTTTTATCCATGTGGTCTGGTTCACCCAGTGAGCCAGACGTGACATCGGGCATAACCTCCGGCAACATTGCGCCGTTGCCTGTGTGGCTGAGACGACCAGTTGTCGTCGCTTCCACCTGACGCCACGAGCAAGAGGAAGGGAAGCTCTTGAGTTCGATTGCCGCAGTTGGTCGGCAGAGTGTCGAAGTGCTGTACACCCATGCCCATAAGGGCATCATCACCGCTGGTGAGATGACCGTCATGGGTGTCGAGGCAGTCAAGGCAGGCGTCACCGACATGGTCAAGGGGCGATTCTCCTGGACCGAGTTCCTCCTCCAGGTTTGGTTCATGCTGCGCGTTTCATTGGCGCCGACGATCATGGTGGCCATCCCTTTTGGTGTGATCATCTCGGTGCAGATCGGTGCGGTCGCCAGCCAGATCGGAGCCAGTTCCTTCAGCGGCGCAGTCAATGGCATCGGCATCCTGCGTCAAGCCGCACCTCTGGTGACATCACTCATGATCTCCGGAGTGGTGGGCTCTGCAATCACCTCGGATCTAGGTGCCCGCACTGTCCGTGAAGAGATCGATGCACTCAAGGTCATGGGCATCTCGCCGATCCAACGGCTGGTTGCTCCGCGAGTCTTTGCTGCTCTCCTGGTCTCGGTCGTACTGACCTTCGTGGTTGCGATGACCTCCATGGTCACCGCCTACATCATGAATGTTGGCGGCGGCAGCATCAGCTCGGGCACGTACATGAGCTCGTTCGTGTCCTTTGCACAGACCAATGACCTACTCCTCGCTCAGTTCAAGGCGTTGATCTTCGGCTTCGTCGCCACGATCGTGGCCTCCCACAAGGGCCTAGGGGCCTCTGGTGGACCCAAAGGCGTCGCGGATGCGGTCAACCAAGCCGTCGTACTTGCTGTGATCATTTTGTCCATCATCAATCTGGCCATTACCCAGGCCTACGTGATGCTTGTGGATACGGGGCTCTAATGACTGTCTTGAAGGTAGGCCGACCAAATCCACTCGCTCGAGCAGGTGATGCGACTGTCACAGTGCTCGCTCAACTGGGAGATTTCCTCACATTCTCCATCGCTACCTTTGCGTCAATCCCACTGACGATCCGCAAGTACCACCGCGAGATCCTCTATCACCTCAAGGACATCGCTTGGGGTAGCGGCGCAATCGTGGTTGGTGGCGGCACGATCGGCATCATGGTGCTGTTGGCCATCTCTGCAGGTACCTCGCTGGGCATTGAAGGCTTCAACGGTTTGGAGATCGTCGGGCTGGCCCCGCTGACCGGCTTCATCTCAGCCAGCGCCAACACTCGCGAGTTGGCGCCGCTGGTGGCGGCCTTGGCGCTCGCGTCGCAAGTCGGCTGTCGCTTCACCGCCCAAATCGGCTCCATGAAGATCAATGAGGAAGTCGATGCGCTCGAAGTAATGGCGGTCCATCCTCTGCGTTATCTCGTCACGGCACGACTCCTTGGCGTCGGCATCGCGGTGATCCCGCTCTACATGATCGGTTTGCTTGGCTCATATCTTGCCTCTAAATGGGCGGTCGTCTATCTATTCGGCCAGTCCCCGGGGCAATATGACCACTACTTCAATATCTTCATCCGTGGCCACGACGTCTTCTTGTCAGTCGTCAAGATGGTGGTCTTCTCGATCATGATCGTCTTGATCCACTGCTGGTATGGCATCAGAGTCCAAGGGGGGCCACAATCTGTGGGTGAAGCAACCGGTCGCGCTATCCGGGCCAGCATCGTGGTCAACGTCGTACTTGACATGATCTTGACCCTGGTCTTCTGGGGTAGCGACTCCGGCTTCAGGGTGTCGGGATAGTCATGTCGACCAGAAACGAAACGACCCGAGCTCAGCTTGCCCGCCGAGGGCTGGTGCTGACGGCGATCATCGCCTTGATCATCACGATGTCCTTCTTGCACATGAAGGGCTTCTTCAACCGATCCCCCGTGGTCCACGCGCGGGTTGCCAATGCTGGTGCAGCATTGATCCCCGGCGCAGATGTGAAGATGCGTGGCGTCATCGTTGGACGGGTGCGTGACATAAAGGCTGACCCTGACGGTGGTGCCCGCATCGCCTTGCGAGTGGCGGACAACAAACTCGAGCGGATCCCGTCCAATGTCCAGGCCCGCATTTTGCCGGCTACCGTGTTCGGCACCACATTCGTGGATCTGACCGTGCCGGGAGAGCAGTCGACCGCAGCGTTGAAGCCCGGCGCGGTGATCCCTGCAGACGTCACCCAGAAGACACTTGAGTTGCAGGTGGCCTTGGATGACATTGACCGGATCATCACAGCGCTTGGCCCCGGCGAGCTCGCCACTGCTCTTCAAGCAGCTGCGCAAGCGCTCGACGGGCGCGGTGAGCAGATCGGGCAGATTATTGAGACTGCCGACAAGTACGTCACCAGGCTCAACCCGCGGATGCCGTTGGTGCAGCAAAATATCAAGAAGCTGGCTGACAACCTGGAGATCGTTGATGAAGTGGCGCCCAACTATTTTGATGCCACCGACGACGCCTTGGTCACCGCGAGGATGATCGCGGAGGAGAAGGCCTCGATCACCAACTTGATCAATGGCAGTTCAGCCATGTTCACCGATGCCAATGGGCTTCTGCGCCGAGAGAAGTCAGAGCTGATCAGATTCGTCAACAACTCAGCGATCCTGATGCGAGCCCTGTATGACACTCGCTATGGCATCACTCAGGCAATCGACACGCACCTGTTCTTGCAGCGCACCTTGGGTACGGCGATGCGCGGCAGCATGATCCACATGGGCATCTACTTGGAGTTGTTCGGCCACGATCCGGCTTACTACACGAATGCAGACTGCCCGCGCTGGGGCCAGGCCAAGGGCAACAATTGTGGTGCTGCTCGGGCGTCTGCTAGGAGTCTGATGAACGGGGGCGACCAGTGACTGGGATTCGATCCATTGCGGTGAAGGTCGTCATCGCAGTCATTGTTTCTTTGCTGATGGGCGTGGTCATCTTCAACACGATGGTCAACAAACTGCCTGGTGAGTCGATCAGTTATCAGGCTGACTTCAAGGATGTCGCTGGCCTACGGACCGGAGACGACGTTCGCTTGGCCGGTGTGCGGGTCGGGCGAGTCAATGACATCAAGTTGGGCGGCAGTGGCGCGATGGTTGAATTTGATGTGACGGAAGCGAACCCCATGTTGTCCAACACTTCGCTGCAACTTCGCTATCAGAACCTCTTGGGGCAGCGCTATCTAGCGATGGTGCAGCCCGAGGACCGTGGGTCAAAGGTGAAGGCGGGGGCCACCATCCCAGTGGCCAATACCGACCCGGGCTTCGACCTGACGGCCTTGCTCAATGGCTTCCGGCCCTTGTTTGACGCGTTGAATCCCGATGACGTCAACAAATTGGCCAGCTCAATGATCAAGGTGATGCAGGGAGAGGGGGGCACCGCAGAGACCCTTTTGCAGCAGACTGGCGAGTTGACCAACTCCTTGGCAGACAAGGATCGGGTCTTTGGTGAGGTCCTGAACAATCTCACGCCTGTGTTGACTGATCTGGCCAGCCAAGGTGGTCGGTTCTCATCTACGGTCAAGGAGTTGCGTGCCCTGATGACCGGCCTGGCAGCCGATCGTCAGGCAATCGGCTCCTCCATCGATGGGATGAGTCAGTTGATCACCTCTACGTCTGACTTACTGGCAGAAGCAAACAAGACCACGCCCACGACGGTGCGCAAGTTCCGTAGAGTCATGCAGAACTGGATGGCCAACCGTGATGACTTCGTGCGCGGCTTGGGCTACTACAGCGGGATCATCGAGGCATTCGGGCGCAGTCACTCCTACGAGAACGCCATGAACACCTACTTCTGCTCCATTGACCTGGACCTTCTGGGCCTGACAATCAACCTTGCGGGTCCGAAGGCCGGCAGCTACTCAAGGAACTGTGGCGGATGAAGGCCCTAAATCAAAGAGACCCGTTCCGGCTCGGGTTGGTAGCCCTCCTCGTTGGAGGGCTCCTAGCTGGTGCTGTCGTGGTGATCAGTGTGATTCCGTTCGGTGAGAAGAGCTACACCGCGATCTTGGCCCAGACCGCTGGACTGCGGGTGGGAGAGAGCGTCGATGTCGCGGGGGTCCCGAGCGGCAAGGTGCAGTCGATCAAACTCGATGGTGATCAGGTCAAGGTCGGCTTCAGCTTGGACAAGAAGGTCAAGTTGGGCTCGGAGTCGTCTGCCGAAGTGAAGGTGGCCACTCTGCTGGGCACTCACTACTTGCAGGTCGTGCCAGAGGGGGCGGGCACCTTGAAGTCCGACACAATCCCTTTGGAGCGCACGAGCGTACCCTTCAACCTCCAAGATGTGCTCGAGAAGAGCGTTCAGACCCTCGACGAGCTTGACCCAGAGATCTTGGCCGAGGCGATGAAGACCTTCAGTGAAAACACGGCCATGACCAAGGACGAGATCGGGCCCGCTCTCACTGGCGTTGCCCGGCTTTCGGAGATGGTGGCCTCACGCAAAGATCAACTCGCGGAGTTGATGTCTGCCACCCGCGAGGTCACCGATCAGCTGTCCAGCAACTCTGATGATCTGGTCGCCATGATGGATCAGGCCAATCTGGTGATTTCTGAGATCACCAAGCGCCGGGAGGCGATCCACGCGATGTTGGTGGCCACCACTGCATTGAGCAAGAACATCAATCGACTGATCATCGACACGAAGGCCGATCTTGGCCCGGCATTTGTGAAGGCCAACCAAGTCATTGACACCCTGCGAGAGCAAGACGCAGTCATGAAGAATCTGTTGTCCAAGACCGCTCCTGCGGCGCGCTACTTGGCCAATGCCAACGGCAGCGGCCCCTGGACCAACGTGTTCGTGCGTTATCCAGCGATCCCGGCGGATGATGGGCGATGAAGATGTTTGCGAGATTCAAGATCATGAGCGCCGTGGTGCTGGTCACCTGCCTGAGCTTCGTGGCGACGTCATGCATGCCCTTCACAAAGGACGATCTGTCGATCACGGCGTACTTCGAAGACTCCTCTGGTCTGTTCATCGGGAATGACGTCGGGATCTTGGGTGTCCCGGTCGGCAAGATCACGTCGATCACCCCGGTGGGCGATCGAGTGAAGGTTGAACTCAAAGTGGACGCCGACCAAAAGGTGCCTGCAGATGCTGGGGCGGTTGTGGTGGCCCGATCCGTTGCGACAGACCGCTATGTGGAGTTGACTCCGGTCTATCACTCGGGGCCGACCATGAAATCGGGTGCCGTGATTGAACAAGATCGCACCAAGACGCCAGTTGACTTTGACACTGTCCTTGCCTCACTCAACACCCTGGCCAAGGGCCTGACCGGTACGCCGGGCAGCGCCAACGTGGTCGGACAGGCCGTCGATGAGCTTGACCAGGCGATCGGCGGTAAGGGCCCGTTGATCCATCAGACCATCAACAACCTCTCCTCGGCCGTTGATGGGATGAGTGATCAGCGGGAGGACTTCACTTCCACGATCGAGTCGTTGAACACCTTGACCACGACGGTCGCTCAAAACCAGCAGACTGTGCTGACCTTCATCGATCAAGTCGATTCGGCCACTGCCATGCTCAATGACGAACGCGCGAACTTCCAACAGGCCATGCGTCAAGTGTCAGACACGATCGAGTTGGTGGCTGAGTTCGTCAAGACCAACAAGCCAGCATTGGCCCACTTTCTTGGCGAAACCACCAAGTTGATGGAGTCGATGATGTCTCGCAAGGCGACGTTGGACGAGGCGATGCGTGTCTTCCCGTTGTCTTTGCAGAACATGTCGCGCAATACCTCAGGTGGCAAACTGCACGTGGCCATGCCTTTGCGGATGTTCGTCAGCTTGGGCGGATTGGTGCGCACGCTGTGCAATCTCACGCAGGACCCGAGTGTCTGTGCAGTCCAAGGACCGCTCAATGACATCGGTGATCTCTTGGACATCGTCCTCGGACTGAAGGGGAAGTGATGCGCCAGATCAGGTATGTCTTCGGCCTCGTGCTGGCTCTTGGTCTAGTCGCTGGCTGTGGTCCGACGTTCACTGACCTCCCTCTGCCCGGCGGTCGAGTCTCCGGCGACACAGTTGAAGTCCAGATGAAATTCGATGAAGCGCTCAGCTTGGCGCAAGGAGCCATGATCAAGGTCAATGGCATCGAGGCCGGTCGGGTCGAGTCGGTGACCGTCCAAGATTACAAGGCGCTGGTGAAGGCCAGGGTCCAGCGTTCCAGCAAGATTCGCCAGGACGCGAGTGCGAGATTGCGCTACACGACGCCATTGGGTGAACTCTTCGTCGACGTGACCAATCCCGAAGAGGGTGAGGTGCTGAAGGATGGGGGGATGCTTGACCCAGAGCGGTCAACCACTGCCCCCACGGTCGAAGACACCTTGTCGCAGGCCTCACTGCTGATCAATGGTGGCGGGATTGGCAATCTGGCCGTGATCAACAAGGAGCTCAATCTGGCGATTGGTGGTCGTGAAGACCAGATCAAGCATTTCAACCAGCAGGGTGCCAAGTTGTTGACCCAGGCCAACGCCACCACAGGTGACATCTCTCGCACCCTCGACGCCCTGAACGCCGTCAGCCAAACCCTCGACCAGCGCAAAGACACCATCCATGCCGCGCTGCGAGATGTCGAGCCTGCTGCTGCGGTACTGAGAGAGAACACTCCCGGGCTGACCCGCTTGTTGACGCAGCTTAAGCAATTTGCCCGGATGTCCAACGAAGTGGTTGGTGCGACCAGGCAAGCCCTGCTTGCGCAGTTGCGCATGATCGTCCCGATCTTGGATGAGTTCTTGGCCAATGCCAACAAGATTGGCCCTACGCTGCGGAGTTTGGTCGACTTGGGGCAGAAGGTCGAGAAGACGATTCCAGCTGATTATGTGAACATCTTCTTGCACCTGAAGTTGGGCGAAATTCCAGCCGACGATCCATCAAAGGACCAACTCCGTACCGCGAACACAGCGGCGACCACGGGTGTGCCAGTGGAGATGAATGGCAATCTCGAAGAGCTGCTGAACGCGTTGAACAGCGGCTCCACCAAGGGGTCAAGCTCGAGACTCACCATGAGTGGGATGACCATGCGGGGTGGCCAGTGAGCGGCAACAGAGTCAAAGACATGTCCCGGGCGCAACACGAGCCCGGGATGGTGAAGAAGATCTTCACCGATCGCCTCTATCAGAGCATGATCGCGGTGTTGGTGATCTTCGTGATCACGGTGGCCTATCTGTTTGCGGTCATCTTGCGAGCCCCTTTGACCAAGCAACCTATTGACGTCAAGGTCAAGATGAACTCTGCCGCTGGTCTTTTCGAGGGGTCTCAGGTCACCTACCGGGGCGTCAACATTGGCAAGGTCACCCGGATTGAGCTGTCCAACCCAGGGATCGAGGTGCGCCTGCGCCTGGAAGCGGGCACGGAGGTCCCGGCCAAATCCACGGCTGAAGTGCGCACCCTGTCGCCAGTTGGCGAGCAGTACTTGGACTTTCAGCCACAGAGTCAGTCAGCCCCCTTCCTCAAGACCGGGAGTGTCGTTGAGGCTTCGGCGACAGAGCTTCCCGAGACTCTCGCCACGGTAGTCACCAACCTCAATAGCCTGCTTAGCCAAGTTGATACCGACAAGTTGCGCAATGTCTTGGTCGCCTTGGCAACTGGGCTGCAGGGCACTGGCCCGGCGCTCAACACCATGATCGCGCAGTCACAACTCCTTCTGGATGACCTCAACAAACTATGGCCTGAGACTGACAGCCTCTTGGTCAATGGCAACAAGGCTCTTGACATCGTGCCTGCGAAGGCAGACTCCTTGCGGCGCCTGGGGGTAAATGCGAAGTCCTATGCAGCCTGGTTGCGGGGATACACCCCTGAACTACGCCAAAACCTGCGTGATGCTCCGGGACAGATCACCACTGTTCAGGGATTGGTGAAGACTGCTGATGAGTTGCTCCCGACTTGGCTAGATCGAGCAGTGGAAGTCAGTGACTTCTTCATGGGCTACCAGGACTCCTTCAAGGTGATCATGACCTACTACAAGCCAGGCATGAGTGCACTGGGTCGTTCGGTCAAGGATCGCAGCATCGTGGGTGTGGCCCACCCGCTCGACACCCCGCGTTGTGACTACGGTGGTCCACGGCGTACCGGACGTGACCAGCGTGCTGCCTGGAATCTCAACGGCCACTGCAATCCGAACACTCCGCACACAGCGCGTACCGATACGCATGCGCCAGGGCCGGTGCCTTGGTGACGAAGCTTGGTACGAAGGTCCTCTTGGCAGTGCTCTTCGTGGCGTTGGTGGGCACTTCCTATCTTGGGTATTCGCAATATCGCGAGCGCTCAGCATTGGCGGCTAAGCGTGATGCGGCAGCCAGTGCGACCAAGGCAGCGAAGAAGGCAATGGAGTCGATGGTCACCTATGACTACCGCACGGTTGACAAGGACTTCCAGTGGGTTGAGACAGCAGGCACGAAGGGTTTCCAGAAGTACTTCACTGACGCCAGCACGAAGTCAAAGCAACTGATCATCAAGTTGCAGGCGACAGCTGAAGGCTCTGTCATCGATGCGGCGGCCAAGCCAGGCACGACATCCAAAGTCGAGGTCTTGATGTTCGTCGACCAACTGATCAAGAGCAAGGATGATCCTGAGGGAAAGTTGGATCAGACTCGGGTCGCCATGTGGATGGTCAAGCAGGATGGCCACTGGCTGGTCTCCAAGGTGTTGTTGCGTGACCGCCCCACGTTGGGGTCATTGCCCAATTGATCACGGGCCCAATTGATCACGGGCCCAATTGATCACAGCCACGCCTAAAGCAGTGGGCGCAATGGCTTGAAGACGACCTCGGTGAACCTGCGATAGATGTCGCGCGACTGCCACTCGGCGGCAGTCAGCGGCCAGGTGTTGAGCAAGTCGTTGGTGAAGATATCTTCCATCCGGCGTGCCAAGGAATGGTCGATGATCTCGACATTGATCTCGTAGTTACCGCTCATCGATAGCCTGTCGACGTTGGCAGTCCCGATCGTGCTCCAGTGGCCGTCGATGGTGGCTGTCTTTGCGTGGACCATGGCGTCACGAAATCGGAAGATGTGTACGCCGGAGTTGAGCATCCGGGCGAAGTAGCCGCGCGAGACCAAGTCGGCGACGATGTGGTTTGACTTCGCCGGCACCAGCAAGCGCACGTCCACGCCGCGCTCGGCAGCATCGGTCAGGGCCTCAACAAAGCTCTCATCTGGGATGAAGTAGGCGTGGGTGAGCCAAATGTTCTTCTGAGCTCGACTGATTGCATCCAGGTACATCGAGCGGATCGGAAAGGTCCACTGATTGGGCAGATTGCGGTGCACGCGGACTGCAGATCCCCAAGCCGGTGCTGGGGGCAGGGTGATGGGTTTGTGTCTGTGTCGCCACTTACGACGATGATGAAGATTCCAGAACTCCACGAAGGAGCGTTTGAACTCCCAGACAGCAGGACCTTCAATCCGGCAATGCGTATCTCGCCATTCGCGCGCGTAGGAGGCGCCGATATTGTAGCCACCGACGAAGGCGTAGGTTTCATCAACAACCAAGACCTTGCGGTGGTCCCGCCCGTAGCTGCGCACATCGTAGAAGCGCCAGCCTGCGTTGTAGAGCGGATAGGCAATCACAGAAATGTTCCGGGGGAAGGCCTTGAATTTCGGGCCGACGACCAAGTTCGCGAACTTGTCGTAAATGACCTTTACCGTGACACCACGATCAGCGGCACGGGTCAGCGCGCTCTTGAACTGCTCCCCGACGTGGTCATCTTTCCAAATGTAGGTTTCCAGGAGGATCTCGTGCGTGGCTGCATCAATGGCGGCCAACATGTCTGAGTAGAGATCTTGTCCGAATGAATATGTAGTGACGGCCTCGTCACCAATTGGCGTTCGTGTCGCCGGAAGAGTGCTGAACGGCTTGGGCTTCTTGCCTCGGGTGCGATAAGAGTCGATGAGTGACACCACGATGGCAATCACGAATGGCAGCCCGAAGGTGAGCAGTAGTAGTCGCTTGACCAATTTCGCAATCGGATGTGCGGTGTTGATCAGAGGCGAACGGTGATTCATGGACAAGGCTTCAGTAAGTGGCTATTTCTTGGCCACGGCCTTGTGGATCGTCTCGAGTTGCTTCTTCATCGCAGGCAACTCATCGATCAAGGCGATCTTGTCCTCGAGCTCTGCCAATAGGCCAGTCACGGTGCTGAGCAGTGATGAGACGGTGCCGAGGGTGTCTTTGACGATGTCCAGGGTCTCGTCGACGTTGCCGAGCTTGTGGTCGACCGCGCCCAAGGTGACATCGACTTCTTTGAGAGTGCGATCAGCGCGCTTGAGTACGTCGCCAACAGGATTGAGTGCCATGACCAGAGACTATCGCCACTCAGCCGTAGTACGGGTAGTCATCTCCGCCTGCAGTGCCGTCGAGTCTCGGATCCGACTGGCCGGCCATCGCACGAAGCCGAGCGACTCGGTCGGCAGTTGGGGGATGAGTGGAGAAGAGCTTGGAGACGTCTTGCCTGCGAAAGGGGTTGGCGATCATCATGTGACTGGCGTTGACCAACTGTTGGGTCGCGGGAAGGGGAGCCATGGCCACGCCGTTCTCGATCTTTCGTAGAGCAGAGGCCAGAGCCAGTGGATCGCCGGTCAGCTTGGCGCCATCCTCATCAGCGTCATACTCCCGAGTGCGCGAGATGGCCATCTGGATCATGGCGGCAGCCATCGGCGCCAACAGGCTCGTGGCCAACAGTGCGAAGGGGTTGGGACGCTCTTCGCTGCCACCAAAGATGTTCATCCACATCAGCATTTGAGCGATCGACGTGATCACGCCTGCGATCGCTGCTGCAACCGAAGAAGTGAGGATGTCTCGGTTGTAGACGTGCATGAGCTCATGACCGAGTACGCCGCGTAGCTCGCGTTCATCGAGCAGATGCAGAATGCCTTCGGTGCAGCAGACTGCTGCGTGGCTTGGGTTGCGCCCGGTGGCAAATGCATTTGGTGCTGTGGTGGGGGAGACGAACAAGGCGGGCATGGGCTGGCCCGCCTTACTGCTCAACTCCGACACGATGCGATGCATGGCTGGTTGATCGGCTGCGCTGACCGGATAGGCCTGCATGGCCTTGATCGCGATCTTGTCTGAGTTCCAGTAGCCATAGAAGGTTGTGGCAACGCCAATGAGCGCGAATACCCAGATGAATTTGCCGCCAGCGACCAATGCTCCGACACCGAGGAGCAGCACCCAGATGCTGGCGAAGAGCAGCGTGGTCTTGAGTCCGTTGTGATGAGAGCGCATGTCTGATCAACGCGGGAGGCCTCTCAAACGTTCCCTGGAAGCCGAGTGTGTCGGTGCGTAGTCGTAGGCTCTCTTCATGCGACCCGTGACTGACTTGAAGCGCCGTGTCGCTCCGTTTCGGGTGGAGTCTGACTTCGAGCCATCGGGCGACCAACCCTCTGCCATTGCGGGGATTGTGGAGCGGATCAATGCTGGCGAGCGTGATGTGGTGCTCCTTGGTGCTACAGGCACTGGCAAGACAGCGACCGTGGCCTGGGTGGCCGAGCAATTGCAGCGCCCCATGTTGGTGATGCAACCCAACAAGACTCTGGCTGCACAGTTTGCCAATGAACTACGCCAGTTGTTCCCCCAGAATGCAGTCGAATATTTCGTCTCCTATTACGACTACTACCAACCCGAGGCCTATGTCCCGCAGACCGACACCTACATCGAGAAGGACTCCTCGATCAATGAAGAGGTTGAGCGGTTGCGGCATTCAGCGACCAATTCCCTGCTCACTCGCAGAGATGTGATCGTGGTCTCGACGGTCTCGTGCATCTACGGCTTGGGTACGCCGCAGGAGTATGTAGACCGCATGATCAGGCTCCGAGTGGGAGCCGAACTCGATCGCGATGAAGTCCTGCGGCGCTTGGTTGAGATCCAATACACCCGCAATGACATCTCGTTCACTCGGGGCACCTTCCGGGTCAGGGGAGACACTTTGGAGATCTTCCCGGTCTATGAGGAGTTGGCGGTGCGGGTGGAGTTCTTCGGAGATGAGATCGAACGACTCATGACCCTTCATCCGATCACTGGAGAGGTGATCAGTGACGACTCGGAGTTGTATGTCTTCCCGGCCAGCCATTATGTCGCCGGACCTGAGCGCATGGAGCGAGCGATTGCGGGTATTGAGTCAGAGTTGGCCGAGCAGTTGGCGGTGTTTGAGAAGCAGGGCAAACTCCTCGAAGCTCAACGTCTGCGCATGCGCACCACTTATGACCTCGAAATGATGCGCCAGATCGGAATGTGCAGTGGCATCGAAAACTATTCAATGCACATTGACGGCCGAGATCGAGGTAGCGCCCCAAACTGCCTCCTTGACTATTTCCCTGAGGATTTTGTCTTGGTGATTGACGAATCACACGTTGCTGTCCCTCAGATTGGTGGGATGTACGAAGGTGACATGTCTCGCAAGCGCAATCTCGTTGAGCACGGGTTCCGGCTCCCCAGTGCAATGGACAATCGTCCACTCAAATGGGAAGAATTTCTCGAGCGGATCGACCAGACGATCTACTTGTCGGCGACGCCTGGGGACTATGAGCTCGCCAAGGCCGGTGACCAAGCCAATGTGATCGAGCAGATCATCCGACCGACTGGCCTGGTCGACCCCGAAGTCATCGTCAAATCGACGAATGGCCAGATCGACGACCTAATTGCTGAGATTCGAGTGCGCGTTGAGCGCAATGAGCGAGTGCTGGTCACTACCTTGACCAAGAAGATGTCTGAAGACTTGACCGACTATCTTCTCGATCACGCGGTGCGGTGTCGCTATCTCCACTCGGAGGTCGACACTTTGAAGCGGATTGAGCTGCTTCGCGATCTTCGGATTGGGGAGTTCGATGTGCTCATCGGGATCAACTTGTTGCGTGAGGGACTGGACCTTCCAGAGGTTTCCTTGGTGGCGATCTTGGATGCAGACAAGGAAGGCTTCCTGCGCTCGGACAAGTCACTGGTCCAGACCATTGGGCGTGCTGCTCGCAACGTGAGTGGTCAGGTGATCATGTACGCCGACAGGATCACGCCTTCGATGTCCTCGGCAATCGATGAGACCAATAGACGCCGAGAGAAGCAGCGTGCCTTCAACGCCGCCAATGGGATTGACCCCCAGCCGCTGCGCAAGAAGATCGCTGACATCACCGAAATGCTGGCCCGTGAAGACGAAACGACCCAAGCGCTCCTCAAGACATGGCAGGGCACTGGAGCTAGAGGTGATCGGAGCAGCAAAGCACCCACGCCTGGTTTGCAACGATTTAATAGAGACGAGGGCACTTCTTCTGATTTGGCAGGTTTGCCCTCAAATGATCTGGCAGAGTTGATCCAAGAACTCACCGAACAGATGCACGCTGCAGCCGCAGAGTTGCAGTTTGAGGTGGCCGCTAGGCTGCGCGACGAAGTATCCGATCTTAAGAAGGAACTACGCCAGATGATCGAGGCGGGGGCTCGATGACCCACCTTTTTGGGGCGTGACCTCTAGACAGGATGCTCGTTTGGGTAGTCAAATCGTGGGCTCGTCTTGCTCCTATCCGGTGTTGCCCTTAGATTTGCTCGGGTTTGTTTGTCGAATGGGAGGTCGAACGGGGTGGGTGTTTCTGCTGCGTCGATGGTGCGTGGCCCTGGTGAAGTAATGGCGATGATCATTGACGTCACCAAGGCAATTTTCACCTCCCGTTTTCAAGGTCGCGAGTTCATCGAACAAGCGTGGTTCATAACGAGCGTGACCATGATGCCGACGATCTTGGTGTCGATCCCATTCGGAGCGGTCATCTCCCTGCAGGTGGGCAACCTCACTGGCCAACTCGGGGCCCAGTCGTTTGCTGGCGCCACCGCCGTGCTGGCCGTGGTGCGCGAAGCAGCACCAATCGCTGCGGCTCTGATTATTGCGGGTGCTGCCGGATCTGCGATTTGCTCGGACATGGGGGCTCGTAAGATCCGCGAAGAGATTGATGCCATGGAAGTGCTCGGCATCGATCCGATTGCCCGCTTGGTTGTGCCAAGGGTCTTGGCCACGGTGTTTGTCTCCGTAATGATCAACGGCCTCGTCATCACCGCAGGCATCTTGGGTGGCTACTTCTTCACCGTGATCATTGCTGGGGGTTCAGCTGGCGCCTTCTTGTCCAGTTTCACAGCGTTGGCCACTCTCCCAGATCTGTACATTGCGATGATCAAGGCCGCGATGTTTGGTTATCTTGCAGCGATCGTTGGCGCCTACAAGGGGCTGAAGGCCGGTGGAGGCCCCAGTGGCGTCGGTAGGGCGGTCAATGAAGCGGTCATCTTGGCGTTCATGGTGCTCTTCGCCTTGAACAGCATCATTACCGCGATCTACTTCCAAGTCGTCCCACAGAGCGGAGTCTGACTCGGTGAGTGCGATCACCGAGGTCGGACGCGAGTTCGTCAAGGAGCGCCGTGATGGCCTGGAGCAGCGGGGCGACCAGTTGCTCTTCTACATCAGTGTCCTCAGATGGGTGCCACAGACGATCAAGCGTTACCCACGCGAGGTCATGAATATCCTGGCTGAGGTTGCCTTCGGCGTTGGCGGCTTGTCCGTGATCGCTGGCACCGTCGGCGTGATCGCGTTCATGGCGTTCTTTGCCGGCACCGAAGTCGGGATCCAGGGCTACGCCTCTTTGCAGCAGATTGGTGTCGCTAAGTTCACCGCGTTCATCTCCGCATACTTCAACACTCGTGAGGTGGCGCCCTTGGTGGCGTCAATCGCGCTGGCCGCGACCGTTGGCTGCGGGTACACCGCCCGACTCGGCGCCATGCGGATCAGCGAGGAGATCGATGCCCTTGAGGTCATGGCCGTGCCTGCAATCCCATTCCTGGTCACGACCCGCGTGATCGCAGCCTTCATTGCTGTGATCCCCCTGTACATCGTGGCGCTCGCGGCGTCATATCTGTCTCCACGCTTGATTACCACATTGATCTATGGGCAGTCAGCTGGCACCTATGACCACTACTTCCTGGCCTTCCTGCCTCCCATTGACATGCTGTGGTCGTTCTTCAAGCTGATCATCTTGGCGGTGGCGATCATCTTGATCCACTGCTACTACGGCTTCACCGCATCCGGTGGCCCAGCCGGCGTGGGGCGAGCGGTCGGCAACGCGATCCGCAGCTCTATTGTGACGGTGGTTGTGGCCGACTTCTTCTTGACCTTTGCCATTTGGGGATCCACCACAACCGTGCGGATCACGGGGTGATTGCGCGATGTTGATCCACATAATCCATGAAACCAAACAAGAGCATCGCCGTTTGGCAATCGCAGGTGTGGTGCTGATGGTCTCGACTGCCTTGTTGATTGGGCTGTCCATTGCCATCTACATGAAGGTCTTCACTCCGGTCACGATGGTCACCATCAAGGCTGAAAACGCCGGACAGCAGTTGGCGCGCTATGGCGACGTACGCCGACACGGCGTGCTGGTCGGGCAGGTGCGCAGCATCAGCCAAGACAGCAAGGAGGCATCGATCCGGGTTGCCCTGCAGCCTGATGCAGCCAAGGTGATCCCAAACAATTCGACAATCGAGATCATCCCGACCACTTTGTTCGGGCAGAAGTTCATTTCGATCAATGATGTTGACGATCCTTCCACCACGCCCATGCGTGATGGGGATGTGATCCCATCAGACCGGGTGACCACCAATGTCGAATTGCAGTCGATCTTGGCCAATCTCTTTCCCTTGCTCCGGTCGATCAGGCCAGGTGACCTGAACACAACCCTGTATTCCATCGCCACGGCATTGCAAGGCCGTGGCGAGAAGCTCGGGCAGACCATTGAAGATCTCGACAGCTATCTCAAGGCAGTCAACCAACACCTCCCCACCCTGCGAGAGGATCTGACCCTCTTCTCCGAGGTTGCCGACACCTATGCCATGGCCGCGCCAGACATCGTGAGCGTGTTGAGGAATGCCACGGTCACGGCAAACACAATCAACCGGCAGAGCCAACAACTTGGCGTGCTCTTCTCTGACATGACCAAGACCGCCAACGTGAGCGAACATCTCTTGCGGACCAACGAGCAGGCGATGGTCAAGGAAGGCAAGTTGATCCGTCCTTTGGCCAGCCTGTTGGACACCTATTCGCCGCAATATGTGTGCATGTTGCAGGCATTGTCGATAAATACCGATGTGCTTGGCCAGGTTTTCCGTGGAAATACAGTGCGGCAAGCGCTCGACCTGGACGCGAAGCAACACCAGAGCTATACCCAAAAGGATCGCCCGGTGAATGGTGAGGCCGGTGCGAATAAGCCCTGGTGTTTGGGCCTGCCCAATCCACCAGTCCCCTTCAAGGGTGCTCCATTGCGAAATGGCTTCGCCCCGTCGGCCACCAATGGTGGGGGTAGCAACTGATGGCCACTCGCAACACCGCCACCACGATGGCGGCCATAAAGCTGGGCACTTTCACCGTTGTCTCCATCTTGGTCACTGGCATGCTCGCAGCGATCATGGGCTCTTATGGCTTCGGCACCCAGAAGACCTACAAGGCTCTGTTCAGCAGCGCGAGCATGCTTGTCAAGGGCGACGCCGTACGAGTCGCGGGTGTTTCGGTCGGCAAGGTCACCGATGTCCAGATCCACGATCGCAAGTACGCCTTGGTGAGTTTCAAGATCGGGAGCGATGTGCCGATCGCGACCAATAGTCGTGCTGAGATCCGGTTCTTGAACTTGGTCGGCAACCGGTACATGGCCGTCACCCCGGGTGAGGGCTCCGGCAAGCCGTTGAGCGAAAATGCCACGCTACCGATTTCGCAGACCCAGCCGGCCCTGAATCTCACCGAACTGTTCAACGGCTTCCAGCCTCTGTTCGCTGCTCTGGAGCCTGACCAGGTCAATCAACTCTCCATGAACATCATCAAGGTGATGCAGGGGGAGGGTGGCACCATCAATAGTTTGATGAAGAACACCTCCTCGCTGACCAATGCGTTGGCTGACAATGACCAACTCATTGG
Source organism: Nocardioidaceae bacterium (assembly GCA_020636935.1). Taxonomy (GTDB): domain Bacteria; phylum Actinomycetota; class Actinomycetes; order Propionibacteriales; family Nocardioidaceae; genus Marmoricola. The sequence continues at coordinate 112,680 of JACJWW010000004.1, forward strand.
AAGTGTCATTGACAACCTCACTTTGATGTTGAAGACCGTTGATGACCACCACGCGCAACTCAATGAGCTTCTGATCCAACTGAAGGATTGGATGACGCAGTTGGCCGAGGATCGCAACACCATCGGCGACTCAATCACGAATGTCTCTTCATTGACCGCGACTGTGGCCAATTTGCTGGAGCGCGGGCGCCCCGATGTTGCAATCGACGTAGCCCAAGCACGGCGAGTGGCGACCTTGCTCAACAAGCCGGAGAGCAAGAAGGTGCTCGGTGAGGTACTTGATCGCCTGCCGACGATGTTGGAGAAGATGACGCGAGTCGGCACCTATGGCTCTTGGTACAACTACTACCTTTGCGACTTGACTCTGAAGATCAAACTGCCTGATTTGGGCATCATCGGGGACATCCTCGATCTCATCCCTGGCATCAAGGAGATCAAGGAAGCCTTGAGCAATATTCACCTCAAGAGCAAGGCAGGGAGGTGTCAGTAGATGGCTGTGAGAAGTGACCAGACCATCATGCGCTTGGGCGCCGTTGCCCTGGTTGGTCTCCTGATAGCGATGGCTGCGGCATTCAACCTGCAGAAATTCCCTGGCTTCAAGGGCACTGACTACCACGCCAACTTCGCAGATGCCTCGGGCTTGCGCGTTGGCAACATCGTCCAGGTTGCTGGAGTCAAGGTGGGCCGCGTCAACGACATTCGGATCACTGGAGGCCATGTCACGGTCGACTTCGATGCCAAGGATGTGAAGCTTGGTTCTCAGACCACTGCAAGCGTGCAGGTGCTGAATCTCTTGGGCGAGAAATATCTGGAGATCGGCCCGGAAGGGTCGGGTTTGATGAAGTCCAACGCGACCATTCCACTGTCAAGGACGTCGGCTGGGTATGACATCGTGTCCACCTTGTCCACAGTGACGACCCGCACCGAGGCAATCGATACGGAGCAACTGGGACAGGCCCTGACCACCTTGGGCGAAACCATTGATGCGGCCAGCCCCGAAGTGCGAGGCACACTGAACGGGTTGTCGCGGGTCTCGCAGACTCTGGCTCTGCGTGACGAAAACATTGCCCAACTGCTCAAACGGGCTGAGAGCGTCACGGAGTTGCTCTCCCAACGCCGAGGTGACTTGGTCACTTTGATGAAGCAAGCGGACTTGGTTTTCAAAGAGCTAAAGCAGCGTGAGCAGGCACTACACCGCCTGATCACCGAGGCCACCAACTTGGGTGATCAACTTCAAGGCCTCGTGACCGACAATCAAGACCAGATCAGGCCAGCCCTGACCCAGTTGCGTGAGTCCGTTGCCTTCTTGAAGGCACGCAAGGTGCAGATCAGGAACTCATTGCACAACCTTGGTCCCTATGTTGATGTGTTGAGCAATGTGCTCGGTTCAGGTCCATGGTTCGACTCCTATCTGCCCAACATGGCCGGTCTTTTGACCGGGGAATTTGTGCCGGTGAGTTGAGATGTTCAAGTCCGTTAATGGCAAATTGCTGGCCGCAACTACTGCGGTGATCTTGTTGGCGGTCGCCTTCTTCGTGTTCACCAAAGAAGACCGGGGGCGCACCCTGACCGTGCAGTTCCCCTCGGCCATCAGCATCTTCAAGGGATCTGAAGTCCGAGTGATGGGCGTGAAGATCGGTGATGTGACTTCAGTGGTGCCGCAGGGCGATCATGTGCGAGTCGAACTGCGTTACAACGAGAAATACAAACTTCCCAAGGACGCCAAGGCTGCCATTGTGATGCCGACCTTGGTTGCAGACAGGTTTGTGCAGATTGCTCCTGCCTATACGGGCGGGCCAGCCCTGAGCAATGGCGCGGTCTTGAAGATGGACGACACCGCGACGCCGGTGGAGTTGGATCGGATCTATCAGAGCCTGCTTGACCTGACGAAGGCGCTTGGCCCCAACGGGGCAAACAAAGATGGGGCACTGAACACCCTTTTGACTGCTGGCAACAAGGCCTTGGCAGACAATGGGGCCTTGGCAAACCAGACGATCAAGGATCTGTCCAAGGCCGTGGCTACCTTCGGCAACAACTCTGGGCCCTTGTTTGCGTCGGTGCAGAACATGTCTGAAATCACCGGGACGCTCTCGGAGAATGATCGCTTTGTCAGCCAATTCATGACGAGCCTGACGGGAGCCGCCTCTCAACTCAACGGTGAGAGTGACGAGCTCAAACAAGCACTTGCATCACTTGCCCAAGCAATCGTGATGATTCGTGGTTTCATCCACGACAACAAGGCCGATGTGACTACCTTGGTCACTGATTTCAATGAGGTTCTTGCCAGCATCGCCAAGGAGAAGGAATCGCTCAACACCATGTTGGTGGTCGGACCAGTCGGCTTGGGCAACTTGTCGAATGCCTATGACACCTTCTCTGGGTCGATTGGTTCCAGAGTCAACTTTGGCCCCTATTTCCAGAACTTCGGTCACGTGCTGTGCGGCATGGCATCAGCAGCGCTTGATGCCGAGATGGCCAAGACTGCATGTCAGGTGCTCAAGAACTTCTTCCCCATGGAATGGAGTGGCGAAGTTCCTGGATCTGGCACCGCGCCACGTCAGTCGGCAACCCAAGACGAGAAACCATTCGTGAAGCAGTCACCAAAGGGCAATCTCGGCGACATGCTTGGTGCCGAATCAAAGGGGGGCGCACAGTGAAGGCCTTTCTTCAACACAAGGCATTGGTGTCGTTGTTGGTGACCGTGACACTGGCCCTCGGGCTCAGTGGATGCAAGTTCAACGGCGCCTATGACCTGCCGCTGCCAGGCGGTGTGGTCAGCAAGGGTGACAGCGTCCCGCTGACTGCGCAGTTCACCGACGCACTCAACGTCGTACCTCGCACTGCCGTGATGCTTGATGATGTTCCCGTTGGGCAGGTCACCCAGATTGACCGCAAGGGGTGGAATGCCCAGGTGCAGATGAGAGTCCGCAAGGACCTTGACCTCCCTGAGAACATCACTCTCGACGTCAGGCAGACCAGCTTGCTCGGTGAGAAGTACATCGCAATCGTGCGCCCGACTGAACCAACCGGCAAATTGCAGGCGAATGCCTTCATCCCTATCTCCGACACCGGACGCAACCCGGAAGTCGAGGAGGTGCTGGGTGCGTTGTCCATGGTCTTGGGATCCGGTGGCGTAGGACAATTGCGCACGATCAGTGTCGAGCTGAACAAGGCCTTTGATGGTCGTACCGAAAACGTGCGCTCTGCATTCACCGAGTTGAATCGCACTGTCGCCACTCTTAACGATCAACGCGATGACATTGTCAGTGCACTTGAAGCCGTGGACAGTCTCTCTTCGCAGTTGGTGCGCGAGCGTGACACCATTGGCAATGCCTTCAATGCGATGGCGCCTGCCGTGCGCACGCTCAACCAGCAGCATGACGCCATGGTCCGGATGCTCAAGGCACTTGATCGACTCGGCGTGGTCGGCACCCGAGTCATCAATGCAACCAAGGAAGACCTTCTGGCGACCTTGAACCACTTGGGCCCGGCCTTGGCAGCACTGGCTGATGCCAAGGGTGACATGGCCAAGGGAATTGCCATGATGGTGAGCTATCCATTCCCCAAGGAAGCAGCCAATATCGCTCAAGGCGACTTCGCCAATGCTGAGTTCTTCATCGATGCGAACTTGGAAGAATGGATCAAGGATCCAGACCATGCGCCAAATATCATCGGGATGCTCTGTTCGCTCTTCCAGACGCCTCCGGACCAGTGTCCAGGGGGATATGCGTCCAACGCGAGCCCACGATTGAAGTCGTTGCCTCCGGTCAGCGCCGCTTTGAACAACCCAGTGCTCGGCGCCAATGGCAGCCGGACTGATCCCGCGCACCCTCAGGAGCAGGGTTTGACTTCGTTGCTTGGAGGTGCCAAGTGATCACTCGTGGTGTGAAGATCCGGCTCTTGGCCTTCGTGATCCTCAGTGCGGTCGGCGTGGTCTGGATTGCGGGCAACTATCTCGGTGTCATCGACAAGGTGATGCGTCGTGGCGTCTTCATCCATGCCACCCTGCCGAACTCAGGCGGACTCTATGAAGGCAGCCAGGTGACCATACGTGGGGTGAAGGTCGGCGAAGTCAAGAAGATGCACGTCGAGCCCAAGGGCTTGAAGTTGGACATCACTCTCGAACAAGGCACCAAATTGCCAAAAGACTCAGTCATGAGTGTGCACAATCTGTCGGCCGTGGGCGAGCAGTATCTCGACTTTGTTCCAGAGTCATCGCAAGGTCCCTTCGCTGAGAATGGCACGGTCTTGGCTGGTGATGAGAGCTCATTGCCCATTGGTGAAGACGTTGTCTTGACCAGCCTCAGCCAAATGGTCAACTCCGTGAACGGCGCGGATTTGTCATCGGTGGTCTCTGAACTGGGGATCATGTTCCGAGATACGTCCTCGTCCTTGCAGCAGATGGTTGATTCGGGCGCCTTGTTCGTTGAAGCAGCACAGGACAATCAAGACTCCACAATTGCGCTCTTCGAATCGGCCAAGACTGTCTTGCGCACCCAAGCGGCGCACGAACAGGACATTCAATCGATCTCATCGGATTTGGCCAGCTTCACCAAGGCCCTGGCTGACGCAGACGGCAATGTCAACACGGTGCTCTCACAAGGCCCAGCAACAGCCCGAGAAGTCACTGACCTGATGAATCGTCTCGGGCCCGTGGTGCCGGTATTCCTGGCCAATTTGATCTCAGTGAACCAAGTGATCACCGCAAATCTGTCTGGTTTGGAGCAGTTGCTGCGGACCTTCCCGGTCGTGCTTGCGGGTAGCCCTACGGGTACTCCCGGCGATGGCTACGGTCACATCAACTTGCAGATGACTCAGACGATGCTGCCCTGCACTGGTGGCAAGAATGGCTATTTGCCTGAGAACCTCTGGCGCCCTGCGACGGATACGGCTGACAATGGTCGCCCACCCTTCCCGGCCAGGTGTACTGATCCGAACCTCTTGCCGCGTGGATCCCAGAACGCGCCTGGAGCACGCAAGGCGGCCTCTCCGGCCCGTAATCTTGAGAGCAATGGCACAGCACGTGCGAAGCTCTCTTCTGGAGCATCAAGGAGTGCAGTGCCCACACCGTCGAACTATCAGCCGGTCTTTTCTGGGGGAGCTTGGCAAGACATCCTGGTGGGTCCGGGGTCTGGCCGGTGAGCGTCACGCGAAGTGACGACGAGGGCTCGCGTTGGGGGTGGCTCAACTCCACTTTGGCTTTCCTTGCAGTTGCGTTATTGGTTGGCGCTGGCGTGCTCTTTGTCAAGGGGCCCGATGTCAACCCGGATGCGCGCAAGGCCGAAGTGATGTCTGAGCAGTACACAGCCATTACCAAGGCCGCTCGTGAGACCACAACTGCTTTCATGGATGTCGACTACACAGACATGGAGCCGCGCATCGAGCGGGTCTTGGCTGGGGCAACGGGGAGCTTCCAAGATCAGTATTCACGAGCATCCGTTGAGTTGAAGGCTCAATTGGCTCAGGAACAGACCGTGGCCAGCGGAAAGATCTTGGAAGTGGGGATTGGAGACCTCAGCAAGGACAAGGCGGTTGTGTTCGTCGCCGCTGACCAAAAGGTGCGCAACAAGAGCACCAAGGGCAAGGAAGAGCCGAGGTACTACCGCTTCCAGCTCGACATGGTCAAGGAAAAGGGCAAGTGGAAGGTTGCTGAGTTCGGCTACTTGGATGGTCGACAACTTAGCGGGGATCAATCGTCCGGGGTTGGTTCTGGTGATCAGAACTCTCAGCTGAGCCCGAGTGCCTCACCATCTGGAGGTGCTTCGAATGGCCAGTGAACTGCAACCTGACGAGAAGTTGTGCCCCTTCTGCGCCGAGGTGATCAAGAAGGCCGCCATCCGGTGCAGATATTGCCAATCTGATCTAGATGAACCTGTTGGTGAAGCAGTCGTCGAAGCACCGCCGGAGAAGGTTGAGCCACAACCTCCACTTGGCCTCGGCAAGGTCAAGACCAAGAAGAGTCTGCTCACCCCGGACTTGCCTGAGGGCTCAGAGGCTCAAGCTGACAAGAAGAGCGAACTTGACTCGGCTGATCGGGAGCCAAGCAGGACGACCAAGCCTGGCAACAAGCCCCTCGCCTGGCTGTTGGTGGCGACCGTATTGGCAGCCGCGCTATTTGGAGTTGCCTGGTGGCGGGCCAGCCAGGAGTCACCAAATAGTGGGGCAGTTACGTCGGTGCCGGCGCGCGCCGCCGCCATGGAGGCGGCCGCCAAGAACATGGAGACAATCCTCACCTATAGCTACGATTCCTTGGACCAAGATGCGGCTGATGCACGCAAGGTGATGACCAAGGCCATGGCCAAGGACTACGACAAGACCCTTGCCGAGAGTCGGGACAAGATCATCTCGGAGAAGCGGCGCCTCCAGGCCAAGGTCTTGGCCAGTTCCATCGTGCGCTCCAGTGAGACAAGAGCTGAGGCTTTGGTCTTCCTCGACCAACTCACCACTCAGGCTGGCAATCCAAATCAGGCCTCGTTCGATCAGCGTCGCGTCGTGGTGACCTTGGTCTTCAGTGAGGGCAAGTGGCTCGTCTCGAAGACCGAGGCTCTCTGATAGATTTCTGTAACACGTTTCACTTTTTATGGTCTAGGAGGAACTGGTGCCGCATATGGCCAGCGACCAGTCGAAGGCGACCCACCAGACCGATCTGATCATCATCGGGGCAGGACCTGCCGGGCTCTTCGCTGCCTATTACGCGGGGTTTCGTGGGATGAAGGTCGCCGTAGTCGACTCGCTCCCCGAACTTGGTGGACAGATCTCTGCGATGTATCCGGAAAAGAAGGTCTTGGACGTGGCCGGCTTTCCCTCGATACTTGGGCGCGAATTAGTCGCCGGACTGGTCGAACAGGCGGCCAGCGCGGATCCGACGTACTTCTTGGACTGCACCGCGACCGGATTGGAGTCCGGTGAAGACGAGGTCACGATCACCTTGGAGGACGGCCGCAAACTGATCAGCAAGGCTGTCATCATCACGGCCGGTATCGGGAGATTCACCCCTCGCCCGTTGCCTGCGGCCAACGACTGGCAGGGCGATGATGTGGTCTTCTTCGTGAAGTCCTTTGAGGACTTCAAGGATCAAGACGTCGTGATCGTGGGCGGTGGGGATTCAGCTTTTGACTGGGCCCATCACCTCGAGGGCATCTCCAGGTCAACGGCCTTGGTGCATCGCCGTGATGCCTTCCGGGCTCACCAAGCCACCGTGGATGCAGTCATGGCGGGGAGCACTGAGGTGATCACAAAGGCTCAAGTCGTTGAACTGCATGGCGACCCAAGTGCTGCTGGTGGCACCCTGGAGAAGGTTTCCATCAAGTTGGTGGATGGGACAACCGAAGAAAGACCAGCACAGAAGGTGATCGCTGCCTTGGGATTTGTCGCAGATCTGAGCGCGATGCGCGAGTGGGGTCTGGAGATCGATCAACGCCAGATCAAGGTCGACACCGATATGCGCACCACACTCGACCGTGTTTTTGCGGCTGGAGACATCACCGACTATCCCGGCAAGGTTCGCCTGATCGCCGTTGGTTTTGGTGAGGCAGCAACCGCAGTCAACAACGCTGCCCCATTGATCTTCCCAGGGCAGTCGGTGTTTCCCGGCCACAGCAGTGAGGGGTCTTGACATGGCGGGCAAACCACGTGATTCGGTGAAGATGACAGCAGCCGAGATCGAGGACTATCTGACATCCAACAACAAGGTGCAGGTAGCCACAATCGGGCCGGATGGCGCGCCGCACTTGACCACCTTGTTCTACGCAATGGTGGATGGCCGGATTGCCTTCTGGACCTATGGCAGTTCGCAGAAGATCAAGAACCTTCGCCGTGATCCTCGGATCAGTTGCCTGATCGAGACTGGTGTGGAGTACTCCGAACTGGCGGGCATCTCGGTGCGTGGCCGCGCATCTTTGGTCGAGGATTACGATGGAATACGTGCTCTGGGAGAGCAGGTGTCACAGCGGATGGTAGGCATGGATGATCCCGGGATCAGCCAGGAATTGAAGGACGCGCTCCTTGACCACCAGGCCACCAAACGCGTTGGGGTGATCGTAGAAGCAGAGCGGATCGCCAGTTGGGACCACTCAAAGATGTCGGCTCCTCCTGGATCTGCATCAGTTGAGGCTTGAGAAGTTGAATAACCGAACACCGATATCGGAGGAATCATGAAGATCAGAGTGGACATGAACGAGTGTGAGTCAAATGCACTGTGCGTTGCGATCTCGCCCGACAACTTCTACCTCAACGATGATGACTACCTTGAGGTGATCGACGACCAAGTGACAGATGAGAATCGCGAGCGCATCCAAAGGGCTGTCAACGCCTGTCCCAAGTCCGCGATCAGCATCGTCGAAGACTGACCATTCCCACTTTTACCGTTTCCAAATGGGAACGATCTGTCATGCCCTAGGAGCGTGCCCAATTGTCTGATCTGTTGAATCTAGCTGGCCGAGTTGCGGTGGTGACTGGAGCCGGAGCGGGGCTCGGCCGCGCCGAAGCCGTCGCGCTTGCCAAGGCGGGTGCCGATGTCATCCTCAATGACCTTCCGGGTGCCGCCGACGAGGCTGCCGATGAGATCCGTTCCTTGGGTGTGCGGGCCGCGATTGTTGCTGGTGATGTGGGCGAGTCGAGCACCGCTTCAGCAATCATGAAGACCGCCACCGAGGAGCTCGGTGGCCTGGACATCATCGTCAACAATGCGGGGATCACTCGCGACAAGATGTTGTTCAACATGACAGACGAAGAGTTCGATCTCGTCCTCAAGGTGCACCTGCGTGGACATTTCTTGCTGTCCCGCAATGCAGCGTCGTACTGGCGGGACAAGTCGAAGCAGTCTGGTGAGTTGGTGGACGGTTCGATCATCAACACCGCATCCGAAGCCTTCTTGACTGGCTCGCCAGGACAGGCCAATTACGCCGCAGCAAAGGCGGGGATTGCCGCGTTGACTTTGTCTACGGCACGAGGCCTGTCACGCATCGGTGCCCGGGCAAATGCAATCTGTCCGCGAGCCCGCACTGCGATGACGGCAGCTGTTTTTGGTGAAGACAAGTCGGGTGAGGAGCTTGATCCATATTCACCTGAGCATGTGGCTCCGGTGGTGGCCTATTTGGCGTCGCCAGCTGCGGCCAAGATCAGCGGGCAAGTCTTCATCGTCTATGGGGGGATGGTCGCGCTCATGGCCGCTCCGGTCGTGGAGAAGCGCTTCGATGCCACAGAAGGGGCCTGGTCGCTTGCCGACTTGGATGCCAACTTGGGCGGCTACTTCGCAGAGCGTGATCCGAGTCTGTCCTTTGCGGCCGACTCAGTGATGAAGCTCAACTAATCGCAACGAGATAGGGATAAATCATGGGCAGACTTCAAGACAAGCGAGCCATCGTCACTGGCGGATCACAGGGGCAAGGCGCAGCGATCGTGCGCGCATTTCTGGCTGAGGGCGCCAAAGTGGCGATCGCCGACATTGCCGAGGATGCAGGTCAGGCGCTGGTCACCGAACTTGCTTCAGAGTACGGCGACAGCGTGTACTTCCAGCGGCATGACATCAGTGACCCAAGTTCATGGGAGGGCTTGGTGACTGGGTTCGGCGAGAAGTATGGACCCGTCAACGTGTTGGCCAACAATGCAGGGATTCTGCGTTTTGGTGCCGTAATGGACATGCCCGTTGACGAATACGAGTTGCTTTTCAATGTCAACGCAAAGGGATGCTTCCTCGGGATGCAGACTGTTGCCCGCGTGATGACCAAGGAGCGTCAGGGGTCGATCATCAACTCCTCCTCAATCGAGGGCCTTGGTGGCATGCCATTTTGTACGGCGTACGCCGGCACGAAGTTCGCAATTCGGGGAATGACCAAGGCAGCGGCTCTGGAGCTCGGCCCCAAGGGTGTCCGCGTCAACTCCGTGCACCCGGGGATGATCAATACGCCGATGACTGCAGTCCACGGCGGCGAAGAGGCGATGAAATACGGCGCCAGCAAGGTAGCGCTCAAGCGCGTAGGAGTGCCCGAAGACATCGCCCCGCTCTATGTCTATCTGGCCAGCGACGAGTCGAGTTTTGTCACCGGAGCTGAGATCGCCATTGATGGTGGTGCGACAGCCACGCACGCATTTGGCGGCTGACCTCAACGCAGGATGAGCCGCACCGCGCTCTCGAGGTGATCGTCAACCTCGTCAGCCGTGGTGCGGCCGGTTGTCCATGACACCAACGCGGCCAACCAGACGTCGCTGATCACGCGGGCAAGGCTGATCTCTTCATCTGTTGGCTGTTTGCCTTCGACATAGGCATCGCCTTGGATGGCCCGACTGATCATTGTGGTCAGAGCCATCCCGACTTGGTGAATCTCACCCAACACCGACGAATCGGCAAACATGAATGCACGAGTCAAAGCTTCAGTGAGTTGAGGTTGGCGCTGCATGCCGCTGGTGGCTCGGGAGAGCACGAAGGACACCCGATCGGCAGGGGTATCGCCGGGGATTGGACGTTTGTCCAAGCCAACTTGGATTTCTCCGAATTGCCGTGCCAGAGCCGAAACCAACAGATGAATCTTGGACGGGAAATAGCGATAGAGAGTGCCCAGGGCAACGTCAGCCTGCTCGGCGACAGCCCGCATCTGGACGGCGTCAAAGCCTCCTCGTGAGGCCAGCTCAATGGTCGCATCGAGGATCCGGCGACGACGGTCACGCTGGGGTGGACTGGCCAAGCCGTCAACAGGAATGGTGCTGGAGGTGCTCAAGACCATGACCTCCTGTTCGTCTGTGAGAGTTGTCCTTTGATCGACCCGTCACACTGGTTGGGCTGATGGTCAGGCTAGCAGTCAGTACCTCTAGAATAGAAACACGTTTCAGTTTGTGTTGTGAAGTGTTCCCGCGCCTTGAGCGCCTAGCTTGGGGACTGGGAAGGCGTCACGGATGCGCATCGCGTTGTTGTCCTATCGGAGCAAGCCGCACTGCGGCGGCCAGGGGATCTACGTCAGACATCTCAGCCGCGAGTTGGTGAAATTGGGTCACAGCGTCGAGGTCTTCTCGGGTCAGCCCTATCCCGAGCTCGATGAAGGGGTTTCCCTGACCAAGGTGCCGAGCCTTGACTTGTACCGCGAGCCAGACCCGTTCCGGATCCCCAAGCCCAGCGAATTCCGCGACCTCACCGACGTACGTGAGTTCTTGACCATGTGCACAGCTGGATTTCCCGAGCCCCGCACTTTTAGCACCCGAGTGGCCAAACTCCTTGCCAAGCGAGCGGGTGATTTCGACATCGCCCATGACAATCAGGTCTTGGGTTACGGGATGCTCGACATCAAGCGGTCGGGGATCCCGCTGATCACCAGCATCCACCACCCGATCACCTTCGACAAGAGGATCGACTTGGAGGCCGCGCCCAATTTGCGCAAACGATTGTCATTGCGCCGCTGGTATGGCTTCTTGAAGATGCAGGGTCGGGTGGCCCGAGCCTGTGGTCGCATTTTGACGGTGTCCACCTCGAGCGAGAAGGACATCGTCAACGATTTTGGGGTTGACCCTGAGATGATCCAGGTCATCCCACTTGGTGTAGACGAGGTCTTCCGGCCCCCGACCAAGCCCAGGGTGTCGGGACGCATCGTTGCCACCGCCAGCGCGGACATGCCGATCAAGGGAGTGTCGGTGCTGCTTGAGGCATTTGCGAAGCTGCGCACAGAGCGAGACATCCATCTGGTCCTGGTCACCAAGCCGATGAAGGGTGGGCGCACCGAAAAGCTGATCGACCAGTTGGGTATTGCTGAGCACGTCTCCTTCGTCAATGGCGTGAGTGATTCCGAGCTGGTCGAGGTCATGGGATCTGCCGAGCTTGCCTGTGTGCCTTCGCTCTATGAGGGCTTCTCATTGCCCACGGCAGAGCTCATGGCCTGCGCAACTCCGCTGGTCGCCAGCAGGGCAGGGGCCATCCCGGAGGTCGTCGGGCCCGACGGAGAATGTGCAGACTTGGTGCCCCCGGGCGACCCGGAGATCTTGGGTGCCACGATTGCAGCCTTGTTGGATGATCCGGAGCGGCGCGAACGCATGGGCAAGGCTGCCCGGGCCAGGGCCGAAGAACGCTTCAGTTGGCAGGCTGTCGCGGAGAAGACCGCCGCAGCTTATGCCCGAGTCATTGCCGAAACGAACGAAGAGAAGAGCAGGACCATCTGATGTTGACCGTTGATTTTGACCGTTTGGGACTCAAGCCCGGTGACCGAGTCATTGACATGGGTTGTGGAGCCGGACGCCATGCGTTTGAGATGTACCGACTCGGGGCTGATGTCGTGGCCTTTGACCAGGACGGCGACGAATTGGCCAATGTCCTGGAGCTCTTCGGGGCCATGAAGGAGGCTGGAGAGGTGCCTGATGGCGCCCACGCGGACATCAAGGAGGGTGATGCTTTGCAGTTGCCCTTTGCCGATGGGGAGTTCGATCGTGTCGTCGCCTCTGAGGTGCTCGAGCACATCCCTGCTGACATCACCGCCATCAATGAGTTGGTTCGCGTGCTCCGTCCGGGTGGCACCATGGCACTTACCGTGCCGCGTTGGCTTCCTGAAATGGTCTGCTGGCAGTTGTCTGAGGACTACCACAATGCTCCGGGTGGCCACATCAGGATCTACTCTGACAAGGAGTTGATCGGCAAGGCAAAGAACGCCGGCCTGGTGTACGACGGCAAGGATTATGCGCATGGACTGCACACGCCGTACTGGTGGCTGAAGTGCGCCGTGGGCGTCAACAACGACGACAACCCTTTGGTGAAGGCCTACCACCAGGTCTTGGTCTGGGACATCATGAAGACGCCGGGGTACAGCAAGGGCACTCGCCTAGCGGAGAAGATGCTAAACCCAGTGCTGGGCAAGAGCTTGGTGCTCTACTTCCACAAGCCTCTATGAGCCCACGACCACCGGCACCCATCCCTGAGGTGCCCGGCATCTTGACCAGCGCACAAGTGGCGGAGTCGGCTCGGTCAATCGTGGCCATGCAGGAGTCCGACGGCGCGATCCCATGGACGATCGGGGAGCACGTCGACGTGTGGAATCACGTCGAGGGTGCGATGGCCCTGATGGTGGGCAATGAATTTGAAGCCGCTGAGCGGGCCTACGACTGGTGTCGACGCACCCAGCGTGAAGACGGCTCGTGGGCGATGAAGATCGTCCAGGGAGAGGTCGAGGACGCCAGCGGAGAGACGAATATGTCCGCCTACCTGGCTGTTGGGGTCTGGCACCACTGGCTGGAGCGCCGCGATTTTGAGTTCGTTGAGCGCATGTGGCCGACGGTGCGCAAAGGCTTGGATTTCGTCACCGGCATGCAACTACCCTTCGGAGGCATCTGCTGGTCACAGGAGTGGGACGAGAATGGCCCCGCGAAGATCAATCGCGAGGCATTGTTGGCGGGTTCCTCCAGCATTTACCAGTCCCTACGCGCGGGGGTGTCTCTGGCTGAGCTGGTGAGTGATCCTCAACCAGATTGGGAGCTGGCCGGTGGCCGATTGGGCCACGCGCTTCGCGAGCATCGCGATCTATTCCTTGACAAGTCTTTGTTCTCCATGGACTGGTACTACCCGGTCTTGGGTGGTGCCGTGCGTGGCCAAGCAGGCGTTGAGCTGATCGAGTCCCAGTGGGAGACCTTCGTGGTGGCCGATCTGGGCATCCGCTGTGTGTCTGACAATGACTGGGTCACCGGTGCGGAGACCTGCGAGCTGGTCATGGCCCTGGACGCCTTGGATGATCGAGAGCGTGCCCTGCAATTGTTTGCCGAGATGCAGCACCTTCGTGATGAAGGGGGCAGATACTGGACCGGATATGTCTGGCCAGACGAAGTCAATTGGCCCGTTGAGCACACCACCTACACGGCAGCGGCCGTGATCTTGGCAGCCGATGAGTTGGCGCGTACGACGGCCACGAGCGGCATCATGCGGGGTGACTCACTCGCACCGCACTTTGCCGAGATCGGCCTGGAGTGTGGCTGTATCTCAGCCGACCGGGTCTCCGGGCGCGCCTGATTCACGCCTGAGGGAACGCATCGACCCAACCCTGCCTGCGGGAGTGAACGCGCCACTCTCGATTGCGCGTTGCCAAACGTGGAAGGGCGCCTGCCCTCCGTCTTCGGGCCGCTCGAAGACATCGTGGATCAACAAGATGCCTCCGGGCTGGACCCAGTGAGCAAAACCCGTGTAGTCGGCCTGGGCGGGCTCTTCTGAGTGGCCCCCATCGATGAACAGCAATGACAACGGTGTGCGCCAGTGCTTGCTCACCGTGGTCGACTTGCCGATGACGGCGATCACCTGATCTTCGAGGCCTGCTCGTGCGATCGCCTTGCGGAAGGTCGGCAAGGTGTCCATGAGCCCGAACTCCGGATCCACGACTGAAGGATCATGGTGTTCCCAGCCGGCTTGGTTTTCCTCCGAACCCCGGTGGTGGTCGACTGTGAAGACACAACCTCCGACCTCACGGGCCGCTGCGCCCAAATAGATGGCCGACTTGCCGCAATATGTGCCCACTTCCAGCCCGGGGCCGGTAGGCAATTGCTCCAAAGCCACAGAGTGCAGGAAGTCACCCTCATCAAGTGGCATGAAGCCCTTGGCGGCCATGGCGTGCTCAAGCCAGGTCGAGGGCGGATGGGTTGACTTGTCCGGAGTGGTCACCGAGGCAGCCTACCGGCCCGCTCATGGCATCATTGGAACACGTTCTAGTTCATCAGGAGGGCATGTGCCAATCGGGATCAGCGACGAGCACATCGAGTTGGCCACGGCAATCGGCAAGTGGGCGACGTCCGCGGCAGCGATCGAAGCAGTCAGGGCAGCAGAGGATGCACCCGGGGAGTTGCGAGGATGGCCTGCCATTGCGGCTGAGATGGGCCTGAGCGCGATCGCGCTTCCGGAGTCGGTGGGTGGTGGGGGCGGCCTGCTCGACCAGGCCGTTGCTACCGAGGCCGCCGCACGTGCGCTCGTGCCCGGCGAACTCCTGACCTCGACCATTGCCGGGCTGCTGATCGACGACCCGGGCTTGCAAGAGGGCGTGGCCGGGGGAGAGGTGGTCTTCGGACTAGGGCTGAGTCCCACGCTGCAACTGTCCGACAACGAGTTGAGCGGCACTGTCACTGCCGTCGCCGGTGCGCCATTGGCCACGCACCTGCTGCTGGGGTCTGACTCGGGTTGGTATGTCGTACCTGCAAATGCTGCTGAAATCACACCCGGAGTCAGTATGGACCTGTCGCGCACTATTGGCGCGGTGACATTGTCTGAGGTGCCTCTGGCTGACCTGACGCCAGTGCCGTGCACCACTGAGCAGGTGCAGCAATTGGCGATCACCTTGGCCGCCGCTGAGGCATCGGGTGTTGCCCGCTGGTGTCTGGACATCGCGGTCGAGTACGCCGGAGTACGCGAACAATTCGGAAAGAAGATCGGCTCCTTCCAGGCGATCAAGCACCTTTGCGCGGAGATGCTCGAGCTGAGCGAGTCTGCTACTGCTTCTGCCTGGGATGCCGCATTGGCCGCTACGGAAGGCCCAGAACAGGCCAGGTTTGCCGCCCTCAACGCCGGCGTGGTCGCCTTAGATGCCGCAGTGTCGGTGGCCAAGGGGTGTATCCAAGTACTTGGCGGGATTGGCTTCACCTTCGAGCACGATGCTCACCTGTACTTACGCCGCGCGATCTTCTTGCGGTCCTGGATTGGAGGGGTGACGCCCGCGGCCCGGGCGCTTGCCCAACTGGCTGCCACCGACGTACGACGTCACTCAACCGTCGACTTCGAGGGCGCTGACGCGGAGATTCGTGCTGAGGCGAGCCGAATCGCCGCTCGGATCTCTGCGCTGCCGGAGAGCGAGCGTCGCGCCGCGCTGGTGGAGACCGGCTACATCACACCTCACTGGGCGAAGCCGTATGGCGTCGGTGCTTCTGCGATGGAACAGATCGTCATCGATGAGGAGCTGACTCGCGCGGGGGTTGGGAGAGTCGACCTGAAGATCGGTGGGTGGGCCGCGCCCACGATCCTGGAGCATGGCACTCCCGAACAGATCGAGAAGTTCGTCGGTCCGACCCTCAGCGGGGACATCATCTGGTGCCAGTTGTTCAGTGAGCCCGGTGCTGGCTCGGACTTGGCGTCGTTGCGCACCAAGGCCGTGCGCGATGGCAATGGTTGGCGTCTGACCGGGCAGAAGGTCTGGACTTCTCTGGCCAAGGAAGCCCACTGGGCGATCTGCTTGGCTCGCACCAGCACTGAAGGCAAGCCACACGCCGGGATCACCTACTTCCTCCTCGACATGTCGAGCGAAGGGCTGGACATCCGCCCGTTGCGGGAGATGACCGGTGAAGCCCTGTTCAACGAGGTCTTCCTCGACAATGTCTTCGTGCCCGATGAATGTGTCGTGGGAGAGGTCAACGGCGGCTGGAAGCTGACCCGAACCACGCTGGCAAATGAACGCATCGCCATGGGCGGGCATCGTTTGGGCGACTCCGTGGAGCGCGCGGTCACCCTCCTCGGTGGTGACCCGGTCAAGGAGGCTGAGGTCGGCAAGGCAGTTGCTTGGGCCACGACCACAAAACTGCTGAGCAATCGTGCCCTGATGCGCTCGCTCTTCGGGGCAGCTCCGGGAGCAGAATCAAGTGTGGGCAAGCTGGTGGGTGTGCGTAGTCGCCAAGACTCAGCTGAACTCGTGGTGAACCTGCTGGGTGACCGGGTCTTCTCTGGTGATGACCTGTCGACCGCTGCAGTTCACGAGCAATTGCTCACCCGTTGCTTGTCGATCGCAGGCGGCACTACTCAGGTGTTGCGCAACGTAGCTGGCGAGCGAATCTTGGGTCTACCGCGAGGCTGAGCTCAGGCTGATGCCGACGGCTCAGCCACTGAGGCAGCTGCTCGGGCGGGCTTTTGGTGGGTGGCTCGATGCCAACACAACCAGCGCTCCACCGCTTTGATCACGTGCCGACTGCGGATCGAGCCGAAGACCTCGAAGGCGTGCTGGGTGCCGGGAAGCTCCAGATAGGTGACCGTGTGCTTCGACACTTCTTTCAAACGAGCTACGAATGCGCGAGCCTGAGTGACCCGCACCAACGAGTCATTCGCACCATGGATCACCAAGAAGTCCGGCTCGTCACCGTTGACGTGGTAGAGCGGTGAGGCTTGATAGAACGGCTCTGGGTCGGTCTTGGGATCCTTCTGGAAGACGCTCGGAGCAAAGAAGTCGTCACGGATGCCCTTTGAATAGGAGTCTCCGATGATGCCGGCGACGTCGTAGACGCCATAGAAGGGCACACACGCCTGCACGCTGGTGTCCACTTCTTCAAATCCGGGCTGATACATCGCATAACTGGGGGTGACTGCGGCGAGCGATGACAGGTGGCCTCCGGCTGACCCTCCCGTGATCACGACGTACGCCGGATCGCCGCCGTATTCGTGAATGTTTTGCTTCACCCATGCGATGGCACGCTTGACGTCGATGATCTGTGCCGGGAAGGGGTGCTTGGGGGCCAGGCGGTAGTTGACCGAAACACAGATCCAGCCACGTTTAGCCATGGCATTCATCAAGAGCAGGCCTTGCTGGCCCTTGTCGCCGATCACCCAGCCGCCACCATGGACTTGGATCAGCACTGGTGCATCCTTGAGCTCGACACCCTTGGGGCGATAGATGTCAAGGCGAGCCCGGCTGCCTCCGATGCGGTAGTTGACATCTTTGATGACCTCGACCTCGGACTCGATCATCTTGAAGGGGCGCATCACCTGCAGCGGGGAGCTGCCCTTGTCGCTGAAGGTCTGGTCATCTACCTCATCGAGATAGTCAGGGCCGAGTGCCTCACGAATACCTGCCTTGGTCTGCTCGCCGGCGTCGTGCGCCTGCTTGATCATCTGACCCAATGCAGCAGCGGCAACCATCGCAGCGCCAACACCGACAACGCTGATGTCGCCGGTCTTTCGATGGCGGAGCAGGTGCTGAGCGGTGTCGGCGATGCCAAGAGCGAGCATCTGTGGTGCCAACTCGAGTGTCGGCCAACCCATCGCGAATGCCGGGATGCTGCCGATCCGATTTTGGCTCGGCTTCAGGGCGTTGGCTGTCAGGGCAGCCATGAGGATTTGGCGATTGCGATAGTTGAACAGCATGTTCCCGAGCCTACTCGGTGTTAGTCACGCCCCAACTTCTAGCCAGCCCCAGATTTGAGTGATTTGATGGCTTGGTGCAGCGGCTCAGTGGACTTGACGCCAGTTTCTTGTATCTGGAGACCAACGAACAATTGATGCATGTCTGTGCCTTGCTGCTGATCGACCCCGAGACGATGCCCCAGGGCTATGACTTCGAAGATCTCAAGCATCGACTTGGCGAGATCACCAGTCACATAAATGTCTTCCGCAGACGCCTCAAGCACGTGCCGCTCGACATCGATCACCCGGTTTGGGTCAACGATGAGAAATTCGACATCGACCAGCATGTCCATCGGTTCGGGCTGCCGAGCCCAGGTGATCGCGACGCTTTGGCGGAGCTGTGCGGGCATCTCGCCGGCATTCCACTGGCTCGTTCGAGGGCGATGTGGGAGATCTACATAATCGAGGGTCTAGATGATGGGCGGATTGGTGTCTTCCTGAAGATGCATCACGCTTCCATAGACGGCATCTCGGGAGCCAATGTGCTCACGTCGATGTGCTCGTTGGCTCCGGGTGACCCACCAATGGCTGCGGAGGATTCTCATCTTCCGTTGGGCATGCCCTCCGACTGGGATCTTCTTTTCCGAGGGTTGTTGACACGTGCGTTGACGCCGTGGCGGATGATGCGTCTGCTCGGACCCGCATACGGGGTGGTCGCCGACACGGTCACGAGGGTACGGGAGGGGACGTCGATGGCGGCGCCGTTGAGGGCGCCACGGACCTCCTTCAATGGCACCATCACGGGGCACCGCTCGGTGGCCTTTGCCGACTTGCCCTTGGCTGACATCAAGGCGATCAAGAACTCCGTTGAAGGAGTGACCGTCAATGACGTGATCTTGAGTTTGGTTGGTGGGTCCGTACGCCGCTACCTCGACGAGCGCGGCGAACTGCCCGACACCTCCCTGCTCGCCGCGGTGCCGGTGGCGATCACAGATGCGAAGGCCCGCGGGGCCAACCACGTGACCGCGCTATTCACCAAGCTCTACACCAATATCTCTGACCCGATGGAGCGCCTGCTCGCATTATCGGCCTCAAGCACTCACGCAAAGGCCCATCAGAAGGCGATTCCGCCGACAGCCCTGCAGGAGTGGGCTGAGTTTGCAGCCCCCAGGATGTTCAGCTTGGCAGGGCGAGTGATCTCCGGGCTGAAAGTCGTCGATGAAGGTCCGGTGATCCACAACCTGGTGACCTCAAATGTGCCGGGTGCCCCGGTGCCGGTTTACTTCATGGGGGCCAAGATTGATGCCCTGTATCCATTCGGGCCGATCATGCACGGAGCGGGCGTCAACATCACCGTCGTCTCCACGGCGGGCGTGATGCACGTCGGGCTGATTGCTTGCGCTGAGATGATGAGACATCCCTTTGACCTGACCAAACAATTCAGGGCCGAGCTCGACGCCTTGGTTGAGCAACTCCCCGAGGCACCACGCAAGCGGCGACTCGGCGGAGCCTGAGCTAGCTCAAGCCGGCCTCACCTTTTGCTTGGCGACGGACTTCTTCTTGACGACCTGCTTGCGCTTCTGGTCGTTGATGCGAGCCTGGGTGACATTGACGGCTTCGACGAAGACCGGCACGAATCGCTCAGACTCCATCACGCAGCCGGCATGTCCGGTGTGCGCTTCATGAATGGTCGCGCCCGGGATCCTGCCAGCTAGGTCGAGTTGCCTGCTGGTCGGGATCACTTTGTCTTTCGTGGTGACCACCACTGCCACGGGTACGTCGATCCGGTTTAGCCACGGGGTGCTGTGATGGCGCCCCAAGGACGCCACGGCCTGACCGATGGCCCATGGGCTGGTGCTGCGCCATTCGTCGATGGCCCATTCGGAGATGTCGCCTTGGGCCTTGCCCAAGTCGAGCACCTTCATCGCCGTGCGACCGGCTTGGTCAAGGACCTTGGCCTTGGACAGGGCACGCATCGCGCCACCGCCCAACTCCATGCTCGCGTGGAAGAATCGCTCTTGCAGGTTGTTGCGGAAGTGGCCGGTAGTGGCGCCGAGCACCAAGCCACCAATCCAATCAGGATGCTGGCGCCAGACCCGCTGCGCGATGATCGAGCCCATCGAGTAGCCGGCGATGATGGGCTTGTCGAGTTCCAGTTCCTGGATCACCGCGGCCACGTCATCTGCGCAGTCATGGATCGAGAAGTGCTCGCTGATGATGCCGCGGCCGTGCCACCTCTGGTCGAAGATGACCACGCGATAGCGCTGCCTGAGTTGCTCGATGCAGGTGAACCAAGTCAGCATGCCGGTGCAACCCACAGCATGCAACAACACGATCGCAGGTGCGTCTGGTGTCGGGCCGGGGATATCGGTCAGCCAAGTGCGACCTCGACGCGGGATGTCGAACCAGCGCCCTTCAGGGATTTCGACATACGGGATGTGTGCCGCGTCGCGGATTTTGCGGCGAGCCTTGCTGCCAAGACCGGCAATCAAATCTTTGGTCATGATCCTCGATTCCCCTTAACGCAGTGGGAGCCTACCGTTGTTGTCGTCAACGGACTCTGTCTCTAGACTAGAACACGTTTCAGTTATCTTCACGGAAAGGCCCCTCTGAGTGAGTAACGATCCAAGCCTGGACGAAGCACGCGAGCTCGCCGAAGAGATTAGATCAGTGATGATCGACGTCCTCGACAAGGGGGCCGAAGGTCAACGAGGCACGTGGGGCGCGCTTGCTGAGGCGGGCCTCCTGGCGATGGCTGCTCCAGAGGACTTCGGTGGCTCTGGGCTCGGCGTGCGTGAAGTCGGCGTGTTGCTGCACGAGGCCGGCCTGCGCGCGAGTGACCTCCCGATCTGGGAGACGCTGGTTTGTGGGCAGTTGACCATCGCCAAGCATGGGTCCGATGAGCTGAAGCAGGACCTGTTGGCCAAGCTCACGTCCGGCGAGCTCATGATCAGCCCGGCCCTGGCTGAGCCAGGTAATGCCCTTCCCGAGACGCCCGTCACCTCCTTCGACGGCGAGCGGTTGAGCGGTCACAAGATCTCGGTGCGCAAGTACGACACCGATTCCCTCATGCTGGTCACTGCGGCGGGGCAACAAGGGCCGGTCGTGGTGCTGGTTGAGCCAGACGCCGATGGCGTGTCCATCCAAGACATGTCCAACTCTCGTGGCGGAGCCGTGGCCTCAGTCACCTTTGCCGATGCACCGGTGGTCGGTGTACTTGATGAAGGTGCAGCACAGACGCTGCGGCGCAATGCTGCTGCGGGCTTGGTGCTGTGGGGCGCTGGTGTGCTGGCTGGTGCCCGTGACCTGACCGCGGGATATATCAAGGAGCGTCGCCAGTTTGGACGGAGCTTGGCGGAGTTTCAAGCCGTGGCCATGCAGATGGCTGATGTCTATGTCGACTCGCGCATGGTTTCGCTGGCAGCTGAGGAAGTAGCTCGCCGGATCGCCGACGGCCAGTTGGTCAGCTCCGACTTGGCGGTGGCCAGCTATTGGTTCTGTGAGAAGGCGCCTAAGGCCCTTCAGACCTGCCACCACCTCCATGGTGGATTCGGGGTCGACGAGACCTACGCATTGCCGGCGTACTTCGCCACCATCAAGGACATCGCAGTCGCTCTGGGTGGGGCTGATCAGACCCTTCAGGCCGTGCCTGTGGGGGAGGGCGAGGAGAAGAATCTTGAGCTGACCCCGGCCCAACGGGAGTTCAAGGCTGAGGCGCGAGCCTATTTCCACTCACTGGTCACCCCTGAGCAACGCCTGGAGTTGATGACCGATCGCCACGGCAAGGCCTATCACGACATCATCAAGAAGATGGGCCGTGATGGCTGGATGGGCGTCGGCTGGCCCACTGAGTACGGCGGCAAGGGCTTGGGTGGCATCGAGCAACAGATCTTTGCCAATGAAGCTGCGCATGCTGATGTGCATCTGCCCAGCGTGACCTTGCAGACGGTCGGACCGACCTTGCAGTCATTTGGCACCGACAAGCAAAAGGACATGTTCCTCAAGGACATCCTCGCCGGTGATGTGCACTTTGCGATCGGCTATTCAGAGCCCGATGCCGGCACCGACTTGGCGTCACTTCGGGCTTCGGCCAAGCGCGATGGAGACCACTACATCGTCAATGGTCAGAAGATGTGGACGACAGGTGGGCATGCGGCCGACTATGTCTGGTTGGCAGTGCGCACAGATCCTGATGCACCCAAGCACAAGGGCATCTCCGTGCTGATCATGGACACCAAGGATCCCGGCTACACCCACACCCCGATCATCACTTCCGATGGCTCACACCACGTCAACGCGACCTACTACAACGATGTGCGGGTGCCGGTCGACATGCTGGTGGGCAAGGAGAACGAAGGCTGGAAGCTGATCACCACCCAGCTCAACCACGAGCGGGTCATGCTGGGCCCAGCCGGTCGGATTGAAGGCCTGCGCGACATGGTCGTGGCTTGGGCCAGCGACAAGACCACCCCAGCAGGTGGCGCAGTACTCGATGAGCCGAGCGTGCAGGCAATCCTTGGCTACGCGACCGCGGCCTTTCGGGTCAACGAGTTGCTCAACTGGCAGGTCGCAGGCTCTGGTGCCACTGGTGCTGAAGCAGTCGCTGACTCCAGTGCCTCGAAGGTCTTCGCCTCCCATGAGATCCAGCGGATTGGTTTGGAGTTGGAGCGCATCGTCACGACGTACGGCGATCCCAGCGACCCCGAGACCGCCCGTCTGCTCCACTACCTCGATGCCACCTCGAAGCGCAATCTGGTGTTGACCTTCGGCGGTGGGGTCAATGAAGTGCAACGCGAGCTGATCTGCATGTTTGGCCTCAATCTCCCGAAGGTGCCCCGATGAGCGATCCGATCACTGAGCAGGTCAAGGACCATGACTGGATCATGGCCCGCGCCGAAGAGTTCAAGGCGATGGGGGAGACCGAGCCGAGGCTGGCTCGTGACCCGGTCAACCAGCCCATGATCAACAACTGGGTGGAGGCCATTGGGCATCAGGACCCTCGGTTTGCCGACGGAATGGCGCCACCAGCCATGGCGCAGGTCTGGACGATGTATGGTCTCGATCCCACACGGCCAGCCAAGGATCCGCTCCACGGCACCATGCAAATGTTGGACTCCGCTGGCTTCACCTCTGTGCTGGGCACCAACTGTGACCAGGTCTACAAGCGAGCACTGAAGGTGGGCGAGCAGGTCACGATCACCTCCAAGCTCGACTCCGTAGTTGGGCCGAAGAAGACCGGTGTTGGCGAAGGCTATTTCGTGACCACCGTCAACACCTGGCGGGTCGGTGACGAAGAGGTGGCCACCATGCTCTTCCGCGTGTTGAAGTTCAAGCCTGCGGCACGGGCCCCGAAGGTCGACAAGTCAAAGACCATCCGTCCGATGCGCAATCGGGACACCGAGTTCTTCTGGGAGGGCACCAAGCAAGGTGAGATTCGGATCAGCAAGTGCAATGCCTGTGGTGAGCTCAGGCATCCACCAGGGCCGATGTGCCCGGTCTGCCATGCGGCAGATCGTGGTTATGTGGTGGCCTCTGGCAAAGGCACGATCTATTCCTTCCTAACTCACCACGCACCACAACTGCCGGGCAAGGAGTTGCCCCTTCAACTGGGGCTGATCGAACTGCCCGAAGGCATCCGGATGGTCGGCGAGCTGATCGGTGAGGATCCAGCCATCGGTGATGAGGTCGATGCGACCTACGAGAAGATCGACGACGACACCACGCTTGTCTATTGGAGGAAGTCATGAACCCCGGGGACCAGATTCCTGAGTGGAAGCTCCCGATCACCCCGACTCTGGTGGTATCCACTGCGTTGGCGACACGTGACTTCCAAGACGTGCACCATGATCGTGACCTGGCAGTCAAGCGTGGCTCTAAGGACATCTTCCTCAATATCTTGACCACCACAGGTCTGGTGCAGCGCTATGTCGGTGAATGGGCCAGCAAGCAAGTGGGGGAGCGCTATCAAGTGCTCGAATGTGCGCTTCGACTTGGCGCCCCTGCCTATCCCTACGACGAGCTGTCCTTCACCGGCACGGTCAAGGAGATTGAGGGGGACGCGCTGACAATCGACGTCGTGGGTGCGGTATCCCTCGGCAATCACGTCAACGCCACTGTGAAGATCGCGAGGAACGCATGAGCGGCTTCAGCAACTCCGCTGCGATTGTTGGCATCGGGGCCACCGAGTTCTCCAAGGAGTCTGGGCGCTCCGAGCTGCAGTTGTCCTGCGAAGCGACCTTGGCTGCACTGGCCGATGCTGGTCTGACTCCTAAGGATGTCGACGGCTTGGTCACCTTCAAGATGGACAACTCCTCTGAGATCGCGCTCGCCCGCGAGCTCGGCATGGGCGACCTGCGCTTCTTCAGTCGTGTCGACTACGGCGGTGGCGCTGCTTGCGGCACCGTGCAACAGGCAGCCATGGCTGTGGCGACCGGCGTGGCAGATGTCGTGGTCTGCTATCGCGGCTTCAACGAGCGCAGCGGGCAGCGTTATGGGCAAGTTCAGTCGTGGGCGGCCACCCAGATCAACAGCAATGGCCTCGACAATGCATGGAGCTATCCCTACGGGCTCTCCACGCCAGCAGCGACGGTCGCCATGCAGGCTCGTCGCTACATGCACGAGTACGGCGCGACCTCGCGTGACTTCGGAGTCGTGGCGGTGGCAGACCGCAAACATGCGGCCACCAATCCGAATGCATTCTTCTACGGCAAGCCGATCACCATCGAGGACCATCAGAGCTCCCGTTTGATCGCTGACCCGCTCCGCCTGCTCGACTGCTGCCAGGAGAGTGACGGAGCCGTCGCCCTGGTTGTCGTGTCGGCCGAGCGGGCCAAGGACCTCCCGCAGACCCCGGCGTACATCGCTGCGGCTGCTCAAGGCTCAGCGGCAGACCAGTTCGTGATGACTTCCTACTATCGCGACGACATCGGGGTGCCGGAGATGGGCGTTGTTGGGCGTGAGCTCTGGCGCCAGTCGGGGCTCAAGCCCGATGACATGGCCATGGCCGTGCTTTACGACCACTTCACGCCGTACGTGCTGATGCAACTCGAGGAGCTCGGCTTTTGTGGCCGCGGTGAAGCGCCTGGGTTCATCGCAGACGGTGCCATCGAGATTGGGGGCAAACTGCCGATCAACACGCATGGTGGCCAGCTCGGCGAGGCCTATATCCACGGCATGAACGGCATCGCTGAAGGTGTGCGGCAAGTGCGCGGGGCGTCTATCAACCAAGTGATCAATGCCGATCACGTGCTTGTCACTGCAGGCACTGGCGTGCCGACCAGTGGGTTGGTGCTTTCGCGAGAGGTTGGGTGAGCCCACCGACTCGGCGGAAGTTCACTGCTCCAGCCAATCGTCAACGGTCATTGAACCAACCGTGGCGGGTTGCCCACCTATTTGGGGGAGCAGCGAGCCATCGCGCATGGCGCGCCCTGCTGCGCCAGGCATTGAGATCGGCACAACTCGGCGCTTGATTCCTCGAACCTTGCTGACCCGTCTGGCAAGGTCAACCATCTGCATGGGCTCGGGGCCAGCCAGATCAGGTGCTCGGCCAACGGGTTGCTGCACGGCAAGTCCGACCAGCATGGCCGCGACCTCGCTAGCGGCCACAGGCTGGCTGAGCATGCGAGGAACCAGCGACACAGGCCCGAGCTTCATGAAGTCGAGCGACTGCTGGGCAAACTCATAGAACTGGGTGGCACGCAGCAGGCTCCACTGCGAGCTACCAGCCGACAGGGCCTGCTCTTGGGCTAATTTGCCTTGGTAATAGCCCAACGGGACCAAGTCGATGCCCACGATGGAGAGGGTCACGTGATGGCGGACCTCACAGTCAGCTTCTGCTTCCAAGAGCCGTCTCGTGGTCGTCGTGAAGAACTCCTCGGCAACCGCTCGCCTCTGAGTGCTGATGTTGATTACGTCGATGACTGCGTCGACACCGTTGAGGCGACCCGCCAGGCCATTACCCGTCATCAGATCGACGCCAGTGCCCCGAGTGAGCGGGACGACCTCGTGGCTTTGAGCATGGAGCGTCTTGGCAACCAACTGTCCGACCAGGCCTGTTGCGCCCGCCACAGCGACCTTCATAGCCGCTCCTCTCGTCAGTGCCCCTGACCAGTTAACACCGGGACAGCCTCGGAGATCCGCAGGGTGCTTGTTGGACCGGTTGACGTTGCGGTGCCATTGACGTCTTGCCAGGACCCACCTGACAGGCGCCAGCGCGCGGACCATCTGATGTTCAGGTGATGCCTGACCGTGACGTGAGCATCTTGATATCGATGCACGATCTCCTTGGCGGGGTACTTTGCGCCAGGGGAGTTGGTGACAGCGGTCGTGCCGTCACCGTGGTGCCAGGTGAATCGACTGGGCGTAATCCGTAGGTGCACGGTCTGTCCCAAGAGAGTGATGTCGCGGCTGAACGGTCGGGCGGTTGTGTAGAAGATCGTGTCGAAATTGACCAGAGTCTCGTTGGAGGGTTGCACACGCGACCTGAACGACGGCATCTGCAGCCTGCTGAACGCTTGGCTCACCATGGCGGGCGTGACCTGAGGCAGCGAGGCCGCCGCAGCCTGGCCTGGAGTCATGCAAGCGCTCACCGGTGTGCTGTGCACGGGTGGCGGACTCACCTGCCAACGGACCATGTAGATCTCTCCGGTTGGGCAGGACCCGCCACAAACTGGATCGGAGCCGCCCTGCACGTTGTGGGTGCTGCCGCCACAGCCGGTGCGCCACTCATAGATCGGGCCACTTGAGTGTGAGCCTGATCCTTGCGTTGAGGAGCCGGGGCGTGAGGTCCCGGGTGTGTGGCTAGTCGCGAGGATGTTCAACGAGTCACCGCTCGCTCCCACGTTTGGTCCTTCAGCATCAGCAGCGCTGGGCATTGAACCCAGAAAAGATACCGTCAAAGCGAATGCGACGACTGCGCGAACGCGGTTGATCATGGCGAGTACTCCGGGTCGAGAGCGATAACATTCCAACCTGCGCCTTCAATCCATCTAAGTTGCAGGAAGTGCAACTTCCCTTTTCGACCCTGACTCGTTTGTGGACTGCACCCGCGCTTGGTATGTATGTGTTCGGCTTCACACTCTACGGTTAGCTCCACGTATGCCGATGCCAGCTTCAAATCCCTTTGAACTGGTACTTCGAACTATCCAATCCGCGTCGCCATAACTACCTCCAGCCGCGTGATATCGTGAGCACCTTGGCAGCAGCGACGCACTTAACGCAGTCCTTAGTTGAAATCGCCTCGAGGGGTTCGGTCTCGCCGGTGGCAGCAGCGTGATTCCAAGCAGCGACGAAGGCCTCAACAGCTGCCTTCACCCCGGCCTTGTTCTTCTGCTTGACGGCATCAGGGATGGTGGGCTGTGCAGAAGGGCGGCTCGGAGAGGATGTTGCGCCGAGTGGTTTGGGCTTGGGAGATTCCCCGCCGCAGGCGTTAAGTGTGCACAGCAACAAGCCGCAAATGGTGCTGGCAATGACCTTCAACATGCATAGATCCAAACTCAAAGGAGACAGTGCTACCACTGGTCCATGTCAGCCTGTGGACGGGAAAACCGTTCAGATCGGGCATAGTGTTGCAGATCTGCGACCAAGTGTGACGTGTTGCACATTGAGATGCCCTGCCATTGGTGGCCGATCTGCGCTCGACACGAGTGATAGACAGGAGTCATGTCTCCGTGGCCGACCAAGCAGAGCAAAGAGATCTACACCAATGACTGGATCCGCGTTCGTGAAGATCAGGTGACCTGCCCTGATGGCACAGACGGGGTCTATGGCGTGGTGTCACTGCACCAACCTGCTGTGTTCGTGGTCGCCATGACCTCAGACGAAGAGATTGCTCTCGTTGAGTTGGATCGCCATACGATCGGCAGGTCGCTGGAAGTGCCCGCTGGTGGCACTGATGGTGACCTCCCGATGGACGCGGCAAAGCGCGAGTTGCTCGAAGAAGCCGGGTTAGTGGCCGACGACTGGCGCCAACTCGGCCGATTCTCCTCGCTTAACGGCATCTGTGAGGCGCCCGGGTTTGTGTTCCTGGCTCTTGACGTACGCCGATCAGACACCGATGCGGAGCAAGTCGGCCAGACGCAGGCGCGAGAAGGCATCTCACAGGTGACATTCGTGCCGTTGCTTGAGGTATTTGAACTGATCCGGACAGGTGGGATCACCGATGCCGAGACGGTCGCATCGATCATGCATGCAGCGGTCTATCTCGACCGGGTCATGTGAGGCCTGGCTCAGGCAGTCGTAACCACGCAGTCAGCGAGCACTGGTGCGCCGTTGCGCTGCTCCACGTCTGACTTGATGCTGGCCGTGACCACGACGGAGCCATCCTCTTGCCATCCTTGGACCCGGATCGTTTCGCCCGGGAAGACCACCCCTGCGAATCGGGCAGTGAAGCCCTTCACGGCTGCAGCGGAACCATCGAGCAACCCGTCGGTCACCTCACGCAGCACGATGCCATAAGAGCACAAGCCATGCAGGATTGGTGCGGGGAAGCCGGCACCCTTGGCAAACTCCGGATCTGCGTGCAGTGGGTTGCGGTCACCGCACAAGCGATAGAGCATCGCCTGCTGCGGGGTCACGTCGTAGGTCGTGTCTAGATCGGGTGCGTGATCTGGCACGGTGACTGCCGTGGCGTCGCCACGATTGCCGCCCCAACCGCCCTCGCCCTTGACGAAGATTGACGAGCGGACCGTCCAAAGTGGTTGGCCTGACGCATCGGTTGCGGTGCCTTCTTGCCAGATGACCGCAGCCTTGCCCTTGTCCCAGATGTCGCTGATCCGAGTGGTGAGCTTTGCTGACCCCGAAGTTGGGATCGGGCCGTGCACCTCCACAGACTGCGCGCCATGCACTACCTGGGCAAGGTTGATGTCACAACCAGGCAGGTCGAGCGGGGGCGGGTTGGTCTCGTGAAAGGTGGGTACGACGACTCCGAAGCTGGGCAACACCTGCAACTGGTCGTTGTCGAGGGTGTAGCGCAGGGCCTTCGGGTCTAGATTGTCACCCTTGCGTGACCCTGCTCCGATGCCGAGGTGATAGAGCAAGACATCTGATGCACCCCAAGAGAAGGTGCGGTCGGGGAGCTCGGCGCCGATCGCGACGTCGGGATTGATTGGCATCAGGCCTCCTTGGCCAATGGGGTCTCTTCGGCCGCGATCTCCAGAGCGGCCAAGTAGCCGAACACCAGAGCGGGCCCGATGGTCGCACCCGGCCCGGCATAGGTATTGCCCATAACTGCTGAGGAGACATTGCCCGAGGCGTAGAGGCCGGGGATCACCGAGCCGTCTGCGCGAAGGACGCGAGCGTTTTCGTCGGTGACCAGACCGCCCTTCGTGCCCAAGTCGCCGGGCACGATCTTGACCGCGTAGAAGGGCGCCTCGTCGATAACGTGCAGTGAAGGATTGGGCTTGACCGTGTGGTCGGAGTAGTACTTGTCGTAGGCACTCTCGCCGCGGTGGAAGTCTTCGTCGACACCCGAGGTGGCAAATCCGTTGAAGCGCTCCACTGTGGCCTTAAGAGCATCCGCGGGTACGTCGATCCGCCCGGCGAGCTCGTCCAGGGTCGCGCCCTTCTGCACGGCGCCGCTCTTGAGCCACCGGCCCGGGAACGGCGTACGTGGGGTGAGGCCTGCGAAGAGATAACGATTGCGATAGCGCTGATCGATGATCATCCAGGCTGGCACGGCTGCGGGGCCTTGCTCATGGGCCTTGTAGATCTCGTGAGTGGCCTCTACATAGGGGAGGGCTTCGTTCATGAAGCGCTCACCAGCGGAGTTGACGATGATCGAGCCGGGCAGGTTGCGCTCGGCGAGACAGAACCACGGGCCACTTGGTAGCGGGATCGTCGGGCCCCACCAGGCATCATCCATCAAGTCAATCGCAGCCCCGGCCGCAACACCGGCCTCGATGCCGGCGCCGGTGTTGTTCTTCGAGCCGGTGCTCCACCCCGAGTCGGTCGGTGCGGGTAGCCATTTCTCGCGCAACTCCTGGTTGTGCTCAAATCCGCCGCTGCCGAGGATGACCCCTTTTCGGGCCATGATCTGGCGACGCTCGCCCTTATGCTCGACCTCGACACCGACGACGCGGCCATTCTCGACAACGAGCCCGAGGAGGGGGGTGTTGTAGATCAAGGGGACATTTGCGTCGATGAGGCCCTGCCTCAGGCCGATGCAGATCGCATTGCCCATGGCGTACATCTTGCGGCGAGCGACCATGGCGATCAGTCGCTTGAAGAGCACCATGAACATCGTGATCGGGCCCTTGAGCGTGCGCATGCCCAAGCTGATCTTGCGGAAGTCAGCCTGCGTCACGATCATGTTGGCCGGCGCCTTGGTGTACGCCGGATGCAGGTGCTCGAGCTCATCGCCAAGGAATGAAGCATCCATCGGGACGGGCTCCACGCTGCGACCCTCGGGCCGTCCGCCCGGTTGCTCGGGCAAGTAGTCGGAGTAGTTCGGTACCCACTTGAAGCGCACGGGGGTGGTCTTGTTGATGAAGTCCATGACTTCGGGGCCGCGGTCGATGTAGGTGTCGCGGCGTAGCTTCGGCACCGCATCGCCAACGATGGAGTCGAGGTAGAGCTTTGCTTGCTCCGCGTCATCGGGGGAGACTTGCCCAGCCTCGCGCAAGGCGTGATTGCCAGGGATCCAAACCCCGCCACCCGAGCGTGCGGTCGAGCCGCCGAAGTAGTCTGATTTTTCAATCAGCACTGTGTCCAGCTTCTGGTGACCGGCTGCAAGTGCTGCAGACATACCGGCACCGCCGGCGCCAACCACAATGACGTCGTAAGACTCCTTCATGGCGCAAAACTGTAACACGTTCTAGAATGTCTTCATGCTCTCCGATGACGCCCGACTAGACGCAGCCCAAGCGCTCTGGGACGCCGAGTTCACTCAGACCCCAATCGCGCCCTTGCGTGAGACCTGGCCCGACCTTGATGTGGTCGACGCCTATGAGATCCAGTTGATCAATATCCGCAAGCGGATGGCTCAAGGGGCCACAATCCACGGTCACAAGGTGGGGCTTTCCTCCAAGGCCATGCAGGAGATGATGGACGTCGATGAGCCTGACTATGGGCACCTGTTGTCTGACATGGAGGTCTTCACCGACCGCCCAGTGCCCGCCTCGCGCTATTGCACCCCGAGGGTAGAGGTCGAGGTCGGTTTTGTGCTGGGGGAGACGCTTCCTGGTGTCGGTTGCACCGAAGCCGATGTGATTGCTGCCACAGAGTTTGTGGCGCCGGCGATTGAATTGATCGACAGTCGCATTGAGGGCTGGAATATCAAGATTGGCGACACGATCGCCGACAATGCTTCATCAGCCGGTTATGTGCTGGGGGCAGAGCGGGTCAAACCCGATGAAATCGACCTGAAGACCATCAACGCTCGCTTGCTCTGCAATGGAGAGCAGGTCGCCGAGGGGCGCTCAGACGCGGTACTCGGCAACCCCGTGACAGCGGTCGCCTGGCTGGCCAACAAGGTCGCTAGTTTTGGAGTCACCCTGGAAGCTGGACATGTGATCCTGCCCGGTTCCGTGCACCGGGCGATTGATGTGCACCCCGGTGACAAGTTCGTGGCTCAGTTCGACGGACTCGGATCCGTGTCCCTCAATTTCACCTGATC
The DNA here is from genome assembly GCA_020636935.1 of Nocardioidaceae bacterium. GTDB lineage: Bacteria > Actinomycetota > Actinomycetes > Propionibacteriales > Nocardioidaceae > Marmoricola. The sequence continues at coordinate 144,335 of JACJWW010000004.1, forward strand.
GAAAGGCAAACATGTCAAAGCTCACAGCAGCCATCGTTGGGCCGGGAAATATCGGCACCGATCTGATGTACAAGCTCCTTCGCTCCGATGTGATCGAGCCGCGATGGATGATCGGGGTCGACCCCGAGAGCCCAGGCCTCGCGCGTGCAGCCAAGGAGGGCCTGGAGTCCAGTCACGAAGGTGTCGATTGGCTCCTCAAGCAAGACGAGTTGCCCGACCTTCTCTTCGAAGCCACGAGCGCCTATGTGCACAAGGCATACGCACCTCGCTACGAGGAGGCCGGCATCTTGGCAGTCGACCTGACGCCTGCTGCGGTCGGCCCAGCGTGCATCCCGGCAGTCAATGGCGATGCTCATGCCGACGCAGCCAACGTCAATATGATCACCTGTGGTGGTCAGGCGACCATCCCGATGGTGGCTGCGGTGTCTCGGGCAGCCCACGTGAGCTACGCCGAAATCGTGGCGTCGGTGGCCTCGTTGTCCGCTGGTCCTGGCACCCGACAAAATATCGATGAGTTCACCCAAACCACGGCCAAGGGCGTGGAGCACATCGGTGGTGCCGAGAAGGGCAAGGCCATCATCATCCTCAACCCAGCCGAGCCCCCGATGATCATGCGCGACACGATCTTCTGCGCGGTGAGCCCAGACTCTGACCAAGACGCGATCTCTGAGTCGGTGCACAAGATGGTTGAAGGTGTGCGTCATTATGTGCCGGGATATCGACTCCTGCAGGAGCCTCAGTTCGATGGCCCGAGCGATGCGACCCACGGCCAACTCAAGGTGAGCATCTTCATCGAGGTCGAAGGGGCCGGCGACTTCTTGCCGCCGTACTCCGGCAATCTCGACATCATGACCGCAGCGGCGACCCGTGCTGGTGAAGGCATGGCCCGCTACAAGCTGGCACACAAGGAGAAGTGACCATGACCTACCAAGGCACCCTCGCAGGCAGTCCCGAGCTCAACAAGCTCACTCGCACTTGGCGAGACACCGACCCCACTTCCAACCTGGACATCCGTCTCACTGACACCTGTCTGCGTGATGGCTCCCACCACAAGCGCCACCAGTTCACGGTGGAGGAGACCCGTTCGATCATCGCTGCCCTCGATGACGCTGGCGTGCCAGTGCTTGAGGTCACCCACGGCGACGGTCTTGGTGGATCAAGCTTCAACTATGGCTTCTCCAAGACTCCTGACCAGGAGTTGATCAAGGTTGCCGCCGAGACCGCGAAGCGCGCCAAGATCGCCTTCCTGATGCTGCCTGGTGTGGGCATCATGGACGACATTCGGATGGCCCAAGACAATGGCGGGTCGATCTGCCGGATCGCCACGCACTGCACCGAGGCCGATGTCTCCGAGCAACACTTCAAGGTTGCACGTGAGCTCGGCTTGGAGACCGTGGGTTTCTTGATGATGAGCCACACCCAGCCGCCCGAGGTCTTGGCCAAGCAGGCTCGGATCATGGTTGATGCGGGTTGCCAGTGTGTCTATGTGGTCGACTCGGCGGGTGCCCTGATCCTTGAAGGTGTCTCTGATCGGGTTGCAGCAGTGGTCGCGGAGATCGGAGCTGAGGCGACTGTTGGCTTCCACGGCCACGAAAATCTCGATCTCGGCTGCGGCAACACCGTGATGGCTGTGCGCGCTGGGGCCACCCAGATCGATGGTTCCGTACGACGATTCGGTGCCGGCGCTGGCAACACCCCGCTCGACACCTTCGTCGGGGTCTGCGACAAGCTCGGCTGGGAGACCGGCGTCGACTTCATGAAGATCATCGATGCTTCAGAGGATGTCGTGCGCCCGGCTATGCCAGAGGAGTGCCGCCTGGACCGGATGACCATGATGATGGGTTATGCCGGCGTCTACAGCTCCTTCCTCAAGCATGCTGGCAATGCGGCAGAGCGCTATGGCGTGTCTGGAGCGGAGATCCTTCATGTGGCTGGCGAGCGCAAGCTCATCGGTGGTCAGGAAGATCAGCTGATCGAGATCGCTTTGGAGTTGAAGGCCAAGCAAGACGCCAATTCCTGATCGACAACTCTCATGCCAAGGCGGCAGGAGGTCATGTCCTTGCGACGGCCTCCTGCCGCCTTGATGCAATTGATGTGAAAGTTGAGTGTTTTTGAGTGGGGGGTGGACGCAAAACTAGAACGTGTTCTAGTATGAGCACACACCTTCTACTGACTTGTGACCAGGAGACAAGATGAGCCAAGAAATCCTAGACGGCATCCGTGACCTCTTGCCCGGCATCCGCGAGCGCGCCGACGAGACCGAGCGCCTGCGTGAAGTGCCTGAGCAGTCAGTCAAGGAGATCGAGGAGACCGGCTTCTTCCAGTTGCTGCAGCCCAAGCGCTATGGCGGAGTTGAAGCCGAAGATCCGACGATCTTCTACCAGATCGTCAAGGAAATCGCTGGCGCCTGCGGTTCGACCGCCTGGATCTGCAGTGTGCTCGGCATTCACCCTTGGCAGGTTGCCCTCTTCCCAGATGAGGCGCAGAAGGAAGTATGGGGCGAAAACCCCAAGGTGCGCCTCTCCTCGTCGTACGCGCCCACGGGCAAGGCCGTTCAGGCCGACGGCGGCTTCATGTTGAGCGGCCGCTGGAGTTTCTCCTCGGGCTGTGCGCACGCCACCTGGGTGCTGCTCGGTGGGCTGGTCTTCAACACTGAAGGGCAGGTCGTTGACTTCCGCACCTTCATGATCCCGCGCGACAAGTACGAGATCGAAGACACCTGGAAGGTTGTCGGCCTGGCCGGCACCGGCTCCAATGACATCGTGGTCGAAGAGACCTTCGTCCCCGAGGCGTTCACGCTGTCGATGAGTGAGACCGGCATGTGTAAGGGCCCAGGCCAAGAGGTCAACACCTCCAACCTCTACAAGCTCCCCTTCCACTCGCTGTTCACCTCCTGCATCACTACGCCAATCATCGGTATGGCTCAGGGCGCCTATGAAGAGCATGTCGAGATGCAGAAGAAGCGCGTGCGTGCCGCCTACATCGGCGAGAAGGCCTCGCTGGACCCCTTCGCCGCTGTGCGGATCGCCAAGGCCAGCAGCGACATCGACGCTTCTTGGGCTTTGTTGATGAACAACATCCGTGAAGAGATGGCTCTGGTCGAGAAGGGGGAGAGCATCCCGCTTTCCCTGCGTTTGAAGGTGCGTCGTGACCAGGTGCTCGGCACCCAGCGCTCCATCGACGCGATCGACAGCCTGTTTGAGGCATCTGGTGCTCGCGCACTGGCCACCGGCACCTACCTGCAGCGCGCCTGGCGTGACGCCCACGCCGGTCGGGTGCACGCTGCCAATGATCCCGAGCGCGCCTTGCAGATGTATGGCGCAAGCGAGTTCGGCCACAAGATCGATCCGGGGATGTACTGATAAATGGCAGCGGCGCTCAGCCAAGAGTCGGTACGCAAGTCGGCCGATGTACACGGCATCAAGATCAACTACTACGAGGCCGGGTCTGCGACTGAATTGGGCGGCGGCCTGCCACTGGTGATGCTTCACGGTGGCGGGCCTGGCGCTTCGTCATGGTCGAACTTTGGCCCAGCCCTGCCAGGCTTCGCTGAGAAGTTCCGCACGATTCTGATCGATCAGCCTGGCTTCGGTGGCTCGGACAAGCCTGAGGTCGAGGGCAACTACTACCGTCACGCCGCAAAATATGTGATCGGTCTGTTGGATCAACTTGGCATCGATCGCGTGCACCTCCTGGGCAATAGCCTTGGTGGAGGTACCGCTATGCGCTTGGCTCTGGAACATCCCGATCGTGTCGGGCGCTTGATCTTGATGGGGCCAGGTGGGCTGTCTCTGAATCTCTTCCATGCTGATCCGACTGAGGGCGTCAAGCGCCTGATGGAGTTCAACATGTCGCCTACCAAGGAGTCGTTGAAGGCCTTCATCTCCACGATGGTCGTCAACCAGGACTTGGTGACCGATGAGCTGGTCGAGGCCCGATTTGCTGACGCCACCGCACCCGGCGCCCGCGAAGCCATGATGAGCATGGGGATGTCCTTCTACAACCCCGAGAGCTTCGAAGATGGCATGTTGTGGCGGGAGGCTCATCGCCTGCGCAAGCACACCTTGCTGACCTGGGGTCGTGAAGACCGGGTGAATCCGCTCGATGGCGCCATGGTTGCGCTGAAGCTGATCCCGAAGGCTCAACTCCACGTGTTCCCCAACTGCGGGCACTGGGCCCAAATCGAGGCGGCTGAGGAGTTCCTCGAAGTCTCAGCGCAGTTCCTGTCGCGTCACGTCGAAAGGGAGAAGAAATCATGACCATTGACATCAAATCCATGGGATACATCCGGGTCTCCTCCACAGACCTCGAGGCCTGGAAGTCTTTCGCCGAGAAGGTCCTCGGCCTGGGCACTGGACGAGGCCCAAACAGTGAAAATCTGTATTTCCGCATCGACAGTGTGTCGGCTCGGATCGTCGTCTTCCCCGGCGACAAGGATGAGCTGAGTTGTGTGGGCTGGGAGTTGGCCGACCTCAAGGCCTTGCAAGCCGCGCGCGACCACTTGAATGCTGCAGGTGTTGCCTTCGAAGAGGGCACTGCCGATGAGTTGGCCGATCGTCGGGTGCAGGAGCTGATCCGCTTCCGTGACCCATGGGACAACGTCTTCGAGCTCTTCCACGGCATCACCTACGAATCTCGTCCGGTCGTGCCGCCGTACGGCGCCAACTTCGTCACCGGCGACCAAGGCATGGGGCACGTGGTCGTGCCGGTCGGCGACGATGTCGAAGCGCTGCGCTTCTACTCTGATGTGCTCGGCTTCAGACTTCGTGACTCAATGAGCCTGCCCGGCGAGCTGGCTGGCAAGGAGCCAGGCAGCAAGATCTGGCTGCGCTTCCTCGGGGTCAATCCACGCCACCATTCCTTGGCCTTCTTGCCGATGCCCAATCCCAGCAAGTGCGTGCACGTCATGCTCGAAGTCGACAGTCTCGATGATGTCGGCCGGGCCTTGGAGCGGGTCAAGAAGCACGGAGCCACCCTGTCGGCGACTCTTGGCCGTCACATGAATGACGAAATGGTGTCCTTCTACGTCAAGTCACCAGCTGGCTTCGACATCGAGTTCGGCACCGACGGGCTTCAGGTTGACGATGACCGGTGGGTGGCGCGCGAAAGCACGGCAGTCTCCTACTGGGGTCACAACTTCGGGGCAAACTAGTCCTCATGAGCCCACAGATCCCCGAAGGCATGCGCGAAGACGCTGCCTCGACATGGCCGCCACGCGAGCTGATCGACTCCTTCCTTGGCGGTCACGACTTTGAGTTCCGTCTTGGTGAGCACACGCCGATCCCCGACACCGAGGAGGCTGCTGCCCAGGCGCGCAACTTCCGAGATGTGTTGGGGCAGTTCTGCACGGGAGTCACGGTCGTGACTTCCATGTCGGACGGGGAGCCAGTGGGGATGACTTGTCAGTCGTTCACCAGTGTCTCGCTGGACCCCCCGTTGGTGATGTTTTGCCCAGCCAAGACTTCACGGGCATTCCCGCTCATGCGCAGGGCTGGCTATTTCTGTGTGAACCTACTGGCTGCTGACCAGGTGGACATCTCCAACGGAATGGCCACCAAGGGTGCCAACAAGTACGACGGAGTGAGCTACCAAACCGCAGTGACCGGCGCTCCAGTGCTTGATGGGGTGCTGGGCTATATCGACTGCTCGATCGAGGCAGTCCATGAGGGCGGCGATCACTACTTGGTTGTCGGTCGGGTGCGTGAACTTGCGGTCGGCGACAAGTCTGGCAATCAGCCAGATGAGCCACTGCTCTTCTATCGGGGCAAATACACGCGTACTGAGTGACTCCACTGGGGCCTGTGGATTGGCAAAGCGAAAGATGGCCATTTCGGCAAACATGGCCGGATGCAACAGCCACTCCCACTTCCATCAAGACTCGCCTCCCTTGCTGAACGCCCCTTCACGGTGGCGATGGCCCAGCAGATGGGCATCAATCAGCAACAGTTGCGCTCGGCTATTCGACGAGGCCAGATCCGCAATCTCGTGCGCGGCGTCTATGCGAGTGTGCACGTAGGTGATGACGTCGAGTTGCGTTGCGCGGCAGTCAAGGTGGCTTTGGCCGCCCAACCCGAGGCTTTGGTCTTCGGGCAAACCGCAGCGTGGCTCTATGGTGTCTTGCCGGGCTCACCTGCAGCAGGCGTGTCGTGGACTCGAAGTGGTGGAGGTTATGCCCCCAGAGACGTCAGGGAGTTGTTTGGGGTCAAGGTGACCACGCCTTTACGGACAGCAATCGACTTGGCCGACAAGCTGCCAAAGGACCACGCAGTGGCACTTTGGGATGCCTTCTTCCGCGAGCACGGGGTCACCCGTGGGCAGGTGCTGAGTGAACTACCCAGATTCAATCGCGGTCAAATGGCGGCCACTCTGCGCTCATGCTTAGTGCTGACCGATGGGCGGTCAGAGTCCTTCGCCGAGAGCTTGCTGCGCCTTGCTTGGCTAAGAGGGCCATTGCCCACGCCCACGCCCGGCCTGGTCCATCGGGTGGGCCAGATGAGAATCCGGATCGCATTGGGACTGGCTGAACAGGAATATGGAGTCACCTTGAGTGGCGCTAGCCAGCCAGCCGAAATCGCGGCCTTGAGGGGTGCTGGTTGGGGTGTGGTCGAGCTAGGGGCAAGACAGGTCGAGGTTGCCAAACCCGAGACCCTAACCAGGATGTTGGTTGGGGAATATCACCGAACTCTCCTTGCCCGCGTCACTCGCGGAAGCGCCTAGAGGCACGTATCCACGACACATTCCGATCACGAAATGGCGCCATCGAAAGTTGCATCTGTGATGCATATACTTCGCACCAGTGATGCTAGAATTTTGATATGAGGACCACGGTTCGTCTTGATCCAGATGTCGCGGCAGCGGCCGAACAACGACGCAGAGAGCGTGGCATAGGCTTGGGTGAGGCTGTCAATGAGCTCGCCCGCGCCGGCTTGGAGCGAAGCCCTCGGGCGGCGAAGCCTTTCCGGCAGCGGACAGCTAGCGTGGGGCTAAAGGTCGACATTACCAATGTCGCCGAGGCACTCGAGCTTCTCGATCAGTACGACGACGAGCACGCGCGTTGATTGTCGATGCCAACGTCTTGCTCTACGCCGTTGACGAAAGCTCTAGATTTCATGAGAGTGCACGTGCCTGGTTAGAGGTGGCGATGAACGGAGTCGAGCGGGTCGGACTGCCCTGGGTTTCGTTGATGGCATTCCAGCGGATCATCACCCACCCACGCGTGACAACGACCCCATTGACCGCTGAGGAAGCCTGGATTCATGTCACCGACTGGCTCGACACCGAGCAGGCTTGGGTGCCGACGCCGGGTGCGCGGCACCGAGACATCCTCGGCAGCCTCCTGATCGATGGCGACCTGCGGGGGAATTTCGTCACCGACGCCCATCTTGCGGCGTTGGCGATTGAGCATGGCGTCGGCATTTGTTCCTACGACAGTGACTTCGCCCGATTCGAGGGTCTGCGCTGGCTGAATCCATCCGGCTCCTGAACGCATGCCTGCAAAGCAGAGCCGTCAAGCCATGATCAACCGCTGGCCACAGTCGCAGCTATGTGATCGCGGAAATGAGCCATCGCTGCCACGTCGTCTTCGTTGTATGAAAGTAGCCACCGGCGCGCCTCGTCGGCGTCGGAGCCAGCCAAGCGGGCCCGAACGATGTACTCCTGAGAGGCAAGGCCATCGGCGTCATCTTGTTGCCAACGAAAGCCCGTCAGCGGGGCGACCGTCTTCAGACTGTGGCCATGCACGCTGAACAGATTGCCGCGCGACCAATCGAGCAAGTCGATGAAATGCTCTTCGATGAGGTCATCTACGGCATCCGCCCCCAAGATGTCGCGTAGTTTGCGTGGCTCGGGCTTGGCCCAGTGGAAGATCGCGATGCTCTGCCCCCGAGCCTGTGCCGTCTGGACTTGCGAGCGCAACCAAGTGACGAGCTCCGTGGCCAGGCGTGAGTTGACTCCTGGATCGGTGTCATCAAATGAGCAGAACGAGACATATTCGCTGCCCTGTCGATCACGGATCCGAGCCCCCCACAGATAGACGATGTCGTTGCTGTCCCATTCGCAGTCAAGATCAATCTCGATGTCGCGTCGAGGAGGATGCACTTTGCCGGGCAATAGTGCCTCGATCTCGACCTTGGTTGTGATCAGGCGACACCGTCTGATTGCATCGCGCAGTCGTCGCTCGGGATCAGTGATGTGGGTAACTTCAGGCAGATAGCGGCTCAGGAGGTCGTCATCAAGACGTAGATCAGCGATTTGCTGGGTGGTCTTGTGCCCCAGTCGTGACAGCGATTGCCACTCTCGTACTGAGAGCCGGCCACTGCTCAAGGCCCAACTGGCCAGGTCAGACCCTTCGTCTGCACACCAATCCAAGAACGGGCAGCGGGCGCACTCGCTTTGCCCGATCGGCTGCACCAGAGGGTCGGGGTCGGTCGGCAGTCCGTGGCGTTGGGCCGCAACAGCGGCGACTTTGGCCCGGAAGGCGTGCTCATGGTCATATCTGTCCATGACCGAGCGATCCTTGCGGCCTTGGGACCTGGAGAAGGTTGTTTCGAACTCATTGTCGAGGTCATGCCAGACCAAGGCGAGCTGGTCTGGGTAGATCTCTCGGGTGCCGATGATGGCTCCCCAGGTGCCATCGCCTGCTAGTCGTCCGCAGGCTTGCAACATCCTGGCGTAATGAGCGAGTTGGAAGGTGTCATTGCGTGATCGCGCGGGAGGTGAGGTGAAGGCGACCTGGTGGCGCATTGTCGGGGAGGACAACTTCGAGGCCCAAGCGTTGGCTTGCTTTGCGGCATTGGCATGCACGTGGTGCTTGATGTCCACCGGCCAGTAGCGGTGGTGTGGGCCGCTGGCTGGGTCTTTGAGGAGTACGTCGGGTCGGCCTGTGCGCTGGCCTACAGGGTCATCGGGCAGTTGCCCGCCGATGATGATGCCGGCGCCCGCAGCCATGGCACTTGTCGTGGCATCGATCCGACTCGCACTGTCGTGGACATTGGTCAGATCAACCAAGCTGTCGCCATGTAGGGCGCGGAGCGCATCGAAGACCCTGGCTTCAAAGGCAATCCCTGCGTCGAACAGTGCCTGCACGGAAGCAGGGGGCTCCCAAGGCGCCTTGGGGATGGTCTCGTCGAACTCATTGTGAGTACGCCGAGCGCATCTGCGCGCCGCGTGTGCGTTGAGCAGTGGCTTGGGCTCAGGGGCGCTCATGTCCTTGAGACTAGGCGGCAGCTACGACACTTCCAGCAGTTGGATGGCCTCGTGCATGGTCAGGATCCGTTGGGCTGACTCGACGTGGAGATTTTCAACCATCCGGCCTTTGTAGGTCACCACGCCGGCACCCTTGCCGTCTTCCCAGGCTTGCAAGATGCCTTTAGCATCAGCCACGGCCTGCTCGCTGGGTGCGAATGCTGCATTTGCGCCTGCAACCTGGCCCGGATGGATGAGAGTCTTGCCATCAAAGCCCATTTCGCGGCCTTGTTGGCATTCGGCCAAGAAGCCAGCTTCGTCCTTGACGTCGTTGAAGACTCCATCCAAGATCGCCTTGCCCGTGGCTCGGGCCGCGAGCAGAGCCAGGCCGAGGCCGGTGAGGATGGATTGGCGGCCGGGGACGTGTTCGGCGTACAACTCTTTGACCAGATCGTTGGTGCCCATGACCAGCACTTCGAGGCGCTCACTGGCGCTGGCGATCTCTTCGGCGTGGAGCATGGCGTGAGGGGTCTCGATCATGGCCCAGAGCTTCGTCTTCCCCGGAGCGTCATATTTGGCCATGGTCTCGACCAAGGCGTAGACCTCGTCTTCGCTGCTGACCTTGGGTACGACGATCGCGTTCGGCCCGGCCTCACAGGCGGCTCGCATGTCATCTTGATGCCATTGGGTGTCCATGCCATTGACTCGGATGGTGAGCTCGCGGCGGCCGTATTCACCAGAGCTGGCGGCCGCAGCGGCAGCGAGTCTGGCCGCGGGTTTGGCATCTGGCGCGACGGCGTCTTCGAGATCGAGGATCAGGCCGTCACAGGCGATGCTCTTGGCCTTCTCCAAGGCACGCTCGTTGGAGCTGGGCATGTACAGGACGGAGCGGCGTGGCTTGAAGGTGGTCACTTGGCATCCTCGATCTCGATGGCGTCGTATTGCTCTTTGAGCTGTGGGTCGATGGCAGCGAGTTGCTCGGCCAGCGCGACCATGACGCGGCACTGTTTGACCGAAGCATCGTCTTCCATCTTGCCGTCGAGCATGACCGCGCCGGTGCCATCGCCCATGGCTGCGATCACCCGTCGGG
>JACJWW010000005.1 GCA_020636935.1 Nocardioidaceae bacterium
GCCGGGCCAGGTCGTCGTCGGCATCAAGACTGCCGATGTTGATGCGGCTGCCAAGGCCATCGAAGAGGCGGGCGGTGGCATCGTGAAGGCTCCGTACGACGATGCTCACGAGCGCCGCGCTGTGGTCTATGACCACAAGGGCAATGCCTTGGTCTTCTACAGCCCATTGGCTCGCTGAGCGCCCGGAGCGGAGAGACAATCCTGTGACCGAACAAAACCGTAAGGACATCGCCTTCGCGTCTGGCAAGGAGCGCTGCGCCGCGTGGCTCTACCTTCCCGAAGGTGCCAGCGCCGACCACAAAGTGCCGATCATTGTGATGGCGCATGGTTTGGGTGGCGTACGCCGAGCCCGTCTCGATGCCTTTGCCGAACGATTCTGTGCAGCCGGATATGCCTGCTTGGTCTTCGACTATCGCCACTTCGGTGACAGCACGGGCATGCCCCGTGAGCTCTTGCGGGTGCCGCTGCAGCGCGAGGATTACCACGCTGCGATCGCCCACGCCCGCACCATCCCCGAGGTGGATCCCGAGCGGGTGGTCCTGTGGGGCACCTCATTTTCCGGTGGTCACGTGATCGTCACTGCTGCTGAAGACCCACGTGTGGTGGCGGCGATCGCGCAATGCCCCTTCACCGACGGCATTGCCTCGGTGCTCGCGATCAACCCGATCGTGTCAGCGAAGTTGACGGTGTTGGCAACCCAAGATGCGGCCTTGGCCGCCAGTGGCAAGGGCTTGGTGCGGGTCCCTCTGGTCGGTGCTCCCGGCGAGACTGCGCTGATGACAGCCCCTGATGCGAAACCTGGTTATGAAGCGGTCTTGGCGGCGGCTGGCTATGACGTGCCGACTGGGATGGCCGCACGCGTGGTCTTCGACGTACTCCGCGCCCGGCCGGGTGTCAAGGCCAAGGATGTCGTGTGCCCGATCATGTTTGCGGTGTGCAAGCCCGACAGTGTGGCTCCGTCCAAGGCGACTTTGCGCCACGCTGCCAAGGCGCCCAAGGGTGAGATCAAGATGTACGACGCAGGGCACTTCGACATCTACGTCGGTGACGACTTCGAGCAGGTCGTGGCCGACGAACTCGACTTCCTGAGCCGCCATGTGCCCCTCGGCTGACCGGGAGACTGCCGCTGATGACCAGGCGTAACCTGACCAGGTTCACTTGGCTCTCGATCGCGGCCGCTCTGGCCACGATCGCCCTCAAGACCTATGCCTACTATCTGACCGGATCAGTTGGCCTGCTCTCCGATGCGGCCGAATCCTTGGTCAATCTGGTGGCGGCAGTAGTGGCCCTCATTGCCTTGACCGTGGCGGCCCGACCGCCCGATGAGCATCACAATTACGCCTACACAAAGGCTGAATATCTAAGCGCTGTCGTCGAAGGCGCGATGATCTTCGTGGCGGCACTGTTCATCATCTACACGGCCATCGAGCGCCTGTTGCATCCTCAACCGCTGGAGAATGTCGGGATTGCCTTGGCGATCTCCTTGTTTGCATCTGTGATCAATGGCGTCGTGTCTGTTGTGTTGATGCGGGCTGGCAAACGCCACCGGTCGATCACGCTGCGGGCAGACGGCAAACACCTGATGACTGATGTCTGGACCTCAATCGGTGTGGTCGTCGGTGTCTTTGCCGTGGCGATCACTGGCTGGACCCGGCTCGATCCGGTGATTGCTCTCGTGGTCGGCATCAACATCATCATCGCCGGATGGGCGCTGCTCAAGGAGTCTGTGGGTGGTCTGCTTGATCGGGCTGTTGATGAAGACACCCAGGAGATCATCGACCGGATAACGGCTGAGTTCACCGCCGACGGGCAAGTGCAGATCCATGCGATCCGCTCCCGGGAGTCTGGGCACTATCACTTCGTGTCAATGCATGTCTTGGTGCCGGGCGATTGGAAGGTCAGTCGTGGGCACGACATTTGTGAGCGACTTGAGACCCAGTTGGAGACTGAGATTGGCTCGTGCGAGGTGTTCACGCATCTGGAGCCACTTGAAGACCCCCGGGCCTACGAACGAGAGTTGGGGGTACGCCGCCCCCACAGCCTGGGCGACTAATCTGTGACCAAGCTCAACTGGATGGGATCTTGATGTCTGCTGATTTGACCGTGATCGTGTTGGCCGCTGGCGGCGGCACGCGGATGAAGTCCAAGACCATGAAGGTCCTGCACCCGATTGCGGGCCGGTCGATGGTCGGGCACGTGCTCACTGCGGTGGCTGGGGTGGAGCCACGCAGGGTAGTAGCCGTGATCGGCACCCAGCGCGAACAGGTCGGGCCGCACATCCAATCGTTGATGCCTGAGTGTGTGCTGGCTGTGCAGGAGACTCAGGAGGGCACCGGTCACGCCGTACGCATCGGCTGGGATGCCGTGCCCGGACCTGAGCATCGAGGCATCGTGTTGGTTGCCTATGGCGACACCCCGTTGTTGGAGGCCGAGAGCCTCAAGGCATTCGTGGACTTCCACGCAGCATCCCCGGCAGTGATCAGCATCTTGTCTGGCAAGGTGGCCGACCCCGGAGGCTACGGCCGGATCATCCGCAACGATCAGGGGCAGGTCGAGGCAATCGTCGAGCACAAGGACGCCAGCGATGAGCAGCGCCTGGTCGATGAAATCAACAGTGGCATCTTGGCCTTCGATGCGGATTTCCTCGATCGTGCGCTCCCGTTGTTGAGCAATGCCAATGCAGCCGGGGAGTACTACCTCACCGACACGGTGGCCTTGGCGCGACAGGCGGGCGAGACCGTGGAGGCCTTCGTCCTTGACGATGTCGACCAGACCGAGGGTGCCAATGATCGAGTCCAGTTGGCCAAGATGGGCAAGGAGAAGAACCGCCGGATCCTGCTGAAGTGGATGCGCGCCGGAGTCACGATCATGGACCCCGACACCACATGGATCGACGCCGATGTGCGATTGGAGTCCGACGTCACGATCCTGCCTGGCGTGCAACTCCTTGGGGCCACGGTGGTCGCCGAGGATGCCGTGGTCGGGCCGGACTGCACCTTGAAGGACGTCGAGATCGGCCAGGGTGCCCGCGTCATCCGGGCTCACGGTGAGTTGGCCGTGATCGGGGCTGGTGCCGAGGTCGGCCCCTTCTCCTATCTGCGGCCTGGTACCCAACTCGGGGCCGGAGGCAAGATTGGCGCCTATGTGGAGACCAAAAATGTCGTGATCGGTGAGGGTGCCAAAGTGCCGCACCTGTCCTATGTCGGGGATGCCGAGATCGGCGAGGGCACCAATATCGGTGCCGGCACGATCTTCGCCAACTACGACGGGGTCAACAAGCACCGTACGGTGATCGGCAAGCATGCTCGCACGGGCAGCAACAACACCTTCATTGCGCCCGTCACAGTGGGCGATGGCGCGGGCACGGGTGGGGGCAGTGTGATCCGTGATGATGTGCCCGCAGGTGCCCTGGGGGTCTCGTCGGGACCCCAGCGCAATATCCTCGGGTGGGCGTTGAAGAATAGGCCGGGTACGGCGCAGGCTGAGGTGGCCTCCCAAGCGGCGGCGTCCACCGATGAGTCGGGCGCCTCACCATCTGAAGCACAATGAGAAAGTTGGCCCTGTGAGCGGGATGAAGCGGACCACTGAAAAGAACTTGATGGTATTCAGCGGGCGTGCTCACCCCGCCCTCGCTGAAGAAGTCGCCAAGGAGTTGGGCACGGGCCTGGTGCCCACGTCTGCCTATGAGTTCGCCAACTCCGAGATCTATGTCCGCTACGAAGAGTCTGTGCGTGGCTGTGATGCCTTCGTGATCCAGAGTCACACCGCGCCGATCAACGAATGGATCATGGAGCACCTGATCATGGTCGATGCCCTCAAGCGGGCCTCGGCCAAACGGATCACCGTGGTGATGCCCTTCTATGGCTATGCCCGCCAAGACAAGAAGCATCGCGGCCGTGAGCCGATCTCGGCACGATTGGTGGCAGACCTGTTCAAGACCGCCGGCGCTGACCGACTGATCTGTGTCGACCTGCACGCTGATCAGATCCAGGGCTTCTTCGATGGCCCGGTCGATCACCTGATGGCGCTGCCGATCTTGGCCGACTATGTGCGCGACAAATACTCACAAGAGCCATTGGCGGTGGTCTCGCCCGACGCGGGTCGGATCAAGGTGGCTGAGCGTTGGTCGGCCCGCCTGGGTGGGGTGCCGCTGGCCTTCATCCACAAGACCCGCCGTACTGATCGACCCAACGAAACCAGCGCAAATCGGGTGGTCGGTGAGGTCAAGGGGCGCATGTGTGTGCTGGTCGACGACATGATCGACACCGGAGGCACGATCGTCAAGGCGGCCGAAGCCTTGATGGAAGACGGGGCCGCAGGGGTCGTGATCGCTGCCACCCATGCGCTGTTGTCTGATCCAGCGGTTGACCGACTCAAGAATTCGCCAGCGGTGGAGGTGATCGTCACCGACACCTTGCCTTTGGCTCCTGAGTGCGACTTCGACAAACTCACCTGCTTGTCGATTGCCCCATTGGTGTCGCGGGCGATTCGCGAGGTCTTCCTTGATGGCTCGGTGACCTCGATGTTCGACGGGCACGCCTAGCCGTACGCCGACCCACCGGCCGGGAAGATAACAGACTAATCATCGTTTGTCCGTTTTTTACGATTTCTCTGCGGAACTGTCTAGTTCCGTTTTACCTTCATTAGTAGGCCTTGCTCGTGTCAGAGGGGACACTGCGGCCTTGGAGAGGGAGAGATCATGGAAATTCCATGGAGCCGGGCAATGGCCACGGCGACAAGACGAGGGTTGGCCGTCGCCGTCGGCGCGATGGTCATGGTGACTGGTTGGTCAGCGTTGCCAGCAAATGCCGTACCAGTCGATGTGACGGTAGTCATCCAGGCTGATGGAGTGCCGCTTGGTGAGGATGTGGGCCAGATGACGGTCTTCTCCTATGAGCTGGCTAGCAAGTCTTGGCAGCGAGTCGCCGATGACGGCACCAATGACTCAGGTATCTCAACAGTGTCTGTCGAGCCGGGAGAATACCGCTTCTGTTTCGAGAAGGACTCCGACATCACCACAGAGTCCACTTGCTTGGGCAACCCATTGGTCTCTGATGCCACCACAGTGACTGTCTCAGGCATCACCGACTTGGGAGTGGTCAACCTCGGCAAGAAGACAGTGGCCAATGCATCGGGTGCGACCATCACTGGTCGTCCTCTTGTGGGGCAGCGACTGACCTTCGACATCAGTAGCGTGACTCCAGACCCATTGCAGACCACCATCTACTGGTTGAGAGATGCCGGTTTGCCGGCCTCCCAAGGGATGCCGCCTGTTGGTTATGTTGTCGGTGAAGGTCCGCACTATGTCGTTCGCGACCGGGACGTGGGCCACACCATCACCGCCGGACTCCTGTTTGGCGGGCCAACCGTGCGTGGCCCATGGATGGTTGGCAATGAGGCTTCGTTCTACCTGCACATGCCGGCCACGACGATCGTGCTTCCTGCAGGCTTCTCGGGTGCGCCGAAGATGCAGGCGCGAAGGTGGAAGCGCGGAGCCAAGGCCTCCTATGTGGCGCCAGCCGATGTGCCTGCAGGTGTGACCGCGCAGTTCCAGTGGTTGCGCAATGGCAAGGCAATCAAGGGTCAGACCGGCCCGACGCACAAGATCGCCCGCAAGGACCGCAAGAAGCGGATCTCTCTGCGAGTGACCTACACCCGTCCAGGCCACGAGACCGTGACTATGGAGTCCGCTCCGTCTCGCCGGGTCAAGTGAGAAGAGGAGATAGGACCATGAGGAAAATCATTCTCAGTGTGGCCACGCTAGCCACTAGTGCATTGATGTTCACAGGCTTGACCTCCGTGCCTGCCCAAGCCGCCGACCCGGTGGAGGTGACGGTCACAATCCAGACCGATGGCACTCCGGTTGGGGCCTGGGAGGGCCAGTTGGAGATCTATGAATACCTGCCCGAGTTTGGTCGTTGGGAAGACAATCAGAGCTCCCATACGGATCCGTTTGGCAATGTCTATGCCCAACTCGACCCCGGCGAATATCGCTTCTGCTTCGTGGCCAGCGATCCCGAGTATGGTCAGACCTGCCATGGTGGCGCCGAGGTGCTCGATGCGACCACGGTTGACTTGCAGGCCGATCTCAACCTCGGTGTGATCAACCTGACCAAGAAGCCCTTGGCCAACACCAGTGCCATGGTCGTCAAGGGCCAGCCAGTCGTTGGTAAGCGGCTGACCCTCGACATGGACAGCGTCACGCCGTACCCCAATGTCGTACAGATCTATTGGGTGCGCGATGGCGCCCCGCCGGTGACGCCGGGTGACGGGCCAATCGGACAGACGGTCGGTATGGGCAGCGAGTACGTCGTGCGTCCAGCGGATGCCGGACACACACTGAGTGCAGTTTTGATGTTCATGGACTCCCAAGTGCGAGGCCCCTTCGCCATGGAATGGAGCACCTTCGCGATGACGCCAGCGACCGGCGTGGTGTTGATGCCGGTTGGTTTTTCGGATGCTCCGAGGATGGCTGCGAAGCGGTGGAAGAAGGGCAAGGTTGCCTCTTATGTGGTGCCCAGTGATCTGCCTGTTGGTGTGACTGCGAGTTTCCAGTGGTTGCGCAATGGTCAGGCAATCCCCGGGCAGACGACGCCCAAGCACAAGATCACCAAGCGTGATCGCAGGAAGCGGCTGTCGTTGCGGGTGACCTATTCACGGCCTGGCTATGCCGACACCGTGATGGAGACTCCGCCTTCGCGTCGGATCAGGTAGTACCCAACTGCGCTGCCACCGGGCTGTGCCACAGTGTGACCCGTGATCACTGTTGCGTGGAGCCTGGTGGCAGTGCTGTGCGCGGTTGTCGCAGCCCTTGGGTTCGTGGTGGCTGATCTACGAGCCAAGCTGGCCGAGGCCCGACAGGAGGCGGAGTTGCTGCGCCAGCCAGAAGTGGTCGGAGAGCCAGTTGGCTGGGCGCCGCCCGCGCTGGTGGCTGCTGGCAAGGTCGTCGGTGCCGTGGTGGAGCAAGCCCAACAGACCGCCCAACGGTTGCGAGATGAGGGTGTAGGTGGCCTGCTCTGGGGCTCGCTGGAAGATTTCAGTCGATGGGCCCTGGACCAACAATCACAGATCGCCCAGATCGCTGCCGAAGATGGCACGGTCACGATCATGTTCTCCGACATCGAAGGCTCAACCCGCCTGAACTCCACACTTGGTGACAAACAGTGGGTGAAGGTGCTGGCCGCTCACGACGAGTTGGTCGAGCTCTATGTCGACAAATACCGTGGGCTGGTCGTGAAGACTCAAGGCGATGGGCACATGCTGGTGTTCAACAACCCGCAACTTGCTGTGGAGGCCGCCCTCGACATCAACCGGGCGCTGGCCGCGACTTGGCATCGCAACCGGCATTTGCGGCGTACGCCGATCAGCCTGCGCTTCGGACTCCACACCGGTACGGCCATCGAGCGCGGTGGGGACTTCTTTGGGCAAAATGTCGCTTTGGCCGCAAGGATCGCGGCTCAGGCCGAAGGTGGCGAGATCTTGGTGAGTGAAGAGGTCGCCAAGGCACTGGATGAAGATTTCATCGTGGGAGTGGCCAAGACCGTGGAGTTGAAGGGCTTCGAGGGCTCCCACACCCTTTGGTACGTCGAAGGGCCGCGTTGACTGATTGACTCAGGGGCCGGTGTCGCCTCTGCCGATTTTCCTTTGTCTGTAGGGATTCGCTAAGATGATCACCGCCTTGGCGAGGGACGCCCCGAATGGGATGCAAGCTTCCGTTATCGACGCGGCCGTACGACTTCAACCGTGCACTGCGCCCTGATGACGCGGTGCATGTGTCTTTTTCTGGGTCTCTCATCGATGAGGCCGACCGATAACGAAGTGTCCACAAGACGCATGAACCAGAGAGACCAAACATGTCTGAAGACTTGATCAAGGCCGAAGCCCGCACCGAGTTTGGCAAGGGTGCAGCGCGTCGGATCCGCCGTGACGGCAAGATCCCTGCCGTCGTCTACGAACACGGCGACACCCCCATGCACCTCACCTTGCCCGGCCACGACACGATGATGGCGATCAAGCACGGTGGCGCTAACGCAGTGCTCAATATCGAGGTGGACGGCAAGGTTCAACTGGCTTTGACCAAGCAGGTGCAGGCTGATCCGATCAAGGGTCACATCGAGCACGTTGACTTCATCGCGGTGAAGAAGGGCGAGAAGGTTGTCGTCGATGTACCCGTTCACGTCACCGGTGAAGCCAAGTCCGACGCACTCGTCGTGACCGAAGCTGCCACCGTGCAGTTGGAGGCCGAAGCGACCCACATCCCCGAGTCGATCGAGGTCTCGGTGGAGGATGCCGAGGTCGGCACCCAGATCACTGCTGCAGATCTGACCCTGCCCAAGGGCTCGGTCTTGCTCACCGAAGGTGAGCATCTGATCATCAATGTCATCCATGCGCCCACCGCGGCAGAGGTTGAGGCCGACCTTGATGCTGCCGAGGCCCAGGCTGCTGAGGCCCCTGCCGCCGAGCCTGTTCAGGAAGAGAGCGAAGAGGCCTGAGCCGCCTCTTCGGCCGCTCAGCCAAATCCGTGGAGCCTGCGCAGGTGTGGCTGGTCGTCGGGCTGGGCAACCCCGGCCCGACGTACGCCGCCACTCGGCACAATGTCGGCTATCTGGTCAATGATGAGTTGGCCAAACGCATGGGCGCGAGCTTTCGATCTCACAAGAGTGGTCGGGCCGACGTTGTTGAAGGCCGCCTCGCCCCTCCCGGGCAGGATGCCCCCAAGATCGTGTTGGCTCGACCGCGCAGTTTCATGAACGAGATCGGTGGACCGGTCAAGGCCTTGGCGACCTTCTACAAGGTGCCGGCCGAGCGGATCATCGCAGTCCACGACGAGCTCGACATCGACTTCGGCACACTCAGGGTCAAACTCGGGGGAGGCGACAACGGGCACAATGGCCTGAAGTCGATGCGCTCAGCCTTGGGTACCGGCGACTTCTATCGGGTGCGAGCTGGCATCGGTCGGCCACCAGGTCGCCAGAATCCCGCTGATTTTGTGTTGTCCAACTATTCCTCCGCGGAGCGCAAGGAGCTCGACTTGCAGATTGTGGAGGCGGCTGACGCGATCGAGAGTCTTATTGAAAACGGGCTCGAGTTGACCCAGTCGCGCTTCAATCGCTGACCGACACGAGACACTCACCGATAGGCTCATCGACATGCCCGAAATGGATGATCACAGTTTCGCCGCCTGGGCGGCCGAACAAGCTGGCGCACTCCTGCTGGAAGTCCGCGGTCGAGGCTTGGAGGGGACGGCGCTCAAAGATGCCGGTGATCTCGCTTCGCATGAACTGCTCATGAGCCTCCTTGCCACTCACCGCCCCGATGATGCGGTGCTGTCGGAAGAGGAACATCGAGGCACCACCAGCGCCCATGACCGGCGTACAGCTGACCGGGTCTGGATCATCGACCCGCTCGATGGCACCAGGGAGTTCTCCGAACCACCCAGGGATGACTGGGCGGTTCACGTGGCCTTGTGGGAGAAGGGCGCACTGGTTGCTGGAGCAGTAGCCCAACCCGGTCTTGGCATGACCTTCAGTACGGGTGCGCCGCCTGTGGTACCGCCGACGACGGCAGGGCACCCACGGATCGTCGCTTCGCGATCACGCCCACCCAAATTCGTTGAGTCCCTGGTCGAACACCTCGATGGTGAGTTGATCGGGATGGGATCGGCTGGCGCGAAGGTTATCTCGGTGGTGCGTGGGGTCAGTGACGCCTACGTACACGCCGGTGGCCAGTACGAATGGGATTCCGCAGCGCCAATTGCTGTGGCTCGAGCGGCTGGCCTGTTCACCAGTCGGGTCGACGGCAGCGTGTTGGAATACAACCAAGATGACGTGCGCCTGCCCGACCTCGTGGTCTGCCGCCCTGAGTTGAGTGAGGCGATCCTCGGGTTCTTGGCAGCGCACGGCACCGACTGAGCCAACAAGTGCGGGCGGGGTTGAGATCCCCCGAGACAATTGATTGTTACTCGACGTAACGGCAACTAGGCTGGCGCAATGACGTCAACACCAGATCCCGCGGCCCCATCAGATCTCGGTCCAGCAGACCCCGAGCACGACCCCAGTGCCAGCTATGCGCTCGACCAGCAGATGGTGCGTGAGCTGACCAAGCGGATCGTTTCGACCAGCGGCGAGGCCGCTGCGACGTACACCCCGCTGACCGGTCAGGCCCTTGCCATGATCCCGCAGTCGAGCGACGCCGATGTCGACCAGGCATTTGCCCGGGCGCGTGAGGCAGCTCGGGCGTGGTCGCTGACCTCCATCGAGCACCGACAGCGACTGCTACTGCGCCTGCACGATCTGGTGATGCAACATCAGGCCGAGATCATGGATGTGATCATCTGGGAGACCGGCAAAGCGCGCAAGCATGCCTACGATGAGCCGCTTCACATAGCGTTGACGGCGCGCTACTACGGCCAGCGCACCAAGAAGATCATGGGCACCCACAAGGCAATCGGGGCTGTGCCAGGGCTGACTCAAGTGGAGATCAACCATGTGCCCAAGGGTGTCGTGGGCATCATCGCTCCGTGGAACTATCCATTCTCTTTGGCTTTGTGCGATGGCATTGCCGCGATCGCAGCCGGCAATGCCGTGGTGATCAAGCCTGACTCGCAGACGGTGCTCACCGCCCTGATCGGTGCACGCCTGCTCGAGGAGGCCGGTTTCCCCAAGGATCTGTGGCAGACCGTGGCCGGTGCCGGCTCCAAGATCGGCCCGGAGATGATCAGCCGGGCCGACTACATCTGCTTCACCGGCTCCACGGCCACCGGCAAGATCATCGCCAAGGGCTGTGCCGATCGGCTGATCGGCTGCTCCTTGGAGCTCGGCGGCAAGAACCCAATCCTGATCCTGCGTGATGCCGACATCAATCGGGCAGTGGAAGGCGCGGTGCGCGCCACCTTCTCCAACGCTGGACAGCTTTGTGTCTCCACCGAGCGGATGTACGTCGCCGATGCGATCTATGACCGGTTCAAGGAAAAGTTCGTGGCAGCGGTCAAGGCGATGACGCTGCGCCCCGGACTCGACTGGGGCAATGACATGGGCACCTTGACCGGCCCCTCCCAACTGGAGGCGGTGACCAAGCACGTCGAAGATGCCAAGGCCAAGGGGGCCACAGTGCTCGCCGGTGGTCGGGCACGCCCGGACTTGGGCCCCTACTTCTATGAGCCGACCATCCTTGAAGGGGTCAACCCCGAGATGAAGTGCTTCGGTGAAGAGACCTTCGGGCCGGTGATCTCGCTGTATCGCTTCACCGATGAAGCAGATGCGATCGCCCGAGCCAACCAAGGTGAATACGGGCTCAACGGCAGCATCTATTCGCGCGACACCAAGCGAGCCAGAGCGATGGCCAAGCGGATCAAGTGCGGCACGGTCAACGTCAACGAAGCCTTCGCGGCCACCTTCGCCAGCATTGATGCGCCCATGGGCGGGATGCGCGAGTCAGGCCAAGGTCGTCGCCAAGGGGCTGAAGGCCTCTTGCGCTACACCGAGACGCAAGCTGTCGCCGTACAACGGCTGTTGCGCTTTGGCCCGAGCTTCGGCCTCAACGACAAGAAGTTCGCTGGCGTGATGACAGCCAACTTGAAGTTGCTCAAGAAGATCGGTCGGCCGTGAGCGATTTCGACTTCGATGTCATCATCGTCGGCTCGGGATTTGGAGGCTCGGTCAGCGCGCTGCGATTGACCGAGAAGGGATACCGGGTCGCAGTCATCGAGGCCGGTGCTCGCTTTGAAGACAAGGACCTGCCCGACACCTCCTTCGACATGAAGCAGTATTTGTTCATGCCAGCACTGGGGATGTACGGCATCCAGCGCATTGACAGCGTGCGTGACTGCCTTGTGCTTGCGGGGGCGGGTGTGGGCGGCGGCTCGTTGGTTTATGCCAACACGCTCTATGAGCCGCTCGATGCCTTCTATCATGATCCATCCTGGGCGCACATCACCGACTGGAAACAGGAGTTGGCGCCGTACTACGCCCAGGCCAAACGGATGCTTGGGGTGGTGGACAACCCACTCTTCACGGCCAGCGACAAGGTGATGAAGCAGGTCGCCGAAGACATGGGTGTGGGCGACACCTTCCACACCACCCCGGTCGGGGTCTTTTTCGGGGGCCCCGGCCAGACAGCCAAGGACACGGTCGCCGACCCGTTCTTCGGAGGGGAGGGCCCAGATCGCGTGCCGTGCAAGCACTGCGGCGAGTGCATGACTGGTTGTCGGCACAACTCCAAGAACACCTTGGTCAAGAACTACCTCTATTTGGCCGAAAAGAATGGCGCCAAGGTGTTGCCGTTGAGCACGGTCACTGAAGTCCGCCCACGAGCCGAGGGCGGCTATGACGTCACCTTCGCATTCACCAAGAATCACAAGGCAAAGCGCACCCTGAGCGCCGAGCAGGTGATCTTCTCCGCAGCGGCCTTGGGCACTCAGAAGTTGCTCCACCAGATGAAGCAGGAGGGCACGCTGCCTCACATCTCAGATCGGATCGGCTATCTTGCCCGCACCAACTCCGAGTCGATTCTGGGTGCGATCGCCCCCAAGGATTCGGGTGTTGACTTCACTCACGGGGTGGCGATCACATCGTCCTTCCATCCAGATGAAGACACCCACATCGAGCCGGTGCGCTATGGCAAGGGCAGCAACTTGATGTCGATGCTGCAGACCGTGATGACCGACGATGACCTGGGTCGGCCGCGTTGGCAGACCTGGCTTGGTGAGATGTGGCGCCAGCGCAAGAATGTCCTCGACCTCTACGACATGAAGCACTGGTCGGAGCGCACCGTGATCGCGTTGGTGATGCAGACTGTCGACAACTCGATCACCACCTATGTGAAGAAGATCCCGGGCACCAACAAGTGGTACATGACCTCCAAGCCAGGTTATGGAGCGCCGAACCCAAGCTGGATCCCGGTCGCCAACAAGGCCGTACGCCGGATGGCCGAGATCATCGGTGGCTACCCAGGTGGCTCGATCGGTGAGCCGTTCAAGCGCCCCTTGACCGCGCACTTCATCGGCGGGGCCACCATCGGTGACTCACCCGAGAGCGGAGTGGTAGACCCCTATCAACGCATGTTCGGCCACCCCGGCCTGCATGTCGTTGATGGTGCGGCGATCTCGGCCAACTTGGGGGTAAATCCATCGCTGACCATCACTGCGCAGTCTGAGCGGGCGATGGCATTTTGGCCCAACAAGGGTGACGCCGACCCGCGCCCAGAGCTCGGCCAGCCCTATCGCCAGATCAGCCCGGTGGCGCCCAACAGCCCTGCCGTGCCACCAACGGCCCCCGGGGCGCTGCAGCTGCCGATCGTCTCGGTGAGCTAACCGCGGCGCCCTTCCACCTACGCAACTGCTCGTCGTACTCCGCTCTTCTGAGCGCGGCTATGCGGGCTTGCGTCATACGTTCTTCTGGGTTTCGGGCGGACGTCATCCGTTCAGAGCGCATATGGCCACGTAGCGCATGACGTCAGGAGACACTCGCGCGGAGCGTATGACGTTGTGCCCCCCACGGATGACGTCATGTCGGTCGGTGGAGCGGTCTGGCCGAGGGGCACGGCCAACTGCCCGCCTGTTTCAGAGATGCCACAGGGCCCGGTGATTCGGGGAGAATCCGGGCCCTGTGGTGCTCGACATGATCGAGCGCAGAGACCCAGCCTGGGAGAATCAGGGCCTCTGTGCAGGTGAACGAGGCCGTGGCCGGGGAGGTTACGGATTGGTCTCGAAGATCGTCTAGTTAGACTCAGGGTCGTCGTACGCGCGGACGCGGCCGACTTCAGAAAGGGCCCGTTTTGACCAATTCACCGAGCCATGACGTGGTGCTCGTCGTCGATTTCGGCGCGCAATATGCCCAACTGATCGCGCGGCGAGTGCGTGAGGCACGGGTCTATTCCGAGATCGTGCCCCACTCGATGCCGCTGGCCACGATGTTGGCCAAGAAGCCGAAGGCGATCATCTTGTCCGGTGGGCCAGCATCGGTTTATGCAGATCAGGCCCCAGCGGTCGATCCGGCCCTGTTCGAGGCTGGAGTCCCGGTCTTCGGCATGTGTTATGGCTTCCAGGTCATGGCTCAGGCCCTGGGTGGAGAAGTGGCCCGCACCGGCACCTCCGAATACGGTCGTACGACGGTCAAGGTCACCAGCCCGGGGGTCCTCCTGGCTGATCTGCCCAGCGAGCACAAAGTCTGGATGTCGCACGGCGACGCCGTACGCCGAGCACCTGACGGGTTCGCGGTGCTCGCCAGCACCGACGCCACCGAGGTGGCGGCCTTCGAAGACACCGAGCGACGCTTCGCAGGGGTGCAGTGGCATCCGGAGGTGATGCACACCGAGCACGGCCAGCAGGTGCTCGAGCATTTCTTGGTCAATATCGCGGGCTGCCGCCCGACCTGGACGATGGTCAATATCGTCGAGGAGCAGATCGAGCGGATCCGTGAGCAGATCGGTGACGGTACTGCGATCTGCGGCCTGTCCGGTGGGGTCGACTCTGCGGTTGCGGCCGCGCTCGTGCAGCGGGCGATCGGTGACCGGCTCAAGTGCGTTTTTGTCGATCACGGTTTGTTGCGCAAGGGCGAGGCCGAGCAGGTCGAGCAGGACTTCGTGGCTGCGACCGGTGTCGACCTCCATGTGGTCGATGCCGAGCAGCGCTTCCTTGATGCGCTCGCGGGGGTCACCGACCCTGAGGAGAAGCGCAAGATCATCGGGCGCGAGTTCATCAGGGTCTTCGAGGCGGCCGAGGCCGATGTGCTGGGTGAGACTGCAGCCGAAGGTGCCAAGGTCGCCTTCTTGGTGCAGGGCACCCTCTATCCAGACGTGGTTGAGTCAGGTGGCGGCGAAGGCGCCGCAAATATCAAGTCTCACCACAATGTCGGTGGCTTGCCCGATGACCTCGAGTTTGAGTTGGTCGAGCCGCTTCGGGCGCTGTTCAAGGACGAGGTGAGGCTGGTTGGCGAACAACTCGGCCTGCCAGCCGACATCGTCTGGCGCCATCCCTTCCCCGGCCCAGGCTTGGGCATCCGGATCATCGGTGCTGTCGACAAGGAGCGCCTCGACATCTTGCGCGATGCAGACGCGATCGCTCGCGAGGAGTTGACCCGGGCTGGCCTCGACCGCGACGTCTGGCAGTTCCCTGTGGTGCTCTTGGCCGATGTGCGCTCGGTCGGCGTGCAGGGTGACGGGCGCACCTACGGGCATCCCGTCGTACTCCGCCCAGTGAGCTCTGAAGATGCGATGACCGCCGATTGGTCGCGGCTTCCCTATGACCTGCTCGAGCAGATCTCGACCCGGATCACCAATGAGGTGCGCGAAGTCAATCGCGTCACCCTCGACATCACCAGCAAGCCCCCCGGCACGATTGAGTGGGAGTAGACCCATGAGCGTAGTTTCAGTCGCACGAGACCTGTTGTTGAGCTTTGCCATCAAACGCACCGGCGGCATCGATCTGAGCAAACTCGACAAGATCCCCGACTCCTTGGCCTGGCCGCTGCAGCGTGACGGACTCGCGCCGACGCAGCGCCTTGAGGAAGCCCGGGAGAGCGACCCGGTGCAGCGCCTGACGTCATTCATGGGCCTTGAGGTCTGGCTGGTCACTGGGTACGACGAGGCTCGCGAGGTGCTGGGCAACCCCAACCACTCCACCGACATCCGCCCCTACATGGGCAAGAGTGGTGACGTCAACAAGGGCGACATCGGCGGCCTTGGCTTCACCGATCCGCCCGAGCACACCCGCCAACGCAAGTTGTTGCAGGGCGAGTTCACCGTACGCCGCCTCCAGCGCCTCAAGCCGATGATCGATGAGATCGTGGAGGCCCAGCTCGCCGAGACCGAGGCCAAGGCAGTCGACGGCGTGGTTGATCTGGCTCAGACCTTCGCCTTCCCGGTGCCCTTCCGGGTGATCTGCGACCTGTTGGGTCTGCGTGATGAAGACCGTGAGCACTTCCGCAAATTGGCGACTGCCCGTTTTGACCTCTCCCAAGGCAGCAGCGGAGCCGTCGGCGCGATCGGTGGATCCCGGGAGTTCCTCCTTGCTGAGACCGCTCGCCAACGCCATGATCCCGGCCCGGGCCTGATCGGCCAGATCATCCGTGAGCACGGTGAAGAGATCAACGACTTCGACCTCGGTGGGCTGGCCGATGGCGCCTTCACCGGAGGCCTGGAGACCAGCGCATCGATGTTGGCACTCGGCACGATCATGCTGCTCAACAATCGCGATGCTTGGGATGAGCTGGTGGCTGACCCCAGCGATGAGCGCGTAGGCCACATCGTCGATGAGTTGTTGCGGCACCTGAGCGTCGTACAGATCGCCTTCCCGCGCTTTGCCAAGGAAGACCTGATCGTGGGTGGGCATCAGATCAAGAAGGGTGCGGTGATGTTGGTGCACCTGCCCGGCTCCAGCCGTGACCCCCGGTCGACACCCGGCAACGACTGGTGCCCGTCAGCCCAGTCGAGCAATCACGTCGCCTTCGGGCACGGGTTGCACAGGTGTGTGGGCTCAGAACTGGCCCGGATGGAGTTGCGCGCGGCCTACACGGCCCTGGCCAAGCGCTTCCCTGAGATGACGATGATCAACGACCCGGCTGAGTTGGAGTATCACGCCAAGTCGATCGTCTTCGGTGTGGAGAGCCTGCCGGTCAGACTGCGTTGACCTGCCCATAGGTGGTGGTGCGTTGTACGACGGGCCGCCCGATGCCAGCGCCGATCGCGGTTAGCTCGGCGACTGTCTTGGCCGAGCCGTGCTCGGAGCCGGCCATCCTAGAGATCGTCTCCTCCATGAGGGTGCCGCCTAGGTCATTGGCTCCAGCCTGGAGCATGAGCCTGGTGCCATCCTCGCCGAGCTTGACCCAACTGGTCTGGATGTTGTCGATGGAGCCGTGCAACATGATCCTGGCCATGGCGTGCACCGCCAAGTTGTCACGCATGGTCGGCCCGGGCCGGGCCACACCGGCGAGGTAGATCGGCGCCGAATGGTGCACGAAGGGCAGTGGCACAAACTCAGTGAAGCCACTGGTCTGGTCTTGGATGCCGCGCAACACTCGGAGATGGTTGACCCAGTGGCGCGGGTTGTCGACGTGGCCATACATCATCGTTGAGCTCGACCTGATGCCTGACTCGTGAGCAGCAGTGATGACCTCGATCCAGGTCTTGGTGGGCAGTTTGCCCTTGGTCAACACCCACCGCACCTCGTCATCGAGGATCTCTGCGGCAGTGCCTGGGATGGAGTCGAGGCCAGCTTCGCGGGCCTTGAGCAGGAAGTCAGCGATCGACAGGCCGGTGCGGGTGGCGCCGTTGATGATCTCCATCGGGGAGAAGGCATGCACGTGCATCTGCGGCACGCGTTGCTTGACGGCCGAGACGATGTCGAAATATGCCGAGCCGGGCAGTTCCGGGTCGATGCCGCCTTGCATGCACACTTCGGTGGCGCCCAACTCCCAAGCCTCTTGGGCCCGGTCGGCGATCTGGTCGAGATTGAGGGAGAAGGCATCTGCATCGGTACGCCGCTGGGCGAAGGCACAAAAGCGGCAACCGACATAGCAAATATTGGTGAAGTTGATATTGCGGTTGATCACATAGGTGACCTCGTCACCAACTGTCTCGTGGCGCAGTTGGTCGGCGAGCTTGACGACCTCTTCGAGGAGCTCGCCTTGTGCGCTCATCAGGATCAGCGCGTCTTCGTCGCTGAGATTCGCGGGGTCCTCTTGGGCCGCTGCCAGGGCAGCGAGACCTTGGGTGGAGGTGGCGCTCGGTGCTGATCCGTTGTCTGCCGCGACGACCTCGCGCAGCATCGACCAATCGCCGTACACGTCTTCGAAGTCGCTGCGACGATCTGCCGTGCGTCCGGTGGTGTCGACCTCGGTGTGCAGATTGACCCTGCCCAAGCCCGCCAGAGCGGCGTCGGGCTCCTGCCAAGGCAGACCGACTGGCTTGGGATCAGGCTTGGCCAAGCCGTCGGGCCCGGCCAGAGCCTCCACATGTGGACGCACCCTTGGGTCGATCCAGGGATCACCAGCCAGTACGTATGGCGGATGCGCAGTCAGTCGGGCGCGCAACTCGAATCCATTGCTCGCGGTGACTTCGGTGAGCAGGTCGAGGGTGGGCCAGGGACGCTCGGGATTGACGTGATCGGGGGTCACCGGAGAGACGCCACCCCAGTCATCCACTCCGGCATCGAGCAGGGCCCGGCACTCGTCGAGGTCGACCAGATTGGGCGGAGCCTGGAGCCGGACCTTGGGGCCGAGCACGATGCGCGCCACAGCGATGGCAGCGACGTACTCCGAGAGGCCCAGGTCGTTGCGGTGACGCATCGCGGTGCTCGGTTTGGCCCGGAAGTTTTGGATGATCACTTCTTGGATGTGGCCGTACTGTCGAGCGACCTTGCGGATTGCGAAGATCGACTCGGCCCGCTCGGTGAGGTCTTCACCGATGCCGATCAGCAGCCCGGTGGTGAATGGGATCGCCACTCGGCCGGCATCTTCAAGCACCCGAAGTCTCAGGTCGGGGTCTTTGTCGGGCGAGCCGTAATGGGGTTGCCCCTTCTCCTCGAAGAGTCGGCGCGAGGTGGTCTCAAGCATCATCCCCATTGAGGGAGCCACGGGCTTGAGGCGCTGCAACTCCTGCCAAGACATCACGCCTGGGTTGAGATGGGGGAGTAGGCCGGTCTCCTCAAGTACCTGGATCGACAGGGCCCGCACATAACTGAGCGTGGAGTCATAGCCCTGCTCATGGAGCCACTCGGCTGCCTCAGGCCAGCGGTCTTCGGGTCGGTCACCGAGGGTGAACAACGCCTCTGCACAGCCAAGTGCGGCACCCTGCCGGGCGATGTCGAGCACTTCATCGGGGGTGAGATAGGGGGCCTTGCCCTCCCGGGCCAGTGCGCCTGGAGTAGTCACGAAGGTGCAGTAGTGGCACTTGTCGCGGCACAAGCGCGTGACCGGGATGAAGACCTTTGGTGAATAGGTGATCACGCCTTCACGCCCGGCGTCTTGCAGCCCAGCGTCGCGCACCCGAGCTGCAATCGAGGTGAGCCGGGTCAGCTCTTCGTCGCGAGCGCTGAGCAGGGCAGCAGCCTCTTCAAGGTCGAGTGCGGCTCCGCGCTCTGCACGCGCCAAGGCGCGGCGTACTTGTTGGGCGTTGAACTCAGCCATGATTGGCCCAGCCTATGTGATCGGGGCCAACCTGATCTGGCCAGTGGTCAGGAGACCCATTCCTTGAGCTGGCGTACCAACCCGACTGGGTCTTCAGAAGCAGGAGCGACCTGCAGATTGGTCACGCCGGACTCCTTAAAGGCCGCGATCCGTTCCTTGACATATGACTCCGGGCCGACGAGATTGCAGCTCTCCAGCAACTCCATCGGCACCTTCGCTTCAGCCTCCTTCTTCTTGCCGTCCAGATAGAGATCCTGGATCTCTTTGGCTTCCTTCTCGAAGCCATAGCGGCAGGCCAAGTCGTTGTAGAAGTTCTTGCCGCGCGCGCCCATGCCTCCGATGTACAAGGCATACATCGGGCGCACGAAATCGAGATAGCCCTTCACGTCTTCACCAACTGCGACCATGCCGCCCGCCGCGATCTGCAGTGGAGCCAGATCTGCGGAGCGCTTGGCAGTGCCCTTGGCGATCGCCTCTCCCCACACGCTCCCGGCGCGCTCTGGGCTGTAGAGGAAGGGCAGCCAGCCATCGGCGTACTCCGCGGCACCCTTCACGGAGAGTTCGCCGAGAGCGGCTATGTAGAGGGGTACGGCGGAGCGCTCGGGCTTGGTGAGCATCTTCAGCGGCTTGCCCAAGCCGGTGCCTTGACCTTGGGGGAGCGGCAATTGGAAGACGCGTCCGTCATATTCGAGTACTTCGCGGCGCAGGGCAGCGCGGACGATCTCGATCACCTCGCGGGTGCGCACCAAAGGCTTGTCGTAGGCGATGCCGTGGAAGCCTTCGATCACCTGGGGGCCGGATGCGCCCAGACCGATGATCGCCCGGCCGCCCGACACGTTGTCGAGGCCGGCAGCGGTCTGGGCGAGAGCGCTAGGAGTGCGGGAGAAGACATTGAGGATGGCGGCGCCGATCTCCACTGTCTCGGTCTTGGCGGCCAGATAGCCCATCAGAGTTGGTGAATCAAAGCCATACGCTTCGGCGATCCAGATGGTGTCGAGGCCCGCTTGCTCGAGTTGGACGACCTGGTCGGCTGCCGCGCGGGGGTTGCCGTCGTACATCAGCACTGTGGAGATCTTCATTTGGGCAGTATCCACACCCACTGTCCAATCCGCCACCACATATGTGTTTACTTGGACATCGTGACCGAACTCACCATTGCTGTCGTAGGCGGAACCGGACCCCAGGGCAAAGGCTTGGCCTATCGCTTTGCCAAGGCCGGGCACACTGTGGTGATCGGCTCGCGTAGCGCCGACCGGGCCATTCCCGTGGCCCAAGAGATCGCCGATCGAGGAGTCAACGGGCGGGTCACCGGGGCCGACAATGCCGCGGCCTGCGCCGAGGCCCAGATTGTGCTCCTGGCCATCCCCTTCGATGGTCACGATGAGCTGGTCGCGGCCCTTGCAGAGCAGTTGGCCAACAAGATCGTGATCAGTTGCGTCAACCCCTTGGGCTTTGACAAGCGCGGCCCCTATGGGCTCGACGTCGAGCAGTCGGCCGCGGAGTCGGCAGCTCAGATCGTGCCCACAGCGAAGGTCACCGGTGCCTTCCACCATGTTGCAGCGGCATCACTGTGGTCTGAAGAAGACAACCTGTCACATGAAGACGTCTTGGTCTGTGGCGACGACGCCGATGCCGTGGCCACCGTGGTCGAGTTGGCTGCGACCGTGACCGGCAAGCCAGGCGTGAAGGCTGGTGCGCTGCGGCTGGCTCGCCAGTTGGAGCCGCTCACTGCGGTGCTGATCTCCATCAACAAGGCCTACAAGACCCGCTCCGGCATCGCGATCTCAGGCCTCTAGCCACTGATCTCCTCGACTGCTGCCTGATGGTCAGGCTGCCGGTCGAGCTTGCTGGGCCACCAGATCTTCGGCCCGAGGTCGAGGTTGAGCGCGGTCACCAGCACCGACCTCACCACCATGGTGTCCAAGATGACGCCGAGTGCAACAGCAATTCCGATCTCCACGAAGCTCACGAGCGGCATGGTCGCCAAAACCAAGAAGGTGGCTGCCAACACCGCACCTGCTGAAGTGATCACTCCACCTGTGGCTGCGAGAGCCACTAGGGAGGCCTTGCGGGTGCCGTGCGCCGGCGTCTCCTCGCGGACCCTAGTCATCAAGAAGATGTTGTAGTCGATGCCCAGTGCGACCAGAAAGACGAAGATGTACAACGGCAGACTCGCGTCGGTGCCCTTGAAGCCGAAGATGTAGTGGAAGATCAGCGCACTCAGACCGAGCGAGGCCGCAAATGACAAGACCACGGTCAGGATCAAGAGCACTGGGGAGAACAGAGCCCTCAGGAGCACCATCAAGACCAGCATCACCACGAGCAGGACCGCCGGGATCACGACCTTGTTGTCTCGGGTCGCTGCCTTTTGGTAGTCATAAAAGGTCGCAGAAGCGCCGCCGACCAGAGCCTCTGCTCCGTCCACCGCGTGCACAGCCTCGCGGACTGCACGCACGGTGTCGAAGGATGCTGCGGCAGTGGTCTCACTGACCATGGGCACCGAGACCAAGGCGACGCCATCCTTCACGACCGGCGGCGAAGCAGGTCCAACACCCCCAACGCCTTTGACTGCTTTGGTGATCTGATCAGCATGATCCGCATTGGTCACGATCATCAATTGATTGGATCGGTCAGCCAGGTGGTGATCGGTGAGGATCTGCTGACCGACCACGGAGTCGAACTTCTTGGTGTAGGTGTCTTCGGTCGACAGGCCAGTGGCATTGAGCTTGAGCAAACCCAGTGAGCAGGCGAGCAGGATCAAAGCGGTCACCGCCCACACCGCTCGCGGAGACTTTGTGATCGCCTTGCCAAGACGAGCCCAAAGCCCCGAAGTGGTGGGCTCTTGGCTGGCGAACTTGGGCCTGGCTGGCCAAAAGATCCAGCGGCCGGTGATCACGAGCAAGGCTGGGAGCAGCGTGAGCATCACGGCCAGGGCAATGGCGATGCCGATTGCGGCCACGGGACCCAAACCGCTGGTTGCGTTGACTGATGCCAACAACAAGCACAGCATGCCCAGGATCACGGTGCTGCCGCTGGCGAAGATCGCAGGTGCCGCCCGGTGCAAGGCAAATGCCATCGCTTCGTGACGATCCTCGTGGCGACGCAGCTCTTCGCGATAGCGAGCCACGAGGAGCAGCGCGTAGTCGGTGCCCGCCCCGAAGACGAGCACAGTGAGCATGCCTTGGCTCTGGCCGTTGACCGTCATACCTCCGTCTTTGGCCAGGAAATAGACGACGCCTTGGGCAATCCCCAAGGCTACGAAGGAGGAGATGATCGGGAGCATCCAAAGCGCCGGGCTTCGATAGGTCAGCAGCAAGATCACGATCACCGCGATGGCCGTCCACATCAGCAGGGTGCCGTCGAGGCCAGCGAATGCCTCAGCGGAGTCGGCTGCCTGCCCGCCCTGACCAGCGATGTATGACTTGACCCCGACGACCTGCGCGATCTGCTCCAACTCCTCAGCCCGGTCAGGCATCTTGTTGAAGGCATCACTGCCCAAATCGAAGACCACGAGAGTCTGGGCGACCTGGCCATCCTTTGAAGTGATCGGTCCGATCACTTCGCCCACCACCCCGTCGAGAGCCTGGATCTTCTTGCTCTGGGCCGCTATCTGGGCCAACTGGTCCTTGGTGAGTACGCCGGACTTGGCCTCGTACACCACGACTGTGGGCATGGCATTGGGGTCCTGGAAGCTGGCCAGCTTTTGCATCGCAAGAGTCGACTCGGTGTCATCGGGCAGCCAAGAAGACGAGTCATTGTTGAGTACGCCGGTCAGCTTGCCGGCAAATGGGCCAATGACGATGAGCAGGACCAACCAGAAGCCAACCACGACCCACTTGGTGATCGGACCGGTGAGCTTGCCTGCGATTTGTCGATGCACATGGGTAGCAAAGCACAAACCACCGACGCAATGCGGCGCGGGAGTCGGCTACTTGGTGGCTAGGTCCGCGAAGGAGGCATCGATTAGCCATTCCACCGGGGCTCGGTCGTCGGTGTAGACCTTGCCGCCCTTCAACGCAGGAGCCAGCCCAGCGCCGATCTGATGGGCCAAAGCGGTGACTTCCGGGTCAGGGTGCTCGACTGATTGCAGAGTTGCTCCGGGATCTGCCTCAGAAGCTGTCGCCAACAGCATCGTGGAAAACTCATCGACCTCATCGCGGAAGACGCGGTCCTTGCCAAACACCGACCGCAGCGTCGCCGACAGGGTCTTCTCCAGATCATTGGAGCCGGGTGGATGACCCACATTGATCGCCACGATCCCGCCCGGTGCCAAGCGCTCCTTGGTGAGGGTGAAGAACTCCTTGGTCGTCAAGTAGAAGGGGATGTAGGGCTGACGATAAGCATCGACCAAGATGGCGTCGTACTTCGTGTCTCGCGCCTGCAACCAGGGGCGGGCATCTCCGTCGTACTGCCGCACTTGGGGTGATTTTGCATCGAAGAGCTCGTTGCCGATCTTGGTCAACTCCGGATCGATCTCCACGGAGTCGATGGTGATGTCGGGGAAATAGTGGGCGATGGTGCGTGAGGTGGTGCCGGCCGCGCTGCCCAAGATCGCAACCTTGCGTGGCTGCTCGGCGGCCAAAGGCAGCAACGCCATGTGATCCCAATAGCCGTCGTTGAGATAGACATCGGGGGTGTAGACCGAGTGCAGCGCCTGACCCTCATTGAGCTCCAACAACAGGCGACCTTGCCTGCGCAGCACACTCGCATATTGGTATTCGGTCTCGATCTCCTTGATCACCCGATCACCTTCGGCGCTCGTCTTGGTCACCTGATTGGGCAAGGCGATCAGGCCTAGCACCAGCAGTGCCGCAAGACCACTCAGGACACGTCGCTTGGCACCCAGCAATGAGATCAAGACCAAGCAACACGCGAAGATCAAAAACGTACGCCGAGTGCCGACGTAGGGGATCAGCAACAACGATGCTGCGAAGGTGCCGACCAGCGAACCGACGGTGCCGACTGCATAGAGACGACCAGTGGTGGTGCCGGCCTCATCGACCGAATCCATCGCGAGGCGCACCGCGTAGGGGGAGACCATCCCCAACAACAGCAGGGGTACTGCGACCAATGCGCCCACGCTGACCAACGAGCCGACGAAGATGCCCAAGGACATGTCGGAGAAGGCGACCGCCGAGGCGCGCAGGAAGGGTCGGGCGACATAGGGCACTGCGGCAAGCAGGAGTCCAGCGATCAGCACCAGGCGCAACAGGCCGTCCAGGTGCGGGTGCCTGTCTGCGTAGCGGCCTCCGATGGCATAGCCGATGGAAAGTGCCACCAACACGATCGCGATGGTGTTTGCCCACACGATGGTGCTGGCTCCAAACCAAGGTGCGAGCAACCGCGCGGCAGCAATCTCGGCTCCCAGGGTGGCCATCCCGACCACAAAAACGATGAGCAGCAACACCTTGGCGTGCCGGGTTGTCTTCACGAGTTCTATGCTTTCGGCCGTGCGGATGACTGAGTTCTGGACGCGGATGGATTCTGCGTTGGGCGCATCCTATGCCCGCTATTGGGCCGACACTCATGTGCTCGGCAATCTGGGTGGCCGCACCGCCAATCAGGCTCTCGCCGATGGTGAGTCAGCCAAGTCCGTGTGGCGTGCGG
Source organism: Nocardioidaceae bacterium (assembly GCA_020636935.1). Classification (GTDB taxonomy): domain Bacteria; phylum Actinomycetota; class Actinomycetes; order Propionibacteriales; family Nocardioidaceae; genus Marmoricola. Next base: position 24,729 of record JACJWW010000005.1, read on the forward strand.
TCTGGGAGGCGCTCGAACTCCCGCCAAGGGATCGCTGAATCTCTCGGCGTGTTGATTGTGTCGAACAGGTGTTCGGCATAATGTCATCCACAGCAGGGGTCGAGCGGCAAGTCAATCCACAGCTTTTCTGCTGGGGGTCGCAGATTGTCGGTAGTAGGTCCTAGCGTCCATGAGCACAAGACAGCAGATTGACAGCGGCACTCGCCGCAGGAACGGACGGACAACATGGCCGCATCATCGAAAAGCCCCAAGGCGCCAGCCGACAATCGCGACAAGGCCCTCGAAGTAGCCCTGGGCAATATTGAGAAGCAGTATGGCAAGGGCTCAGTGATGCGACTTGGTGATGACAGCCGCGCCCCCCTGGAAGTCATCCCGACCGGGGCGATTGCCCTCGACATTGCGCTCGGGATCGGTGGCCTGCCTCGCGGCCGCGTTGTTGAGATCTACGGACCAGAGTCATCAGGCAAGACCACGGTTGCCCTGCACGCAGTGGCCAGCGCTCAAGCTGCCGGCGGCATCGTGGCCTTCATCGATGCCGAGCACGCGCTCGACCCTGAATACGCCAAGGCGCTCGGGGTCGACACTGATGCGCTGTTGGTCTCCCAACCAGACTCAGGTGAGCAAGCCCTTGAGATTGCCGACATGTTGATCCGCTCTGGCGCCCTCGACCTGATCGTGATCGATTCGGTTGCCGCTCTGGTGCCTCGTGCTGAGATCGAGGGCGAGATGGGCGACAGTCACGTCGGTCTGCAGGCGCGCCTGATGAGCCAGGCACTGCGCAAGATGACCGGAGCCCTCAACGGGTCCGGCACCACCGCCATCTTCATCAACCAGTTGCGCGAGAAGATCGGCGTGATGTTCGGCTCGCCAGAGACCACCACTGGCGGTCGGGCGCTGAAGTTCTACTCCTCGGTGCGTCTCGACGTACGCCGCATCGAGACCCTCAAGGACGGCACCGAAATGGTCGGCAACCGCACCCGCGTCAAGGTCGTCAAAAACAAGGTCGCCCCGCCGTTCAAGCAGGCCGAGTTCGACATCATGTACGGCCAGGGCATCTCGCGCGAAGGCGGCCTGATCGATGTTGGTGTGGAGGCGAGCCTGATCCGCAAGGCCGGTGCTTGGTACACCTACGAAGGTGACCAACTAGGGCAGGGCAAGGAAAATGCTCGTGCCTTCCTGCGCGACAACCCCGACTTGGCCAACGAGATCGAAAAGCGGATCTTGGAGAAGTTGGGTATCGGGCCTCAGGTTGATCAGCCAGCTGAGTTCACCGCAGATGATCCCGCCATTGACCCTGACGGCATCGACTTCTAGGCCTGGTGAAGTAGGCCCGGGGAAGCAGGCCCAGTGAAGCCTCGCGAGGAGCCGCTCGATCCAGAGCTAGATCTCGGGCCGGAGGCCGACCCGGAGTCGGTGGCCCGCAAGATCTTGCTCGACCAGTTGACCACTCGGGCTCGCACCCGGGCGGAGTTGGCCACCAAATTGGCGCAGCGCGACGTGCCGGACCCACTTGCCACACGGCTCCTGGATCGCTTCGAGGAGTTGGGGCTGATCGACGATGCAGCTTTTGCGCGAGATTGGATCGAGCAGCGCCAACGAGGCAGAGGCTTGGCCAAGAGGGCGCTGGCCCAAGAGTTGCGCACCAAGGGTGTGCCCGATGACCTGGCCAAGGAAGCGCTGGCTGAGATTGACGCCGGTGATGAAGAGGCCTTGGCTCGCCAACTGGTGCGGAGCAAACTCCGTTCGGTCCGTGGGCTGCCTCGTGACAAGGCGACTCGCAGGTTGGTCGGCATGCTTGCCCGCAAAGGGCACAGCCCGGGTGTGGCCTATCGCGTAGTGGCCCAGGCTCTCGATCTGCCCGCCTCTGAGCAGGTGGAGTGCTGACGTCAGCTGAAGTTGGCGACCCAATCTGCGGCATCTTCGGGGAGGTTTCCGTGCTCCTTGGCGATCTTGACCCACTTCTTGGTGGCCTGCAAGAAGCGCATCGGGTTGTAGACGTCTTCTTGCGAACTCCAACGATTGTCGCCAGCGTAGGTGAGGATCGTGAGGTTGGTGGCCCCGATCTGTGACCCGTCACCGGGGTCGCGCATCGGATTGTCGATCTCACAGATCACCCGGCCTGCTTCCACATCGATGGTGACCCAGTTGATCGGGAAGGAAGTCATCACGTTGCCGGGGAAGGTGGTCATCGTCGAGATGATCCAGTCCTTGATCTGTTCAGGCCCGCGGAAGGTGCCGTACGAATGTTCGATGTAGACAGCGTCGTCGGTGAAAAGCGCGGGGAAGTCATCCCAGTTGCCGGATCGGGCTGCATCGTTGATCAGTTTGCAGTGGTGATCAAAAGCTGCGGTGAGTTCTTCGCGAGTCCAAGACATCGGTGTAGTCAAACACACACTGACGGCTCTTGGGCATTGGCATATGGTGTGCCCATGCCAGACGTGCTCGGAATGTACAAGAAGGCTTCTGCGATCCCGGTTGTCGGCAACAGGGTCTTCGATTTTGCCTTTGCTCAAATGGCGCCGTACTTCTGGAGCGTCAGACCACGCTTCAAGGTGATTGAGCCCAATCACGCAGAGGTGGTCATCCCCAAGAGGCGCGGCGTCCAGAACCACATTGGCACCGTGCATGCAATTGCATTGTGCAACGGACTTGAAGCAGCAATGGGTGCTCTTGCCGAGGCCACCATCCCGCGCGACAAGCGATGGATCCCTAAGGGGATGGAGGTCTCCTACACAGCCAAGGCGACCAGCGACATCACCTGCCACGCCGACACCGATCCCGCGCAATGGACTGGTGACGATCCAGACCTACCGGTGCGGGTCAAGGGCGTCCGCGATGATGGCACGGTCGTGATTGAAGGAGTGATCCGGCTCTGGGTCACTCCCAAGTCGGCCAAGTAGGGGCATCGCTCGCAAGACGGTTTGGGGCCGCGGCGCAGGTCGCCGTACCCTTGAGCGGTTATGTCGCTGATCGAAACACCTGCCCAGAGCGAGGCTGCTCCCCGCACTTATGAAGTGCGTACCTATGGCTGTCAGATGAATGTCCACGACTCCGAACGGCTCTCTGGGTTGCTCGAAGACGCCGGCTATGTCTCGGCTCCAAAGGGTGACTTGGCCGATGTGGTGGTCTTCAACACCTGTGCGGTGCGTGAGAACGCCGACAACAAGCTCTACGGCAATCTCGGCCACCTGGCGCCACAGAAGGCCAAACGCCCGAGTATGCAGATCGCGGTGGGTGGCTGCCTGGCGCAGAAAGACAAAGACACGATCACCAAGAAGGCCCCATGGGTCGACGTGGTCTTCGGCACCCACAACATCGGCTCGCTGCCGGTGCTTCTCGAGCGGGCCAGGGTCAACCAAGAGGCTCAGGTCGAGATCTTGGAGTCTTTGGAGGTCTTCCCCTCCACGCTGCCGACCAAGCGCGAGTCGGCGTACGCCGCGTGGGTCTCGATCAGTGTGGGCTGCAACAACACCTGCACCTTCTGCATCGTGCCCGCCTTGCGCGGCAAGGAGAAAGATCGCCGACCGGGTGAGATCCTGGCTGAGATCGAAGCGCTCGTTGCCGAGGGAGTCACCGAGATCACGCTGCTCGGTCAAAATGTCAACACCTATGGCGTGGAGTTTGGTGACAAGCTGGCCTTCGGCAAACTCTTGCGTGCGTGCGCGGAGATCGAAGGCCTCGAACGAGTGCGCTTTACTTCTCCGCACCCAGCAGCCTTCACTGACGATGTGATCGCAGCGATGGCCGAGACGCCCAATGTGATGCATCAACTCCACATGCCCCTGCAATCAGGCTCTGACAAGGTGCTCAAGGACATGCGGCGCTCCTATCGCCAGGATCGCTATCTCGGCATCATCGACCGAGTGCGCGAGGCCATGCCTGACGCTGCCCTGTCCACCGACATCATTGTGGGCTTCCCGGGCGAGACCGAAGCAGACTTTCAGGCCACGATGGATGTTGTGAGGCAGGTGCGCTTTGCTCAAGCCTTCACCTTCCAATACTCCAAGCGCCCTGGCACTCCGGCTGCGGATCTTCCTGAGCAACTGCCCAAGGAGGTTGTGCAGGACCGCTACGAGCGGCTGGTCGAGTTGGTCAATCAGATCTCGTGGGAGGAAAACCGCAAGCTCGAAGGTGTCACCGTCGAGTTGATGGTTGCCGAGGGTGAGGGTCGCAAAGACGAAGCAACCCGGCGACTCAGCGGGCGCGCACCCGACAATCGACTCGTCCACTTCACTCCGATCGATGCGCAGGGCAACGAGATCGAGGTGCGTCCCGGTGACATGGTCAGCGTAACCATCACCTATGGCGCTCCCCACCACCTCGTGGCCGATGGCGCAGTGAGCGCCGTACGACGTACCCGTGCCGGTGATGCGTGGGAGGCCCGCACCAAGGAGCCGAAGCGCACCGTGGGCCTGGGCATGCCCGGAGTCGGCCAGCCCCCGGTCACTGAGCCAGAGGCTCCCGCATGCGGATCCCCAGCCTGACCTGTTTGCGATGAGCACTCATGCCCAACCGGTGGTTGCCGTTGTTGGCGCCACGGCCGCCGGCAAGAGCAGCTTGGCCTTGACCCTGGCGCAGCGGATTGGCGGCGAGGTGGTCAACACCGACTCCATGCAGATCTATCGCGGGATGGACATCGGCACCGCCAAACTGCCTGTCGAACAACGTCTGGGCATCCCGCACCACTTGCTTGACCTCCTGGACCCCAGTGAGCCCGTCACTGTGGCGGAGTTCCAGCAGTGGGCGCGACAAGTGATCGCAGACTGTCACGCACGGGGTGTCACACCGATCTTGGTGGGTGGGTCAGCGCTGTACACCCGCGCGATCCTCGACGTGTTTGAGTTCCCCGGCACCGATGCTCAACTGAGGGCCAAGTGGGAGGCTCGGCTGAGCGAGGTTGGGTCGCTGGCGCTGCACGAAGAGTTGCGACAGATCGACCCGGCCGCTGCAGACCAGGTCTTGCCCACCAATTCTCGTCGGATTGTGCGGGCCCTTGAGGTGATCGAGCTGACCGGCAAACCCTTCGTGGCGACGCTCCCGACGTACTCCTATCACTACCCGGGTGCCGTCCAGATTGGTCTGTCCATCGACAGGGCGACGTTGCATGCCCGGATTGAGGCTCGGGTGCATGCCATGTGGGCCGCAGGCTTTGTTGCTGAAGTGCGCGGACTGCTCGATCACGGGCTTGCCGAGTCGCGTACGGCGAGCAGGGCCCTTGGCTACAGCCAGATCCTGCGTCATCTGAGCGACGAGATCACCGAGGAGCAGGCGATGGAGCAGACCATCACCGGCACTCGAAGATTTGCCAGACGCCAAGACAGTTGGTTTCTCAAGGACCCCCGGATCACCTGGGTCGACCACGCAGACCCCAGTGCCGTCGATCAGGCTCTGGCACTGCTGGCGGCCTAGTCGGATGTGCCGGGCCGCCACGGCTCATGAACATGCGATAGCCAGACCTCAGCTGGCTTCAGTGACAACACCAATCGTTGACCCTCGGTCTGGGGGTCATCCAGTTCCCCGAACCAGACCGCAGTGTCACCCGCGATGATGGTGGGTCCGGGCATGCCATCGATCACCACGATCTGTGAACCACGGGTGTGCCCGGGGGCAGGCACCAGACGTACGCCGGGGAGCAGTTCTGCCTCGCCGTCGACCTCCACATAGTCCACGCCTGGAGCATCGACACATTCGCGGATCGTGTAGTTGTCGAGGATGCGCGCGTCATGCAACTCACTGGCCTGCACATGGATCGGGACCCCGGGAAACAATGCGTTCCCGCCGCAGTGATCGAAATGCAGATGGGTGTTGACGATCAGATCGACGCTGGCGAGGTCAAGATCTCCCTTGTCCAGTGGATAGACAGTTGGTTGCATGTCGGACACGGCAGGGTGGAGTTCGGTGAAGCCGGTGTCCACCAGTATCCGGCCATGAGGGTGATCGATCAGGTGTACACAAACTGGCATTACCGCGCCCTCAACGTGCAGGTCGGCCACGTGGATCGGAGTGACCGCTATTGCCTCAGTGGCCATACACGTGCATTTCCTTGATCGAGTAGCCCCAGTAGGTGCCGCGCTTGAGGCCTTTCATCCGCACATAGCGCGCCGTACGCGGGCTGAATGAGGCCACCTCGAGATCTCCACGCCCGTCATTGACCGTGTGGGCTGTGGTCCAGTGCTTTGCATCCAAGGAAGTCTGGATCTGGTAGCGCTTGCCGAAGGCGTATTCCCAATCGATGCTCACTCGCCCGACTTGCTTGGCTTGGCCAAGATCGACCTGCAACCATTCGCGGTCATTCCAACCGCTTGCCCAACGAGTGTTGGCCTTGCCGTCAACCGCAGCCTTCGTTGGTAGTCCACCCCAGAAATTCCACTCCCACGAGGATGCCTTGGTCGGCTTGTTGTGAGCCAGATCAGGCTGAGGCTGGTAGTCGGCTGCTGCTTGGGCCGTGCGCAGGTAGTACTCCGCTCCGTGCGCCAACTCATCGATCAAACCCTGCCCGCCGATCTGACGGATGTTTTCCAGCCAATCAGGGATCAAGCCGTAGTGGGGGACCCCATCGACGTTGTAGTCATAGACGCGTTGGCCACTGACCTGCTTGTCGATCGTGACATCACCCAGCGCGCCGGCGAACGGATAGTGGATCTTGGGTGAGGAAGCTGCTTGGGCTCGAGGAGTGGCGCCGAAGCCATTCATGTCCATGCCGTAGCCATAGCCCACGTGATATTTCTGACGCAGCGGCCGTTGTTGCAAGGCGACGTTTACGAAGGACTCCACCCGGTCGTGGTCGGTGTGCTGGGCGATGAACCCGCCCAATGCGTAGATCCGGTCGAAATAGCCCGGGTCCGTCCAGGTGTGTGAGGAGATGACTCCTGGATAGTCGGCCTCCTCCAAGATCGCCAACGCTCGGTTGGCTGCCTTGGCGCTCATGTGATCGACCTCGACGATCATGTGTCTCTTGATCATCTCTTGCAGGGTGAACTCGCCGAGCTCGGTCAGACCACGTTTGTTGCAGTGGGGAGCTTTGGCATAGATCGGGAGCACCGCTGGCAGGAAGTCACTGAAGGCGCGCAGTTGCGCGGGGAGGACTCCGGTGACGATCGGATTGTCCTGGGCAGCGGTCTTGCAAGTGCCCGGATCCCACCAGCGCCCGGTGTTGATGAAGTTGCCGCCATTGACAGCCACTCCTGCCATGTCCTTGTCGAATCGCACGCCACAAAGGGCGTTGTCGTATTTGTGACACAAGAACATCGACTGGATGCCCAGATCCTGGAGCTCATCGAGCCCGGCGGTGATGTCGGCCTTCGAGCATTGCGGCACGTCATACTTGATGCCGCAGCCGAAGGGATTGGACACCTCCATGCCGAGTACGACGGCCAACTTGCCATCTTCGGCCACTGCACGGGCTTGTGCTGGAGTCTCGACGATCCGGAACCAGCCCTTGCCTGGTCCGCCGTACTGATTGTCGACATAGGTCTGGAGGTCTTTGGTGCGCTGCACTTGCAGTCTGACATTGGCCATGTCTTCGCAGCTGTGCTTGTTGACCTGCCCTAGTGGCACTTCGCAGAGCACATTGTTGTTGACGGTGTCATTCACCATGATTCGTTGACCGGCTCGCCAAGCTCGTTCGACCCACTTGTAGTACATCTGCTGATGGGTCAGCGAGTTGTACGCCGGCCAATCCTTGAAGGTCGGCCACCCGGTCACGTCGTGCTTTGCGAAGGGGTTGAACGGGACATCGATTTTGGTGACATTCTCGATCAGTGCAGAAGACCCGTCCGTGCCGTGACTGGGGCAGTCCTTCAGAGCCCCTGCTGCTCCGTTGACCGGGTCGAAGGTGGCCCCGCACAGGATGCTGCCACCAAAGGCGATATCGCTCATCAGGTGAGTGTGGGCATCGACGAAGCCCTTGACGCTGCCATCTGGCCATGGTGTCGAGCTGGGAGTGCCCGAGACATTCACCTCGACCTCTGGAGGTGGTGCAGAGTCATTGGCTTGGGCGCCAGGGGCGGCCAAGACTGTGGCTAAGCCAAGAGTTGTGACCAGGGCCAGTAATGCGACCGCCGCCCTGTGCAGGGACAGTCTCAGTTGGGTGGTCACCGCTGTATCGCCTCCTCGAGTGATCCACGATGGATCAACCTGAGTCAGATTGTCTTGTCCAGTGCCTCCGGGTCAATCCCTTCCTCGGATTGTGCTGGACCAGTGGTGGACTCTGGGGCGTCGCCCGTTGAGGCGGACAACCAGCCGCAGACGAGGTCGCGGTTGCGCAAGATCTCGCGACCGGGTCTCTCCAGCACGGGATGCAGCCGCTCTCCGGTGACAGGCTGTTCAGGCATGACACTGGGAGCAGTTGCCTCCAAGTTGATCTCAACGTCGAAGATGCCCATCCCGGTGTCATGCAGTCGCATCGGTCCAAGATGGCGCAGCATGGCAAGCGAGGCTGGGTTGTCCATTGCAACCTCGGTGATGATCCGAGTGACGTCAACGGGGCGCCTTGCGACCAGCAGTGAGAGCAGGGCTGTGGCCACACCGCGTCCTTGCCAGTCATCCCGCACCGTGACCGCGATGTCTGCTGCATCGTGGATGTCGGGACAGCGCACGATGCGACCGATAGCGATGGGCAGCGCCTCGGTCTCGGTCTCCACGAAGACCACCAGCGCAATGTGGTCGACCCCATCGACTTCGTCAACGAGTTGATGGAGCATCGAATCGGACAATCTCTCCACAGGGGTCAAGAAGCGCAGTCTGCGCGACTCCGGCGAGAGGTCTTCGAAGGCCTTGACCAAGGACTCACGATGGGTCGGGAGGAGCGGCCAGACCCAGCCGGGTGTGCCGTCCTTCAGGGTCAAGGTGTCGCCCATGATTGGCTCCCAGTCAGTTGAAGTCCGGCTGCTGGGTACACCCTATGAGACGGGGGCGCATCCGCAGACAACGGTGTTTGGGAGAATCGCCGATGTGAGCGAGCATCCCTTCGTCAAAGGCCATGGCACCGAGAACGATTTCGTGCTCCTTCCCGACGCCACTGGCCAACTGGAACTTTCGCCCGACGACGTACGCCGCATCTGCGATCGACGAGCGGGTATAGGTGCCGACGGGGTGATCCGTGTGGTCCGCACCGATGCGACTGACGATCCGTCGGCTGTCGCGGCCAGGGGTGACGCGATTTGGTTCATGGACTATCGCAACAGCGATGGTTCGCTCAGTCAGATGTGCGGCAATGGCATCCGAGTGCTGGCTCGCTATCTCAGTGACCATGCAGACGTCGACATGCGTGAGCCACTGCGGATCGCCACGAGGGCTGGCGTCAAGACGGTGTTCTTCACCGATGGTGGCATCACCGTCGACATGGGTCTGCCCACGGTCAGCAGCGATACCCGGATCTCGATCGGCGAGCGGGACTGGATCGCCAGGCAGATCGACATGGGCAATCCGCATGCAGTCGCCTTCGTCGACTCGCTCGATGACGCTGGCGCACTCACCGAGGCGCCTGGATTCGATGAGACTGTCTATCCAGAAGGGGTCAATGTCGAGTTCGTGCAGCGGGTCGGTGAGCGCCATGTGGCGATGAGGGTCCACGAGCGCGGCTCGGGGGAGACTCGATCCTGTGGCACGGGTGCCTGCGCAGCGATGGTGGCGGCGAGTCTGGCTGATGGGAGTGATCGCGGCTTGCCCTATCAGGTGGATGTCCCGGGTGGCAGTTTGACGATCGTTTGGGCAGATGACGGTCAGATCCTGATGACCGGGCCCGCGGTGTTGGTCGCTGAGGGGATCACCGGTCTACTCGGTCAGGGCCCCGCATAGGATCAGCGGCATGGACATCAATGGAAAGAGCGCGATCGTCACCGGAGGAGCCTCCGGGATCGGCGCAGCAGCAGCCCGTCAACTCGCAGCCAAGGGCGCCAAGGTGCTCGTGGCCGATCTCAATGCCGAGAAGGGCGAGGCCCTTGCAAACGAAATCGGTGGTGCCTTCGCCAGCGTAGACGTGACCAAGACCGAGCAGATCCAGGCAGCTGTGGAGCAGGCTGTGGCCATGGCTCCGCTGTGGGCATTGGTCAACTCTGCCGGCATCGGGTGGGCCCAACGCACCATCGGTCGCGATGGAGAGTTCGGCTCCGCACACGACATCAATGCCTTCCGCAAGGTCATTGACATCAACTTGATCGGCACCTTCGACGCCATCCGTTTGGCCGCCACCGCGATGAGCAAGAACGAGCCAAATGAGCACGGCGAGCGCGGCTCGATCTGCAACATGGCTTCCGTGGCTGCCTTCGACGGCCAGATCGGCCAGGCGTCGTACTCCGCGTCAAAGGGTGGTGTCGTGGGCATGACCTTGCCCGTGGCGCGTGACCTATCGGCTGCTGGGGTGCGGGTCAACACGATCGCTCCGGGTCTGATTGATACCCCGATCTACGGCGAGGGAGAGGCCTCTGAGCAGTTCAAGGCCAATCTCGGCCAAAACGTGCTCTTCCCCAAGCGTCTTGGTGCCCCCGACGAGTTGGCGAGCATGGTCGTCGAGGTGATCACCAACTCCTACATGAATGCCGAGACCATCCGAGTTGATGGCGGCATCCGGATGCCACCCAAGTAATCGCCGATTTCGGCTACCTTTGGCGAGTGTCTCCAGGTCATAGAGCAGCGCGCCCCGCGGGTCCTTCGACTCACGCGGTCGCGAAGATCCTTGTCATCCTGGGGGCACTCGCCCTTGTCTTGATCCTCGGTTTGCAGGCGGTCAAGTGGCTCCACGTCGCGATGATGAACACCGGCACCCTGCCTCCGAGCCAGTTGCCGGAGTACACCCCTTCAGCAGCACCCGCCGCTCCCGGCAGCGGAGATCAGGCGATGCCGATCAAGGCCGGGACCACCTTCCGGATCGGTGACACGGTGTACGGCGGCAAATGGCGTTTGCGGGGGCAAGAGATCGTCGGGCTCAAGGCCACTCGTGGTGCGATTGCCCAGGAACGAGGCCCCAATATGCTCACCTTTACCTTCTGGGATGGCGACCAAGCCGCAGGCAATATCGTTTGCTCCAGCATCAAGCCGTTGACCAAGCCAGCGACCAAGATGTTTTGCCCGCCAACGCCGGGAGACATTGCTGGTGGCACCACGATGACGGTGGTGGATTCGACTGTTTCACTGCCGGGAACTGGCTAATTGGTGCTGCCGGGACTGGCTGGGTGCTCAGTTGACGACGTAGGGGTCAAGTTCGTGAGCAAGGTCGGGGTTGACCCGAGCGTGCACATGGGTGCCGTCGGCTTCGTGGGTCAGTGAGTGCACGATGGCCTCGTCGTGAAGTCGGCTGGTCAGGTCTCCGCGCGCGTAGGGCACCACGGCATTGATCTCCAGGCCTGGGGTGGGCAGATCGGCTTCGATCGCCTCAAGGAGGTCGTCGATCCCCTCGCCTGTTGCGGCCGAGACCACGATGCTCATTGGCTCACGTTGCCGGAGTCGAGCCACCACCATTGGGTCGGCGATGTCGGCCTTGTTGATCACGACGAGTTCTGGCACCTTGGATGCGCCGATCTCGGCGAAGACTTCACGTACGGCGGCGAGTTGCCCTTCCGGGTCGGGGTGGGAGCCATCCACCACATGCAGCACCAGGTCGGCCTCAGCGACCTCTTCAAGGGTGCTGCGAAATGCTTCGATGAGTTGATGGGGGAGATGCCTGACGAAGCCCACGGTGTCGCTGAGGGTGTAGACCCGCCCGTCACTTGTGGTCGTGCGCCTCGTCTTGGGGTCGAGGGTGGCAAAGAGCGCGTCCTCAACGAGTACGCCGGCCGAGGTCAGCCGGTTGAGCAGTGATGACTTGCCGGCATTGGTGTAGCCGGCGATGGCCACGCTGGGGATGGAATTGCGTTGCCGCCCGGATCGCATTGCTTCTCTGGTCTTCTTGAAGTCAGCGAGTTGGCGACGCAGTTTGGCGATGCGGGTGTTGATCCGACGACGATCCATCTCGATCTTGGTCTCGCCAGGGCCGCGGCTGCCGATGCCTTCACCGCCGGCTACGCGGCCACCTGCCTGACGAGACAGGCTGCCACCCCAGCCGCGCAAGCGTTGTTTCATGTAGTTGAGCTGCGCCAGCTCGACTTGAGTCTGGCCTTCACGGCTCTTGGCATGCTGGGCGAAGATGTCGAGGATCAGCGCAGTGCGATCGACCACCTTGACCTTGACCCGGTCTTCGAGGTTGCGAAGTTGGCTCGGGGCCAGTTCGCCGTCGCAGATCACGGTGTCTGCACCAGTGGCCTGGACGATCTCGGCTAGTCCCTCGACCTTGCCGCGGCCGATATAGGTGGCAGGGTCGGGCTTGTCTCGGCGCTGGTAGAAGGCATCCAAGACTTCTGAGCCGGCTGTCTCGGCGAGCAATGCCAGCTCGGCCATGGAGTTTTCGGCGTCTTGCACGGTGCCCTCGGTCCAGACTCCGACGAGTACGACGCGCTCCAGCCGTAGTTGTCGATATTCAACCTCGCTGATGTCTTCGAGCTCTGTGGACAAGCCGGCCACTCGACGCAGGGCATGGCGCTCAGCCAACTCGAGTGTGCCGGGAGTCTGTGACTCAGTTGAGGACTCGAGATCGTCCCATTCGGCGGTCTGGGCGAGCTCGTCGTGGAGGTTGAAGTCTTCGGGGGGTCTATTCATATGTTCACCAGACTACGGTGTGGGTGTTATTGGTGCTTGATGAAGCCTGGGTTCGCTAGGATCGGCACATGGGGAAGCTGATCTGGCGGGTTTTCGGGGTTCTGATCGTACTGGTCATCATCTGGTTGCCAGTGCTTTTCAGTGGGTTGAGTTCAGGTCAGGATGCCTCGACTGACCCGGCAGTGGTCACCAACTACACCGCTCATTTTGAGGTGGATGACAAAGGTGCCCTCAACGCCACTGAGACCCTGTTGGTGAACTTCCCTGTCCCCAAGCACGGGATCTTCCGCTTCTTTGATCGCCAAGACCCAAGTGACCCCAAGGCGCGGTTGAATCCGCAGGACTTCTCAGTCACCGTTGACGGGAAGCCGACCGAAGCCTTGGAGCAGAAAGAGGGCGGTGGGCGCTATCTCAACTACCGCATCGGCGATCCTGATGTCACTTTGACCGGTGATCACACCTATGTGCTCAAATACAAGATCAAGGGAGTTTTGTCGAAGGGAACAACGGGTCAACCGACGCAGTTCTTCTACAACCTGATCCCCGGCGGTTGGCGGATGCTGATCATGTCAGCCAATCTGACCGCCACGCTGCCGACCAAGCCAGAAGTGAGCATGTGCGCGGTCGGCGCAGGAGAGAAGGCGGGTTGCGAGGCAACGGTCCAAGGCAACACACTGAGTGTCACCACAGGCCAGTTGCAACCCAATACCCCGGTCACGGTGAAGGCGGGTCTTGACATGCCCACGCCCGACCGGGTTTCGATGCCTTGGCCAATGGCTTGGGAACGCGCTCTGGGCAGCTCCGTCTTCCCATCAATCCTGGCGGCCCTCCTCACGATCGCCGCTGCATGGGGTGGTGCCAAGATGGCGAGGAGTGTCAAGGAAGTAGACCCGGCCTTTCCGCTCACCTACCAGCCGCCAGAGGGGATAGGTCCGGCTCAGGGGCGCTATCTCTTGGACGAGAAGGCTGACGCCAAGGGATTCGTGGCGGCCCTGCTTGAGACCGGTGCCGCTGGAGCAACCACCTTGGAGCGGACCCAAGATGATGGCTGGACCATCACCTCGACTGGAGATCAAGCTGCCTGGCAGCGTCTGGACACGGGTTCGAGTGCTGCCGCTCAGCTACTGGCCGTGCAATCGCGCCCCTTCCACACCAAGAAGAAGGATGTGGCCACCGGGCAGCAACTTCAGTCCGCGGTCAAGTCCTTCAGCAGCAAAACGAGCACTTGGGCCGATGAGAACGGGTTGATGACGAAGGCTGGATTGGGCTGGCTCAATATCGTCATCTTCATCGCCGCGCTTGGCGGCGGCGCATGGATCATCTTGTTCTCACCCAAACTGCCATCTGTGCTGGCGCTTGCGCCTTTGGTCTTGGCTGTCTTCGCGATCCAAGTGATCATGCCTGGGGCAGCAACGAAGCGAACAGAGCAAGGGCGCCGCCTCTGGTCGGAGTTGGGTGGCTTCCATAGAGTCCTGTCCACACCCTCCAGTGAGGCCAGATTCGACTTCTCTGGCAAACAGGAGCTCTACACGAAGTACATCCCTTGGGCCGTCGCCTTTGACTGTGCCAAAGAGTGGGAGCAGAAATATCGCATCGAGATGCAGTCCGAGCCGCCAACACCCTCGTATCTGCATGGGAGCGGGTTCTACTCGGGCGCTGCCTTGGGCTCCATGGCGAGCACTTTCACCAGCGACTTCGAGTCGACGGTGAGTAGCGCCATCTCTTCATATGAGGCCACCCAATCATCATCGAGCAGCGGTGGTGGTGGCGGTGGTGGCGGTGGTGGCGGCGGTGGCGGATCTTGGTAATCCGCGGATCTGACTTCACAATGGACCAAATACCCAACGAAGGGGAACAACAATGCTGATCGCACTCATCGTGATCGCAGTCATCGTCATTGGACTGATTGGCTTCGTGATCGCGGGCTTCAACAAGCTACGCACGCTCGACATCGGGGCCCAGGAGGCCTTGGGCGGGATCGACGTACAACTGACCCGGCGTGCTGACCTGATCCCCAATCTCGTGGAGACGGTGAAGGGCTACGCCGCGCATGAGAAGGGCGTCTTCGAGGAAGTCACCCGAGCCCGGGCCCGGGTGGTCGAAGCCGCCAAGGGCACAGATGTGCAGGAGAAGGCCAATGCCGATGCCGCGCTAGACAAGGCGCTTGTGCAAGTCAACGCAGTCGCAGAGGCATACCCAGATCTGAAGGCCAACCAGAACTTCCTCGATCTTCAGCGACAACTGGCTGAGACCGAAGACCAGATCGCCTTTGCCCGCCAGTACTACAACGACGCGGTCACCAAGCTCAACACGGCCGTCCAAACGATTCCTTGGATGTTCTTCTCCGGTATCGCTGGGGTAACCAAGCGCGAGTTCTACCAAGCCGAGGAGTCCGCTCGGGTTGCGCCGCAGATCGACTTCGGCAGTGGCGGTGGTACGACGCCCACTCCACCAGTCACGCCGAGCGCCCCTCCGGCGGCAGCCCCGCCGGCACCACCAGCGGCTCCACCGGCGCCTCCAGCCGCTCCACCTGCTGCGCCGCCAGGCCCCCCTGCGCCCCCGCAGGCCTGAAGATCCACAACCACTTGGCCAGTCGTCACCAGATCGGTGACGGCTGGCTAAAGTGCTTCAATGCCCGACGAATCCTCAGACCCTGAGCCGCAGGGCTCGCATGTCGGTGACCCTAACGATGGGGATGCCTCGAGCAAGGTGGTCACCTTGTTGGCCGAGGCAGTTGCCAACCTTTCTGGTGATGAGCGGCCCGGGCAGATCCAGATGGCCCAGGCTGTCGCTGATGCCTTTGATGTCGAGCAACACCTCGTCGTACAGGCGGGCACTGGCACCGGCAAGTCTTTGGCCTATCTGGTGCCAGCGATGTTGCACTCCGAGCGAGTCGTGGTGGCCACCGCCACCCTGGCGCTGCAGCATCAGCTGATTGAGCGCGACCTACCTGCCTTGATCGCCGCGGTGGATGCAGCCGACCTCGACACCTCGCACGCGGTCTTGAAGGGCCGGTCCAACTACGCCTGTCTGCACCGAGTGCGAATGGGCGTGCCGGATGACCAGGGCACCCTCGTCGATCTGCCAGCAGACTCGATCGGCGCAGAAGTAGTCGCCATGAGGGAGTGGGTCGAAGAGCAGGCAGACGCGCGTGGCTCCGGTGAGCGCGACGCTGCGCCGCGGCATACCGACCGGGTCTGGCGACAGGTCAGCGTGTCTCATCGAGAATGCCTGGGCACAAAATGCGACTTCTACGATGAGTGTTTCGCTGAGCGGGCCAAGCAGAAGGCGGCTGATGCACACGTCATCGTCACCAACCACGCACTCTTGGCCATTGATGCCATCGAGGGTGTGCCGATGATCCCCGACTACGACGCAGTGGTCATTGACGAGGCGCATGAGTTCGTCGCTCGAGTCACGCAGACGGCGACCGATGACCTCTCCATCGCAGACATCGATCGACTGTCCACGCGCGCCGAGCGACATGTTGATGATGACACTGCTGCCCGGTTAGGAGATGCCGCAGATGAGTTGAAAGATGCGATTGCGGTGTGTGGCCCGGGCCGGGTCGATGTGTTTGAAGGTCAATTGGCGCAAGCCTTGGGAGTGGTCCGTGACTGTGCTCGGGCCTTGATCAGCAGCCTCCCCAAGGAGGCAGGTGATGATGCCGCCATTGTGCAGTGCAAGGGTTGGGCCCAGGAGTTGTTCACCACTGCCGAGCGGATGGCAGCTGGTAGCGATGCCGACGTCTTATGGGTCAGTGAGCGCCCTGAAAACAGAGGTGGCGACAACTTGCACGTGGCCCCACTGGACGTGTCCTACCAGGTGCGTGATCACTTGCTCGCAGACAAGACCGCGGTGTTCACCTCGGCGACTCTCAAGCTGGGCGGTGACTTTGCCCCGGTCGCTCATTCCTTGGGTCTCTGGGCCGATGAAGAGGGAGGCACCTGGCGCAGTCTCGATGTCGGCTCGCCCTTTGACTACCCAAAGCAGGGCATCCTCTACGTCGCCAAGCATCTTCCGCCACCGGGTCGTGACGGCTTGGTGGCCGCACAACTCGATGAGATCGCTGAGTTGGTCGAAGCAGCGGGTGGGCGCACCCTGGGGCTCTTTTCCTCCCGCAGGGCCGCAGAGGCAGCAGGCGAGCATCTCAAGACGGCTCTGCCCCACCTCACCACCTTGGTGCAGGGCGAAGCCCAATTGCCCGAGCTGACCAAGCAATTCGTCTCCGAGCCCGAGACCTGTCTGTTCGGCACGCTCAGTCTCTGGCAGGGCATCGACGTGCCTGGAGACACCTGTCGTCTGGTGATCATCGACCGGATCCCCTTCCCCCGACCCGATGATCCGCTCATGTCGGCACGCCAGCGGGCGGCAGATCGGCGCGGTGCCAATGGCTTCATGTCGGTGTCGGCCACTCATGCCGCGCTGCTGCTGGCGCAGGGGTCTGGCCGGTTGATTCGTCGTACGACGGACAAGGGCGTAGTGGCCTGTCTGGATCCGCGTTTGGCCACGGCCAGATATGGCGGCTTCTTGCGTCGGAGCATGCCGCCGATGTGGGACACGACCGATCCGGCTCTAGTGCGTCAAGCTCTCGCGCGCCTGGCAACGCCTGAATAGGGGAGCCGAGCCGGCACGTTCAGCGAGCCCTTGTGCGTGGTGACCAGGCGGACCAAGCGCTCGTGCCAGATGCGCCGACTGCCATGATCCGCAGCCGATAGCGCCCGCTGGCGACTCGGACTTCCACGGCACTGCTGGGCGTTGACACTCGCCTGCTGGTCATGGTGCGGCCGCGCTTGTTGAGTTTGCGGATCTCAATGATGTAGTGAGTGGCTCCGGGTTGCGCAGCCCATGCAGCCCTGACTGTCTTGGGTCCGCCACGAGCACCTCGAGCTGTCTGCGGGGTTGGGCTCACCATCGCGACTGATGAGGGGGAGCGTGGTTGTGGCCCGGGATCTGTCACTGGATCGCCCTGGTCTCCTGGGTCCTGTGTGGGTGGATCCTCGGCAGGTGGGTCCTCAACTGGTGGCTCATCGGGACCGGTGCAGGTGCTGGTGACCTGCAGGGTGTAGCTGCCAATGCTGGAATATGCGGAGTATCCCGTGTTCGCCGGATTTCCCTTGCCTACGCCTTGCAATCGCACGAAGTAGGTGCCCGGAATGCTGGTGCTGGTCGCTGCGCTGGCGTCGAGGCCAGTCGCCAGCGCTGGCCAGTAGGAGGTGTCCTGGCTTGAGATCGGGTCAGCGCTCTTCAAGATGCTTCCGCTGCTGTTGAGGATCTCCACGCGCAGGTCCAGCATGCTGCCTTCGCCGATCCCCGCGGCCTGAGCCGTCAGGTTTGCCGGGCAGGTGGTGGTGAATGCGAATACGTCGGTGTCTGATTGGCTGGTGATCAGGCCGCTGTAGGACTGCGATGCCTGTGCAGCGATGGGGTCTGCGGTTGAGATGGTGTTGGCGAAGTCATCACTGCGGATTGACAGCCCCTTGACGCTCATCTTGGCGAAGTCGTCTTCGGTGTTGTTGGCGCCGGTGTATTCACCTTTGCTGAATTGCTGCACCCCGTTGACGCCACCCCCCATCAGTGGTGACCAGTTGCTGTGCCCGCCGTAGTACCCATCACTGGCGGTGCCGTCGTGATTGAGCCCGACGGTGTGTCCGATCTCGTGGGCAATTGTGTTTGCGGTCAGAGCGACTGAGCCATGGGTCAAGTTGGAGAACACCCACGCTGGTTGCCAATAGTCGGTGTAGGACGTCGTGGCATTGAACTGTCCGATCCAGGCCACCCCGCTGCAGGCGTTCTGACAGGCCGACTGGCTGGCCGAGGAGTCATTGGTGATCACCACACGTACGCCGTACTCCTGATCCGCGCCCGATGCCCGATCCCACTTGCCCGATCCGACGTCTTGGGTCGTGACATCGACATCGAAGGCGGCGTATTTCTCTGAAACGATCCGCCAAACGGCCTGGATATGAGCCAGCTCTGCCGAAGTGAAGGCGCCGGGATTGCCATCGAGGGTGAACCCTCCGTAGGTCTTGCTCGGCAGGTTCTGGTAGTTGACCCAGGAGTTTGTCGGCGCCAGGTCGTAGCCGTTGAAGTCCAAGTAGATGGTGCGATTGGACCCGGGTGAGCTGTGGAGGCTGAAGGTCTGGTCAAGCGGATAGACGGGAAGGGCTCCCACTGGTGGAGGGCTCTCAACGGTGGAAGCTGGCTGGGGTGCCTCTGCAAAGTAGAGCTGGCCACTGCGACCGAGCCAAGCGGTGGGATCTTCGCTCAGGGTCCTGGTCAACTCAGCGACTGACATCGCGTTGGCCGATGCCACCGCCGAGATGCGTTGGGAAATGGCATCAAGGGCCTGCTTGCCTTGCACTGGCTGGTCGATCGTGATTGGGGGGTCATGCGGAGCGGACGCCTTGTTTGTGCGCACAGGTGAGTCGGCAGTGGCGCGACTTGCCTCGGGGGTGCTCGCTGACAGGGCTTTGGTGAGGGCGTCTACCTGTGTGTGGGTGACCTCTGTGGGCGTCGCGGTCGTTGAGCTGGCAGTCGATGCTGCGATCATCGCAAAGGTGGCGACCGCGCAGCCGCCAAACGTTACAACTCGCATTAATCGCCCCATAAGGACGATTATGCACTAAACGGACATTTTAGGTAACAAGATGGCAACAATCAGAGGCGCGCATCGTGTGGCGCTCAGACTCGACGGAGTACGGCGGTCACCTTGCCCAGGATCGTGGCGTGAGTGCCGTCGATCGGATCGTAGGCGCTGTTGTGTGGCAGGAGCCAGACTCGACCATCCTTGCGCTGGAAGGTCTTGACCGTGGCCTCGCCATCGAGCATCGCCGCGACGATGTCGCCGTTGTCGGCTGAGGGTTGCTGGCGCACAACCACGTAGTCGCCATTGCAGATCGCGGCATCGATCATTGAATCGCCGCTGACCTCAAGCAGGAAGAGGGTGCCTTCTCCAACCAGGGTCTTGGGGAGTGGGAAGACGTCTTCGACCCTTTCCTCGGCCAGAATGGGCCCGCCTGCGGCGATCCGGCCAACCAGGGGCACGTAATTTGCCGCAGGGCGAGAGTCACCGATGTCTGTGATGTCAGTGCCCTCCTCTTCAGTCGCGGACATGGCTCGACGCGCAGCCATCAACTCAGGCAGAAAAACCTCAAGAGCCCGAGGGCGATTGGGGTCACGCTTGATGAAACCCTTCTTCTCCAGCACTCGCAATTGGTGAGCCACGCTGGAAGAGGAGGTCAACCCGACCAACTCGCCGATCTCGCGAATGCTGGGCGGATATCCCCGCTTCTCGATGGAGTCTCGCAAAGTGTCGAGGATGCGCTTTTGGCGCTCTGTCAGACCAGTTGCATCTGGTGTGCCATCGGGGAACTGACTGATGTTGTCTTTCGAGCCCATGTGGACAGCCAACCAAAGCGCGAGCCAAATTTCAAACACTTGTTCGACCGTGTCGCGGGGCAAGTGGGCCTCCATGAGTCGATCGTTTGCGACACGCCGAACAGGTGTTCGACTTGTCCTGTCCGAACGAGTGTTCTAATCTCAAACCTATGTTCGATCGAATGTCTATTCGAAGCCAGACGGCTCTGGCGCGGCCCTCAGGCCCGCAATTGTCGGTGGCAGCCCGTAGACATTTGGTAGATCACTCGGCCGGGGTCGCCGGGATGGATCGACAGCCAACCGGGCCAGCAGGGCTCGGTCTTCCCCAGGAGGTATCCCGATGAGCAGCACCACCCTTAGCCCGATCAGCAACCATGCGCGTTGGAGTGGAGTCCGCGAGCAAAAGCCTGCGGCGCTTCGTTTGACGCGGCGCGGGCGCATCGTTTTCACCACGATCTTCCTTGGTCTGGTGGTGGCGGCGATGATCTTCGTTGGTGGCCGCGCCGCAGCTTCCTTTGATGCGGGCAGCCCGCCGGAGATCCACTATGTCACGGTCAGCACGGGTGACACCCTCTATTCCGTGGCTGGTGACTACGCCGAGCCGGGCCAGATCCGCGAAATGGTTCGGCAGATCACAGACCTCAACTCCTTGGGGAGTGCGACGATCCATCCGGGTCAGCGGCTTGCCATCCCCGTCGGCTGATCTTGAAATCCAGTATCCGGGCTGCGGCCTCAGCCAGGCGACTGCCCAGAGATCAGCCGGTGATCTCAGTGCGTTCGCGTCCGACGTCGGCGAGTTTGGTGTCCAGAGTGATCCGGTTGTCGAAGACGAAGCATTCGCCGAGATAGTCGGCGTCGGCATCAGGGATCTGAGCGAAATAGTTCAAGATCCCGCCTTGGAGTTGGTAGACCTCCAAGCCCAGATCCTGCATCCAGGGGCTGGATTTCTCGCATCTGATCCCGCCAGTGCAATACATCGCGACCTTGGTGCCTGACTCACGCCACTGCTCTGCATGGGTCAACACATAGTCAGCGAAATCGCGGAAGTTCGTGATGCCTGGGTCTATGGCCCCCGCGAAATGGCCGGTCTCATATTCGAAGCTGTTCCGATTGTCGATCAACACCACGTCATCGCGTTTGATCAACTCCCGCCACTCCTTGGGGGGTACGTCGGTGCGCGCGACGTCTGCGACCCGAGAAGGCATGTCCAGGTCGCTGATTCCGAGGGGCACGATCTCGGCCTTGGCCTTGATCTTCAGTCGCGAGAACGGGTGGCGCTCATAGGTGGTGGCCTTGGTGGTGATGCCATCGAAGGCGATGCCGGCCAGGGGGTCATGGCTGGCCCGGACCAAGAAGTCATCGATCTTGGAGGCAGGGCCCGCCAACATGCCGTTGACGCCTTCTGGTGCCACGAGCACGGTGCCCAATAGGTCTGAAGCGAGCTCTTCGAGGCGTTGGCACAGCCCAGTGACATCCTCGATCGCGACAAAGCGATAGAAGGCGATGTGGATTCCCGATTGGTGCGCGCCAGACATGACGGAGATTGTCTCCCCTCAGGTGCTCGGATTGCCAATCTGGTCGGTCACCGCTTCGCCAAGTAGCGGGTCATCAGGCAGCGGGTCATCAGGCAGTAGGTCGAAGGCTTCGCAATCCACCATGCCCACGCTGTGTTGGGGAGCGCTGTGCCGTTCGGTGCCAATCCGGATGAATCCTGCGCGAGTGGCGACTTTGCCAGAAGCGACATTGGGGGTTGCGGCGTACAAGCAAAGACGCTCCAAGCCGAGCTCAGCAAATGCGTGTTTGACGGCCAGACGAGTAGCTCGGGTGACCACGCCACGGCCACGGGCGCGGGGATGTGACCAGTAGCCGATCTCGCCTTGTGGGCGGGTGATGCGCAAGACCGACATCACGCCCAAGAATCCGTCGTCTTCAGGGTCGGCCATGGCCCAGTGCACTGCTGAGCCATTCGCCATACCCTCTTCGTAGCCATCGAGATAGGACTGGGCTGATCCCGAGTCGAAGGGTGGTGCGAGTTTGCGGATCCACTCTTGGTTGCGGGGGTCATTCGCCCCGATCACCATCTCGTCGAGATCCTTGGCTTCGACGCGGCGGAGTCTCACGAGCGCGTCTTCGATGGTGGGTACGGCGAACCACTCGCTGCGTGGCTGCAGCGCCTCGCCTCGCAGCAGGGCTCCGGCCCAGGCGTCGACGTGGGTGTCTCTATGCGGCAGCCAACTGCGCAGAGTTGCGTCGATGCTGAATCCGAGTCGCCAGGCCAGTTTGCGCGAAGCCCAGTGGCCCTTGGGAGCGAGCCACTTGATCGTGTGCAGGCCTAGTGCTTCAAAGCCCCAGTCGATCAGGAGTCGGCAGGCTCTCTCAGCTAGGCCGAGGCCTCGGTGCTCCGGAAGCACGGCGTAGGAGATCTCGGCGGTGCCATCGCCTTCGATGCGTAGACCAACGGTGCCGACGAGGGCCCCGTCATGCTCGACCGCAAAGGTGGAGTCTCGCCCAGCTGCCCAGCCGTCAGGAATGATCTGCGTGATCCAGTGGAGAGCATCGGTGACATTGAATGCTGGCGCGATTGAAGTCCATCGCTGGGTCACGGGATCCAAGCTCAATTGCACGACCATGTCTGCATCCTCGACGCGAAGGGCGCGCAGGCTGACCAGGTCATCACGCAAGGTGGGTGTATCAGTCAGCATTTGGTCGATAAGCCTCCTCGTGGTCATGTTCTGATTGGCCTTGAGATCTGTTGCCCATTATCAGTCTCGTACGCCGTCAACACCCGCTGGCTGCTCCAAAGGATTGTCGGTGCCGCGGGATAACCTGCCAAGTGATGCCCACCGATTATGCGCCCCCCAGATCCACATCCGCTCCTGCGTCGACCAGGTTCGTGAATGCCAATGCAGATTTCGTCACTGATCGACTACTCGTCGGTGGCGATCTGGCCAAGGATCGCCAGATGGCTGCCGAGCAGCTTTACGAGTTGGCTCAGGTGGGAGTGACTCACATTTTCGATGCGCGGATTGAGTGGTCTGATGAAGGCTTCGTGCGTTCGTTGGCTCCCACGATCACTTACTTTCACCAAGGTATGGATGATGTCGGTCAGCGGGTGCCTTTCGACTATTTTGACGAGGCAGTCTGCTTCGTCAACGAGGCCTTGGGCTCGGGTGGGATGGTCCTGGCGCATTGCCACATGGGCATCAATCGTGGCCCAAGCGTCGCCTTCGCTGCCTTGCTCGCGCAAGGGTGCGATTCGATTTTCGCTCTCGATGAGATCAGGCGCGCCCGTGAGATTGCCTGGATCGCCTATGCCGAAGACGCCCTGCGCTGGCACCATCGCGGAGATCAGGAGTTGCTAGCGCATGAGCTGTCGCGATTGGCGGCGTGGCGCGAAGCCAATCAACTCGATCTGGCTCGGGTGCTCAGACTCAAACGCCGTCACTCGTCAACCTGATCAACCTGAGCCCAGGTGTTAGCCGGTGACGATGGCGATGCCCGTGGCAGATGATGCTTGCTCCAGAGAGCCCAGATCGGTCACCTTGGTGAATCCTGCCTGCTCCATCATCGCGACGGCTTGAGCAGAGCGATTGCCCGACCTGCAGTAGACGAAGTAGGTCGCGGATGGATCCAAGTTGGCGAGCTCGGCGCCCAGTTGACCCGCGTTGTAATCCTTGAGCAAGGCGTCCTTGAGGTGCCCGGCTGCAAACTCGCCAGGGGTGCGTACGTCGATGATGACGGCATCTGACTCCACGTTGAGGCTGGGGGAAGATTCGCCACAAGCACTCAAGCTTGCGCCCAGGATCCCGACTACGAACAGCGAGAAGAGGGCACGACGCAGTGAGCCTAGTGCTGATTTCGGCTGATCGTTGCTGGCGAGATGCGGGTCCATGAGGCCTCCTGGTCGAGTGGTTGTATACCTGAAGGATACTATACCCTAGGGGGTATATGAGCTGTCGAAACGTTTAGCACCCGACCTAGTCGGCCCAACGCGGCTCCCGCTTCTCAGCGAAGGCCATCGGCCCCTCGATGGCATCCGGGTGACCAAAGACCTCCATGGTGCGGTCATTGTTCAACTTCCAGGCATCCCCAGTGCCCCATTCAGGATCCCAATCCGAGTTGGCCCCAGCGGCCTCATGGAGCAGACGCTTTGTCATCCGTACTGCGGTAGGCGCGTTTGCGGCGATCTGAGCAGCCAAGGCACGTGCTTCGTCGAGAAGTTGCTCGGCGGGCACGACCTTGTTGACCAGACCCCACTCCAGGGCAGTCTCCGGGTCGAGGCTGGCCCCAGTCAGGGCCAACTCCAGAGCGCGCTTCATCGGGATCTGTCGCTGGATCCGAATCAGCCCTCCCGCAGCGGCGATCAAGCCGCGCTTGACCTCAGGTAGCCCGAACTTCGCCTCGGCAGACGCCACGATCAGGTCGCAGGCAAGGGCAAGCTCAGTGCCGCCCCCCATTGCAAAGCCATTGACCGCGGCAATGACTGGCTTGTTGATCCAGTGCTCGGCATAGCCACCAAAACCCCACTGCGGATTGCCTCGCACACTGATGTCTTCACCCTTGGCAATGGCCTTGAGGTCTGCGCCTGCGCAGAAGGCCTTGCCCGTGCCCGTGACAATGATGACCCGCACACTGGGGTCATGGTCTGCTCGATCCAAAGCCTCACCCAAGGCGGTTGCCAAGTCGGCATTCACGGCGTTCATCGCCTCAGGTCGGTTGAGGGTGAGCAAGGCGATGTGGTCGGACACGTCATAGAGCACTGGTTGGGTCATGGGCTCATCTTGGTGGACAACGCCTAGCTTGGCTAGGCCGACAGCAGCGACAAGAGCCAACTCGGACTCATCGTGCGGGCCCCCAGAAATTCCACTTGACTCTGCAAGGCGCGGTCAGCAGTGATCACGACCACCTGGGCATTCTTTGCCCGGGCCAGTTTGGTCTGCTCGACGATCGTGGAGTCGCCGTCCTTTGGGGCATGGATTGTGTGCAGGTGACCATCCCGGCCCTTTGGCGCTCCAGCCTTCGCCTTGCCCTCCAAGATCAAGAAGATCTCGTCGTACGACGTGTCGGCCACCAGTAGCCGGTAGTGCAGTTTGCGGGCAGCGCCAGCCCGGTCACGCCACCAACCGTCGGGAGTGGCTCCCACGACGTTGGCGCCATCGACGATGAGGATCTGCATGGCTCAGAGTGCCTTGACTACGCCTCTGCCTGCTGCGCGGCCCGAGAAGATGCAGCCGCCGAGGAAGGTGCCCTCTAAGGCGTTGTAACCATGCACGCCGCCGCCACCGAAGCCGGCGACCTCGCCTGCGGCGTACAGGCCGGGGATCGCTACCCCGTTGCGGTCAAGGCACTGGGAGTCGAGATTGGTCTCCAGGCCGCCTAGAGTCTTGCGCGAGAGGATGTTGAGGCGGATGCCGATCAATGGGCCATTTGCCGGATCGAGGATGGCCCCGGGTTTGGCGACCCGGATGAGCTTCTCGGAGTTGAGGCTCCTGGCATTCTTGATCGCCATGTGTTGGGCGTCCTTTGAGGCCTTGTTGGCGAACTGGCCGTCATAGGCCTCCACCTGGGTGCGGATCTTGCCCGCATCGAGGTGCCCACCCCTGCCGATCTCGTTCATCTGGGCGACCAAGGAGTCAAGGTCATCGGCGCTGACCCAGTCTTCGCCATGGTCGACGAAGGCCTTCACGGCAGCGAGTGGGCCCTTGTTGAGCCTGGCCTTGGCGAAGATCACCTTGTCCTTGTCGGTGATCTCGGGATTCTGCTCAGACCCAGAAAGGATGAACTCCTTGCTGATGATCGCTTGATTGGTGATGAACCAGCTGTAGTCATGGCCGGTCTGGCCGATCGTGCGCAGCGTGCCCAAAGAGTCGAAACCGGGGAAATTGGGTGCGGGCAGCCGATTGCCGTCGGCGTCGAACCACAACGACGAGGGGCCAGGAATGATCCGGATGCCGTGGTTCTCCCAGATCGAGTCCCAGTTGTGCAAGCCCTCGGTGTAATGCCACATCCGATCTTCGTTGATGGCATTGGCGCCAGCCTTCTTGCTGATCGCGATCATTCGACCGTCGACATGGGCTGGCACACCGGCGACCATGTGCTTTGGTGGATTGCCCAGTCGGTCAATTGGCCAGTTCTGGCGGATCAGGTCGAAGTTGTGGCCGATGCCACCCGAGGTGACGATCACAGCCTCGGCGTGAAACTCGAAGTCGTCGATCCGCTCGCGGTTGCTGGGTTTGCCCCGGTCGGCAGCGTCGGGCTTGAGCACGCTGCCCTTGACACCGATCGCCGTACCCTTCTCGATCAACACCTCATCGACCCGATGACGATGGTGGAAGGTGACCTGCCCGGCCCGCTCAGCCGCCTCGACCGGCTCCAGGAAGACCCGGACGATCTCAGGCCCGGTGCCCCAAGTGAGGTGGAAGCGGGGCACCGAGTTGCCGTGCCCGTGCGCTCGACCGTCTCCGCGCTCGGCCCAGCCAGCGAAGGGCATTACCCGCAAACCCAGCTTGCGGAGGTAGTCGTATTTGTCGCCCGCAGCGAACTCGACGTACGCCTTGGCCCACTCTCGGGGCCAGTGATCTTCCTCGCGGTCGAACTGGGCCGAGCCCATCCAGTCGGCCAGCGCCAACTCGACGGAGTCCTTGATGCCCCAGCGCCGCTGCTCAGGCGAGTCGACGAAGAACAAGCCTCCCAGCGACCAGAAGGCTTGGCCGCCGCGGTTGTTGGCATTCTCCTGGTCGAGCACGATCACATGCTTGCCCGCTTGGATGAGTTCGTAGGTCGCAACGAGGCCGGCCAGGCCGGCGCCCACGACGATCGCGTCTGCTTGTGCTCGTCTTGATGTGCCCTTGGCTGCCATGGTGATGAATCGTACGTATGCGAGAATCAGAACTTGTTCTAGTCCCACCTTGAAAGGTGTCCCATGGCCAAGCCGGTAGTCGAAGGCTGGTTCACCCAAGGAGATCAGCCCGCTCTGATCGCCTCCAAGTGCACCACCTGTGAATCACCGTTCTTCCCCAAGACCCAAGGCTTCTGCCGCAACCCAGCATGCGATGGGGATGAGTTCGTCGACACCGAGTTGTCGCGCTTCGGCAAGGTGTGGTCATACACCGATGCTCAATACCAGCCACCCGAGCCGTACATCCCGGCAAGTGACCCGTATGTGCCCTTCGCGCTGGCAGCCGTCGAGCTGCCTGAGGGGCTCGTCGTACTCGGCCAGGTGGCCGATGGTTTCGGCGTGAACGACATCAAGGTGGGCGACGAAGTGGAGCTCGTCGTGGAGACCCTCTACACCGACGAAGAAGGCGATCACACCACTTGGCGCTGGAAGCCCGTCGCCAAGGCAGGAGACCAGTCATGACCAACTCAAACAGCTCGATCGCCATCGCCGGTGTCGGCATGCACCCGTGGGGCAAGTGGGGCAAGAACTTCGTCACCTACGGCGTGCACGCTGCTCGCGCGGCCCTCAAAGATGCCGGCGTCGACTGGACTGATGTCGATTACATAGTCGGCGGTGAGACCGTGCGCAATGGCTACGGCGGCTATGTCGCCGGGTCGACCTTTGCGTCTGCCTTGGGCTGGAATGGCGCGCGCGTCGCCACGTCGTACGCCGCCTGCGCTACTGGCGCCCAAGCCCTCGACACCGCCCGGGCCCGCATCTTGGCCGGGCTCAGTGATGTCGCACTGGTCGTCGGCGCCGACACCACCCCGAAGGGCTTCTTGAAGCCCAACGCCGGTGAGCGCTGGGACGACCCTGACTGGTTCCGCTTCCGGGTGATGGGCATGACCAACCCCGGCTACTTCGCCCTCTATGCGCGCAGGCGGATGGATCTGTACGGCGCCACCCAAGAAGACTTCGCCCAAGTCAAGGTGAAAAACGCCAGACACGGTCTGGAGAACCCCTACGCCCGCTATCGCGGTGAAGTCACCGTCGACAAGGTGCTCGGCAGCCCGATTGTGTCTGACCCGCTGCACCTGCTCGACATCTGTGCCACCAGCGATGGTGCGGCGGCGGTCGTGTTGGTGTCGGAGGCATTCGCCAAGAAGCACGGCCTCAACACCGATGTGAAGATCAAGGCGATCTCCACGGTGACCCCGACCTTCCCCAACACCGTGCTCGACATGCCGCAGATCTCGACCGACCCCGCCGTCGCAGTGCAGCCCGGCGAGTTGACCTTCAAGGAGTCGATCGGGGTTGCGGCCTACGAGGAGGCCGGGATCAGCCCCTCAGATGTCGACGTGGCCGAGGTCTACGACCTCTCCACCGCGCTCGAACTCGACTGGATCGAAGACTTGCGTCTGTGCGACCGCGGCGAGGCCGAGGTGCTCCTTCGCGCCGGCGACACTTCCATCGGCGGCAAGATCCCGGTCAACCCCTCCGGTGGTCTGGCCTGCTTCGGTGAGGCCGTGCCCGCCCAGGCCTTGGCCCAGGTCTGCGAGCTCACCTGGCAACTACGCGGACAAGCGACCGGTCGCCAAGTCGAAGGCGCCCGCGTCGGCATCACCGCCAACCAGGGCCTCTTTGGCCACGGCTCGTCTGTGATTGTGGCTCGCTGAGGGGCGTGACAGCTTCCCATTGAGTGTGGTTTCAAGGCGCATGTAGCCAAGCCCGGACGCGTCGCCACCTGCGATGCTTCACGTCGTACGACGAATGCAACCTGCGGTGGGTTGTTCGGCGTACCAGTGGCTGACCATCAATGGAAACCATGTACGTTCAATGGGTTGCACCCCATTGAACGTACATGTACACCAAGCGCACTTGGGAAACCGGCAGCCACGACCCCTCACGCAACCCGGTCGGAGAATGCGTGCTTGGGGGCGGCGAGGAGGGCGACGGCGGCGAGGAGAGCGGCGCCGGAGCACACGGCCCAGACGGTCAAGTAGCCCGACAGCGGGGCGACCTTTTCTCCGGTAGCTGCAAGTGATCCAGTGGAGGTCAGTGCAATCGCGAAGATCGCAGAAGCAATTGCTCCGCCGACCGTCTTGATGCCATTGGTCATGCCGGTGGCGATGCCGGTGCGTTCGGGAGGCGAGGCGGCTGCTGCGGCTGCTGGCAGGGCCGCGACCAGGGCTCCCGAACCCAATCCGGCGATGGTCATGTTGAGCATCGCCTGCCACAGGTGCGCGTGCATCGGCAGCCACAGCGCATAGCCGAGCCCGACCAGCAGGCTCGCGATCACGAGCGTACGACGTACGCCGCCAAACAGGCGGGTGGTCAGTGGCAGGGTCAGGGCCCCGATGGCCAGGGTGATCACGTAGATGCCGATCAGGGTTGAGATGAACGACGGATCGGCGCCGAGGCCGTAGCCACGGACCTCGGGGTCTGCCTGGGCGAAGGTCGACAAGGGGATCTGCCCACCCAGCACCGGGATTCCGAAGAGGAAGGCTGTCACCTGCACCGGCCATTGCCGTGGGCTGCTGAGTAGGCGCACGTCGACGATCGGGTCGGGGTGGGCGAGTTCGTAGCGCACGAACGGGATCAGTGAGAAGGCTCCCAGCACAAGCAGCCCCCAGCCCCGATAAGTGCCGACGCCGTCCAGGCGCAAGAAGACCAGCCCAGCCATCACCAAGGCGAGAGATGTAGTGATCAGGCCGAGCCCGACCCAGTCGATGCCTCCCTCACCATCGGCCGGGGCCTTCTCGATGCCCACCCAAACCAGCAGGAGTACGACGCTCACCACGATCGCGGGCAGGGCCAACAGGAGGTTCATGTCCATGACCTCGACGAGGAAGCCGCTGCTGAGGGCGCCGATGATCACGGAGAGTTCGAGTGCGCCCACCAACACCGCCGCCCCACGTCGGGTGAGGACTTCTTGACGGCCGGAGTCGCGCGTACGCCGATGGATGATCGACACTTCGATCGGGAGCCAGATGATGTAGGCGCCTTGGATCGACCAGGCAATCAGGAAGGTCCAAAAGCCTGGTGCGAAGGCCAACCCCCATGAGCCGAGAGCAGTCACCGCTGTCGACCACACCAGCACCTGCTTGTGGCCGACGATGTCGCCGAGCCGAGCCAAGAGCGGGATGCACAACGCGGAGAAGATGAGTTGGGCGGCCTCAAACCAGTTGACGTCACCTTCATGGATGTTGAGGTGGGTGGCCAGTTGTGGATAGATCGGTGTGTAAAAACCCTGCAGGATGCCGCTGGCGAACTCGACCGCGACCAAGAAGCCGACGATGGTGACCAGTCCGGGTACAGCCTTCACGGCTGGGGTGGGCAGGCTCATCGGGGGAGCCTCTCGATGAAGCTCTGGTACCACCGGATGCCGACGAGGAAGTCCTCCACCCCGATGCGTTCGTCGAAGGAGTGGATCGCCTCACGCTGTGCCTTCGACATCCGGAAAGGCGCGAACCGATAGACCCGCTCACAGATCTTGGTGAAATGCCGGCTGTCAGTGGCAGCCATCATGATGTACGGCGTACAGATCGCGTCGGGGAAGAACTCCCCGATCGTGTTGGCGATCAGGTCGAAGGCGTCGTCATCTTCGTACGGCGAGATCGGGCTGGGTGGGTCGCAGACGGTGACTTCGATCTGCACCAACTTGTCGCGGATGGCTTTGCGCAGGTGGGCCACGACGCCTTCGATGGTCTCGCCGGTCATGATCCGCACATTGAGTCCCGCTGTGGCCTTGCTGGCGATCACATTGTTGGCTGGGGAGCCCTTCAAGGTGGTGACCGCGACGGTGGTGCGGGTCAGCGCGGCGCTCTCGGGCCCGGCGGCGACCAGGGCCCGGTTGATCACTGGCGTCAGCTTGGAAGCATTCGCCAAGACGGGGCGCAGCGCGAAGTTCACGTGGGCGGCCAGACGCTCGATCATGTCGATGGTCGGGCCGGGGGTGTGCGCGGGCATCGGTGACTTCTCGATCCGCACGATTGCTCTGGCCAGTCGAGCGGTTGGGCCCCACTTGGCAGGCATCGAAGCGTGGCCGCCGCGGTCTTCCACGGTCAGGTCGATTGAGGCAATACCCTTCTCGCTGACTCCGACCACCCCGAGTGGCGCGTCGATCCCGGCCAGGGCTTGGTGGGCGATGGCGCCGCCCTCGTCGATCACCAGCCAGGGGCGCACGCCCCGTTTCTCCAACTCCGCCACAGCCAGTCCGGCTTGCACTCCGGCGACTTCTTCATCTCCGCCGAATGAGAGCCAGACGTCTTGATTGGGCACGAAGCCTTGCTCAAGTAGCAACTCGACCGCCTCACAGATCGCGATCAGGCAGCCCTTGTCGTCAAGGGTGCCGCGACCCCAGATCTCGCCGTCGACAACTTCGCCGGCGAAGGCTGGGTGCTGCCACTCACCTTCAACGGGTACGACGTCTTGGTGCGCCATGAGTACGACGGGTCGCTGCGATGCCTGGCCTTCCCAATGAAAGAGCAGGCCATGGTCACCGATCCGGATCAACTCCAAATGCTCGTGGAGCAGTGGGAAATCCTTGCCCAGTTGCTCTTGTAGATCCGTGAAGGTCGTCGCGTCGAACTGATCGGGGTCAGACACTGTCGGCACCCGGATGGCCCGTTGGAGTTTGCCGACTGCCCGCTGCTCATCAACCATGCGTTGAGGATATGCCCGAGTGTGCGGCCCATGAGTGATGATTGGGCGGTGAACTCCACTCATCTTGACCCTTGGCTCCTGAGCGCGCCAGTGCTCGTTGTGTCTGCAACTCAGTCGGAAGCGGCGTACGTGCCTGCTCACCTACCGGTGCTGATCACCGGCATCGGCAAGACCGCTGCCGCGATTGCGGTGGCCGAACGATTGGCTACCTGGGCTGCTCAGGGTCGGGACTTGACTGAGTTGTTGCTCCTCAATGTCGGCACGGCAGGTGCGCTGCACGATCACTACGAGGGCCTGCACGAGGTGGGCGCCGTACGCAATCACGACATGAATGCCGAGGTAGTCCGCAGCCTGGGCTATGACCCCGAGGAGCACATCGAATGGGGTGAGGGCGTGCATCTGGCTAGCGGAGACACCTTCGTGGCCGATCCAGAAGTCCGAGATCAGCTGGCGACTTGGGCAGATCTGGTCGACATGGAGGGATATGCGATCGCACTAGCGGCGCAGCATTTTGGTTGCTCGCTGCGAATGATCAAGCATGTCTCCGATCAGGCCGATGAGGGCGCCATGGACTGGCCGACCCTGGTTGACTTGAGCGCCCGTGCCTTGGGCGAGTGGCTCGCTCTGGAGTGCGCCGACTGATTAGCAGTTGGAGGCGATTTGAATTCAACTCGTTACCAAGAGTCGTATCGCATGACTCAACACGTACGCGCTTGTCTTCGGCATCACTGCGCGCACTCCCACATCTGATGGTGTCAGCGGCAGTCCTGCGGGTTGCGTCGGCCCAACGGAATGGCGCCACCCGGAACCCCTCCAGTCGTAAGGCTGGGCTTGGTGTTTCCAAATGAACTCCCAGATCGGTGCATGCTGATACGGTTGTGGCTGTAACAGAGGAGTCCGCAAGGATTTCTACATTCACAACACGGGGGATTCACTGATGATCATCAGGTACTTCATTGCCATCTTGAGCGCACTAGCCTTCATGTTCACCACAGCGGGCTGCACTGTTGAGACGACCGAGAAGGCGAACACCGGGCAGGCCAACAAGGGTCAGAGTGGTGACGGAACCGGCAGTAGCGCTGAGGATATTCCCGGTCGCTATCAGAACCCGCTCACGATTACTCCAGGCAAAGCTTTTGCAGTAGATGGCTTTATTTATGCGCCGGGTTGGAAGGTCGTCCACTCTTATGGCAGCAGCGAGATCAAGGGATTGAAAGTCACAAACAAGCGTGGTGAGAGCGATTCTGCCTTCGTGACGGTCAAGGCGTGGAAGGGGTCTGAGGTGATCGGGGACATGACTTGCTCGAGTGATTCAGACATAGCGCCTAACACGACTGTGACACTTGGTTGTTTCTCTACTGACCTCTTTAAGGGCTTTGACAAGCTCACAATCGAAGACGCAATGTAACCACTCATTCTGCTGGTTGTGATAGAGCAGAGAATCTGACACAACCAGCAGAATCCTCTGTTGCTCCTCGCCTACCTGTCGGTCGGCAGTGAGGCTCAGCGCGTAGATCACGCCAGTCAAGCGTTCCTGCGCCTCGACGGCGACTTCGGCTGGCCCACTGTTCGGCTCGCCGTAGTTGGCCATCACTCTTGGGTCGAGGATGTCCACCCGGGTGTGGGGCCCATCGATCGCGGTGAGTGCGCCGAAGCCTGCATCGGCAAGGAGTTCGCGGACTCGGGTCGACGTCGCTTCGTAGGGCGCGTGGGTGATCGTGCTCAAGGTGAAGCTATTCATGGTCGGCCTTCTGATTCCGAGACTGGATCCCCCTGGGGGTATCTTCAATGGACTGCAGATAGCCTTGGGTGTTGTGCCCCTTGACCTGACCGATGTGCAGGCCGCCGCGCAACGGATCGCTGGCGGCATCTCCTACACCCCTTTGACTCCAAGTGCCCGGTTGTCCGCCGCGACCGGCGCCCAAGTGCTGCTCAAGCGTGATGATTTGCAGCCAGTGCGCTCCTACAAGATCAGGGGTGCGCTCAATCTGATCAGCCAGCTCGATGAGCAACAACGTACGGCGGGCGTGGTCGCCGCCAGTGCTGGCAACCATGCCCAAGGAGTCGCACTGGCTTGCGCAGGGCTCGGCGTACAGGCTCGGATCCATCTGCCGTCAAACACTCCCAGGCAGAAGCGTGATCGGGTGCTGGCTTTGGGCAAGGGGCATGTCACCTTGGTGATCGAGGGCGACACCTACGACGCAGCCGCTGCAGCTGCTGCCCAAGAGGCCGCCGAGACGGGAGCTACCCTCGTGCCGGCCTTCGATGACCCCCGGGTGATCGCAGGTCAGGGCACCTTGATGCTTGAGGTGCTCGAGCAGTTGGGGCGGGTGCCGGACGTGATCGTCGTACCAGTGGGTGGTGGCGGGCTGTTGGCTGGCAGCATCGTCGCCCTGGGGGACAGGTTGGCGCAGACCAGGCTGGTTGGGGTTGAGCCTGCCGGAGCCGCAGCCTTGCGAGCCGCTCTGGACGCTGGCCATCCAGTTGTGCTGCCTGAGATCGATACCTTCGCCGATGGTGCGGCGACCAAGAAGACGGGTGATGCGACCTATTCGATCATCGCGGGGGCTCAGTGTGAGGTCACCAGCGTCAAGGAGGGGGCCATCTGTGTCGAGATGCTCGCCCTCTATCAGGACGACGGCATCATCGCTGAGCCTGCAGGAGCCTTGGCGACAGCGGCGCTGCCGGGGCTCGACATCGAGCCGGGGCAGACGGTCGTGTGCGTCTTGTCGGGCGGCAACAATGACGTCAGCCGCTACGCCGAGATCGTTGAGCGAGCTTTGGTGCATGAGGGGCGTAAGCACTATTTCTTGGTGGAATTCCCCCAGGAGCCGGGTGCGCTGCGGCGCTTCCTCGACGACGTGCTCGGGCCCGACGATGACATCTCGTTGTTCGAATATGTCAAGCACTCCAATCGGGAGTACGGGCCAGCACTGGTTGGCATCGAGCTCGGCTCGGCAGCAGACTTCGCCCCTTTGATGAAGCGCATGCACGCCTCGCCTCTGCAGATTGAGCGAGTGCCACCTGACAGCCCGATGTTCAGGTTCTTGCTGTGAAGCCCTTCCTCTTGCTCAGCATCCGCAGTGAAGACATCGCCGCCCATGATGAGCGCGAGGCCATCGCCCGAGCGGCTGGGTTGGATGAGGATCAATTGGCTTGGCACCGACTCGACCGGGAGCCGCTTCCGCCGATTGATCTGGATGATTGGTCTGGCTTCATCCTGGGTGGTGGGGCCTACAACTTCAGTGATCGTGACAAGGCAGTAGACCAGGTGCGCGCCGAGGCTGACCTGTATCGCCTGCTCGATCAGGTCGTGGCGGCGGATTTCCCCTTCTTCGGGGCCTGCTATGGCGTGGGTGTGGTCGGCAGCCACCAAGGCGGGCTGGTGGATCGCAAGTACGGCGAACCCGTCGGCCGCACCGAGATCCGGTTGACCGAGGCCGGTCGGGCGGACCCCATCTTCGTTGAGTTGCCGGCGGTCTTCGATGCCTTCTTGGGTCACAAGGAGGCGATCAACGTGCTGCCGGCGAATGCGGTGCTCCTCGCCTCGTCGAGCACTTGTCCGACTCAAGCCTTCAGGATCGGCGAAAACATCTACGTCACGCAGTTCCACCCCGAGTTGGATAGTGACGGGCTCTGCCTGCGGGTGGAGGTCTATCAGGACTATGGCTACTTCGACCCAAGTGAGGTTGAGGAATTGCAGCGTTTGGCTCGTGAGCGTGAGGTCGAGCATCCCAAACTCCTGTTGCGTGCTTTTGCAGAGCGATTCGCTCGGGCCTAGACGATCGGCCGCTGCGGCATTGGCAGTTGCAGTTGCTCTCGCCCAAGGCTCTGCTTTAGTCGCTGCTGGCTCACGGGTAGGTTTGCAAGGTGACCTCCTCAGCACCTGCAATCACTAACCTTGGGCAACTTCGCGCGAGCGGGCATGTCCACAAATCCCTGCGCCAGGAGTTGCGTGACAACTTGTTGGCGATGTTGCGGGCTGGCGAAGACCCGTGGCCGGGTCTGCACGGCTTTGAAGCGACCGTCATCCCGCAGCTCGAGCGGGCGATCATCGCCGGGCACGACGTCGTACTCCTGGGGGAGCGGGGCCAGGGCAAGACCCGGCTGCTGCGCACCCTGACGGGTCTGCTCGATGAGTGGACCCCAGTCATCGATGGCGCTGAGCTGGGGGAGCATCCCTATGAGCCCATCACCCATGCCTCCAAGCGTCTCGCCGCTGAGCTCGGTGACGACCTGCCGGTGGCCTGGCGACATCGCGATGAGCGCTACGCTGAGAAGCTGGCCACCCCAGACACCTCCGTGGCCGACCTGATCGGCGATGTTGACCCGATGAAGGTCGCTGAAGGACGCTCGCTGGGCGACCCGGAGACGATCCACTTCGGGCTGATCCCGCGCAGTCACCGCGGGATCGTCGCGATCAACGAGATCCCAGATCTCGCCGAGCGGATCCAGGTCGCGATGCTCAATGTGATGGAGGAGCGTGACATCCAGATCCGTGGCTATGTGCTGCGCCTGCCTCTCGACGTCTTCGTCGTAGCCAGCGCCAACCCTGAGGATTACACAAACCGAGGCCGGATCATCACCCCACTCAAAGATCGCTTCGGGGCTGAGATCCGCACCCACTATCCGGTCGAGTTGGCCGATGAGATTGCCGTGATCGAGCAGGAGGCACACTTCGCCGCCGATGTGCCCGAGCACATCATCGAGATCTTGGCTCGCTTCACCCGGCAGTTGCGGGAGTCGTCAGCCGTAGACCAACGCAGTGGAGTTTCGGCTCGATTCTCGATCGCAGGGGTGGAGACGATCGCTGCTGCTGCTCTGCATCGAGCCACAGTGCAAGGTGAGTCTGAGCCGGTCGCTCGGGTGGTCGATGTCGAGACGGCTGTTGACGTCTTGGGCGGCAAGGTCGAGTTCGAGACTGGTGAGGAGGGTCGCGAGGCGGAGATCCTGCAACATCTGCTCCGCAAGGCAACCGCGGAGACGGTGCGCGCACGCCTCGGCGGCATCGATCTCGGACTGCTCGTGGCGGCCATCGAGGACGGCGTCAGCATCACCACGGGCGAGCAGGTGACTGCCAAGGACTTCCTGGCCGGGTTGCCCATCCTCGGCGAGTCAGAGGTGTACGACGAGATCTGTCACCGCCTGCACGCCCATACCGAAGGCGAGCGAGCCAGCGCCATCGAGTTGGCCCTGGAGGGGCTCTTCTTGGCCCGCAAGGTCGCCAAGGACACCGCCGATGGGGCCGTCGTGTATGGCTGATCTCTCCCGACCTGATCGCCACTCGGCCCGCTATGGGCGCTATCGAGGGGGCCCGGATCCGCTTGCTCTACCGGTGGATCTTGCCGAAGCGCTCGACGCCATCGGCGAAGACGTGATGGCCGGCTATAGCCCAGAGCATGCGATGCGAGAATTCCTCCGTCGCGGCGGCGAACAACAGCGTGGCCTTGAAGATCTAGCCCGCCAGATCGCCAAGAAGCGCAATGACCTGCTCAGCCGGCACAATCTCGACGGCACCATGCAGGAGGTGCGTGAGCTCCTCGACCGGGCGGTGCTTGAAGAGCGCAAGCAGCTCGCCCGTGATGTCGACATGGACGACACCGAGCGCACCTTCCGGGAGATGCAGATCAACAATCTGCCCACCTCCACGGCCGCCGCGGTCAGCGACTTGTCGTCGTACGACTGGAATAGCCAGCAGGCCCGAGCTGACTACGAGAAGATCAAGGACCTCTTGGGTCGGGAGCTGCTTGATCAGCGCTTCAAGGGCATGAAGCAGGCATTGCAAAATGCCACCGACGAAGACCGGGCTGCGGTCAACGAGATGCTCAGCGATCTCAACGACCTCTTGGAGAAGCGGCGTCGGGGCGAAGACACGCCTGAGGATTTTGCTGACTTCATGGCAAAGCACGGTGATGCCTTCCCGGAGTCGCCGCAAAGCCTCGATGAGCTGATGGATGCCTTGGCCAAGCGGGCGGCCGCGGCGCAGCGGTTGCGTAACTCGATGACTGCCGAGCAACGCGCCGAGCTCGATGCTCTTGCGGCCCAAGCATTTGGCAGCCCCGAGCTGCTGCAGGGATTGTCACGACTCGACGACAATCTGCAACAGTTGAGGCCGGGGGAAGACTGGTTTTCGGGCGCACAATTCGACGGTGAGCAGGGGCTGGGACTCGGTGACGGCACCGGCGCGCTGCAGGATCTGGCCGAGCTTGATGAGTTGTCTGATCAGCTCAGCCAATCCTACGGCGGAGCCCGCCTCGAAGACATCGACCTGGACAAGCTGGCCCGACAGTTGGGTGATCAGGCAGCGGTTGATGCCCGCACCCTCCAAGAGCTTGAGCGCGCCCTGCGTGAGTCGGGATATCTCAACCGAGGTTCCGATGGCAATCTCAAACTCTCACCCAAGGCGATGCGGCAGTTGGGCAAGGCCCTGCTGAAAGATGTCGCCAACAAGATGTCGGGCCGTCAGGGGCAGCGTGACTTGCGTGCTGCGGGAGCAGCCGGTGACCTCAGCGGAGCGTCTCGCCCTTGGGTCTTCGGTGACACCGAGCCCTGGGATGTCACTCGCACGATCACCAATGCAGTGGTGCGTACGTCGGGCAGCCGCGCGCCCGGTGAGCGGATCCGGATCCAGATGGATGACATCGAAGTCGCTGAGACAGAGGCCCGCACTCAAGCAGCGGTGGCCCTGCTGGTCGACACCTCATTTTCGATGGCCATGGCCGGGCGCTGGGTGCCGATGAAGCGCACGGCACTTGCCCTACACCAACTGATCACCTCGCGCTTTCGTGGCGATCACTTGCAGCTGATCGGTTTTGGGCGGGCAGCCCAGGTGATGAATGTCGAGGAGTTGACCGGCCTAGATGC
Organism: Nocardioidaceae bacterium; assembly: GCA_020636935.1. Taxonomy (GTDB): domain Bacteria; phylum Actinomycetota; class Actinomycetes; order Propionibacteriales; family Nocardioidaceae; genus Marmoricola. Next base: position 63,148 of record JACJWW010000005.1, read on the forward strand.
CAGATATGACAAGGGCACCAATCTCCATCATGCGCTGCTCCTGGCCAATCGGCATTTCCGCAAGCATCCCAACGCTCAGCCCGTGCTCCTGATCGTCACTGATGGTGAGCCGACCAGTCACCTCGCATCCAGTGGCGAGGTGCTCTTTGCCTATCCGCCACACCCGATGACCATTGCCCACACTGTGCGCGAGCTCGACAACTCCCGCAGACTTGGCGCCCAGACCACCTTCTTCAGGCTGGGAGATGATCCGGGTCTGGCCCGTTTCATCGAGGAGCTGGCCGATCGGGTCGAGGGCAATGTGGTCTCACCCGAGCTCGATGACCTTGGGGCGGCGGTCGTGGGCAGCTTCCTGAGTGGGCGCGGAGGTCGCTCAAGCTCCCCCTTCGGTCACATGAGTGACCTCTATGGGGGTCGTGGTTTCTGGTATGACTCCTGAGCAGTTGCTCAGGCGAGCTTGGCCAACTCAGCCTCGATGTCGGCCGCGATCTCCTCAGGCTTGGTTGATGAGCCATAGCGCTTGATCACATTGCCGTCGCGACCAACCAAGAACTTCGTGAAATTCCACTTGATCGCGCTGCCCAGTCGCCCTCCCTTCTCGGCCCGCAGCCACTTGTAGAGCGGGTGGGCCTTGCTGCCATTGACATCGACCTTGGCGAACATCGGGAAGGTCACGTCATATTTGCGTTGGCAGAAAGCGCCGATCTCATCGTTGCTGCCTGGATCTTGGTTGGCGAACTGATTGCAGGGGAAGCCCAGGACGGTGAAACCTTGTGAGCCATAGGTCTGTTGAAGCTGCTCCAGCCCAGCAAACTGAGGGGTGAAACCGCACTTTGAAGCGGTGTTGACCACGAGGGTGACTTGCCCGGCGTAGTCGGTCAAGGATTGTTCGGTGCCGTCGATGCGCGTTGCGCTGAAGTCTGTGATCGTGGTCATGCATTGATCGTCTCAGACACCTAGCTGCGATACTTCGGGGGTTATGTCTTTGCAGATGTTGGTGCCTGACACCGAAGCAGATGTGCTCCGCAGACGCAGGCTGCGCCGGATGCAGGCCGTTGCCACCGGGTTGTTGCTCTTTGCTGCGATCGTCTTCTTCGCAACCAAGGACTTGGGCGGCTTCTGGGGCTATGTCAACGCGGGCGCCGAAGCGAGCATGGTGGGCGCGATGGCCGACTGGTTTGCCGTCACCGCCCTGTTTCGTCACCCACTGGGCCTACCCATCCCTCACACGGCCCTGATCCCCAAACGCAAGGACGACTTCGGAGCCAGCCTGGAGACCTTCTTCGGGGAGAACTTCCTGCGTGAGTCGGTGATCCGCGAGCGACTGGCCAGTGCCACCGTGGCAGCCCGAGTCGGGGCCTGGATCCGCGAGCGGCCCAATGCCAGACGGGTGGTCGATGAGGCCGCGTCAGTTGGTGTGATCGGGCTGACCAAACTAAAGGATGACGACGTCGCAGACGTGGTCCGTGAAGTGATCATCCCGAGATTTCTTGATGAGCCGGTGGCACCGGTAGCCGGGCACTTCTTGGCCGAGATCGTGGCCGACAAGGCGCACCATTCCTTGGTCGATCTGAGCTTGGAGGAGTTGAGCCGGTGGTTGCGCAACAACGAGCGCACTTTCACCGATGTGTTGGCCGAGCGGGCGCCTTGGTGGGCTCCGCCTCGGGTCAATGAATTGGTCACCGAGCGGGTCTATGTCGAAGCGGTCAAATGGATCGAAGACATCAGACTCAATCCAAACCACCAGGCCAGGCAAGCCTTTGACGGACTCCTGGCCCAGTTGGCCCAAGACCTGCTCGAAGACCCCGAGACTGCTGCCAGGGCTGAGCGGCTCAAGGAGCGCGTCTTGACCCACCCCGAGGTGGTCAACACCGGGCTGTCCTTGTGGTCAGCGCTCAAGCAAGCGATGCTCACCTCTCTAGAGGATCCCAACGGGCCAGTGCGGGCTCGGGCTGAGGCTGAGTTGATTGCCTTCGGCAACAAGATCTTGACCGATGTCGAGTTGATTGGACGGATCGACGAGTGGTTGGCCGACCTGGCTGTCTGGGGGATTGAGCGGTACGGCGATGAGCTTACTTCGGTGATCACCCACACGATCGAGCAGTGGGATGGCAAGGAGGCTGCGGAGAAGATCGAATTGCATGTCGGCCGCGACCTGCAGTTCATCCGGATCAATGGCACCCTCGTCGGCGGTCTCGTCGGGGTGCTGATCCATGCGATTGTGCAGGTGGCCGGATGATTGATGAGGTGCCAATCAAAGATGAGTCGATCAGGCTCGGGCAGTTCCTGAAACTAGCCAATCTGGTCGACTCAGGTGCCGATGCCAAAGAGCCTCTATTGCAGGGTCTGGTCAGGGTCAATGGGGAGGTGGAGACCAGACGAGGCCGCCAACTGAGTGTCGGCGACCTCGTCGAGCTTGGGGCAGGTGCTGCCCGAGTCAGTGGATCTTGATCAGGTCAACCACGAAGATCAGGGTCTCGCCGGGCTTGATCACGCCTCCGGCACCACGATCGCCGTAGCCGAGGTGTGGGGGGATCACCAACTTGCGACGGCCACCGATCTTCATGCCTTGGACTCCGGTGTCCCAGCCGCTGATCACTTGTCCGACACCGAGTCGGAATTGCAGCGGGGCGCCACGGTTGTAGGAGGCGTCGAACTCTTCTCCAGTCGAATGGGCTACGCCGACGTAGTGCACCGAGACGGTGTCACCGGCCTTGGCTTCGGCGCCATCGCCCGGAGTCACATCGGTGATCTCCAGGTCGCTGGGAGGCGGGCTGTCGGGGAAGTCGATTTCTGGCTTTTCGGGCTGGCTTGAACTCATGCGCTCAAGCCTTGCACACGCCTGTTGGCAGCCTCAGGTCTGGTGGACATAGGAGTCGAGTTGGTCGCGCTCGTACTCCACCTGATTGATGTGGCTCTTGACCACATCGCCGATGCTCACGACACCAATCAAAGCGCCGTCGTCCACGACAGGGACGTGCCGGACCCGTTGCTCAGTCATGAGCTGACGGATCTCGTCGAGCACATCCTCGGAGGCACAGGTGTGGACTTCAGTGGTCATGATCGCGCTCACCGGAGCACTCAGGATCGAATCGATCGCCTTGATCTTGCGCACCACGTCGCGTTCGCTGACGATGCCGGCGATCGATTGACCATCAGCAGACACGATCACCGCGCCGATATTGTGCTCGCTGAGCAGATCGATCAGATCGGCCACGCTGGCATCGGGACTGATCGAGACAACTTCGTGGTGAGCAACCTTTGCGCCCATCACCTCATGGATCCTCATGACAGCTCCTGAACTTGCCGGGGCACGATTGCTCGGACCATCTTGCCGGGCCCGAGCTATGTGTGCCGGGAAATAAAGAATCTATCCAGCAGATCGCCTTGTGGCAATGGTCTAGTCATCCGTGTCGGTGGGGTGCCGGGCATCTTCCAGCCGAGCAGTGAGGTCGTGCAAGGTGGCGCCACCAGACTCCTCCGCGCGATCCACGCTGCCCAAGAAAGCCAATGCCTGATCGTGCAGCCGCCCGTTTGTCGCCAAGACATTGCCGCCGAATGGCCCTGGTCTGCCCTCCAAGGAGGTGAACACTCCGCCGGCCTCGCGCACGATCACATCGAGGGCGGCCATGTCGTAGAGCTCGAGCGAAGGTTCAGTAGCGATGTCGACAGTGCCCTCCGCGAGCAGCATGTAGGACCAGAAGTCACCATATGCGCGGGTGCGCCAAACCAATCGGGACAGCGCCAAGAAGTCTTCGAGTTGGCCGCGCTCCTCCCAGCCGTCCAGCGATGAATAGCTCAAAGAAGCGTCTTCGATGCGGGAGACATCGGAGACCTGGCAGGCAGTCGAGCGCAGCAGCGACTTGCCGGTGAAGGCCCCGCCGCCCTTCATCGCCCACCAGCGGCGATTGAGTTGGGGAGCCGAGACCACCCCCACCACAACTTCGTCGTCGACCATCAAAGAGATCAAGGTCGCCCACACGGGCACGCCGCGTACGTAGTTTTTGGTGCCATCGATGGGGTCGATCACCCATTGGCGCTGGCTGTGCCCGGTGACGCCTTCTTCTTCACCGAGCACCGAGTCACGCGGACGGGTCTTGGCGAGAGTGCGCCGGATCCCTTCTTCGACGCTGCGGTCGGCATCGGTGACCGGAGTTAGATCCGGTTTCGACATCACATGCAGGTCAAGGGCCCGGAAGCGTGATTGGGACAATGAGTCGGCGTCGTCGGCCAACACATGGGCCAGTCTCAGGTCGTCGGTGTAGTCAGGTGACACGGACCCACCTTATGCCTCAGCGCTCCCAGCTAGCATCCTGCGCAGCGATTGGACTCTTTCGGCTTGGAGTCCGGTGGCCTGGTCGAGGCCACAGTCGGGCTGCCCGTCAGTGTGCGGGCAACCCCGTGGACAGTCGTCAGTGAGGTCGTCGAGATCAGGGAAGGCCTTGATCAGGTGATCTGCCTTCACGTGGGCCAGACCGAATGACCGGATGCCGGGTGTGTCGACAATCGAGCCTCCATCGGGCAATGGGAGGAGTACGGCGCTGGTCGAGGTGTGTCGTCCTCTGCCAGTCACGTCATTGACCTTGCCGGTGGCTCGATCAGCATCGGGGATCAAGGCGTTGACCAAGGTTGACTTGCCGACCCCGCTGTGTCCGATCAGCACGCTGTTGTGCTCGCGCAGCCGTTGTCTCAACTCGCTCAGGTCACCCCCACGTTGGGTCACCACCCAAGAGATGCCGAGGGGTGCATAGTTGGCTACTAGGCTGTCGGGGCTGGCCAGATCCGACTTGGTCAGACACAACAGTGGCGTCATGCCGGCGTCAAAGGCCGCGACCAGGGCTCGATCAATCAGGCCCGTGCGCGGCTCGGGATTGGCCAGCGCGGTGACGATCACCAACTGGTCGGCATTGGCCACGATCACCCGCTCCACGGGATCGGCGTCATCCGCCGTACGTCGCAGCACCGTGCGGCGTGGCTCGACCTGCACGATCCGGGCTAGTGACCCATCTCTGCCGGAGAGATCTCCCACGAGTCTGACCTGGTCACCGACCACAACCCCCTTGCGTCCTAGAGGTCGCGACTTCATCGCCATCACGACGGTTGGCTCTTGAGTTGGTCCTTGAGTCAGGCAGGTGTAGCGCCCCCGATCTACGGTGATTACTTGGGCAGGGACGGCATCGTCGTACGAAGGGCGCTCCTTGGTGCGCGGGCGGGTGCGTCGTCGAGGGCGCTCATAGCTCTCAGGGTCGTGCTCGTCGTAGCGAGGACTCAACGAAATAGCCCCGACCACACAGTCTCGAAGCCGGGGAAGGTCTTGGCGGTGGTGGCGATGTCTTCGATTTGTACGCCGGGCACCGCGGCCCCAAGGATGACGCCGGCGTGGGCCATCCGGTGGTCGGCGTAGGTGCGAAAGACGCCGCCATGCAACTGTGCTGGTCTGATTACGAGCGAGTCTGTCGTCTCCTCGACATCGGCACCCAGACCGGTGAGTTCGCGCCGCAAAGCTGTGAGTCGGTCGGTCTCATGGCCGCGGATATGCCCGATGCCACGCAGATGTGAAGGTGAGTCGGCCAGAGCACACAGCGCAGCCAATGCCGGGGTCAACTCCCCGTGGTCACGTAGATCGATGTCGATGCCGTGGATCGCCTCTCCGGCAGCGACGGTGAGTCCGGATGGGGCCCAAGACACCTGAGCTCCCATCTGGGTCAAGATCTCTCTCAGGCTGTCACCGGCTTGAGAGGTGTGTTTGGGCCAGTCGCTGACGGTGACTTGGCCATGGCTGACCAGGGCCAAGATCAGGAAAGGGGCGGCATTAGACAGATCTGGCTCAATCAGCACATCTTTGGCCTCGATCGGGCCGGGTTGCACCACCCACGTGTCTGGCCTTGAGTCATCTACCAAGACCCCGCGCTCACGAAGGCAGTCGACCGTCATTTCAATGTGCGGTAGGGATGGCACTGGTGGGCCGGTGTGGGTGACCTTGATGCCATTGTCATAGCGGGCGCCGGCCAACAACAATGCAGACACAAACTGACTCGAGGCTGACGCATCGATCTCGACCTCACCTCCAGCGACTCGGCCTTTGCCCAGGACCGAGAAGGGGAGGAAGTCTTCTCCCTCTATCTCGATGCCTAGGTCGCGCAGGGCATTGAGTACGCCGGACATCGGCCGGGTGCGGGCATGGGGGTCGCCGTCGAAGTCGACCTTGCCTGTGGCCAAGGCTGCGATCGGAGGCACAAAGCGCATCACCGTGCCGGCCAGACCACAGTCGACCTGGGCTGGCCCAAAGGCGCCAGGTGTCACCAACCAATCGGGGCCGTGGAGGTCTACTCTTGCGCCGAGCGCGGTTAGAGCCTTGGCCATCAGCTCGGTGTCACGTGAGCGCAGTGCGTGCCGGATCAACCCTGGCCCATTGGCGAGAGCGGCCAGCACCAAAGCCCGGTTGGTCAACGATTTTGACCCCGGCAGAGACAACATGGCCTGCACGGGATTTGCGGCATGCGGCGCCGACCACAGCGGAAGATCGCCGGGCCTGGTTGTTTCGCCTGCTTGGGTCGCCATTGTCACCGAGCCAGTCTAGACAGCTTAAGATCAGTAGATCGGGATGGAGTCGGAGTCATCGCCAGGGTTTGGGTCTGTGTAGCCGATCGGGGTCACCGTGGCCTTCAAGGAGCCATTGGCGAGCCCAATCCGGGTGAAGTAGAAGACGGAATTGCCGGGACCCGCCGTACAAACGAAGTTGCTGCCAGCAGCCGTGCACGGCCCAGAGGTGAAGGGGATCAGGTCATATGGGGTCAAGGTCGCCCCCGTGACCGTGATGTCGACCTTGGCCTGCGCCCCCGCAGGCACACCAGTGACGGATACCCGATAACCAGCGACCAGAACGATCTGCAAAGAGTCCACTTGCACTCCCGCATTGGCCACGGGTTGTGCCGGTCGACTCGCGGTTGGGGAAGGTGGCGGCTCTGCCGGGCCGGGTGACGTGTCTGGTGTGGCCTTCTTGGTGGGGCTTGGGTGTTTGGTTGGTTCGGCCGTGGGGCGTGACGGCACCAGATGGTGTGTGGGTTGGGGGGTCACAGTGGGAGTGGGCTGAACTTGGGTGGGCTCAACCTGAGTTGGCTTGGTCTGATCTGACTCGGGCGTGATCGCAACCGTCGGCTGGGCGCTCGGAGGCACGATCTTTGGCTTTGCCCTGGCACTAGGAGTGCGCTGGTCAGTGACCTTGCCACTGGCGCTGCCGTGCTTGGCTGGGTGTGGATTGTCAGACTTGTTGATCGTGGCGATCGTGCCCGTCACCGCGCCTCCAACCACGATCACGCCAGCGGCCGCAGCGGCGACACTCGCCGTAGTATTTCCAACCACGAAATCACGAGCGCGTCCGATCATGGCGCCGATGCCGATGCCGACGACGGACTTGCTCGTGCCGGTGGCCAGGTAGGCAATCGCCGCGCCACCCAAGAGTGCGGGCGCGATCACCGCGCCGATCGAGGTATTCACCTCGGCAAGCTCAAGATAGGCGGCTGTGCACTTGCGACAGTTGTCTAGGTGTGCCTCTACTTTGACGGTGTCGCGCTTTGACAGTGCTTTGCGCACATAGGCACCCAACAGGGGTTGGGTTTCGCGGCAGGCTGCATCGGCGGTGTCTTGGGCGTGTTCGTTCAAGAAGGCCTGGCGCAAACCTTCACGAGCCCGGTAGGCCAGCGCCGACACTGAATTGGCGCTCATCCCCAGAAGCGGGGCGATCTCGGCGGGCTTTTGGTTTTCGACTTCTAGATGCCACAGGACCATCTGCCAGCGCTCGGGGAGGGATGCGAAGGCCTTGGCTGCGGCACCGCCCTCGAAGTCAGCCACTGCGGGATCATCTGGATGGATGCCTTTGTCGTAGGCCTCCAAGTCGTCGGTGGGGGTGGCTCGTTGGTTGTGGCGGATCTTGTCGATGTGTACTCGGCGTACGGAGGTCAGCAGATAGGCACGGAAGGCAAGGTCAGGGCCACCGCCCTTGAGTAAGACATTGAGCACCTTGTTGAAGGCATCGGACACCAAGTCATCTGCTTCAGCGCCTGCCGTCAACGTGTGGGCCAAACGGTCAGCGGCCTGCTTATGGCGTGCAAACAACTCGCCGTAGGCGTCCAAGTCGCCACCGCGGACCTTGGAGATCAACTCGGCGTCATTGCTGGTGTGTTCGTGCTCTAAAAGGCTCATGTCACTTCAAAGACGGGCAGGGCGACAGAAACTTACGTGAAAATCTCACATTTTCTGCGTCATGACCATCAGCTACCTCCGTTTCATCAGCGAATCGTCCAAATACCGACGCAATTCAAAACGACCTGTCAGCACGAGGGTCACACAAGATGGAGGGGAGGAGTAGGTCATGGGCATCTTTACGAGCCGCAAGCAGCGTACTGAGTCTCTAAACTGCTCCGAGAGGAGGCTCACCGAGCACTTGGAGGCGGTGCGGTCGCAGTTGCCACCGCGCTTCGAGGTGCTCGGTGAGTTGCTCGCCAGGGGGGAGAGCACCACCGATGCGTGCTCTGTAGTTGGTCGTGAACTGGCTCGAATGGGTGTTGACCTGGGGGAAGCACTAGGACGACTGGGCTCGACCTATCAGCTGGTTGTGGGCACTGAGCCCACGCTCGAAGATGTGCAGGAGTTGAGTGTTTCTTGGGGAGAGGAGACCCTCGGCTACCTGCATCAGCTCTCTTGTGTGGACCCACTCACCGGATTGGCGAGCTTGGCGCATCTGCGTGCTCGTCTAGGTGAGGTTTACCAGAGAGCAGAGCAGGGGGAAGGCACGGCGAAGGACCAATTCGCCCTGGTAGTCGTCGACCTCCCCCTGCTCACCAATAGCCATAGCGACAGACTCAACGGAAGCCTGAGGCTGGCCCGGGTCGCTGACAGCGCGCAGACCGTGTTGCCGGGGGGACACACGGTCGCTCGACTCAATGGGATCCGGATCGCCGTGCTAGTGGAGCGAAGCTCACTCCTTGGGCAGAGGGTGCACTTGCTGCGCGAGATCTTGCAAGACACGAGTGCATATGACCCGGGCATGCACCGTACCCGCGTCTGGATTGAGGGTCTTCCTACCACCGTGCAAGGCGCTGCTTGGTTGCTCGATGAGCTGGCTCGCCAATGGGTGCCAGTCTGATCGACGAGCTGGGTTGGTTGCATAGTCTATTGACATGTGCGGCCGCTATGCCTCAAGTCGGAGCCCCCAGCAACTCGTCGAAGAGTTCGAGGTCGAGTCGGTGCAGGCTCCGGTGTTGGCGCCCGACTACAACATTGCGCCCTCGAAGAGCGTGTACGCCGTACTTGAGCGGCCAGAAAAGGATGATCGCCCTCGGCATCGGCAGCTCAGGTCGTTGACCTGGGGGTTGATCCCGCCATGGGCAAAAGACCCAACGATCGGCAATCGACTGATCAATGCACGAGTCGAGACCGTGGCCGAGAAGCCGTCTTTTCGCCGGGCGTTCGCGGCTCGTCGTACGATCTTGCCGGCTGATGGGTACTACGAGTGGTATGCCACCAAGGTCAAGAACGCCGCAGGTCGTCAGGTCAAGCAGCCCTTCTTCATCAGGCCCAAAGACAAATCGATCCTGGCGATGGCCGGCCTCTACGAGATCTGGCGCGATCAGAGTTTGCCCGAAGATGATCCAGGTGGCTTCAGATGGACCTGCACCATCTTGACGACATCGGCCGAAGATGCGCTGGGGCAGATCCATCCACGGATGCCGCTGATGCTTACGCCAGCACAGTACGACGAATGGCTCGACCCGACCCTGAAGGATCCGCAGCGACTCCAGGCACTGTTGACCCCAGCGGCTCCGGGCCGACTCGAGGCCTATCCGGTGTCGACTTTGGTGTCCAATGTGCGCAACAACGGCGCCCAATTGATCGACTCGGTCAGTCTGGATTGATCAGCGATCCTCAGCTGTGCGATAGGTGACCTGCACAGACTGGATGCTCATCTGGATCCGTGCTCGCAAAGCGGCTGGGGCGCTCTCGCTGCATGAGCGAGACACCAGGGCCTTGACGGTGCGCTCGAGGTTGTACTTGTCGAGGCAGGGCGCGCATTCGTCGAGATGGCTTTGGATCTGGGCGCAGTCAGCCTGGTCGAGCTCGTTGTCGATGAACCACATCATCCGGCTCAGGGCCTCTGAGCAGTCGTGTACTTCCATCACTCGTCACCGCCGATGGTTGCAGGGGAGAGCAGATCGTTGTCACGCACGTAGTCGGTGAGGAGCTCGCGCAACTGACGACGGCCACGATGCAGACGCGACATCACGGTGCCGATCGGGGTCTCCATGATCTCGGCGATCTCCTTGTAGGGGAAGCCTTCTACGTCGGCTAGATAGACGGCCAATCGGAAGTCTTCGGGGAGTTGCTGAAGTGCCTGTTTGACATCTGAGTCAGGCAGGTGCTCCAGTGCCTCCATTTCAGCTGACTTCAGGCCCGTTGAGGTGTGTGACTCAGCGCGGGCGAGTTGCCAGTCCTCCACCTCTTCAGCCATTGATTGCTGGGGCTCGCGCTGTTTCTTGCGATAGGTATTGATGAAGGTATTGGTCAAGATCCGATAGAGCCAGGCCTTCAAGTTGGTGCCGGGCTTGAACTGGTGGAAGGCGGCGAAGGCCTTCGTATAGGTCTCTTGCACCAGGTCTTCGGCATCGCTGGGATTGCGGGTCATTCGCATCGCTGCGGAGTAGAGCTGATCGAGATAGGGCAGGGCATCTTCTTCGAAACGTGCCTGGCGCTCTTGTGCGGTCTCGTCTTGCGGCTCGGCTTGAGGGTCGCTGGGGATCTGGGTCATCAAGCCCAACCCTAGCGATGATTTGGGCGAAGGGAAATCATCAACCGAGGTTGCATCTGCTTGGTGGAGCACGGCCAGCATCTAGCCTCCTGAGCAGTCTGAGCGTGGACACCCGGCCCCGATGACCGGCTTACGCAGCCATAACCAAGCGCTAACCCGATCTGTTCCCGACCGACCCGATTGGCTGGATCGGGGCGATTCCTGAGAGAATGAAGCGGTTGCGTGCGATCTGCGCGCACACCATGACTCAGGAGGAAAAATGGGTAAGACCGGTCGCAAGCGCCGCGCTCGCCGCAAGAAGGGCGCAAACCACGGCAAGCGTCCCAACGCTTAGGTCGTTGCGCAGATGCTGAGCGCAGGATTGCAGGCATCTTTGAGCTTCACCGTCACCGAGTCCGACACCGCTCTTGCAGTGGGTTCGGGCTCGTTGTCGGTTTTGGGCACCCCTCGACTTATCGCTTGGATGGAAGCAGCCACCTGCGCCGCCATTGCTGAACAGCTCGACGATGGTCAGACCAGCGTCGGCACCCGGGTCGAGATCCAGCACTTGGCGCCCAGTCGGGTCGGAGCAAAGATCGAAGTCGTGGCGTCCACCAGTCATGTTGACGGCAAGCTAGTGCGCTTCAGCGCCAGCGCCAAGCAAGATGGCAAACTCATTGGCTCAGGCGAGATCACCCGAGTCGTGGTCGAATCCGAGCGTTTCATGGCCCGACTGGCCTGATCTGCGCTCCGCCCAAAGGCAGCGTCGTTCCTGCCCTCAGATGCCGAAGGTATTGCGTGGATAGGGCTCATTGACGTCGGTCACGATGTTGACGAAGTACGGTGCATTGGCCGCGAATGCTCGATCAATCGCCGCACCGATCTTGTCTGGAGAGGTGACTGTTTCACCCGCACCGCCGAGTGCCTTGACCACCTCGTCGTACCTGGCAGCGGGGTTAAGGTCGGCGGCCACGTCATAGCCGTAGAGCATCTGCATGGGTTGCTTCTCCAAGCCCCATGCGGCGTTGTTGCCACAGATCATCACCACGGGCAGGTTGTGTCGCACCAGCGTGTCTACATCCATCAATGACATGCCGGCGGCGCCGTCGCCGTAAAGCAATACAGTCTGACTTGAGGGGCGGTGTAGTCGGGCCGCGATGGCCGCGCCCATGCCGGCTCCCAGGCAGCCATAGGGGCCGGGATCGAGCCATGAGCCGGGCCTCTTGGGCTCGACGAATCGCCCGGCCCAAGAGACGAAGTCGCCGCCGTCGCCGATGATCGTCGCGTCGTCGGCCAGACGCGGGATCAACTCGCCGTAGATGCGCGCCGGATGGATCGGGTCGCTGTTGGTAGCGAGGAGCTCGTTGTCTTTGGCCAAGCCGATCGCAACGGTGGCTTGAAGATCTTGCACCCAGGCCGACCAGTCAGGTTTGCGCACCAACTGTTGAGTCTCGGCTGCAAGCCCATCGAGCACCAAGGAGAGGTCGCCGTGGGCACTGCCAGACAAATCTGCATGAGCGGAGACCTGATCGGCGCTGTCAGCCAGGTGTACGACGCGTGCTTGCTGGCCGCCGTCCTTGCCGCCGAAGGCGCCATAGGAGAGACGGAAGTCGAGCGGGGTGCCGACCACGATCACCAGGTCAGCGTTGCCCAGGGCTTGACCGCGTGCCTTGGTCACCAAGAGCGGGTGCCCACCGGGAAGAATGCCGCGTCCCATGCCATTGGTGATGGTGGGGATCTGCAACTCGTCGACGAAGCGCAAGGCGGCCACCTCGGCGCCGTCCATCCAAACATCGGTGCCAAGCACGAGCACTGGACGGGAGGCCTGGCCGAGTAGTTCGGCGATCTCGCCGAGCGCATCTGCATCCGGGGATTGGGGCGTATGCGAGACGACAGTTGGCCGCACTGAAGTGGTCGTGCGGAAGAACTCATCCATCGGCACGTCGACGAAGACCGGCCCTCTGTGTGGGCTGCCAGCGCTCACGAAGGCTTCATGGAGCCCTCCTGGCACGTCTTCGGCAGTCATCAGGGTGCGCGAATCCTTGCTGATCGGCTTCATGATCGGGGGTTGGTCATGCTCCTGAAGTGCCCCAGTGCCCCAACGGTTTTGCGGGGACCGGCCGCCCACGACCACGAGTGGTGAGCCGGTGAACTTCGCCTGGGCGATGGCACTGGCGCCATTGGTCACGCCTGGGCCTGCGGTCAACACGGCCAAGCCCGGCTTGCGGGTGAGCTTGCCCATGGTCTCGGCCGCGAAGGTGGCGGTGTGCTCCTGACGTACGTCGAGGATCTTCATCGGTGGGTCTGCGTGTACGGCTCCGTCGTACATCGGGAAGACGTGCGCGCCCGACAAGGTGAACATGGTGTCCACGCCGTGCGCTTGGGCGATGGCTACGGCATGCGCCCCGGCGTGTGCTTCAACCGCTCCGGCCTGAGTCGAAGCTGCATGGGTGTCGGCCTGTGTTGTCTCGTCGTGCTCCGTCATGGAGACAGGCTATTACCAAGGCCTAGAGGAAGCCCGCGTTGGTACGCCGAAGGTGGTCGCTGAGGGTGAGCAGTAGGTCGGCCCGGACTGCGGGGCGGTTGCGGCCAAGGCTCAACTGCATGTGCAAGGAGCGCAGGAATTTTTGCACATTGCCTGAGACCAAGAAGGGGTTGCGATTGGCGTTGCCCGACATGTACGCGCCATTGGCCAGGCGGGCCAGCCACGGCTCCAGCACCTCCAACTCCAGCAAGTCTCGGTTGAGGATGTTGACCACCGCGTGGGCCAGGCGGTCTTCTTCGGCGCATACGAAGAACTGCTTGGTGGGGGTCAGGAGTCGGTCTGCGATCACGTCGAGGAGCACGAGTAGCTCCATCCGGCCAATCTTGGGCGAGCGACTCAGGGCAGCCAAGGCGTCTCCGCCATGTGCAATCGCGTGGGCATAGCCCTTGGCCACGACAAACCCGCGCAGGTCGTTTTCTCGGGTCAGCCAGGTGGTGAGCTGGTCTCCCCAGGACAAGATCGTGTGGTCACTGAGCACGTTTGCTTGATTGTCGCGGTCGATGCACTCGGCCAACACCAAGGCCGAGAAGCTGCGCCTAAACACGGTGTCGGTCTCTGACTCGCCGAGCCCTACCCGCAGCCCCGTGCACATGCCATCACCCAGAGCGCTGAGCAAGTCGTCGTAGATGCCCTCGCTGATCCAAGTGGCGATAGTCGGGAAGGCGACTGCGTCACGGATGTGTGGGTCAGGGTCGCCGAGCATCCGGGTGAGGTCGGCGGTGAGATCACCAAGCGACAAACCTGCGGGGACTCGGACGCCTTCGGCGATCACGCGCTCCCAGTCAGTTATCGCCATGCCGCATATCTTGACATCCGATGCCATCAATTTCGAATCGGTGTCAAGATCGGGAGATTCTGGCTGCGGGCCTAGGCTGGAGGCGTGCCAACCCTGTCGGAGATCGCCCGTTCGCACACGAATTTGGGCCCAGTTGAGGTGGAGTGGCTGCGTGCCTTGGTGGCTGACTGGCAGGTCATCTCCGACCTGTCATTCGCCGACTTGGTGTTGTGGCTCCCAGACAAAAGTGGAGAGGGTTTTTGGGCAGCCGCTCAAATCCGCCCGACTACCGGACCAACGGCTCACGTGCATGATCTGGTCGGATCGTTCGTCACGCATGCCAAGCGCCCGCTCCTGATCCAGGCCTTCACCGAGGGTCGGATAGTGCGTGAAGGAGACCCCGAGTGGCGTGACGAGGTGCCAGTGCGGGTGGAGGTGATCCCGGTGCGACACGACGACCGGGTGATTGCAGTTGTGGCCAGAAACACCAATCTCACCGGCGTACGCACCTCCAGCAGACTGGAGTTGGCCTATCTGCAAGCGGCCACCGAGCTCTTCCAGATGATTGCCTCGGGGGCCTTCCCCTTCAAGGCGCAAAGATCCGATCTCACAGACACGCCACGCGTTGGGGATGGTTTCATCCAAATCGACCAGCGAGGCGAGGTCACCTACGCCAGTCCCAATGCTCAATCGGTGTTTCGAAGACTGGGCTTGGCTGCGGACTTGACGGGGGAGTCCTTGGCGGAGGTCACCAGGCAGTTGGTGCCAGCCCAGATGCGGGCTGATGAAGAGATCTTGAGTGCCGTGTTGTTCGGGCGAGCCCCTCGCGCGGCCGAGGTGGGCAATGCCATGGCCACAATCATCGCTCGTGCTGTGCCACTCCAACCGCCGGGAGGGTCGACGGGGGCGGTGATCCTAGTGCGCGATGTCACTGACTTGCGCCGACGTGATCGCGAGCTGGTCACCAAGGACGCCACGATTCGCGAGATCCATCACCGGGTGAAAAACAACCTCCAGACCGTCGCGGCACTGCTTCGGCTACAGGCTCGCCGGCTCGACGTACCAGAGGGGCGCTTGGCCCTTGAAGAGGCCGTACGTCGGGTCGGCGCGATTGCCGTCGTACACGAGACTCTGAGTCAAAACTTCGAGGAATGGGTCGACTTCGATGCAGTGTGTGATCAGTTGACCAGACTCGTGACCGACGTCGGCACACCTGATACAACCGTGACCACGCAACGGGTGGGGACCTTCGGGATGGTGGCATCTGCCGTGGCCACACCGTTGGCGATGGTACTCACGGAGTTGCTCCAAAATGCCGTTGAACATGCCTTCGTCGGGGCCGATCAAGGAATCATCACCCTTGAGGTCAGTCGCGACGACACAGCGCTCTCCTGCAAGGTCATCGATGATGGTGCAGGACTACCCGAGGGTTTCGTGTTTGGATCAACACCCAGTCTGGGACTGTCGATTGTGTCGACGCTGGTTAGCGAGTTGGCTGGCGAGGTTTCGCTGACCTCAACTGCAGCGGGGACCACCGCATCGCTTCATTTCCCTGATGTGGTGTCGGCTCGCTAACTGGTCACACGATTGCTGCTCAGACGGTGGCTCGCACCCGTGAGCGCGCGTTGCGACGCTTGAGTGCGCGGCGTTCTTCTTCGCTCAGCCCGCCCCAAACGCCATGGTCTTGCCCTGCTTCAAGGGCCCAAGCTAGACATTCCTCGCGCACTGGGCAGCGTTGACAAACCTTCTTGGCCTCTTCGATCTGCATGATTGCCGGGCCGGTGTTTCCGATCGGGAAAAACAACTCCGGGTCAACATCCAGACACGCGGCACGCTCGCGCCAGTCCATTAAGAGGCTGCCTCCATCTATGTGTGTGGCCCTGTTGGGCCAGATAATTCAAGCCTGATTAGTGAAGTCGTTCACTAACGGATTGATATTCGCAAGTCGAAGAGCAATGTGCAATACCCAACAAGGGTCGGATTCGTCACAGGGCGGTGGCGCCCTATCATCACGGTCGTGAGCCCGGATCTACCCAAGAACTCGCCCGAACCACGGGAAGACGAGCGCCATCGTGTCCGGATTGCCCATCTTGTCGCTGCAGCTCTGTGCGGCGTACAGGCCCTGGCGATGGTCTCCTTTGCGGTCTGGGTACTCATTGCCGGGCGGGCTGGACCAGTCGACTACGAGGCCGGGATCGTGGTCTTTTCGGTGGTCTTGTCGGGCATCTTGGCGGGCATCGGTTGGGCATTGACTCGAGATGACACCCGCTGGCGTGGGGCGGCGTTGACGCTACAGATCATCTTCGCACTCATGATGCAGCTGCCGGGACAACCAGCATGGGTGGTGATGTTGGCGCGTGCGCCCTTCATAATTGCAGCGCTCGCGCTGGTGGCCGCCATCTTCTTCGACAACAGGCAACGTGACTGAAGTCAGGCTTCCTTGGGTCTTCGGGGAGGCCCCACTCTGGTGATCACGGTGGCCAGCACGTCGGCGGACGGGATAGCCACACCCCCCAGAGTCCACGAGTCGCGACCTTGCTGCGGGTTGTCGCGGGTCACGAAATAGCCGTCCTCTTCAATCAGGTCGACCCGCTTGACCGAGACCTCACCGTCTGCGAATCGTACGATGGCCAATTCTCCGACCGTGGGCCTGCGTGAGCGGTCGATGAGGAGCAAGTCACCGTCTCGCAAGGTGGGTTGCATCGATTCGCCTCGTACGACGACCAAGCCAAAGCGGCAGCGACGGCTCTGTCTTGGCAACATGCGGATGGCTCCTCGCTGGTTTTGGCCCAAGGAGTGAACCCTTGTTGGCCATGCTGGTCTTGTCGGGAGTAGTGTCGCAACTGGTCACCAAGTCCGACTACTGGCTCAGGCCGGAGGCTTAAGTACCGGCACCTGCCTGAGCGCGATCGCGGCCCGACCACCGCCGCGCCCTACTGGTTGAGAGGTTGTACATGTTTTTCAAGATGTTCGTCCCCACAGAGGTCACTGCGCACTGCGACTTGCCTTGTGGCGTCTATGACCCGGCCCAGGCTCGGATTGAAGCCGAGTCGATCAAGGCAATCATCGGCAAGGTAGCCGCCAATGACGATCCTGACTTCCGCACCCGGGCGCTGATCATCAAGGAGCAGCGCTCCGAGATGGTCAAGCATCATCTGTGGGTGCTCTGGACCGACTACTTCAAGCCCCCTCACTTCGAGAAATATCCCCAGTTGCACGCGTTGGTCAATGAAGCGACGAAGCTGGCGGGTGCTGCAGGCACCAAGGGTCAGTTCGATGCGGCACAGGCTGACGAATTGCTGGCCAAGATCGATGAGATCGACAAGATCTTCAAGGAGACCAAGCAGGGCTGACCTAGCCGCCGCGTATTCGCGGTTGTCGGAGACCTCAACCAAGCGAGGCTGCTCTCAAGGCAGCCTCGCTTGGTTGCAATTTGATGTCAGATGCGACACAAAGCCCCTCACTCCCTATGCCTTGTGGATCAGTTGTGACAACATGGATCCTTGGGTCACCACCCAATCCAGCAATTGCCTGCCCGCTCCACCATGCTCTGGCTGAGCAGATCTGCTGGCCTCATGTCCTTTGGCTGACCCACAGAAGAAGACGATGAAAGCCCTGCCCGAGTTGAAGCAAGACCTAAACGATCCGACTGCGATTGACAGCCCATATGCGGGTGATCCAGCCTTCGACATGCACGTCGGCGGCAAGATGGAGTTGACCGCCCGGATGGCGCTCAATGGGCCCGAGGAGCTTTCCTTGGCCTACACGCCAGGTGTTGCTCGTGTGTGCACTGCCATCCACGAAGATCCAGCCCTGGCCGATGTCTACACCTGGGTCTCCAACACGGTCGCGGTAGTCACCGACGGCACCGCAGTACTCGGTCTGGGGGATGTGGGCCCCAAGGCTGCGATGCCGGTGATGGAAGGTAAGGCGGTGTTGTTCAAGAAATTTGGCAATGTCGATGCCATCCCGATCTGCCTGGACACCACGGATGTCGACGAGATCGTCGACACCGTCGTAAGAATGGCGCCGAGCTTTGGTGGCATCAATCTCGAGGACATCTCCGCGCCCAGGTGCTTTGAGGTCGAGGAGCGGCTCAAACGCATCCTTGACATCCCGGTCTTTCATGACGACCAACACGGCACTGCAGTGGTGGCGCTCGCGGCATTGCGCAATGCCGTCGCCCTCACTGGCAGATTGATGGAGACCACTCGGGTGGTGGTTTCGGGGGCGGGCGCAGCAGGTGTTGCCGTAACCCGGATCCTCCTGGCTGCGGGCGTGCGCGATATCGCAGTGGTCGACCGCACCGGTGTGCTCAACTCCGAGCATCGTGAACTCGAAGGCTCCAAGCTTGCGCTGGCTCAGGTCACCGCCGACCTGACCGGCCGCAAGGGTGCTCTGGCAGACGTGATGCCCGGGGCTGATGTCTTCATCGGCGTGTCCGGTGGCACCGTGGCCGAAGAAGTCGTGGTGACGATGGCTCCCGACGCGATCATCTTTGCCTTGGCCAACCCAACCCCCGAGGTGCCGATCGAGATTGCCCACAAGTACGCCGCGGTGGTTGCGACTGGGCGCTCCGACTATCCCAACCAGATCAACAATGTCTTGGCCTTCCCGGGCATCTTCCGCGGTGCCTTTGATGCCAAGGCGGTCGCGATCACCGAAGGGATGAAGCTCGCCGCAGCAGAGGCACTGGCCGACTTGGTCGGTGCTGACCTCAGTGCGGATTTGGTGATCCCGTCTCCCTTTGATCCCCGGGTGCCCAATGCTGTTGCTGAAGCCGTGATCATGGCTGCTCGCGTTGATGGCGTGGCCCGCAACTAGAGAGCGTGACCCGCGGCGGATAGTGTCAATCGCATGTTTGCCGTCTATGCCGAATCATTCGATCAGACCGACCCGCTGAAGGGCCTGGTGATCGGGGAGCGTCCTGACCCAGTTGCCCCTGCTGGGTGGACCACCGTGACGGTCAAGGCCGCCTCCCTGAATCATCACGACATCTGGTCGCTGCGCGGGGTGGGTCTGCGCGAAGAAGCCTTGCCAATGATCTTGGGCTGTGACGCTGCCGGACTGGACGAAGACGGCAACGAGGTCGTCGTACACGCCGTGGTCAATGATCCGAGCTGGATGGGTGACCAAACACTGGACCCCCGGCGCTCAATCCTCAGCGAGCGCCACCAAGGCACCTTCGCCGACCAAGTGATCGTGCCGAAGGCAAATGTGATTGCCAAGCCCGCTTCCCTGAGCTTTGCGGAGGCTGCTTGCTTGCCGACCGCCTGGTTGACGGCCTATCGGATGCTGTTCACCCGAGGTGAGCTCAAAGCTGGTGACACTGTGCTGGTGCAGGGTGCTGGCGGTGGCGTGGCCACTGCGTGCATCACCTTGGCCAGGGCAGCAGGCCTGCGAGTGTGGGTGACCAGTCGTGACGCGGCCAAAGCCAACCGTGCCCTCGAGTTGGGCGCCCATGAGGTCTTCGAGTCTGGCGCGCGACTGCCGGGCAAGGTCGATGCTGTGATGGAGACCGTAGGCAAGGCGACCTGGTCGCATTCGATCAGGGCCTTGAGGCCGGGTGGCACGATCGTGATCTCTGGCACGACGTCAGGTGCCGACCTAAGTGATGCCGAGCTCACCCGGATCTTCTTCCTCCAGTTGAGGGTGGTCGGCTCCACCATGGGCACGACTGCCGAGTTGGCTGCCTTGGTCAACCTGCTTGATGCCACAGGAGCCAGGCCATTGATCGACCGGGTCTTGGCCATGGAGCATGCTGACGTGGGCTTCGCCGCTATGGCTGCTGGAGAGGTCTTCGGCAAGATCGTCTTCACCCGGTGAGGCATCTGATCACCGGTGCCGGATCCGGGATCGGTGCGGCGATTGCCAAGCACTTGCAGCAGCGGGGCGATGAGCTCCTGCTCGTCGCCCGGACACCTGCCCGAGCGGCAGAGTTGGCCCGCAACTTCCCCGGAGCCAGTGTGCTGAGCGCCGACCTCAGCCAGCCCGAGGCCCTTGAGGGCTCGCAAATCCCCGATGCCCTTGACTCGGTGATCCACGCGGCAGGTGTCGTTGAGTTGGGCAAGTTGAGTGATGCTGACTACGCACAGGTGCAGGAGCAGATTGCCGTCAACTTGCTCGCCCCGATCCGGCTCACCCAAGTGTGTCTACCCGCTCTTCGGGCGACCCAAGGCACTGTGGTCTTCGTCAACTCCACCGCAGGCATCACGGCCAATCCGGGCTGGGGCGCCTATGCGGCCTCGAAGTTCGGTCTCCGGGCCATAGCCGACGCCCTACGCGCCGAGGAGCAGCCCAATGGAGTGCGGGTGGCTACGATCTTCCCGGGGCGCACCGCCACCTCCATGCAGGCGAAAGTCCATGAATTGGAAGGGCGACCCTACGACCCAACGGCATGGATCCGCCCGGAGACGGTCGCAATGCAGATCGTCAATGTGCTTGATCTGCCGCGTGATGCCACGGTCAGCGAGGTCGTGATCCGGCCGGTCTAGCCGAAGTCCATCCGGAAGCGCCGCATCCTGGCAGAGGCGACAGGGCGCTTGCCGTGCAGCCAGCCGAGGGGTCCCTCGGGAGCGAACTGCCACTTTGCATGGCACGGGATTATCTTGGCCGAGCCCTTCAGCCCAGCAGTGACGATCTCGCCGTTGTCACGGGTCTGCTTGACCCGACCGTTGAAAGGCAGCCTGGGGGCGGCTCCGGCAACGTCGTAGAAGGAGCAACTCGCGATCGCTCGGCCCCCGATGGAGGCGGTGGCATTGAGCTTGGTGCTGATCGCGTTTTCGCGGGCTTCGAAGGTGTATTCATTGAGCTCCTTGGGGATCGCCCACAATGCGCGACCGCCTTCCACCGAGTCTGCAGAGTCGACCCAGATGTCGGTGATGGTGACATGCTCCTTGTCGACCATTCGGCCAACGAGCAGCTCGTGATAGGTCAAGGGGCTCGGATCGTCGTACCTGACCATCATGACGCCGTACATGCCTTTGGGCCGGTCAGGATGGTCGCCTTCCTTGACCCGGAAGAGCGAATTCCAGCTTTCGCCATACATCTTCCAGGGCGCTGGGGGATAAGGCATGGATGCTCCGATCAGTGGCTGGTGGAGAGCTTAGTCGTCTTCGTCGTCGAGACGGGCCAGCCAGGTCGCCAATCTCTCCACAGCCACCTCGAACTCCGGATGGCTATCGGTGAACTCCTGCAAACGATCAGCAAGCCACTCGAGGGTGACCTCTTCGTCACCTCGCCGGGTGGTCAGCTCCTCGATCCCACGATCGGTGAAATACATCGATCACGCTCCCGGGGAGGGGGTGGCCGCGGCGAAGGCCTGATCCATCAGGTCGCGTTGCTCTTGCACGTGACGCGAATGTTGACCGACCGATGGTGAGGAAGACTCAGGCCGAGAGATCACCTCGACATCGACATCCAGTGCCGGGAACAGATTGACCCTGAAGTGCGGCGCCGGGCCCATGTTGAGTGGCTCGTCTTGCACCCAGCGAACCTTCTTGAGATTGGGATAACGGCTGAGCTCATGCTTGATCTCCTCGGTGGGGCGAGGATAGAGCTGCTCAACCCGAGCGATCGCGGTCGTGACGGTGTCCTTTTGGCGCTTGTTGCGCTCGACCATGAGATCCCAGGTGATCCGACCACTGCAAAGGATCATGGTGTCGACCTGGTTGGGATCAGCCACTTGATCGCCGATCACCCTTTGGAAGCTGCCATCTGTGAAGTCGGCCGGCTGCGAGGCGGCTTCCTTGCGCTTGAGCATCGACTTGGGCGTGAAGATGACCAAGGGGCGATGTTCGTCGCCCAAGGTGTGTTTGCGCAGCAGATGGAAGTGGCTGGCAGGGGTCGATGGCTGAGCCACCACCAGGGCATCGTCGGCAGCCACTGTCAAGAATCGCTCGATCCGTGCTGATGAGTGGTCGGGCCCCTGGCCCTCATAGCCGTGTGGGAGCAACAGTACGACGCCTGAGGTTTGGCCCCACTTGGTCTCCGAAGAGGAGATGAACTCATCGATCACGGTCTGGGCGCCGTTGACGAAATCGCCGAACTGCGCTTCCCATGCGGTCAGAGCGTCAGGGCGTGCGACCGAATAGCCGTATTCAAATCCGAGGGCGGCATACTCGGACAACAGTGAGTCATAGACATAGAAACTGGCCTGATCTTCGGTGAGCTTGGTCAGGGGGGTCCACTCATCGCCGTTCTTACGATCGATCAGTGTGGCGAAGCGCTGGGCAAAAGTGCCACGACGTGAGTCTTGGCCAGCGAGGCGCACCGGGCGACCGTCCATCAGCAATGACCCGAAGGCCAAGATCTCGCCGGTGCCCCAATCGATCGGGCCTTGGGTGATCGCAGCAGAGCGACGCTGCAGTTGGGGCATCACCTTTGGGTGCACGGTGAATCCCTCTGGCACATCGACGTAGGCGTCGGCGATGCGCTTCAGAGTCTCGACCGGCACAGCAGTCTGATGCTCTTCGCGACTCTTTGAGGGATAGTCGGGGACAGTCGTCCAGGTGTCGGGCGTTGAAGTTGCCTCGCGCACTTCGGTGAAGACTCGCTCGAGTTGCTGCTGGTAGTCACGCAGGGCTTGCTCGGCTTCTTCGAGGGTGATGTCGCCACGGCCGATCAGCGACTCGGTGTAGAGCTTGCGCACCGAGCGCTTCTTCTCGATCAGGTCATACATCAAGGGTTGGGTGTACGACGGATCATCACCCTCGTTGTGGCCACGCCTGCGATAGCAGACCAGGTCGATCACGACGTCTTTGTTAAAGGCCTGACGAAACTCGAAGGCCAGTCGCGACACCCGGATGCAGGCCTCGGGGTCATCGCCGTTGACATGGAAGATCGGCGCCTGCACCATCCGGGCAACATCGGTGCAATACAGCGATGACCGAGAATGAGCCGGTGACGTGGTGAAGCCGACCTGGTTGTTGACGATCACATGGATCGTGCCACCGGTGCGATAGCCCCGCAGCTGGGAGAGGTTGAGAGTCTCCGCAACCACTCCTTGACCTGCGAAAGCGGCATCTCCGTGCACCAGCAGCGGCAACACGGGGAACTCGGTGCCTTTGTTGAGCATGTCTTGCTTGGCTCGAGCGATGCCTTCGAGCACAGGGTCGACGGCTTCCAGATGTGATGGATTCGCAGCGACCGAGACCTTGATCTGGGCGCCCTTCAATGAAGTGAACACGCCATCTGCACCGAGGTGATATTTCACATCGCCAGAGCCTTGGATCGTGCGTGGGTCGATATTGCCCTCGAACTCCCTGAAGATCTGGGAATAGGACTTGCCGACGATATTGGCCAAGACATTGAGTCGACCGCGGTGGGCCATCCCGATCGCGACTTCATCGAGACCGTTCTCGGCGGCCGCATCACAGATCTCATCGAGTACCGCGACAGTCGTCTCACCGCCCTCGAGGCTGAAGCGCTTTTGGCCCACGAACTTGGTCTGCAAGAAGGTCTCAAAGGCCTCGGCCTGATTGAGCTTGAGCAGGATCCTCAGTTGCTCTTCACGGGGAGGCTTGACGAGGGGTTGTTCGACCCGCTCCTGGATCCAGCGCCGCTGATCGGGATCTTGGATATGCATGTATTCGATGCCGATGGTGCGGCAATAGGAGTCACGAAGGATGCCCAAGATCGAGCGCATCCGCATGAAACTGCGTTCGCCGCCGAATGATCCGGTGGCGAACTCCCGATCGAGATCCCACAGGGTCAGACCATGAGACTCAACCTCAAGATCGGGGTGACTGCGCTGCTTGTATTCGAGCGGATCGGTGTCGGCCATCATGTGACCGCGCACTCGGTAGGCGTGGATCAACTCAAGGATCCGAGCCTGCTTTGAGATCTCGTCGTCGTGAGAGGTGGAGATGTCGGCTGACCATCGGATCGGCTCGTAGGGGATCCGAAGCGACCTGAAGATCTCGTCGTAGAAGTCGTCTGCGCCCAGCAGGAGGGCGTGGATCTTCTTCAGGTATTCACCTGACTGAGCACCCTGGATCACTCTGTGGTCATAGGTGGAGGTAAGCGTCATCACCTTGCTGATTGCGTTCTTGGTGATGGTGTCTTCGGAGGCTCCCTGGAAGGCTGGTGGGTATTCCATTGAGCCGACCCCGATGATCGCGCCCTGCCCCTTCATCAGGCGCGGCACCGAGTGGTTGGTGCCGATCGTGCCGGGGTTGGTGAGGCTGATCGTCGTACCTTGGAAGTCGGAGACGGCGAGTTTGCCGCCCCGGGCCTTGCGGATCAGATCTTCGTAGGCAGTCCAGAACTGCGCGAAGTCCATCTGCTCTGCTGCCTTGATGCTGGGCACGAGCAACTGCCGGGTGCCGTCTGGCTTGGGCAGGTCGATGGCCAAACCGAGATTGATGTGGGCTGGTTGGATCAGGTTGGGTTTGCCATCGACGGTGTCAAAGCCGACATTCATCTCCGGCATCACCTTGAGGGCTTGCACCATGGCATAGCCGATCAGGTGGGTGAAACTCACCTTGCCGCCGCGGGCGCGGGCCAGGTGGTTGTTGATCACGACTCGGTTGTCCCAGAGCAGTTTCACCGGGACAGATCTGACGCTGGTCGCGGTCGGGACGGTGAGGCTGGCGTCCATATTGGCCGCCGTGCGAGCGGGTGCGCCACGCAGCACGGTGTAGGAGGGCTCCTCCGTGGAGAGGGCTTCCTTCTTTGGCTCAGGATCACGGCCCTGGGCTGGCGCGGTCGCCTTGGGTGGCTCAACCGGGCTCGCAGGAGGGTTCGGATTTGTGGCCACGGGGGCACTTGGTTGAGCAACCGGAGTCGAAGCTGTTGGCGCGTGGGGCTCGGGCCTGCCGGGAGTTGAGTTGGCGACCGGATCGGCAGCAGGTGGACTCGCGACGGGTTGGGAGCCCTCAAAGAACGCCCACCAAGCCTTGTCTACGCTATTGCGGTCTTTTTCATAGCGTTCGCGCATCTCGTCTACGAGCCATTCGTTGGCTCCAAATGCCGCCATCTGGTTGTCATCCGTGGTCTCGGACACGACCTGTTTTCGCCTCTTCCACAAGTGAGGGTGGGTACTTCGGATAAGGCTAGCCCCCCAAGCTGAACTAATGCACGAAGGCTGCCAGAAAAGTGTGATCTGCAGGTCGGGGGATCGAGGGACGAATGGTCACCGTGGCTGACTCAGCCTTTACTCGGCACGACCTGATAGGTGACTGCTGAGCTCTTGGAGTCAGGCCCTTCGCTTGCGCTGAGGGTTACATTCCACTTGTCGGACTTCATGATCTCGGTGGCCACGATCCCGATGTTGACACTGCCCTCGGACTTGAAACCGGCGTCTTTGAGTTTGCTGACCGCTTGATCAAGGGCAGCTTTCGGATCGGCATTGGAGGTCACCAAAGTCACGTGAAAGCCTCCGGAGGTGGACTCGCTGATGGCCTGGACGATCTTCCCATCGACTAGAGGTACGTCTTGCTTTGGGAAGCCCTCGGGAAGTTCGGTGCCTTGGACGTCGACCGACACTTTGCCGTCCTCACTCTCAACGCTGACCTTGTCACCCCCGTCTTCAACCTTGACCTTGGAGCCATCTGGAGCAGTCGTCGTAGTACTTCCGCATCCGGCCACCAGGCCGAATGCGCTGATGAGTCCTAGCGCGACAACAATCTTGCGGATCTTCATCGGTGCACGCACTACTCGATGTCCTTTCAAGTGCTTGATCTGTGATCGAGGCTACTCCAGCAACGTGATGAGTGCGGGCTCAATCCTGAGCAGATTTGGGCAGAAGGGGCCCTAACAGTTGGTGAACCCTTGGTGAGTGCATCAGCGCCTCCAAGGTGAGCGGCTGGCCATCTGGCCCAGCGAGCGGTAGTCGCCAGTTTGGGTATTCAGTGCTGGTGCCGGGCTGGTTGATTGGTCTGTGATCGCCAGCCAAGTCAGCGAGAGCCACCCCATGCAGCAGCGAGGGGGTTCGGCCCAACCATGCGTGCAAAGCACTGACCATCTCTTCGACGCCGGCGGACTCAGTGCACAAGCCTTGGTTGACCAGTGTGTGTCGAAGGGAGGCGATTGCTGCCTGCTCGCTGGCCTGCTCTTCGCCCGCAGACTGGGTCAACAAGCCCAACTCCTCCCGGATCCGCACATGGATCAAGTCGAGATATCCAGCCGTTGGCGGGAGATCGTGAGTGGTGATCGTGGAGAGGCAGAGCCTTCGATAGTCGCTGGCAGGCAGGGGGTGGCCATCACGCCATTCGAACCAAACCACGGAGGTGCCCAGGATGCCGCGCTCGGCGAGGTGTTCTCGAGCGCTGGGCTCAACCACCCCCAAGTCTTCGCCGATCACCATTTTGCCCGCGCGGTGGGCTTCGAGAAGCAGGATCCCGATCAGGGCCTCGTGGTCGTAGTACACATAGGCGCCTTGGGCAGGTGTCATGCCCTCAGGCACCCACCAGAGCCGGAACAGGCCGATGATGTGGTCGATCCGGATGGCCCCGCAATTGCTCAAGGCAGCAGTGATGAGTTCGCGATAGGGCGCAAAGCCAAGATTTGCCAACTCGCGAGGATGCCAAGGTGGCTGATGCCAGTTTTGGCCGAGTTGGTTGAACTGGTCAGGCGGCGCGCCCACATGCACACCCTTGGCCAGGCAATCCTTTAGGAGCCAGGCGTCGGCACCAGTTGGGTGTACGCCGACAGCGAGGTCACCGATCAGGCCCAGCTTCATGCCTGCATCGAGCGCGGATTGATGGGCTCGCTCCAATTGTCGGTGCATCTGCCACTGCATCCAGCAGTGGAAGGCGACCCGATCGGCATGCTCACCGATGAACTCAGCCACCTCGGGCCCTCGGCGTGATTGCAGGTGGCTTGGGAATCCTGCCGGGTCTTCGCCGTACTGCTCGACCAGCACGCTCCAGAGCGCGAAATCTTGCAGGCTTTGACCTTCACGAGCGCAGTACTCCTGGAAGGCCCGACTTGTTGTCGCCTGCGTGTTTGTGAAGAGCACTTCCAGTGCTTTGAGTTTGGCGGTCCAGACGTGATCTCTGTCGATGGTGGCATCAGTGGTTGGCTCCTGAGCCTGCCTCTTCCAGTGGTCGATCTGGTGGCGTAAGCCCGGCGGAAGGGCGTCGAAACCGTCCACCTGCTCAACACTCAGATAGATCGGGTTGGTGAATCGCCGCGACGTCGGGAGATAGGGAGACGGCTCGATCGGGATGACCGGTGAGGCCGCATGCAATGGGTTGATCAGGCAGAAGTCGGCACCCAACGATCCTGCCCATGAGGCTGTTTGCGCCAGGTCGTCGAGGTCTCCAATGCCCCACGAGCGGTTGGAGAGCACCTGGTAGACCTGCTCCATCAATCCCCAGACGGGCTCAGTCAAGTTGTCGGGTGGTTGCAGCCGATGTGGCGTGACGATCACGGTGGCTGCGCCGGCCGGCTCTCCGTCGATCAAGACTGAAGCTTGATGCCAGCCGAGGGGCAAGTCGTTGGGCATTTCGAAAGTGGCCCGACCGACCAGTTGGTCATCGATCAGCCGCGGGTCAACCCAGTTGTCAATCTGGCTGACCGACCGAATGGATCCATCTTCCAGTCGCATGTTCATCGCCACTTGGGCGCCATGTGGCAGGTGCACGAAGACCCAAGGGGTCCAACCCTCACGCATCACAACCGTCGGGGTGATCACTTCACGCCACTCCTGCTCATCTGCTGTCAGCAGCGCGCGGGTCACATCCTCGTCAGTGTCGGCAGGTATGCCGAGTGCCCCCAGCACAGCGATCAGGGTGTCGGGTGTGACTGCACGTTGGTGGCCTTGCCAATCCCAGAAATCTGAGGAGATGCCATGGCGCGCAGCCAACTCACGAAGGGC
This sequence comes from Nocardioidaceae bacterium, assembly GCA_020636935.1. Classification (GTDB taxonomy): domain Bacteria; phylum Actinomycetota; class Actinomycetes; order Propionibacteriales; family Nocardioidaceae; genus Marmoricola. The sequence goes on from JACJWW010000005.1 coordinate 91,073, forward strand.
AGCTTCGTTCACTGCTCAGGGCCTTTCGAAGGGTGTCGCGGGTGGATGCCTCCAGTCTTGCGTACGTCTCGGCGCCGGTGGTCGCTTTCGACATGTCTGACCCCTGCGGGTAACCTCTACATCCGCACCCCGAGCCCCTGTAGCTCAGGGGATAGAGCACCGCCCTCCGGAGGCGGGAGCGCAGGTTCGAATCCTGCCAGGGGCGCCTTGGGATCTTGAATCTGCCGGTGACCTAGCCAAGGTCGGCTACCGAACCTCGCGGCAAGGGATTACGTTAGTCCTTGGCCTTCAAGCTCATCCGATAGCCGATTAGCGAGGCCACCAACAAAGTCACCCCAGCGATGAGTACGCCGCCTACCGCCCCAAGCGAGCCATTGGTCCAGTCGGTCACGACTTCGGGCACGACCAAGGTTATGGCGATCACCACACCAGCCACATAGGGCCAAGCCACCTTGGTGAGATAGAGCCCAACGCTCAAGATCACGACCAAGCAGGTCAGCAGATAGCCGTACCAGGAGTGGCTGCCTTCCATGACCGGGTGTTGTGCGGCAACGATAGCCAGCGCCACTCCGAGTGCTCTGGCGATCATCTGCTCGCGCAACCAGCCGAGCTCGGCCATGGCAAGCCAAAGCAACGCCACCACAAGCAAGGTGGTCGCCACGAAGAATGCCGATGAATCCGTCATCGGGGGAGTTAGGGCGAATGTGGCAATCATCGCGCTGCCCAAGATCGTGACTTGGCCAAATGCTGAAGGCGCTACGACGTACAACAAGCTTGCAGCCAGCAGGGTTAAGGCTGAGCCGGTGAAGACTCCCCAAGAGATCTCGTCGAAGTCGGTGGGGAAGCGGATTTCCATCCAACGGCCCATGGTGAGGCCCAGCCCGATGGCGAATGCAGTCAACAAGGTGCTGGACAGGCGCCGACGAATGTCATCTGTTCTGTTCGGTTTGCCGACCGTGGCAGCCACGATGCCAGCGATGCCGAGGATCAAGGTGACCACGCCGAGGGCGATCACCTGCTCGGTGTTGGAGAAGTTCTCCCACTCCTGGGCCATGAGCAAGAAGACGCCGGCGACCACTAAGGCAGCACCCAAATATGCGATTACCTCGATGAGTTTCGGCATGCCTGAGGTACGAGCGGGTCGCTCCTGCCCGAGGGCAGTGCGGATGGACTGCTCGGCGCGCGGGCCTTGGTCTGGATGCACCAAACCGTCACGGATCAGAGCAGTCACGATCTTGGTCAAGGACTCATTGCTCACCGGTGTCGGGCTCATGACGTGATTGTCCCAGCAATCGCTGGGATTGGGCGGCAACTGTGAGGCAAGTTGCAGTGGGAGATCTCGACTCGAAGTCGTGTTGCCCGGCCGATAGCATCTGCTGGTGACTCCAGCCCAACTTGGCGACGTGATCGTCGCCGCGCTCAACTCCTTGGTCGACTCCGGCGAGATCTCACTCGATGAGGTGCCGCAGGCGGTGACTGTGGAGCGCCCACGCAATCGTGACCACGGCGATTACGCCACCAACGTGGCGCTGCAACTGGCGAAGCGCTCAGGGATGAACCCGCGCGACTTCGCCACTCGCCTACAGGCACGGTTGCAGGAGTGTGAGGGCATCGACAAGGTCGACATCGCTGGCCCGGGCTTTCTAAATATCACCGTTTCGGCCCAAGCGCAGGGCAAGATCACCGACGACATCGTCGCCGCTGGTGCGGCGTACGGCGCAACTGACGGCCTGGCGGGCACCAAGGTCAACGTGGAGTTCATCTCTGCCAACCCCACTGGGCCGCTGCATCTTGGACACACCCGATGGGCCGTTGTTGGTGATGCCTTGGCGCGAGTGCTGGCCAAGGCAGGTGCTGAGGTGACCCGCGAGTTCTATATCAACGACCGTGGCAACCAGATGGACCTCTTCGGTGCCTCGCTTGAGGCCGCAGCGCTCGGCAAACCAGTGCCTGAGGGCGGCTACCAGGGTGACTACATCAAAGACCTGGCCGCCGAGATCGTCGCCGCTGAACCATCGATTGTCGACCTTGCGGCGGAAGAACGCATGATGGCCTTCCGCGAGAAGGGTTATGCCCTGCAGTTGGCCCAGCAGCAAAGCCAACTTGATGGCTTCAACACTCACTTCGACGTGTGGTTCTCCGAGCGCAGCCTGCACGATGCGGTTGCCCAAACCCTGGAGTCATTGCGTGACCAAGGGCATCTCTTCGACGACGACGGCGCCTTGTGGATGCGCACCACCGATGCTGGTGATGACAAGGATCGGGTGCTGATCCGTTCCAATGGCGAGTTGACCTATTTCGCCTCAGACACGGCGTACTACCTCAACAAACGCGAGCGTGGCTTCGACCTGTGCATCTATTTGTTGGGCGCCGATCATCACGGATATGTCGGCCGACTCAAGGCCATGGCCGCTTGTGCGGGTGATGACCCCGAGCGCAATATCGAGGTGTTGATCGGGCAACTGGTCAAGATCTTCCAGGACGGAGAGGAGCTCAAGCTCTCCAAGCGCGCCGGCACGATCGTCAGCTTGGAGGAGTTGGTCGACCTGATTGGTGTGGATGCCTTGCGCTACACCCTGGCTCGATATCCAGCCGACTCCCCGCTCACCCTTGATGTGGCAGAGATGACCAAGCAGGCCAGCGACAACCCGGTCTTCTATGTGCAATATGCACATGCGCGCTTGGCCAGCATCCTGCGCAATGCCGGTGACCTTGGGATGGCTCCCCAATCACACCCGCAGTTGCTCACCCACGAGCGCGAAGGCGACCTGTTGCGGGCTCTGGCTGAGTTCCCCCGGATCGTGGCTTCGGCCGCCCAGTTGAGGGAGCCTCATCGGATTGCCCGATATCTCGAAGACACCGCCTCCAGCTTCCACAAATTCTATGACGCCTGTCGGGTGCTCCCCATGGGTGACGAGGAAGCAACAGCCACGCATTTCGCCCGGCTGCAGTTGGTGGCCGCAACGAAGGTGGTCTTTGCCAATGGCCTTGACCTACTCGGCGTGAGCGCACCGGAGCGCATGTGATGATCCGCGCACACGAGGCAGGTTGGGCACACGCGGTCGCTTCGGCAAGTGGGCCTGTTTGGCTGCCCTATCCCGACGACGTCAACGCGCTCTTGCCGCAACTGTGGTCGCAGTCTGCCGAGAAGATCAATGGGGTCCTGCAGATCGGTGGGGTGGCCCTCACCGATCTGGTCGAGGATCATGGGTCGCCGGCGTTTGTGCTCGACGAGGTTGACTTCAGGTCACGTGCGTCGGCCTTCAACGACGCCTTTGCCGACTACGACGTCTACTACGCAGGCAAGGCCTTCTTGTGTACGACGATCGCGCGTTGGGTCGCCGAAGAGGGCCTGAACCTCGACGTCTGCTCGGGCGGCGAACTCGCCGTGGCTGAACGTGCGGGCTTCCCGATGGAACGAGTCGGCTTCCACGGCAACAACAAGACGATTGCCGAGCTGGAGCAGGCTGTCGCGCTCGGGGTGGGCCGGATCATTGTTGACTCCTTCTCCGAGATCGAGCGGTTGGCGTCAGTTGCCCGGGGGATGGGGCGTACGGCGCGAGTGCTGGTCAGGGTGACCGCGGGGGTCGAGGCGCACACCCACGAATACATCGCCACCGCACGTGAAGACCAGAAGTTTGGTTTCTCGATTGCCACAGGAGCGGCGTTCGAGGCGTTGAGGCAAGTGGCCGCTGAGGAGACTCTGGAGTTGCGGGGCATCCACAGCCACATCGGGTCGCAGATCTTCGACACCATGGGCTTTGAGGTCGCCGCCAAGAAGGTGCTGGAGTTGCATGCTCGGGCGCGCGATGAGCTGGGCATCGAGATGCCAGACCTCGATCTGGGCGGCGGCTTCGGGATCGCCTACACCAGCCAGGACGACCCGCGTACTCCTGACGAACTAGCCAGCCAGCTCTCCCGGATTGTTGCCGAAGAGTGTGAACACCACGAGCTGGCGGTGCCGCACCTATCGATCGAGCCGGGGCGAGCGATAGTGGGGCCAGCCATGTGCACCGTCTACACCGTCGGCACGGTGAAGCCGGTTGAGCTCGACGGCGGCGTGGTGCGCACCTATGTCTCCGTCGACGGCGGGATGAGCGACAACATTCGCACTGCCTTGTATGGCGCCGACTATTCGGCGACCCTCGCCAATCGCGCAAGCTCCGAGAAGCCGATGGTCACCAGGGTCGTGGGCAAACACTGCGAGTCGGGCGACATCGTCGTGATGGACGAATATGTGCCCAGTGACGTGCGGCCCGGCGACCTGATCGCCGTACCTGGCACTGGTGCCTATTGCCGGTCGATGGCCAGCAACTACAACCATGCCCTGCGGCCACCGGTGATTGCGGTCAAGGAGGGCTCGAGCCAGATCGTCGTACGACGCGAAACCCTCGATGACCTTTTGGCCACCGATGTCGGGGTCGCACCCGACGTGGGATCATGACCTCATGCCATCCAACAACAGGCCACTGAAGGTCGCGATGCTCGGTTGTGGTGTCGTCGGCTCGCAGGTCGCGCGGCTGATCATCGAACAGGCCGAGGACATCTCTCATCGTGTGGGCGCGCCAGTTGAGTTGGCTGGCATTGCTGTACGCCGGCTCGGGATTGCCCGAGATGCCGACCTACCCGACGACCTGTTCACCGATGATGCAGAAGGGCTGGTCGCGCGCAGCGACATCGATGTCGTGATCGAAGTGATCGGCGGCATTGAGCCGGCACGGTCTTTGATCCTCAGCGCCTTGGCCAATGGCGCCAGTGTGGTCACCGCCAACAAAGCCCTGCTAGCTGAAGACGGTGCCACCCTCTTCGCGGCTGCCGAGCGGGCCGGTCGCGATCTCTACTACGAAGCATCGGTCGCCGGGGCGATCCCGATCTTGCGGCCATTGCGTGAATCGTTGGCCGGCGACCGGGTCACTCGGGTGCTCGGCATCGTCAATGGCACCACCAACTTCATCCTCGACAAGATGGACACATCTGGCGCAGGCTTCACCGAAGCCCTTGAGGAGGCCCAGCAGTTGGGTTATGCCGAGGCCGACCCGACCGCTGACGTCGAAGGCTTTGATGCTGCAGCCAAGGCTGCGATCCTGGCGAGTTTGGCCTTCCACACCCGAGTCACGGCAAGCGATGTTCATCGCGAGGGCATCACCGACGTGAGTGCCAATGACGTGGCCAGTGCCAAGGACATGGGCGCGGTGGTGAAACTGCTGGCGATCTGTGCGCTTGAAGACACCCCGGATGGCCCCGCTGTCTCAGCTCGGGTGCATCCGGCGATGATTCCCAGGACGCACCCATTGGCCAGTGTGCGGGAGGCCTACAACGCCGTCTTCGTGGAGAGCGAGGCTGCGGGGCAGTTGATGTTTTACGGCCCAGGGGCTGGAGGCAATCCCACTGCCAGCGCGATCATGGGTGACCTGGTCACGGTGGCGCGCAATCGACTAGCTGGTGTGCGTGGTGCGGGCGAGTCGTCGTATGCCGACTTCAAGGTCGTGCCGATGGGGCAGACCCAGACGCGCTATCACGTGCAGATCGATGTCGACGACAAGGCTGGAGTGTTGGCTAGCATCGCCCAAGCTTTTGCCGAGCATGATGTGTCGATCCAGACCGTGCGTCAGGAGGGTCGAGGTGACGACGCCCAACTGGTGGTGGTCACCCACCGAGCCAAGGATGCCGACCTGTCAGCCACTGTCCACGATCTGAAGGGCATGTCGATCGTGCGCGAAGTCTCATCAGTGATGCGTGTTGAAGGAGAGATCGAATGAGTCCGCAATCGCGCCAGTGGCGTGGGGTGATCGAGGAATACGGTCATCGTCTCGACATCCCGGCCGGTACGCCGACGATCACCCTCGGCGAGGGCGGTACCCCGATCGTCTCCAGCGCCTGGTTGTCCGAAGTCACCGGCGGCCAGGTGTGGCTCAAGGTGGAGGGCAGCAATCCCACCGGATCCTTCAAAGATCGCGGGATGACCGTGGCGTTGTCGGTTGCGGTCGGCCAAGGCGCCGAGGCGGTCGTATGCGCCTCTACGGGAAATACGTCTGCCTCGATGGCGGCCTATGCTGCCCGTGCGAAGATCAAGCCGCTTGTGCTGGTGCCTCAAGGCAAGATCGCGGCCGGCAAGTTGGCGCAGGCAATCGTCCACGGCGCACAGGTGATCATGGTGCGCGGCAACTTCGACGACTGCTTGGCGATGAGTCGGGAGTTGGCCGACAAATATCCGGTCGCACTGGTCAACTCGGTCAACCCCATGCGTCTTCAAGGTCAAAAGACTGCTTCCTTTGAGATCGTCGACTATTTGGGCGATGCTCCAGACGTGCACGTGCTCCCAACAGGCAATGCCGGCAATATTTCGGCCTACTGGATGGGCTACGAGGAGTCCTTGGCTGCTGGCGAGTCGACCAAGCTGCCGGTCATGCGCGGCTGGCAGGCCGCAGGGGCCGCGCCTTTGGTGAAGGGGGCACCGATCCCCGACCCGGAGACGATTGCTTCGGCAATCCGGATCGGTAATCCGGCTTCTTGGGATCTAGCGATGGCCGCAGCCGACCATAGTGGCGGCAAATTTCGTTCCGTCAGCGATGAGCAGATCCTGAGCGCTCAACGCCAACTTGCCAATACCGAAGGGGTCTTTGTCGAGCCGGCGTCGGCCGCGGGAGTGGCCGGCTTATTGCTTGAGGCGGCTGAGGGCGCGCGTTATGACGGCGAGAAGATTGTGGTCACCGTGACTGGTCACGGACTCAAAGACATCGACACCGCCTTGTCTACCTTTACCGAGGTCGTCGACACGGTCGTCAACACCGACGTTGACGAAGCCGCCCGGGCAGCTGGTCTGGCCTGAGATGCAGCCCGATTTTGTCGTGGGCCCCGTGCAGGTCGAGGTCTCGGCCACGAGCGCCAATCTCGGCCCCGGCTATGACTGCTTGGGGGTGACTCTCGACATCCATGATCACCTGACCGCTGAGGTGACCCCCGGCGTACTGGAGATCTCCGTGGTTGGCGAGGGTGCCGATGAGGTGAGGCTCGATGACAGCCATCTGGTGATCAGGGCGATGCACAAGGGATTTGCGGCTCTAGATGCCCAACCGCCTGGCATCCGCCTCCATTGTGAAAACGAGATCCCGCACAGCAGGGGACTGGGGTCGTCATCGGCAGCCATTGTCGGTGGCCTTTTGCTGGCCAGATCTCTAGTCGTAGATGGTGACCGCAACTTGTCACAGCAGGCCCTCTTGGAGTTGGCAAACCAGATGGAGGGTCATCCTGACAATGTCGCGCCTGCGATCTTGGGTGGGCTTGTGGTCAGCGGGCAGTCGGCCGAAGAAGTCTGGGCGACCCGAGCGCCAATTGCGGCTGATCTCGATGGGGTGGTGTTCATCCCCGCTGCTGGCGCTTCGACGCACAGCACGCGAGCAATCCTGCCGCAGACCATTGACCATGCTGATGCTGCGGCAAACACCGGTCGTGCAGCCTTGCTCTTGAGGGCTTTGCACGAAAACCCCGAGCACTTGATGCGAGCCACCGAGGATTTCCTGCATCAACCATTCCGGGCCCAGGCGATGCCAGAGTCGGCTGCGTTGATGGCGCGATTGCGTGCTGGCGGGCACGCTGCCGTGATCAGCGGTGCTGGCCCAACCGTCTTGTGTTTCAACAACCGAGGCGACGATGGTGCAGCGCAGATCAGCCGCCATGCGCCAAGTGGTTGGCGCGTACGCCGCGTCGTACTGGGTGGACCCGGAGGGCGCGTGCTATCCTGACCCTTGCATGCCGGGCGCATCCAGCCCAACTGACTGGTTCAGTGCATTGCAATCCCTCGATTTGGTACTCCGCTCGGGATCGACACAAACCATTTGCTCTCAGGCAAGGACAAATCGAGTAGTCACACCAACAAAGCGCCGCAGGCAATGTGCCGCGGTCATACTGATGGGGAAGGCCCCGTATGAGTGAAACCATCGAAACTGCTCCCGCCGCAGCAACCAATGCGCAGCCTGCCGACAACAACGGCGCACGCAAGTCTGGTGGCGGTCTATCGGGCATGTTGTTGCCCGAGCTGAAGCAGATCGCTGGCGGTCTAGGTATCAAGACTTCTGGCTTGAAGAAGGCTGACCTTGTGTCCGCCATCAAGTCCGCCCAAGGCGGCGGCCAGGCAAAGAGCAAGAAGGACGACGCGCCCAAGGGGGCGGAGTCCACGAGCAGTGAGCAGGCAAGACCTGCTGCAAAATCCGGCGAGTCAGCCCCTCGCCAAGCGTCACGGGGAGACTCGTCTGCGAATGATGACTCGTCCAACCCTGAGAGCCGGAAGGATTCTTCGGAGAAGAAGAACTCCGAAGGCCAAGGCCAGCAAGGCCGTCAGGGTGGTCGTGACCAGGACAATCAGGGTCAGGAGCGCCGCAACAAGCAGCAAAACCAGGGCGACCAGCAGGGCAAGCAGGATCGCCAGGGGGGCCAGGGCGGCCAAGATCGCCAAGGCGGTCAGGGTGGCCAGGACAACCGCAATCGCAATGATGATCAAGGCGGCAATCGCAACCGCAATCGCAACCGCAACCGCAACCGTCGTGATCGCCAGGGCGGCAACCAGCGCGGCAACCGCAATGAGCCCGACCTGCAGATCCTTGAAGATGATGTCCTGACCCCCTGCGCCGGCATCCTCGATCTGATGGACAACTACGCATTCGTTCGCACCAGTGGCTATCTGCCCGGCAGTGACGACGTCTACGTCTCGATGTCGATGGCCCGCAAATACGGTCTGCGTCGAGGAGACGCGATCACCGGGCAGGTGCGCCAACCACGTGAGGGTGAGCGCAAGGAGAAGTTCAACCCCCTGGTGCGCATTGACTCTGTCAATGGCGCCGACCCCGAGGCGGCCAAGGGCCGTGTTGAGTTCAACAAGCTCACTCCGCTCTATCCTTCGGAGAGGCTGCGTCTGGAGACGACCTCGACCAACATGATTGGTCGCGTGATCGACATCGCTGCCCCAATCGGTAAGGGACAGCGTGGCTTGATCGTTTCGCCAGCCAAGGCAGGCAAGACCATGATCATGCAGTCGATCGCCAACTCGATCACCACGAACAACCCCGAAGTGCACCTGATGGTGGTATTGGTCGATGAGCGCCCTGAAGAAGTCACCGACTTCCAGCGCTCGGTCAAGGGAGAGGTCATCTCCTCCACCTTTGACCGCCCGGCAAGTGATCACACGATCGTGGCTGAGCTTGCCATCGAGCGTGCCAAGCGTCTGGTCGAGTTGGGCCACGATGTCGTCGTACTTCTCGATGGCATCACCAGACTGGGCAGGGCCTACAACCTCGCCGCCCCTGCCAGTGGACGGATCCTTTCCGGTGGCGTGGACTCCGCGGCGCTCTATCCGCCCAAGAGATTCTTCGGCGCTGCCCGCAATATTGAGGATGGCGGCTCGCTGACCATCTTGGCCACGGCGCTGATCGAGAGTGGCTCGAAGATGGACGAGGTCATCTTCGAGGAGTTCAAGGGCACCGGCAACATGGAGATCCGGCTACGACGTGACTTTGCGGACAAGCGAATCTTCCCGGCCATTGACGCAGTCCAGTCCGGCACGCGTCGCGAAGAGTTGCTGATGAGCAAGGAAGAGCTCCAGATCGTCTGGAAGCTGCGCCGGGTTCTGTCAGCCCTTGACGGCCAACAGGCCTTGGAGTTGTTGTTGGAACGCCTCAAGAAGTCGCAGAGCAACTTGGAGTTCTTGATGCAGGTACAAAAGACGACGCCGACTTTCAATGGCAGCGACGACTGATCTTTAAACAAATATTCTCCGGACTAGACCCAGTTCGGCGACAGATTGGACTTCCCTTGGCTATGCTGGCCTGACGGGCGTGACCTGCGCCACGCAGATAGCTTCGGAGGGATTTCTACATGGCTCGCATCGTCATCGCGGACGACGACGCTGACATCCGCGAACTCGTGGTTTTCAAGCTACGGCACGGCGGACACGAGGTGGTTCCGGTCGGTGATGGCGCGGCCGCTGTTGAGGCCTGCACCTCAGATAAACCAGACCTGGTCATCCTTGACGTGATGATGCCTGGCATGAGCGGCCTTGATGCCGCAAGGGCATTGCGCGCCAACAACGTGATGGATGATCTGCCGATCATCATGCTCACCGCACGGGCGCAAGAGTCCGACATCGAGCAGGGTCTGGCCGCAGGTGCTGACGACTACATCGTCAAGCCCTTCAGCCCCCGCGAGTTGGCTTCAAGAGTTTCGGCTGTGCTTGCTCGCGGTCGAGCCTGATCCAGCCCAGTCGTTGGCTGTCGGGTCGGGCGTACCCCAAGTGCGTTCACCCAATTAACGCTTGCTTGCCTCGAGGTGGCACACTATTAGGTCGGGCTTCCGGTTCACGACTCACGCGCGCTCGCGCGGTCGACCCGGTGGCAAAAACCGAGAGGAAACCATGCAAAAAGACATTCACCCCGAGTACGTCGAAACTCAGGTCAGCTGCACCTGCGGCAACACCTTCACCACGCGCAGTACCAAGACTGAGGGCACGATCCGTTCTGAGGTCTGCTCCAACTGCCATCCCTTCTACACCGGCAAGCAAAAGATCCTTGACACCGGTGGTCGCGTGGCGCGCTTCGAGGCCCGCTACAAGAAGTCGGGCAAGAAGTAGCCAAACTTTCGGCGCCGGTCCTCATCATGGGGACCGGCGCCTTTTGGTTCCATGCGCGCAGCTCGCATGGTGATTGAGTGCGGTGGATCGATCCAGGACAAGGAGCAGAGAATTGTTTGAGAGCGCAGCGCCTCTCCTTGCCGAGCACAAACAAATTGAGCACCAGTTGGCGGATCCCGCCGTACATGCCGATCCCACTCAAGCCAGGCGACTGGGGCAGCGCTATGCGGAGCTCACCGCGATCGCCAAGGCCCATGACGAGTGGCAGACGCTGAGCGAAGATCTTGATGCCGCCAAAGAGTTGGCCGCTGAGGACCCAACCTTCGCCGAAGAGGCCGAAGACTTGGCCGAGCGCTTGGAGACGGCTGCGGCCAGATTGCAGTCCTTGCTGATCCCTCGAGATCCAAACGATGGCAAGGACGTCTTGTTGGAGATCAAGTCAGGGGAAGGCGGTGAAGAGTCGGCGCTATTTGCGGGTGACCTGATGCGGATGTATTCGCGTTATGCCGAAGCCAAGGGTTGGTCGATGCAGGTGCTTGACTCGACAGAGTCAGATCTGGGGGGCTACAAATCTGTGACGATCGCAGTCAAAGCCAAGGGCACGCCGGAGCCTGGTGCCGCACCATATGCCCTATTGAAATATGAGGGTGGAGTTCACCGAGTCCAGCGGGTGCCGGTCACCGAGAGTCAAGGTCGGGTGCACACTTCGGCTGCTGGGGTGTTGGTGCTTCCTGAGGCTGAGGTGGTCGACATCTCGATTGAAGAAAAAGACCTGCGCATCGACGTCTTTCGCTCATCAGGCCCAGGAGGACAATCGGTCAACACCACCGACTCTGCGGTCCGAATCACACATGTGCCCACAGGCATCGTGGTGAGTTGTCAAAACGAGAAGTCGCAACTGCAAAACAGAGACCAAGCGATGCGGATCCTTAGAGCTCGCCTGCTCGCAGCAGCCGAAGAAGAAGCAAGTGCCGAGGCCTCGGATGCTCGCCGCTCCCAAGTGCGCACGGTTGACCGTTCGGAGCGGATCCGCACCTACAACTTCCCAGAGAACCGCATCTCTGATCATCGCACCGGCTACAAGTCCTATGACCTTGACCGTGTGCTGGATGGTGATCTCCAAGCCGTCATCGACTCCTGCGTCTCCACCGACACCGAGGCCAGGCTGGCTGCGCTCGCGGATGAGTGACCCGAGACAGCTGATCAGGCAGGCTGCGAGCCGATTGCGCCAAGCCGCGGTCGCCTCGCCAGAGTACGACGCACGGGCGCTGCTCGCGCACGTGCTCGGCGTACCCCTGGGGCAGTTGGCCCTGGTCGACGAGGTCGGTGATGAGGATCGGGTGGTCTTTGACGAGCTGATCTCAGATCGATGTGCTCGGGTGCCTCTGCAGCATCTGACTGGGGTGGCTCACTTCCGCCAGATCAGCGTCGCTGTCGGGCCTGGGGTGTTTGTCCCACGCCCCGAGACCGAGCTCCTGGCCGGCTGGGCGATCGAGCGGGCTGCCGAGTGTGATTCACCGATGGTGGTGGACCTCTGCTCTGGATCTGGTGCGATCGCCAAGGCGATCGCTGATGAACTGCCTGGAGCAGAGGTCCACGCGGTCGAACTCGACTTGGAGGCCTTCTCGTGGTGTCAGCGCAATCTCGCTGACACTAGCGTGATCGTGCACCAGGGCGACCTGTCCGAAACGCTGGCCCATCTGGATGGCCAGGTTGATGTAGTCGTCTGCAATCCGCCGTACGTGCCGTTGACTGCTTTTGATGGCGTCGATGAAGAAGCCCGCCGACATGACCCGGCCGTGGCCTTGTTTTCCGGTGACGACGGACTGGAGGCGATGCGGGCTCTGGAGCGTCGCGCTGCCAAACTATTGCGCCCCGGGGGCTGGCTCGGCGCCGAGCACGCAGACCTGCAAGGCGACCTCGCTCCGGCGATCTTTGCGCAGACTGGTCGATGGGATCAGGTGCGAGATCATCTCGACCTGGCAGGTCGCCCGCGATTTGTCACCGCGCGACTGGCACGATGACCCTGTGAGCCAGCGCTTTGATGTGACCGACCCCGAGCAGGAAGAGGGGGCCTTGGTCGCCGCCGCAAATGCCGCTCGTGAGGGCGAGTTGTTGGTGCTCCCCACCGACACCGTCTACGGCATTGGTGCAGATGCATTCAGCCCCGAAGCTGTGGCCAGATTGCTGGCCGCAAAAGGTCGGGGCCGAGAGATGCCGCCGCCGGTGCTGGTGTCTTCGCCGATCACCTTGGAGGCGCTCGGAGATCAGCTGCCTGCATGGGTCCTGGAGTTGACCAAGGAGTTCTGGCCGGGCCCGTTGACGGTTGTCGTACACCAACAGACCTCCCTGCACTGGGATTTGGGCGACACCATGGGCACCGTGGCGGTGCGGATGCCTGACCATGAGTTCACCCTGGAGTTGTTGAGCAGAGTTGGGCCGATGGCAGTCTCCTCGGCGAATATTTCAGGTGAGGATGCGGCCCAGACGGCGGATCAAGCCGAAACCATGCTGGGAGAGAGCGTCGCCGTCTATCTAGATGCAGGCGCTAGTTCTGGTGGATTGGCTTCCACGATCTTGGACTGCACCACCGACGAGCCACAGATCTTGCGTCAAGGCGCCTTGAGTGAAGCGGAGTTGAAGACCTGGCTCGATGAGCATGGAGTCGACACGGAGCTGTTGCCTCCAGATGCGTGAGTACTTCCTGATCTTCCTGGTGGCTGCTGTGGTCAGCTACCTGTTGTGTGTCTTTGCCCGCGAGCTCGCTTCTCGTTTGGGGGCGGTCGCTCCGGTGCGAGATCGCGATGTGCACTCGATCCCGATCCCGTATTTCGGTGGCGTGGCCATGCTCGGTGGTCTGGGGGCGGGCGTCTTGCTCGGACATCACCTGCCCTTCTTGAGCAAAGCCCAATCGGCTGTCTTCCACGACTCGGGAGTTGTGTTGATCGCGGGGGCCATGATCTGCGTCGTTGGAGTCGTTGACGACCTGATCGAGCTGGACGCACTCACCAAACTCGGCGGTCAGATCGTGGCAGCGGCATTCATGGTGCTCAATGGCGTGCAATTCTCGTCGGTCAGCCTGCCGTGGGTGGGTCAGTTCGTGCTCGACCCCACGCAGGCGGTGCTGTTGACGATGTTGATGGTGGTCGGCACGGTCAACGCAGTCAACTTCGTCGATGGGCTGGATGGTCTTGCGGCGGGCGTGGTGTTGATTGGGTCGGTCGCGTTCTTCTTGTTTGCCTATCGCCTCGCGTCGATAAATGGCGAGACGCTCGCCCTCACTCCGGCTCTGCTCTGCGCGGCGATGGGGGGTGCTTGTGCGGGTTTCTTGCCGCACAACTTCTTTCCGGCCCGGATCTTCATGGGTGACTCGGGCTCGATGCTTCTAGGTCTGGTGCTTTCGGGATCAGCATTGACCTTGACCGGGCAGTTCTCCGTGGTGCAGGTCTCCAGCGGCACGAGTGGTCTGCCCTTGCTGGCCACCTTTATCCCGATCCTGTTGCCGGCGGCGATCTTGGTGGTGCCACTATCCGATCTGGTGTTGGCCGTCGTACGCCGTACCCGAAGGGGCCTGCCCTTCTATCACCCCGACAAGGAGCATCTACATCACCGACTCCTTGAGATCGGTCACTCGCAAAGACGAGCGGTCTTGATCATCTGGCTTTGGTCGGGGCTGATCGCCTTTGGCGCGGTGCTCTTGAGCTTGTATTCCGGGCCCATGGTGTGGGGGGCGGTGCTACTGGTCTTCTTGATCAATGTCGCCCTCACGTTCTTGCTGCCCAGACTGGAGTCGAAGACGCTCGATGGGCCAGCGGAGGTCGAAGCTGAGATTGTCGATCCGCAACGCGTGCGTGATCAGTCTCGCTAGTTCACGATTGGCTTGACCAGCTGACTTTGTGCTAGTTTTCACAAGCTCCCTCAGAGCCTCTGACACCGAACCAACAAGGCCGCCCAAATGACGACCAGCACCACTGTCCAGCCCCATGGAGGGCGTGCAGATGTTGCCACGAGTGTCTGTGTCAAAGCGATCAAGTTCACCTTGTTCACGACCATCGCGGTCTGCTCTGCAATGGCCCTGATCGCGCTCGTTTCGGCTGGCTCAGAGGCGCTCAATGCCGTCCTGATGGCAGGCACGATCCTCGTCGTCGTCTTTGGGCCAGGACTTGCCGCAGTCACAATGGTCAGCCGGGTCAGTCCCCCTGCCACTTTGCTGGTGGGGCTGATGACATATGTCTTGCAGATGGTGGTCTTGGTGGTGATGCTTCAGCGCCTGGCGGCCAGTGATTGGCTGCACGGACGCGTGGATCCCAGCTGGCTCGGCGCGACCCTGATCGCGGTTGCACTTGCCTGCACAGTGGCCTTGATCACGGTGTCGCTCAGGTCGCGAATCCCCGCCTTTGCGCCGACTGCTCTTGACCTTCCTGTTCCCAAGGTGTCAGACCTGTCCCAGACCGGGACCGGGGGTACGCCGTGACCCGAACGGACTGCTATTGTGCGCAATGCAATGCGGAAGGACCCAGCCCCATCACCGGGCGGCGATCCCTGGATCGTGGTCAGTCATCTGATCGCCGGTGTAGCCCTCTACGGTTTCGGGGGATGGTTGCTCGATCAGTGGCTCGGGACCACATATGTCGTAGGCATCGGGATCGTCTTCGGTGCTGCGCTGGGCATTTACCTGACCATCGTCCGGATGTCGCGGACTGAGTCGGGGAAGCGTGCAGGAATGACGGACAAGCAAGAAGAACGACAGGAGAACCAGTGAGCGGGTTGGCATCGCTGATCATCCGGAGTGAAACCTTCACTCCGCCAGGACCGGGCGACTTCAATCTTCCTCCTGTCGGAGGCGGAAGTTCCTGGGAGTTCCTCGGGCAGCCAATGTTCTGGGGCGCCACCAAGCCGATGTTGCTGGCTTTGATCTCAGTCGTGGTTGTGCTCGTGTTTTTCCGCGCTGCTACCGCCAAGCGCGCGATGGTGCCCGGCAAGCTGCAGTTCGTCGGTGAGACGAGCTACAACTTCGTTCGCAATACTCTCGGCCGTGATGTGATCGGCAGCCACGACTTCATGCGCTTCGTGCCGCTGCTGTGCACCTTGTTCTTCTTCATCGTGGTCAACAACTACTTCGGCGTCATTCCGATGTTGCAGTTCCCGACCATGTCGCGAATTGGCTATCCGATGGGTCTGGCGATCATCGCTTGGCTGGTCTACAACGGAGCAGGCATCAAGAAGCACGGCTTCTTTGGCTATCTCAAGCTCCAGACCGTCCCCAGTGGGGTGCCATCAGCCATGCTGGTGCTCTTGATCCCGCTCGAGTTCTTGTCCAATATCATCGTGCGTCCGGTCACGCTGATGCTCCGTTTGTTTGCCAACCTTTTCGCCGGACACCTCCTGCTCCTGCTCTTCGCCTTGGGTGGCGAATTCCTGCTCCTTCATGGTGAAGGCCTGATTGCAAAGCCCGGCGGTGTCGTGGCCTTGATCATGTTCTTCTTGATCTCAGGACTGGAGTTGTTGGTCTACTTCCTGCAGGCCTTCGTCTTCACCATCTTGACTGCCCTCTACATCTCCAGTGCCGTCGCCGACGAGCACTGAGTCTGACCACACAACTTCATAACGCAATAACAAAACCCGAAAGGATCCATCGTGGAACTCATCCACTTCGCCCTCAACCTGATCACGCTTGCTGTCTCCGGCAACATGAACATGGTCGGCTACGGCCTGGCCGCGATTGGCCCAGGTGTGGGCATCGGCCTCATCTTCGCCGCATACATCCAAGGCACCGCTCGCCAGCCTGAGGCACAAGGTCGCCTCCAGGTGATCGCATTCATCGGCTTCGCCCTTGCTGAAGCTCTCGCGATCATCGGCATCGGTCTGGCCTTCGCACTCTGATCCACTACTGACGAAGGATCGATCACATGTACGTAGTACCTCTTTCAGGTGGGGAGAAGCTCAATCCGCTGATCCCGCACCCGGTCGAGATCGTTCTCGCAGTGGTGTTCTTCGGGGTGCTCTACTTCGCATTCAAGAAGTGGTTCGTGCCCGCGTTCGAAGAGATCCACGCCGAGCGCACTGCGGCGATCGAGGGTGGCCTGCAGGCTGCCGCGACCAAGCAGGCCGAGGTTGACGCCAAACTGGCCGTGCTCGAACAACAGTTGAGCGAAGCGCGCCATGAGGCTGCTCGGATCCGAGACGAAGCTCGCGAGCAAGGTGACGCGATCGTGGCTGAGGCTCGTGAGCAGGCTCAGTCAGAGGCATCACGGATTGTCGAGCACGGCAAGACCCAGATCGAGGCAGAGCGCCAGCAGGCGGTCACCTCATTGCGTGCTGAAGTAGGCACTTTGGCCACCTCATTGGCCGGCCGGATCGTTGGCGAGAGCCTCGACGATGACGAGCGTTCGGCCCGTGTGGTCGATCGCTTCTTGGCTGATCTTGAGGCCCACAACGCAACCGCGTCAGGGGCACAGAGCTGATGTCATTTCGTGGTGCATCCGCAGACGCATTCGCGGCGCTGAGCGACAAGCTCGGCGCTGTGGATGCAGCTTCGGTGGCAGCAGTGGCTGACGACCTCTTCAAGTTGGCCACGGTGCTTCGTGAAGAGCCGAGCCTGCGCCGGGTCGCGACAGATGTGTCCACCGAGGCTGCGGCCAAGCAGGGCTTGGTGCGTGACATCTTCAACGGCAAGGTCAGTGCAGACGCGCTTGACCTCCTGGCTGAAGCTGTTGGTCGGCGTTGGACTCGCGCCCGCGACCTGGCCGACGCCTTGGAGCAGCTGGGCGTGATCGCGGTCGCCAAGTCATCCGGTGAGGATGATCGGTTGGCCACGGAGCTCTTCGAAGTAACCCAACTGGTTGAGCACAACGACGAGCTGCGTGGAGCGCTTTCGGATCCAGTGCGCTCAGCTGCAGACAAGGCGGCGTTGTTGCGAGACCTGCTGGACGGCAAGGCGATGCCGGCAACGGTGCGGCTGGCCCAGCAGGCCACCTCCGGTAGCCATCGCACTGTCGGTGCGGCCTTGAATGCATACCAATTGGTCGCAGCCTCCGTGAAGGGCCAGGGTGTGGCAAAGGTGCGCGTCGCCAGGCCGCTTGGTGATGGTGAGTTGGCCAGGCTCAACGAAGCGCTGCGCACGCAGTACGGCCAAGACATCCATCTCGACGTGATCGTTGATCCGCAGATCCTCGGCGGCATGCGCGTCGAAATCGGTGACGACGTCATCGACGGCACAGTGTCTTCACGACTCGAAGATGCACACAGAAAACTCGTCGGCTGAGCCGGCATCAATCAGGCAGAACTTTTCAAGGAAGTAGAGAGTAGGGATCAGGTAATGACGGAGCTTTCGATCCGCCCGGAGGAGATCCGGGACGCGCTCCAGCGCTTCGTGGCTGACTACAAGCCCGAAGCGGCGAGCAAGGAAGAAGTCGGCACGGTTGCTGAGGCTGGCGACGGCATCGCCCGCGTCGCCGGTCTGCCTTCGGCCATGGCCAACGAGTTGCTCGAGTTTGAAGACGGCACCCTCGGTATCGCCCTCAACCTGGACACCCGCGAAATCGGCGTCGTGATCCTGGGCGACTTCGAAGGTATCGAAGAGGGTCAGTCGGTGCGCCGTACCGGACAGATCCTGTCGGTGCCCGTGGGTGATGGCTTCATGGGGCGCGTCGTTGACCCCCTCGGCAAGCCGATCGACGGTCTCGGCGAGATCGAGTCGACCGATCGTCGTGCTCTCGAACTCCAGGCCCCCACGGTGATGCAGCGCAAGTCGGTGCACGAGCCGCTGGCAACCGGGATCAAGGCCATCGACTCGATGACCCCGATCGGTCGCGGCCAGCGCCAGTTGATCATTGGTGACCGCGCCACCGGCAAGACCACCATCGCGATCGACACGATCATCAACCAGAAGCAGAACTGGGACTCCGGTGACCCGGACAAGCAGGTGCGCTGCATCTATGTCGCGATCGGTCAGAAGGGCTCCACGATCGCTGCTGTGCGCGGCGCTCTCGAAGAGTCCGGCGCCCTCGAATACACCACGATCGTCGCGGCGCCTGCCTCTGACAGCGCCGGCTTCAAGTACCTCGCCCCCTACACCGGCTCGGCAATCGGCCAGCACTGGATGTACGACGGCAAGCATGTCTTGATCGTCTTTGACGACCTCACCAAGCAGGCCGAGGCCTATCGCGCGGTGTCTTTGCTGCTGCGTCGCCCACCGGGTCGCGAGGCCTACCCAGGCGATGTCTTCTACTTGCACAGCCGTCTGCTCGAGCGTTGCGCCAAGCTCTCCGATGACATCGGTCACGGCTCGATGACCGGGCTGCCGATCATCGAGACCAAGGCCAACGACGTGTCGGCCTATATCCCGACCAATGTCATCTCGATCACCGACGGCCAGATCTTCTTGCAGTCGGATCTGTTCGCGGCCAACCAGCGCCCCGCCATTGACGTGGGCGTGTCGGTGTCGCGTGTTGGTGGCGCGGCCATGACCAAGGCCATGAAGGCAGTGACTGGTTCTCTCAAGGTTGACCTGGCGCAGTTCCGTGCCATGGAGGCCTTCGCGATGTTCGCCTCCGATCTGGATGCTGCTTCGCGTCAGCAGTTGGATCGTGGCTCCCGTCTGATGGCACTGCTCAAGCAGCCTGCCTATTCGCCGTATCCGCTCGATGAGATGGTCTGCTCGCTGTGGTTGGGCACCACCGGTCGCCTTGATCGCGTGCCCACCGACGATGTGCTCCGCTTTGAGCATGAATTCCTCGACTACCTACGCCGCTCTCACGCTGGCATCTTGGCTGGCATCCGTGAGACCGAGAAGTTCGAGGATGAGGCCGGCCTCGAGGCTGCATACGACAGCTTCCTGGATCAGTTCGAGACCTCTGATGGCAAGTCCATCAAGCCGGGCACCGAGGCAAAGGCTGAAGCTCTCGAGGACGACGAGGTCGAACAAGAGCAGATCAAGATCCAGAAGCGGGGCTGATCTGAGTTGTTCGCAAAGCAAATGATCGAAGGGGAGGTGAGCACCGATGGCTGCATCACTGCGTGAATATCGCGCACGGATCAAGTCGACCGAGTCGACCAAGAAGATCACGCGCGCCATGGAGCTCATCGCCGCCTCGCGGATCATCAAGGCTCAGCAGCGGGCTCAGGCGGCAGCGCCTTATGCCCGCGAGTTGACCCGCGCGGTGTCGGCGGTGGCGTCCTACTCCAATGTCGACCATGCCCTGATCACCGAGCCAGAGAAGTCCAACCACGCCTCGATCTTGCTGGTCGCCAGCGATCGCGGGTTGGCTGGAGCCTATTCCTCCAGCGTGATCAAGGAGACCGAGCGGTTGATCGAGCGCCTTCGTGACGAAGGCAAGACTGAGGTCAGCCTGTATGTCTCCGGTCGCAAGGCCGAGTCATATTTCAAGTTCCGCAATCGCGTGATCGTCAAGACTTGGGCGGGTCATTCTGACCAACCCAACTTCGACGTAGCCCGCGAAATGGCTGACACCCTCATCGAGGCCTTTGTGGCCGAAGAGGGCGAGCACGAGCACGCGACCCACGAAGTGCATGTTGTCTACACGCGCTTCAAGTCGATGCTCGTGCAGGAGCCGGTTGCCTTGCGTCTGCTCCCACTTGAGGTTGTGGAAGACGATTCGCCGCCCGCTCCCGAAGACGTGCTGCCGCTCTATGAGTTCGAGCCGTCAGCAGCCGAGGTATTGGACTCGCTCCTGCCGAAATATGTGCAGAGCCGGGTCTTCTTCGCACTCCTGCAAGCAGCAGCATCGGAGCTCGCTGCTCGTCAGAAGGCGATGAAGTCCGCGACGGACAATGCCGAAGAGCTCATCAAGAAATTCACCCGTATCGCCAACCAGGCACGCCAGGCTGGCATCACCCAAGAAATCAGCGAAATCGTGGGTGGCGTGAACGCGCTTGCCGACGCCACCGCAGCCAGCGAATAAGTGAGTGAGAGAAATGACTGCCACTGTTGAGGAAAGCACCCAGAACAAGGCCGGTGGCACCGGCCGCATCGCCCGGGTGATCGGCCCGGTCGTGGACGTGGAGTTCCCGACCGACTCGATGCCCGACATCTACAACAAGCTTGAGGTCAATCTCGAGCTCGAGGGTGAGGCCAAGGTCCTCTCTCTTGAAGTTGCCCAGCACATTGGCGACGGCATGGTCCGCGCCATTTCGCTGCAGCCCACCGACGGACTCGTCCGTGGGGCCCAGGTCAGTGACACCGGCGGCCCGATCAGCGTCCCGGTTGGTGACATCACCAAGGGGCACGTCTTCAACGCACTCGGCGAGTGCCTCAACCTCGAAGAGGGCGAGAAATACGAAGTCAACGAGCGTTGGGGCATCCACCGCAAGGCACCGGCCTTCGACCAGCTTGAGTCCAAGACCCAGATGTTCGAGACCGGCATCAAGGTCATCGACTTGCTCACCCCCTATGTGCAGGGCGGCAAGATCGGCTTGTTCGGTGGCGCTGGAGTGGGCAAGACCGTGCTCATCCAGGAGATGATCGCCCGTGTGGCCAAGGACCACGGTGGCGTGTCGGTGTTCGCCGGAGTCGGCGAGCGCACCCGTGAGGGCAACGACTTGATCGTCGAAATGGAAGAGGCCGGCGTCATCGGTCAGACCGCACTCGTGTTCGGTCAGATGGATGAGCCGCCCGGCACGCGTCTGCGCGTGGCCTTGTCAGCGTTGACCATGGCGGAGTACTTCCGCGATGTGCAAAAGCAGGACGTGCTGCTCTTCATCGACAACATCTTCCGCTTCACCCAGGCAGGCTCTGAAGTGTCCACCCTGTTGGGTCGGATGCCTTCAGCTGTGGGCTACCAGCCCAACCTGGCTGACGAGATGGGTGTGTTGCAGGAACGGATCACCTCGACCCGCGGTCACTCGATCACCTCAATGCAGGCGATCTACGTGCCGGCTGATGACTACACCGACCCGGCACCGGCGACTACCTTCGCCCACTTGGATGCCACCACGGAGTTGTCTCGTGAGATTGCCTCGCTCGGTATCTACCCGGCCGTGGACCCGCTGACTTCCACCTCACGGATCCTCGACCCGCAGTACATCGGCAAGGACCACTACGAGTGTGCAATCCGGATCAAGCAGATCTTGCAGCGCAACAAGGAACTCCAAGACATCATCGCGATCCTCGGTGTCGACGAGCTTTCTGAAGAAGACAAGATCATCGTGTCCCGTGCTCGCCGGATCCAGCGCTTCCTGAGCCAGAACACCTATGTTGCCAAGCAGTTCACCGGTATCGAAGGGTCGACCGTCCCGGTCAAGGACACCATCGAGGCCTTCAACAAGATTGCAGACGGTGAGTACGACCACGTGGCTGAGCAGGCCTTCTTCATGTGCGGCGGTCTTGATGACGTCGAGAAGAAGTGGAAGGAAATCCAGGAGCAGACGGGCCAGGCCTGATGAGTGACGACGTACTCAATGTGGAGTTGGTCGCGGCCGACCGTCTGGTCTGGTCTGGGCAGGCTCAGCGAGTGATCGCTCGCACCACTGAGGGCGACGTTGGCATCATGCCCAACCACGCCCCGGTGCTGTCGATCTTGGTAGACGGAGTGGTCGATGTCTTGACCACTGACGACGAGACTTGGGTTGCAGCGATTGACTCAGGTTTCATCTCGGTGGCCAACAATCGGGTGTCAATCTTGTCTGACAACGCCGAGATGGCCCATGACATCGATCTCGAGCAAGCTCGCCAAGAGTTGGCCAGGGCTCAAGATGCCGGTGGTAGCGACGACCAGGCCGAAGCCGCCGTACGGCGTGCCGAAGCACGAATCCGAGCAGCAGAGCGAGCCAGCTGAGCATTATCTGACCAAGGCGGCCGGTCGTCTGAACCACTTGCAACATGCAGGTTGGTTTGGCGGCTGGCCGTTTGGTCTCTATCCTGACAACTGGATTGATGGGAGAGCAGTGGCGGCTATGACGTTGGCATTGGAGTGGTTCTTCGGTGCTCTAGCCGTGCTCTTGGTCGCCATCATGCTGTGTGGTCTCTATCTGATCCTCAGACGCCGCTTGATCGCCCGCGAGGGTGGCACCTTCGAACTCGCGATGCGGCGGGCAGGATCGCCCGCGGAGCGGGGCTGGCACTTGGGCCTAGGACGATGTCAGGGGGAGTGCCTGGAGTGGTTCCCGGTCTTTTCGGCCGATCCGCGACCAAAAGGCAAGTGGCTGCGACATCAGTTGGCGATTGCCGGACAGCGCGACCCACGAGGACTTGAGCTTGAAGCCCTCTATGCCGACAGTGTCGTGGTCAAATGCACGTCGACTCAAGGTGAGCTTGAGTTTGCGATGAGCACCAACTCGCTGACCGGCTTTTCATCTTGGTTGGAAGCTGGCCCGCCCGGAACGCCCCGACAGCACTGAATCTCACTCGACAACTAGCCCGGTTGGCTACTCAAGGATTTGTTCGCGCTCGCCGCCGGGAACCCACAAAATATCGCCCTGGTCACGATTTGCGTGCCGAGCCAGGATGAACAGCAGATCTGAGAGCCGATTGAGATATTTGATCGCCAAGTCGTTCATCGTTTCAGCATGCTCAACATGAGCAAGCCACGCGGCCCGCTCTGCTCTTCGCGCGATGACCCGAGCCACGTGTAGTTGAGCGGCCGTCGGGGTGCCTCCGTTGAGGATGAACGAACGCAACTTCGGCAAGACCTCGTTGTACTCATCGCACCAGCCTTCAAGCTTGTCGATGTAGTACTGCTCGATGCGCAATTGGGGATATTCGGGGTTGGGTACGACGGGTGTCGCCAAGTCGGCGCCCACATCGAAGAGGTCATTTTGGATGTGCAAGAGCACCTTGGTGACCGATGGCTCAACGCTCGTGGTTGCGAGTACGATGCCTATCTGCGCATTTGTCTCATCAACCGTGGCGTAGGCCTCGAGGCGCGGGTCGATCTTGCTGGTCTCGCTCATGTCGCCAAGGCGGGTGCGGCCACCGTCTCCGGTGCGGGTGTAGATGCGGGTGAGATTGACCATGCCTGGCAGCCTACTGACCAGATTGATGAGTGCTCATCTGGGACTGCCTCAGCCGCGACTAGAGTCGGGGGGTGAGCAGTTTTCGGGTGCATTCGCAAGGTCCATTCACCGCGCCGCTCTCCGGTGCCGTCGAAGTGGGTGGCGCGAAGAACTCAGCACTGAAGCTGATGGCTGCGACTCTATTGGCCCCAGGACGGTCAACGATTCGCAATGTGCCTGACATCTTGGATGTCACCGTCATGGGGCAACTCCTAGAGCGGTTGGGCTGTCAGGTGAGGATTACTCCAGAGTCATCAGCTGACTCCGCGGCTACCAAACCCAGACTGACGGTGATTGTGGAGGTGCCAGCACAACTCGGCCATGAGGCGCCGTACGAACTTGTCAGGCGTCTGCGGGCATCGATCAGCGTGCTGGGACCACTGGTGGCCAGGTGTCATCGGGCAAGTGTTGCGCTACCTGGTGGAGACGCAATCGGTAGTCGCGGTCTCAACATGCACATGAGTGGACTTGAAGAGATGGGGGCCAAATGTCATGTAGAGCACGGGCAGGTGATCGCCAAGGTCGACCATGAACTGAGAGGTGCGCGGTTGGGTCTGGACTTTCCGTCGGTAGGGGCCACGGAGAACCTGTTGATGGCCGCCGTTTTGGCCAAGGGCACGACCAGCATCGACAATGCGGCGCGTGAGCCCGAGATCGCAGATCTGTGCTCCATGTTGACCAAGATGGGTGCCCAGATCGAGGGGGCCACCACATCGACTCTGCTGATCGAGGGTGTCGATAGTTTGCAGCCGGTCGAACACACGACTGTGACTGATCGCATCGTGGCAGGCACTTGGGCCTTTGCTGCAGCACTGGCTGGCGGGAGTGTCCGGGTGGTCAATGGGATCGCTGAGCACCTCGACCTCCCTTTGGACAAACTCCAGCGTGCCGGGGGCGAAATCGACACGGATCCGGATGGATTTACGGTTTCCTTCACCAATCGGCCTCGTGCAATTGAGATCTCAACCCTGCCATATCCGGGGTTTCCTACAGATCTTCAGCCATTTGCAATGGCCTTGGCATCGGTGTCGGAGGGCATGGGGATGATCACCGAGAATGTCTTCGAGTCGCGCTTCATGTTTGCCCAAGAGTTGGCCCGACTGGGGGCCGATGTGCGGGTCGACGGACATCATGCCTCGATCCACGGTGGCTTAGCGCTCTCCGGCGCTCCCGTGGAGGCCCATGACATCCGGGCAGGCGCAGCACTGGTGTTGGCCGGGTTGGCTGCGGTTGGTACGACCACGGTCAGCCACTCGCATCACATCGATCGAGGCTATCCAGCATTTGCTGAGCATTTGCGGGCCTTGGGCGCGGACGTTGAGCGCAGTTAGCCCGCCGCCAGTGCGTCGTACATCTCAGCGTCTACCCCTCGCACTTGTCGCGACTCCCAACTAGAGTCATTACCCATGAGTAGCCCCAATGAATCCGCGCCCGGTGACAAGCAGGTCGAAAAGGACCGTCCTTGGGTGATGCGCACCTATGCCGGGCATTCGTCGGCAGCGGAGTCCAACAAGCTTTATCGCACCAACTTGGCCAAGGGGCAGACCGGACTCTCAGTGGCCTTTGACCTGCCCACTCAGACAGGCTATGACCCTGATTCGCCCCTTGCGCGCGGTGAGGTCGGCAAGGTTGGCGTACCGATTCAGCACTTGGGGGAGATGCGGAGACTGTTTGCCGACATCCCACTCATCCAGATGAACACCTCCATGACCATCAATGCCACGGCGATGTGGCTGCTGGCGCTTTATCAGGTAGTGGCCGAGGAGCAGAATCCTGACTTGGACCCGGCCGAGGTGGCCCACAAGTTGGCTGGCACCACCCAAAACGACATCATCAAGGAATATCTCTCGCGGGGGACCTATGTTTTTCCCCCCGAGCATTCCTTGAGGCTGATCTCCGATGTCATCTCCTACACAGTCAAAGAGATTCCTAAATGGAATCCCATCAATATCTGCAGCTATCACCTGCAAGAGGCCGGTGCGACTCCGGTGCAGGAGCTCGCTTATGCGCTGTGTACGGCGATTTCGGTGCTCGATACGGTCAAAGACTCAGGGCAGGTCAGTGAAGATGACTTCGCCAAGGTCGTGGGCCGCATCTCCTTTTTTGTGAACGCCAGCGTGCGCTTTGTCGAGGAGGTCTGCAAGATGCGGGCCTTCGTGGAGTTGTGGGATGAGATCACCCGCGAGCGATATGGCGTCACCGACCCTAAGATGCGACGCTTTCGCTACGGCGTGCAGGTCAACTCTTTGGGCCTCACCGAGGCTCAACCCGAAAACAATGTGCAACGCATCGTGCTGGAGATGCTTGGTGTCACCTTGTCGAAGGATGCGCGGGCTCGAGCCGTGCAACTTCCTGCTTGGAACGAAGCCTTGGGCCTGCCCAGGCCATGGGATCAACAGTGGTCACTGCGCTTGCAGCAGGTCTTGGCCTTTGAATCTGACCTCTTGGAATATGAAGACATCTTCGATGGCTCACACGTGATCGAGGCGAAGGTGAATCAGCTCGTCGCTGATGCTCGGGCCGAGATGGATCGAGTTCAGGCTATGGGGGGCGCAATTGCAGCAGTGGAGTCTGGTTACATGAAGCAGGCTCTGGTCTCATCGCATGCTGCCCGCCGGGCCCGGATCGAAAGTGGACGAGACATCGTGGTGGGCGTGAACAAGTTTGAGACCACAGAGCCATCGCCGCTGACCTCTGATCTGGATGCCGCCATTCAGGTGGCTGATCCGGAGGCGGAGAAGTCCGCCATCCAAAGCCTCAATGAATGGAAGGCGCACCGTGATGAAGCACGGCTCGCCACAGCCCTGCAACAACTTGCGGCAGATGCCAAATCAGACAAAAACCTGATGGAAGCCACTTTGGCGGCAGCTCGAGCGGGGGCTACTACGGGCGAGTGGGCCGGTGTCTTGCGGGAGGTGTTCGGTGAGTTTCGCGCGCCTACCGGTGTCGCTGGCGCGGTGAGCGCAGTCGATGCTGGCGCGGAGTTGACCGCCGTACGCGATCGAGTGAAGCAGACCGGCGAAGACCTCGGTGGACGCTTGCGGTTGCTGGTCGGTAAGCCCGGCTTGGACGGGCACTCCAATGGCGCCGAGCAGGTAGCCGTGCGGGCTCGTGATGTCGGTTTCGAGGTGATCTATCAAGGCATTCGCCTCACGCCGGAGCAGATCGTAGCCGCGGCCGTAGCCGAAGACGTGCACTGCGTTGGAGTGTCGATCCTGTCGGGATCTCACATGGAGTTGGTGCCCGAAGTGCTGGCCGAAATGAAATCCGCAGGCATCGATGATATTCCGGTCATCGTAGGCGGGATCATCCCGGCAAGTGACGCGGTGGCACTCAAGGCGATGGGCGTGGCTGAAGTCTTCACACCCAAGGATTTCAGCCTGACCGAAGCCATGGCTCATATCGTTGAGGCCATCAGAAGGGCCAACGATCTGGATTGATCGCAAGCTGATTGGTGCCACGCCCTGAATTCCGCTGCGCCAGCCTGCTTTGCGCCATAGTGTGGGGCCAGTCCGGTGACGTGCGAAACGAAGGTCGGGGTTGATGGGTGCACAAGAGCATGCCAGCAGGTCTGGCGCTGAGGGTAAGTCGATCTTTCGTGACCTGCTCGAGTCAGCCCCGGACGGCCTGGTCATAGTCAATGCTGAAGGCACGATCGTGATGGTCAACGTCATGGCCGAGCGGCTCTTCGGTTATGACCGCTCCCAACTCCTGGGCCAGTCAGTGGAGATTTTGTTGCCCGAGCGGCTGGCCGGCATGCATTCGGCGTTCAGGTCTGGCTTCATGGCCAACCCCGAGCCAAGATCTGTCGGGCAGCGCAATCCCTTGTGGGGCCGTCGCCGTGACGGAGCCGAGTTTCCCGTCGAGATTGCACTGTCTCCCCTCAAGACCGATGAGGGCACGTTGGTCTCCGCCTATGTCCGAGATGTGACCGCGAGACTTGATGCGCAAGGTGAGGCCGACCGGGTCAAGGAAGACTTTTTCGCGACCGTCTCACATGAGTTGCGCACGCCGTTGACCTCGATGATTGGTTACGGCGAGTTGATGCAAGATCTCGAGACGTTGAGCCCGCAAGGTGAGCGATTCTTGTCGGTTATTTTGCGTAGTGCCGAGCGTGAACTTCGCTTGGTTGAAGACTTGCTGACTCTAGTGGCCACAGAGGGTGCCGAGCTTGCCATCAATCCGGCCCGCATCGACTTGGTGCCGGTGGTGCGCGATGCCGTTTCTTTGGTCGAACCTCGATGTATTGAGCATGGCCTAGCGTTGTCGCTGGAGTTGCCGGATGACTCGGTGCCTATCTTGGGTGACGTAGACCGATTGCATCAGGCATTGGGCACCCTGCTGAGCAACGCAGTGAAGTTTTCCCGCCCCGACAGTTCGTTGCAGGTGCTCATGAGAGTCACCGACAACCAAGCCCATATCGACGTGATTGACATTGGCCCAGCCGTAGCGGGCGCTCAACCAGGTCAATCCTTCGAAGCCGAGGGTAGTGCCGGTGCGACATACGAGAAGCGGGTGCGTGGAGTCGGGATTGGCCTGACGATCACTTTGGCGATCATGGATGCGCACCGAGGTCGGATCGAAGTGCTCAGCGATGATGAAGATAGTTCGGTCTTCCGCGTGATCTTGCCGCTTGCTTGACGAGGCCCCGCTTGGGAGCAGGTCAGAACAAGCGGTGCTCGGCATCGTCGATGCCACGCAAGGCGTCATAGTCAACGGTTACGCAGGTGATCCCACGATCCTCGGCGAGCACTCGAGCTTGAGGCTTGATCAGTTGGGCCGCGAAGATGCCGCTGACGGGATGCAACAGGGGGTCGCGGTTGAGCAACTCCAAATAGCGAGTTAGCTGTTCAACTCCGTCGATCTCACCGCGTCTCTTGATCTCAACGGCAACCGATGATCCCCGTGAATCCCTGCACATCAGGTCTACCGGACCGATGGCGGTGGGGAACTCTCGGCGTACGAGGGTGAGACCGGGGGCCAGGGAAGCTGGATGCTCGGCCAGTAACTCTTGGAGGTGCTTTTCGACTCCGTCTTTTTGTAGCCCGGGGTCGATGCCCAACTCGTGGGAAGTGTCGTGGAGTATTTCGAAGATCAGAATCCGCAGCGTGTCATCGCTCTTCGGAGAGCTCACCATCCACTCGATGTCACCGTCATCTGTGGTGCCCTCGCGAAGGTTGCAAGGGGGCGACATCCAGTTGAGTGGTTTGTAGGACCCGCCGTCTGCGTGGATCAACACCGACCCATCCGCCTTCAACATCAAGACCCTGGTGGCCATGGGCAGATGTGCGGTCAAGCGCCCTGCGTAGTCGACTTGGCAGCGGGCCACAACGAGTCTCACCTGTGCGAATCTACACCGATCCACCGTGGTGTCTTGGAGAGTGGTCGGGGTCACTGACTCATGAGTAACTTCCGTGGCATGATGCCCGACATGATCGAGAATCCCATCAGTCAAAAATTGCTGCTGCCCTATCTCAACCACGCCGTTTCGATGCTCGAATCCGGCTATGCCAGCGGCAGAGACATCGATGCGGCCATGCGCTTTGGGTGCGGTTATCCAGCTGGCCCATTGGAGATGCTCGATCAGATTGGTGCCGCACGCGTCAATGACTTGCTGCAAGCACGATTCGCCAAGAGCGGTGACGAATTGCACCGCCCAGCAGACCTGTTGTCCAAGCTTGCATCAGGGCAATCGAGTGCCGCTGATGAGTCTGACTCATCTAGCAGCCCTGAGTTCAAGCGACCTATCGCAAAAGTGGGCGTCGTAGGCACGGGCACGATGGCCACCGGCATCGTTGAAGTATTCGCCAAAGCGGGATATCCAGTGACCTATGTAGGTCGCAGTGAAGACAAGGTAGCCGGGGTAAGGGCAGCGATCGAGAAGTCTTTGGCCAAGGCTGTCGAACGCGGGAAGCTTGATGAGGCCGGCCGAGACGCTGTGCTGGCCAACTTGACCGGGGCGACCAGCCGCGAGGAGCTTGCTGACGTAGACATCGTGGTCGAGGCGATCGCTGAAGACCTGGAGATCAAGAAGCAGCTCTTTGCCGACCTTGATCGGATCTGCAAGCCTGGCGCCATTTTGGCAACGACCACATCATCACTGCCCATCACCGTTTGCGCAGAAGCTACCAAGCGCCCAGCCGATGTGATTGGGATGCACTTCTTCAACCCGGCCCCGATCATGAAGCTGGTCGAAGTGGTCACCACCGATCAGACCAGCCCCGAGGTGGACGAGACAGTCAAGGCCCTGTGTGCGAAGACCGGCAAGGTAGCCGTGTCGTGTGGGGATCGCGCAGGCTTCATCGTCAACTGTCTGCTGTTCCCCTATCTCAACGACGCAGTGAAGATGGTAGATGTGGGTGAGGCGTCGATCGAGGAGATCGACCAAGCGATCAAGGAGCATGTGCGTTTGCCGATGGGGCCCTTCGCCCTGCTTGATGTCGTGGGCAATGACGTCTCCTTGGCCATTGAGAAAGAACTCTTTGCTGAGTTCGGTCACGAGGGCTTTGCGCCTGCGGCAGGGCTGGAGAATGTCGTGGCCGAAGGCAAGTTGGGCCGCAAGACCAAGCAGGGCTTCCACGACTACAACTGACTCATCATCGAAGCTATCTGATGTCAGCCATCAGAGCCAACTCAGTGCTTCCTGCACGACGTGAGCAATTGACATTGCACACGGGCGACGGCCTTGACCTGGTCGGAGAGTTGGCGTTGCCTGCGAACCGCGAGCCCGTTGGCACTCTCGTGTGCCTGCATCCCTTGCCGACTCATGGCGGGATGATGGACAGTCATGTCTTCCGCAAGGCGGCCTATCGGCTGCCAGCGCTTGCGGATCTTGGTGTGTTGCGCTTCAACAATCGTGGCACCTGGAGTCAGCAGGGGCGCAGCGAGGGTGCCTTCGACAACGCCATTGGTGAGCGATTTGATGTCATGGCGGCATTGGAGTACGCCGACTTCTACGACCTCCCAAATGTCTGGCTGGTCGGCTGGTCATTTGGCACCGACTTGGCCTTGATGTATGGCTTGGACCCGGTCGTGCAGGGTGCAATCTTGTTGTCACCTCCGCTACGCTTCTCCAGCCCGGCCGACCTTCTGCGC
Source organism: Nocardioidaceae bacterium (assembly GCA_020636935.1). Lineage (GTDB taxonomy): Bacteria > Actinomycetota > Actinomycetes > Propionibacteriales > Nocardioidaceae > Marmoricola. Next base: position 121,797 of record JACJWW010000005.1, read on the forward strand.
TGGGCTGAAGATGGCCGACCTCTGGTGGCATTGATCCCTGAGTTCGATGACTACTTGCGTCCGGCCCAGGCCTACGAGCGCTTCGCGCCTGTGCACCAAGCCCGAGTGATCGCCGTACCAGGGGCCAAGCACCTGTGGGTTGGGGATGCCGAGCGGGTATTGGAGCAGATCGTCGAAGTCGTGGCTCCGTCGGTGCCATTGCCGCTGCCACGCGAATGGGATGGGCCCATGGAAATGGCCGACAACAGGGTCTACAACGCCAAGAACTGGCCAACCAGCCAGTGACTGCGATCAGCGACTAGCTGCACTGGCAGGCAGAGTGCCGTGATGACGCAAAGGTAAGCACACGGTGAAGGCCGTTCCTTGACCGAGCTTAGAGTCAACGGTGACTTCGCCACCATGTTGTTGGGCAATTTGTGAGGTGATGTAAAGGCCCAAGCCGGTGCCCGGGATCTGGTTTTCGTAGGCATTGTGAGCTCGGAAGAAGCGACTGAAGAGTTGCTCTTGGTCTTCACGGGGGATACCGATGCCGGTGTCGACGATCTTGATCGTGAGGCTTGAATCGTTAGAGCCGACCGACAAGTAGACCTGTTCGCCCTTATGAGAAAACTTCGCGGCATTGCTGAGCAGGTTGGTCAACATCCTGAAGACATGGTTGAAGTCGCCATCTAGAGACAACTCCTCATCGAATGGGGCAATCTGCAAGCTGACCTCAGCCTGCTGGAACAAGGGTGCCATGGCATCGGTGACTGCCTCAATCAGCGAAGCAACCGTGAAACTAGAGAGGTTCAGTGAGATGGTCGTGTCTTCAATGTGCGACACGGTGAGTAGGTCGTCAACTAGGCGCATGAGTCGACGGCTACTGCGGTCAATAGAGCCGAGCATCTGGCGCTGATCTTGATTGAGATCACCGGCGACCCTGTCGATGAGCACTTCGGTGTAGCCGATGATGCTGGCAATCGGGGTGCGGAGTTCATGGCTCACTGTGGAGACTAGTTCGGTCTTGAGTTGATCGATGTGGGCCAGGCGCTCGCTGGCGTGCTGTTCGGTCTTGAGCGCCTTACGAAGGGCATTCTCCGTGGACACCCGCTCGGTGACATCGTCTGCGGTGGTCAGATATTCCAAGACTTCGCCGTTGGCGCCCCGAATGGGAGTCGTGGTTGTAGCCAAGACCCGCGTGGTGCCATCTCGGTGGGTCATCGGGGTAACGCTGACGATCGGATCGTGAGGCTTCTTCTCCAGCAGCGTGCTGACTAAGTCGGCGAAGGTGCTGTGTGGGTCCAGGCCATAACGGGCCATGATCTCTGCCCGCTGAGCCTGCGGGATCAGCGCAGCACGTCCATGGCGTACCTCGCCCTCGGTGAAACCAAGGATGCGTGTCGCCCCCGGACTGAACCTGGTGACCCTGCCCGCTTGGTCCATGGTCACGATCATGATGCCGGTGGCGGACTCGACCACGCGCTGAAGACGCTTTTGCTCATCGGTGGCCCGTTGGGTCGTACGGCGAAGGGCAGCCACGATGGCCGACAATGGGATTGCTCCCGACAAGATGACCAATACAAAGGTGTTTGCCAACACCAACATGTCGGCGGTGGGGATGGGCCCGCCGAAGTTGGTGTCGGAGAAGACGCCTCTCTCGCCGATTATGTAGAGCGTCGAGATCAAGCTGAATAGTGCAGTTACCCCCATCATCTGGGTATATGACGAACGCAGAGCCATCCAGATCATCAGGGGCATGAAGAGCAACGCCAAGGTTGGGGGTTGGATCGGCAGGAGCAACAAGACGAGGACCCCAAGAGTCAGGCAGACCTGGGCCAGATATTCGCTCATCTTGCTAGGGCGAGCGACCGTGCCGGGGAAATAGAAGGGCAGGGTCTCCAGGCTGGCGACTGCACGGCACAGACCGACCGCCATTGCGGACACGTGTGCACGTGGGGTGTCTAGGGCACTGAAGACGCCCCAAGACATGATCAAGCTGGTGAGACTGAGAACGCCAATGCTGATCAAGAACCTAACCAGTGCCTGGCTGGACCCGGATAAGGCTCCTTCGCCAGCCCACTTGTGAAGCAACAAGTAGCCGATTGGTAACTCGATCAGTGAGATCGCCGTGAGCAGGAAGGCAAGTGTGCTCAGCTCACCCATGAAGGGAGACAGGGCAAAGCCGATCAAATAGAAGGATGCTCCGACCAGCCAGCGATATTGAAGGGTGGTGATGAACATCGCGCCGATCGGCAGGGCCGTTACTGCATAGAAGACGGCATGCCCCACAGGATCACCAGAAGAAGAAGCAAAGCTCAGCAACATGGAGCCGAGCCAGAGGGCATAAGCCGCCGCCAGTCTCGCCCGTGGGGCGGACAATGGCGTCGGCGTCATGGCTACCTCGTCAATGCTGATCTTGGCGCTTGACCACGATTTCTTTGGTCAAAAGTATCAACGCCGCTGCTGTGGGGATAGCCAACAGCGCCCCCACAACACCTAGGAGACTAGCGCCAAGGAGCGCTGCGATCACGGTCACGACGCCTGGGATGTCAACTGCTCTAGACATCACGCGCGGGTAGAGGATGTAATTCTCGACCTGCTGGTAGGCAATATAGAAGACCACACAGGCTATGCCAGGGACGATTCCCTGGGTGAAGGCGATCGCGCAGACGATTACGGCGCCTATCGTGGCACCAATGAGCGGGATCACGTCAAGGATGGCCACGATCAGCGCTAGGGCGAGGGCATATTCGCCCATCCCGATGATGAACAAGAAGACTAGGGTGCTGATGCCGGCACACATGGCGATCACGAAGGCGCCGCTCACATAGCCGCCTACACCACCTAGGATCTCCTCGCCCAACTCGGCGGTTCGGGTACGCCGACTGGCCGGGGCTAGGCTCAAAGCGGCCCGTTTGGCGTGGGGCAGGGTAGCCAGAAAATAGATGGTCATCACGAGCACGACGAAGGCATTACCCAAGAAGCCCAAGACGGCTTTGCCTACGCCGACAACGCCGCCGAAGAGCTTTTGGGCCAAGTCGGCGCTGGTTAGATAAGACTCGATCTTGGTGATCACGTCATATTGCTCATTGAGTTGGTTGACCCAGTGGTTTTGCTCAAGGCTGGCAAACCACTCTGGTGCTTTGGCGATGAGCGTGGCGATCTGTTCACTGACCACCGGCACAATCGCGATCCCGAAGAGCAGGATCGCTAGCAGGGTAGTAAGCGCGACCAGAGCCACGGATATTGGTCGCCTCAGGCCTTTGCGCATAAACCATTCGACTGCAGGGTTGAGGCCGGCAGCCAAGAAGACGCTGATCACAACCAAGATCAAGACCCCGGCAGCTTTTGAAACGACTGCACCCAAGAAGATCGCCGACAAGGCGCCCATGGTCGCGAAGAAGCCGACGGTGAAGGGCGACTTCAGCGCGAATGCGCCCGTTGCAGGCATGATCGTGGTTGGCGGTTGAGCCTCAGCCAAGTCGTGATTGGTGGGCTCTTGAGAATCGGCCGTGGTCACTGCCGCACGAAGCCCTAGGCCGGCGACTGTTGGTTAGGAACAGTCGATGCGGACCTGTCGTCGTCACCGCCAAAACCGGCGATCACATCGCGCAACTGGCCCAACTGGGCGGTGATGGCGTCACGACGGCGGGTCATCTGGTCGACTTCGGCCTTGATCGCCTCCAGGCGGCGTTGGTGGTCGGCATGGCCGGCGCTGATCTGGGCCTCGGCCTGGGCCTTGGCTGCGGCCACGATGCTGGCGGCCTCCTGCTTGGCGTGCTCGATGAGGCCCTTGGCTTCATGGGCAGTGCGCTCGTGGTGGGCTTTGGCCGCCTCGGTTGCTTCCTTGGCGCGCTTCTCAGCTGCTGTGGCACGCTCCTCGGACTCGCTGATCAGGCGTTGCGACTCGGTGACCGCCTGGGCATGGTGTTCGGTGGCTTCTCTGGTGAGCCGCTCCTTCTCCACGGCAAGAGTGCGTCTTGCTTCTTGTACTTCGCGATCAGCAGCGGCCCGCAACTGCTCACTCTCACGCGTTGCCGTGGTGCGCATGGCCGAGCCTTCTTGTTCGGCCGCAAGCCGGAGTTGGTCTGCTTGGCGTTTGGCGCTGGCAAGCAGATCTTCAGCCTCTGCCTGTTGGCGACTGCTGGCCTGCTCCTGCTCGGCAGCGATGCGT
>JACJWW010000006.1 GCA_020636935.1 Nocardioidaceae bacterium
GTGCGGATCTACAAGTTCATCTAGCCGCTCTCCTGGGCACCTGGCGCCTAAGCATCTGGCACTGCGAGTGGTCTAGAGCGAGTCTCACCAATCCATCACTGCCCATCCCCATTTGTGGGGTTGGCGAGTTAGCCTCTTGAGTCTGCTGTGTCCTGAAGGGATCCCAATGAGTCGCATGCCTGCTTTCACCCGCACCTTCGTGGTGGCTTTGTGCTTGGCGCTGAGCGTCGTACTCGCCGCTCCTGGAGCGAGCATGGCGGCAAAGAAGAAGCGTCACCAGCGGGTCGATCCCAACACTTTGCGCGCCTTGTCGTTCCTGGCCCCCAATGTGCCCAAGAGGCAGCTTGAGAAGACGGTCATCAAGCTGGCTCGCAAGGCCAAGGTCAAGCCCAATCGCGCCGGCAAGGCGCTGCTGGGCAGCTTGACCCGGGCCGGCAACAAGAAGCAGATCTCCAAGCGCAGGGCGATCAAGCCACGGGCTGCAGCCACTGCACGGATGGCCGGACAGTTCGCCACCTTGCCACCTGCGGAAAATATCGGCGACATCTTCTACTCCCCCAACAGCTTCTTGTTTGTGGTCTACGGCCACTCCGGCATCTACTCCTCACCCGACACGATCGTTGAGTCTCCTGGGCCACCGATGGTGGCTCGCGAGATCGATCGCACCGTGGCCAATGTCTTCCCAGGCACCCAGATCGCCAAGATCGTTGATGCCAACGGCAATCTGATCCCCCTTGCTCAGCGTCAAGGTGCGGTCGACTGGGCCAAGAGCCGGCTCGGCGATGTCTATTCATGGAATTGGTTTGACACCCGCCGCATCGTTAGCGGCCCGGTCGGCACGCCAGCAAATGCCCAGAACTGCAGCCAGCTGATCTGGGCGGCGTACATGACCCAAGGCATCGACCTCGATGACATCGATTGGGGCCCGCCGGGCACACTATTGGGATGGATCGACCAGATGTTCGTGCTCCCCTACGAGATGACGATCAGCAAGCACGCCAAGATCTACCAAACCATTTGATCCGTTCCATTGCCCTGGGGCTGACGGTCCTGCTGCTCGTGGCTGGCTGCGGTCAGGCAGACAAGGGCAACACACCGAAGGCACCCAAAGCTGCTACACCCTCGGGTTGGTCTGAGCTGACCAAGCCCGGATTCACCGATGACTATGTGGCGGCCGCGTTCTTCTCCCGCGACAGCACCGCAGCGATGGCCACCGATGACGCCTACTTGGCATTCATCAAATCATCGGGGGCAGTGAAGATGGAGAAGGTCGCGCCGATCCAGAATGGGATTTTGCGCAGCCGTGGGCAGGCCCTGGGCTTCGACAGCGAGAAGGACACCTTCTTGATCGACGGCTCGAAGAGCAACGCCATCCGTCGCGGCGAAAAGAATGTGCCGACCGGGCACTGGGCATCCTTCACCAACTCGGGCTGGGATGTGAGCGTGCTCAACGTAGGCCGACTCAGCGACGGCTATCTCACCGAGGTCTTTGCTCATAACGGCTCGCGCTTGGTGCGCAACGAGATCCGTGATGTGCCCGGCGCCACCGGCATCAGCGGTGACAACCTCTACTTGATGAGCTCAGGCAGCAGCAATACCGACGGCACGATCTCGCTCTACCAAACGGATGTGACGAAACAAGACTCCACAAAGCAGGTCTTGGAGTTTCGCGCCGTTCCTGACCCAACCAAGGGTGCATATTCTTCGATCAGTGGTTTGCAGATCGTCGATTCCGCAGCGTGGTTCACCTACTACGTCACCCCGATCGCGGCCGATGGCGCCTACCTGACCAAGAAGCGCACTTTGCATCTGGGTCGGATTGATCTCAGCACCAAGAAGTTCACCGAACGCCTCCTGTCACAGCAGCCCTACTTGTTGGTCGATGGACCCAAGGGCGTCGTGCCGGTGTCGGTCGCCGGCCTCGACGGGCACCTGTACGACGGGCAGATGTACACCATCAACACCGCCGGCCAGATCATGGCAATCGACCTGGAGCGGGCCACCACGGCCAATCTCGGCAAGGTCAGTGAGTTCACCCGCAATTCCTTCCGGGTGATGGCCTCATGGCGCGATGATCAGCTCACCTTGCTGTCGATCGATGGCCGCGGCGGCGCCAAACTCGAAACCTATTCCTTGAAGGATGGTTCCAGTGTGTCGACAATCGATGTTCCGGAGTTGGGCAGTTGGTATGCCAACAACTTCTCGACCCTCCCCTGGTCAGTGACCACCTTGGGCAATTGAGGGCGAGCGCCCAGGCTAGGGCATCGGCACGTACGGCGAACGCCCGATGATCGCAGTCACCACAAGGCCAGTGATCGTCATGGCCAGCATGATCCCCGCCAGTACGACGAGCTGGAACTGCGCCGCCTCCAGCGGGCTTGCGCCTCCCATGATCGCGCCCACGAAGGCTCCCGGCAGGGTGACCAATCCGGTGGCCTTGGTCTGATCGAGCGATGGGATCAGCGCTTCTTTGATCGCCAGTGCGCCGAAGTCCCTGTATGCACGCTGTGGAGTGGCCCCCAAGGCCAGCCAACCTTCGACCTGGTCGCGTCTGTCGAGCGCCAGTCGCCCGAAGTTGCGCCCGGTCAAGGTGACCATGCTCATTGAGTTGCCGATCACGATGCCAGCAACCGCAATCAGATAGCGCACGTTGGTATCCATCAGGCCGAGCGCAAACACCGCGCCGATGCTCAAGCCAGCTCCAGCCAGCACCCCGGTCACAGCCGCACGGCGTCCGTGATGCAACTCAGCGACCCGGCGTGCCGATGTCCACGATGCGGTGGAGAACATCAACACGATGAAGGCGATCACCAACCAGGGAGTCTTGAACACCCCCGCAAGCAAGATCGCAATCACGGCAAGTTGCGCGCTTGCCCGCACGATCGCGATGAGTGGCTGCCACCCCAAGCCCACGTTGCGCCAACGCAACAGCATCACGGTCACGGCGGCCACGGGCACCAGCCCGAGTCCGAACCATCCCAAGTCGATCAACTCTCGGCTCACGAGCCAAGCCTAGGAGGCCGAGTACCTCTCAGATGTGATGGCGGCGCAGGCCGAAGGTCAAGGCATCGGTCAAGGCCATCCAAGAAGCTTCGATCACGTTGTGCCCGACCCCGACGGTCACCCATGAGCTTTGCCCGTCTGAGGTCTCGATCAGCACCCGAGTGACGGCATCGGTGCCATGCTCGGCGTCGAGGATGCGCACCTTGTAGTCGATCAGCTCAAACTTGACCAACTCTGGATAGAGCACGGAAATCGCATCACGCAAAGCATGGTCAAGCGCGTTGACCGGACCATTGCCCTCACCAGTGGTCACTGTGCGGGCCCCACCAGCACGCAGTTTGACGGTGGCCTCGGAGACCGCCTCATCACCTGGGCTGGTCTCGGTGATCACCCGCCAAGACTCCACTTCGAAGTACGACGGCCGCGCCCCCTCGGTCTCTTCGAGAAGGAGCAACTCAAATGAGGCATCTGCCGCCTCAAAGGTGTAACCCTTGGCCTCCAAGTGCTTGACCCGGTCGGTGATCCGCTGGATCTGATCCTTGGACAGCTCAAAGCCGAGCTCACGGCCCTTGAGCTCGATTGATGCCCGCCCGGCCATGTCGGAGACCAACAAACGCATGTCATTGCCGACTTCCACCGGGTCAAGGTGCTGATAGAGATTTGGGTCGACCTTGATCGCGCTGGCGTGCAGGCCTGCCTTGTGGGCAAAGGCGCTGGCGCCCACATAGGGTTGGCGCGAGGCTGGCGGCACATTGGTCACCTCGGCAACAGCATGGGCCACCCGGGTCGACTCGCGCAGCAGCCCTTGAGGCAGGACCCGATGATCGAGCTTGAGCTCGAGGTTGGCGACCACCGAGATCAGGTCGGCATTGCCGGTGCGTTCGCCGTAGCCATTGATGCAGCCCTGCACGTGGCTAGCGCCACCTTCGATCGCAGCGATGCTATTGGCCACGGCACAGCCGGTGTCATTGTGGGCATGGATGCCCACTCGCCCACCGGTCGCCTGGGCCACATCACCAACCACGTCGGTGACCCAGTTGGGCAGCATCCCGCCGTTGGTGTCACAAAGCGCGACCACGTCTGCCCCGGCTTCGTGGGCCACGCGGAGTACTTCGATCGCGTAGTCGCGATCCAAGCGATAGCCATCGAAGAAATGCTCGGCATCCAAAAAGACGCGTTGGCCGTGCTCACGCAAGTGACTGACGGTGTCGCGCACCATCTCGAGGTTTTCGGCCAGGGTCGTGCGCAGGGCCTTCTCGACATGACCGACATGCGACTTCGCCACCAAGGTGACCACGCCAGCACCCGACTCGCGCAAGGCGGCGACCAACTGATCGTCGGCAGCCTTCACACCGGCTCGACGAGTGGCGCCAAAGGCGGCGAGTTGGGCGTGCTTGAGGTGCAACTCTTCCTTGGCCCGACGGAAAAACTCGGTGTCCTTGGGGTTTGCTCCGGGCCAACCGCCCTCGATGAAGCCCACCCCGAGCCCATCAATATGTCGTGCGATCGCCAACTTGTCGGCGACCGAGAGGTTGAGCCCCTCCTGCTGGGCACCATCACGAAGGGTGGTGTCGTAGACGTGGAATTGGTCGGGTACGGCGGCCGGAGGCGGCTTCACTTCACTCATCTCAACAAACCTGGCGAGTCCAGCCGAAGTTGTCGGCGCTACGCCCGTACTGAATGTCGACCAAAGCCTGACGCAACTCCATGGTCAGCTTGCCTGGCTCTGTGCCCATGGTGACCTCACCACCAGTCCACTTGAGCTTGCCAACCGGTGTGATCACAGCGGCCGTGCCGCAGGCGAAAACTTCGACCAGCGAGCCGCTTGCAGCGTCTTGTTGCCATTCGGAGATCTCGTAGTGGCGCTCCTCAACCTGGTGGCCACGCACCTCGGCGAGCTTGATCACCGCAGATCGGGTGACGCCTTCCAAGATGGTGCCCAGGGCTGGGGTGACGATGCGACCATCGTCGTACACGAAGAACATGTTCATGCCACCGAGCTCTTCGACAAAGCGCCCTTCGGCGCAGTCCAAGAAGACCACCTGGTCGCAGCCTTGGTCCATGCCGGCCTTTTGGGCCACCAGGGAACTGGCGTAATTGCCGCCAGTCTTGGCAGCACCCATGCCACCTCGACCAGCACGGGTGTAGTCATCGGACAACCACAAGGTGAGCGGCTTGATGCCACCTGCGAAATAGGGCCCAGCGGGCGACAAGATCACGCTGAAGGTGACGTGATGGGCCGGGCGCACCCCCAAGAAGGCCTCGCTGGCAAACATGAAGGGCCGCACATAGAGGCTCTCCTCGTTGGTGGCGTCGGGCACCCATCGTTGATCGACCTTGATCAAGGCATCCACTGCCTGGTTGAAATCGGCAGGGTCGAGCACTGGCAGCGCCAAGCGTTGGGCCGAGCGCACCATGCGCTCAGCATTGGCCTGGTCACGGAAGGTCCACACCGAGCCATCCGCATGCCGAAAAGCCTTCAGCCCCTCGAAGACTTCTTGGGCGTAGTGCAGCACCGCAGCCGCCGGGTCGAGGGTGAACGGACCATAAGGCTGGATCCTGGCTCGGTGCCAGCCAGACTCAGGAGTCCACTCAGCCACGAACATGTGGTCAGTGAAGTGCTTGCCAAATCCGGGGTCGGCCAAGATCTGGGCGACCTCTTGGTCGCTGCGGGCAGCAGCGTTTTGTTGGATCTGGATGTCAAGACTCATGCGCTCACGCTATCTAACGTCTAGTTGGTTGACTCCGCCACGCGCGCGGCGATCGCGTCGCCGACCTCAGCCGTGGACCGCTTTTCGCCCGGCTGGCGTGCAGCCAGATCAGCGATCACGCAATCCTCAACCTTCTTGGCAGCTGCTTCCATGCCCAAGTGGTCGAGCATGAGCGCCGTAGACAAGATGGCTGCGGTGGGGTCGGCGATGCCCTGGCCAGCGATGTCTGGAGCCGAGCCATGGACCGGCTCAAACATCGACGGCGCGGTGCGGTCTGGATTGATATTGCCGCTGGCTGCCAGGCCGATGCCTCCGGTGATGGCAGCAGCGAGGTCGGTGATGATGTCGCCGAAGAGGTTGTCGGTGACGATCACGTCGAAGCGAGCCGGGTCGGTGACCATGAAGATCGTGGCTGCGTCGATGTGCATGTAGTCGACGGTGACCTCCGGATGCTCCTTGGCCACCTCCTGCACCAGACGCCACCAGACCGCGCCTGCATTGACCAGCACATTGGTCTTGTGCACCAAGGTCAACTTCTTGCGTCGCTTCTCGGCACGGCGGAAGGCATCACGTACGACGCGCTCGACACCGAAGGCGGTGTTGACCGATACCTCGGTGGCGATCTCGTGCGGCGTACCAACGCGCAGGGCACCGCCATTGCCGGTGTATGGCCCCTCAGTGCCCTCGCGTACGACGACGAACTCCACCTCACCAGGATCGGCCAGTGGTGAAGCAGCGCCGGGGAAGATCCGACTCGGACGCAGGTTGACGTAGTGATCGAGCTCGAAGCGCAACCTCAGCAACAGGCCGCGCTCGAGGATGCCGGGGGGCAGGTTGGGGTCGTTGGGCTTGCCGCCAACCGCTCCGAGCATGATCGCGTCTTGGTCGCGGATCTCGGCCAAGACCGACTCGGGCAGGACGTCCTTGGTGCGCAGATAGTTTTCGGCACCCAGGTCGTAGTGGGTCTGCTCGAACTTCACGCCGGTGGGCGTGGCGACGTCGAGCACCTTCAAGGCTTCTGCGGTCACTTCAGTGCCGATGCCGTCGCCGGGGATGACGGCGAGTTTGATCGGACCGGACACAGCAGAGTTGGCGGTAGTTTCAGGCATGCATGCAGGCTAGTTGTCGTCGGGGCGGTGCGCGTCGCTGTCTCGCATAACAAGCGCCGTGGCCAACGCCTGCGCGGTGGGGCTTTCGGGATCATGCTTGGCCGGACCCCATTCGGCCGGATAGAAGTCATACATCTTGGTGCTCCTTGCATTGAGTTGGATTGGTGCCAACTCCGCGAAGGAGGACTCATCTGCTGCCCAAGGATCGCCCGGACGGGGACCTGAGTCGGGAGGTTCTGAAGGTGGGAACTTCGCTGCTCGCCTCGCGGAGTGATGGGCCAAATGGCGGGAACGCCGAAACTCCGCGGCGAGGTGGCCTATCTGATCGAGGCCCCGCCACGGCGGCAAATGAGTACGAAGTTCTTCCGCATAGCTCTTTCAAGATACGCCTGTTGTCCAAAGAACACAGGCTTTTCTCCCATGACATCCCGCATCCTGAGACTTATCGGGCAGTTCTGTGCGAGACACTGCAATTTGCCAGACTGCACCCATGTCAGCGCCGCCCGAGTTGCCCGAGATCGTCGCACGGGCCTTCACCGTTTCACGTCGCGCTGGCTACGTGTCCTTCTGCCGCAATGAGACCGGACGCCTCTTGGCGACCTTGGCTGCCACTCGCCAAGGCACCATGGCTGAGTTCGGCACCGGTTGTGGGGTCGGCACCGCGTGGTTGCGCTCGGGGGCCCGGCCCGGCACGAAGATCCTCACCGCCGAGCGCGATGAGAAATTGGCTGGTGCGGCCACTGAGATCTTCACCGACGACCCCCAAGTCGAGGTGCTCACCGCAGATTGGTCCACCTTGCGCGACAAGGGCCCCTTCTCACTGCTCTTCCTGGATCCCTCTGCCCCTGAAGACGCCCACGTCGACGCGGTAGCCGATCTCGTGGAGCCGGGCGGGATCGTCGTACTCGATGACTTCGAGCCCTGTCAGATGTGGCCACCGATCTCGTTTGGTCGAGTCGACACCCTGCGGGAAGCTTGGTTGACCGACGAACGCTTTGTCGCCGTCGAGGTGATGGTGGCACCGGATGCCGCTGCCGTGATAGCAACGAGATTGTGAGAGCAGTCCAGGAGGGATCATGACACCAGACACCCATCATGCGATCAGCTATGTGGAGTTGGGGGTCACCGACCTGGATGCCACTCGTGCCTTCTATGAGTCGGCCTTCGGCTGGGAGTTCAATGACTACGGCGGCGCCTATGCCGGCATCAAGGCACCAACTGGCAATGGCGAGGTCGGCGGACTCAACCCGCAGGCGGAGCCCAACGCAGCTGGGCCCTTGGTCTTGATCTACTCAACTGATCTCGAAGCGACTTTGACGGCAGTAACCCAGGCTGGGGGCACCATTGAGGTGGCTCCATATGACTACCCAGGCGGGAGTCGCTTCGAGTTCGTCGACCCGAGTGGCAATCGACTCGGCGTCTTCACCCAAGCCTGAAGCCGGTGTTTTCGCGATCACCGTCACTGGATAGCGGCACCGTGCACATGGGCAAGAAGACCTGCACCAAGGGCCCGATCGCAAGAGCAAAGACGATCGTGCCAACCCCAACCACTCCCCCAAGCAACCAGCCAAGCACCACGACCGAGACCTCCAAGGCCCCGCGCACCACCCCGATCGGGATCGCCGTACGTCGATGAAGGCCGGTCATCAAGCCATCACGTGGCCCGGAGCCGAAGCGTGACCCGATGTAGAGGCCCGTCGCCAAACCATTGAGTATCACCCCTGCGACCAACAGTCCGACTCGCGCCCAGAGTGAACTGGGCTCGGCCAGCCAATCCATGGTCAGATCGAGTGAAAGGCCCACCACGATGGCATTGAGCACCGTGCCGATCCCGGGCTTCTCACGCAGAGGGATCCACAATGCCAACACCACCAGACTCATCATGATGACGGCTTGACCGATAGTGATCGGCAAGTGATTGGCGAGACCCTGATGCAGCACATCCCACGGAGCATTGCCCAGGCCAGATCTGATCACCATCGCCAAAGAGATGCCAAAGAGCCACAGCCCAATGGCCAGTTGGGCCAGGCGACGGGTCACTGCCAGACCCGCACGTAGTCGACGTCAAGATGGACTGGCATCGGAGTCTGATCGGTCACAGCGTTATCGAATTTGCCGGCGCCGAAGCCGATCGCCAAAATGAAGGGTTGGTCGAAGGGGGCACTACCACCCTGCTTGGCCAGCCACGGCGTCTTCAGGCAGGTCACTCCGTCGTAATAGATGTGCATGATCTGCTTGGTCCACTCGAGGGTGTAGGTGTGGAAGTCTCCGTCAGGCGCAGCGAAGAGGCAGTGGTTGTTGGTCTCCTGCGGCGGCTTTGCAAACGCAGCCAGCAGATCCTTGCGAGTCTCCATGTCGTAGTGCAAGAACGGGATGATCCGATCAGGGAAGGCCGAATAGAACTCGGCAATGTCGATCTCTCCCGACGACGGCCAAGGCCCATACTTGCGATCATCGACCGGCCACATCCACAGCGACCCTTGGATTCCGGGGCGCGCCTGACCAGCGAGCCTCGTCTGTGGGAAGCGGGCCCGAAACTCAAAGCGGCCACGCTCTTGGGAGAAGCGGTGCAAGGTGTTGAGCATGGCGCCGGTGTACGACGCCTTGCCGCCCTGCGCCTGAGCGCAATCGCGTGGCTCGGGCAGACGTCGCGTGATCAAACGCAGTCTGCCGTTGGCGACGCGCACGTTGTGTCCGTCATCGAAATAGCAATCGTCTGGGCCACCGAGTCCGGACCAATAGCTAGCCAACTCAAGCCACTTGTCGCCGTCAAGGGAGGTGCCGTCGAAGTTGTCAGCGAAGGTGCAACGCCAGGAGCGACCATTGGCTCGGGTGATCTTGGGCCCACAGGGTTTGCCTGGTTTGGCGCGCGTCGGGAGCGGATTGGTGTCGGCCTTGGGCGTGGCGCTGACCTCTGGCTCCGGAGCCCTGGCCTTCGGTGATTTGGCCGGTCCACACGAAGTCAACAAGGTGCCGACCAGCACCGCCGAGACCACCCAAACCAACGACCTCAAGCCAGATCCACGCCTCGGACCACACTCGCCTGGATCGCAGCAGCGATCTGATCCAGGACCTCAACGGGCAGCTTGCGGTCAACAGACATTGCCATCAGCGCTGATCCGCGCTCCGGGTCACGCGACACCTGCATCGACTCGATATTGACCGCCCCCTCCCCCAAGATCTGCCCAACAGCACCCACGATGCCTGGGCGATCTTGATAGACGAAGAAGGCCATGTGATCAGAGATCTCGACCTCCACATCGAAGCCGTTGACCTCGACGATGCGTTGTTGCTGCGTGATGCCCATCAAGGTGCCCGACACCGACACCGTGGTGCCATCGGCTAGAGCACCGCGCAAAGTCACCAGATTGCGGTGATCCATGCTCACCGGATCAAGCACCAGTCGAACTTCGGTGCCACGCTCCTCGGCCAGCAAAGGCGCATTGACATAGGTCACGGGGGTTTCGATGATGCCTTCAAAGACACCCTTCAATGCAGCGAGCTCGAGCACCTTGACGTCGTGCTCAACGATCTCCCCGCGCACTTCCACGTCGATCTGTTGAGCAACGCCTTGGGCCAGCATCGTGAAGATGTTGCCGAGATTCTCCGTCAAGGAGATGCCTGGCCTGACGTCTTCGGCGATCACGCCGCCCTCGACATTGACCGCATCCGGCACCAACTCTCCAGCCATCGCCAGGCGCACAGACTGGGCCACGGCCACACCGGCCTTCTCCTGAGCTTCATCGGTCGACGCACCCAAGTGCGGGGTGGCCACGACATTGTCGAGGGTGAACAGCGGAGAGTCAGTGCAGGGCTCGGTGTCGTAGACATCGAGGCCAGCAGCGCCGATCTGGCCGCTGGACAATGCGTCGTACAGAGCCTGCTCATCGACGATGCCGCCACGAGCCGCGTTGACCAGCACCAAGGCTGGTTTGGCCATCGCCAACTCCCGCGCCCCGATCAAACCAACTGTCTCTGGGGTCTTGGGCAGGTGCACGCTGATGAAGTCGGCCTCGGCCATCAGTTCCTCAAGAGTCACCATGCGCACCCCCATCTGCGCGGCTCGACCGGCCTGCACATAAGGGTCATAGGCGATCAGGTTGACCCCGAAGGCCGCCAGTCGTTGGGCGACCAAGAAGCCGATCCGCCCCAGGCCGATGATGCCGACGGTCTTGTCGACCACCTCGACACCGGTGTACTTCGACCGCTTCCACTGCCCCTGTCGAAGCGCAGCATGAGCTGGTGAAATGTGTCTGGCAGCAGCCAGCATCAGGGCCACTGCCAACTCAGCTGCGCTGGTGATATTCGACGTGGGCGCATTGACCACCATGACGCCGTACTGCGTGGCAACTGGCACGTCAACGTTGTCGAGGCCGACTCCCGCTCTGGCGATCACGCGCAGACGCGAGGCGACCGCGATGGCTTCTTCGTCCATCTTCGTCGCTGACCTGATCAAGATTGCCTCGGCCTCAGGCAGAGCGGCAAGCAGTTCAGCCCGATCGGCTCCGTTGCAGTGTCGGATCTCAAATCCATCACCGAGGGCTTGGATCGTGGCCGGGCTCAACTCCTCGGCGATGAGTACGACGGGGCGCTGGGCTGTGGGTGGCTGCGGTGACTTGGCAGTGGAATCAGGCACCAAACTAAAATAGCCCCTCTCCCCCGGCGTCTTCGCGCAGGTCGGGCGGCTGGGTCAGCGGATGTTTTCTGCTTCTCCAGCAATGCGTTGCGCGATCCAGATCGGGATGATCGAGACCAGGATCAAGACCACCGCGACCACGGCCACGACTGGGGCTTGATTGGGTCGGAAGAGGTTGTTGAGGATCCAGATCGGCAAGGTCGTGACACCTGAGCCTGCGGTGAAGGTGGTCACGATGATCTCATCAAAGCTCAGCGCGAAGGCCAGCAATCCTCCAGCCAGCAATGCTGAACGAAGTTGTGGGAAGGTCACCAATCTGAAGGTTGTCCACAAACCCGCCCCGAGATCGGCTGATGCCTCCTCGAAGTTGCCGCCCATCCGCCGCAGCCTCGCGATCACGTTGTTGAAGACGGTGACGATGCAGAAGGTCGCGTGAGCCACGATGACTGTGTAGATCGACAGGTTGATGCCCATGATGCCGCGGAAGGCGTTGTTGAGCGCAATACCGGTGACAATGCCAGGCAGTGCGATCGGCAGGATTACCAGAAGGTTGACCGAGTGCTTGCCGAAGAAGTCGAAACGCTGCAAGGCAAAGGCCATCAAGGTGCCCAAGATCAGCGAAATCAAGGTGGACACGATCGCCACCTGCACGCTGGTCAGGACTGCATCTCGAGCGCCAGCGCTGTGATAAGCCTTGCGCCACCATTCACCGGTGAATCCTTCTGGAGGCCACGTCATCGACGGGTCGGGGTTGAAGGAGTTGATCACTACGACCAGGAGGGGTGTGTACATCAACAGCAGGACCATGCCGGTGAATCCCAGCAGGATCCCTCTGGTGAGGGGGCTCAGAGTCACGGCAATCTCCTAGAGGTTGTCCAATGCGCCGGTACGGCGTACGAGCGCCAGATAGCCGAGCATGATCACGATCGGGATCAACGCGATGGCTGCGGCCAAAGGCAGGTTGTTGGCAGCACCCACATTGGTGTAGACGAGGTTGCCGAGCATCTGATTTGCCCCGCCGACGATATTCACGGTGATGTAGTCACCCATGGTCAACGAAAAACTGAAGATGGTGCCTGCAATCACCGCTGGCAACGCGAGGGGCAGTACGACGGTCCGGATGGTCAGCGCAGATGGTGCACCCAGGTCTCCCGCAGCCTCCAAGAGCGAGCCTGGCACCCGATCCATGCCCGCATAGATTGGCAGGATCACATAGGGCAGCCAGATATAGGCCTGAGTCATGATGACCGCGGTCAGGCCATAGCCGGGGCTGTGAATCCCGAAGGGCCCAAGGATCCAGTCGAGTAGCCCTCCTTCACTGAGCAATGATCGCCAGGCAAAGGCTTTGACCAGATAGCTGGCCCACAGCGGGGTCAGCACCGCAACGACGAGGGCGCGACGCAGGCGAGGCGAGGCGACCTTGGCCATGAAGAAGGCAATCGGAAGGGCCAGGGCCACGTCGATCACGGTCACCGCCGCCGCAACAAACAAGGTGCGCAGCGTAACCGTGCGGTAGAGCGCGTCGGTGACGACTTCTTTGAGATTGTCGAGAGTGAGGCTGCGATTGATCTCACCGGTGAAACTGTCGACGGTCCAAAGCGCGCTGACGAGCAACGCCGCCAGGGCCACGATGTAGACACCGACCAACCAGGTCAGCGGAGCCGTCAAGAACAAGGCCAGCCGCAGTCTGGGGCGGGTGGCCAAGAATGAGGAGAACCTTCGGTTGGCCGCCCCCGAGGGGGCGGCCAACGTCGGGTTGGGTGTACTACTCAACTCAGCCCTTGATCTCGGTCCAGGCCTTGGTCCATTCCGCATAGTCGGTGCACTTCACATCTGTGCGACCGTCCAGGCACTTGGCGATGGGTGTGCGCCAGTACCAGATCTTGTCGGAATATGACTTGTCTCCTGCGTGATAGGTCTCGCAGAATCCCTCACTGGCGTAGTCGCAAGCCTCTTGACTGTTTGGCGACTCACCGAAGTACTCCGTGGCCTGAGCATTGGTCTTGGGGTCTTCGATGTGGTTGAGCCAGGCATAGGCGCAGTTGGGGTTCTTCGCCTTTGCCGAGATCATCCAAGTGTCATTCCAGCCAGTGACGCCCTCCTTCGGCACGGTGACCTTGATATTGGCCTTGTCGATCGTGTTGGCGATCACCTGCCAGGTGGTGCCGACCACGGTGTTGCCGGTCTTGAAGGCTTGGGCTGCCTTCAAGTAATCAGACCAGTATTCACCGATGTTGACGCGCTGTTCCTTCAGCAACTTCACCGCGGCATCGAGTTGCTTTTGATCAAGCGCATAGGGGTTGGTGATCTTCAGATCCGGCTGGGTGGCCATGAGGTACATGGCCGCATCGGCGATGTAGATCGGTGAGTCATAGGCCGTGACCTTGCCCTTGTAGGCGCTGCCCTTGTCGAAGACGACATTCCAAGAATCTGGTGCCGGCTTGACGACATCGGCGTTGTACATCAAGAGGTTTGCGCCATAGCCGTGGGGCACGCCATAGTTCTTGCCGTCAACGGTGTTCCAGGGCTGATTCTTGAGGAAGTCGAAGACCGCCCCGTAGTTGGGCACCAGATCTGTGTTGACCTCGGCTGCCTGCTTGGCCGCAATCATCCGGAGGGTGAGGTCGCCTGAAGCAGCAATCACGTCGTAGTCTCCGGACTTGGCCAAGTTGAAGGCCTCATCGGAGGTGCCATAGACCTTACTGGTCACCTTGCAACCGGTCTGCTTCTCAAAATCGCTGACCCAGTCAGCATCCGGGTCGTTGCTGCCGTCTTCGACATATCCGGGCCAGGCCAGGATTGACACCTGCCCTTCCTTCTTGCCCAGTTTGTCTGGCGCTGACGTGGACGAACCATCGTCACTGCCGCTGCCGCAGGCAGCCAATACCAGGCAACTCGTGATCGCGACGGCCAGTCCTGCCAGGCGCCGCGTTTGAATCGCTTTCTTCATTGGGTGTCCTTCCCTCTCTTTGCGGATTAGGGTCGATGCGGTCGGTCAGGTCAACCGCACCAGGTCTTCAGTACGCCAGGTCGCGAGCACTGCATCACCACGCTTTACCGCAGCCTCGGTGGTGCTGGGCTCAAGGACCACCAGTTGGGGGCCAGCTTCGAGATCAACAACGACTCTGCGACCAACGCCCAGATAGATGGTCTCTGCGACCTTGCCCTTCGCCTGCGGTCCACCAGCGCTTGCACTGGGTGCCACCAGGTGGATCTTCTCTGGTCGAAGCGCGAACCGCCCCTCGGCACCAAGGACAGCGCGCGCAGCTTCGGCGTCGAAGAGATTGGAAGTGCCCACGAAGGAGGCAACATATTCGTTGACCGGCTGCTCATAGACCTCGCTTGGCGAGCCGAGTTGCACAATCCGTCCTTCACTGAAGACCGCGATCCGGTCACTGAGAGTCAGCGCTTCTTCCTGGTCATGAGTGACGAAGACGAAGGTAATCCCTAGGTCGCGTTGCAACTGCTTTAGCTCCACCTGCATCTGCTCGCGCAGTTTGAGGTCGAGGGCGCCAAGCGGCTCGTCAAGCAGCAGCACCTTCGGACGTACGACGATCGAGCGTGCCAGAGCGACCCGTTGGCGTTGTCCGCCGGACAACTGAGCTGGCTTGCGGTCTGCCACATGCTCCAGACGCACCATCGCAAGCGCGTCCATCGCTTGCTGACGTCTGGCGGTCTTCTTGACTCCCCGCACTCGCAGGCCATAGGCGACATTGTCGAGCACATTCATGTGCGGGAAGAGCGCGTAGTCCTGGAAGACGGTGTTCACGTCACGCTCGAACGGCGCCGTACCAGTGATGTCCTTGCCAGCCAACTCGATCGTGCCGCTGGTGGGTTGCTCGAATCCAGCGATCAATCGCAAGACCGTGGTCTTGCCAGACCCTGATGGCCCCAGCATCGAGAAGAACTCGCCATCGGCGATCTCGAGGTCAACTCCATCGACGGCACGGACCTCACCGAAGTGGCGATGCACATCCAACAATCGGATGGCAGTGTTGGCTGCAGTCATCTCCCCAAGCTCCTAAAGTGGCGTGGATCACTTTTCACTGCTAAAACATATGGACTCAGATGATAAATGTCCATAGTCTTGGCCAAAGACATTCCGGATTTCCTCAACGGGGAGGAGCGACATGGCCGCAATCAGGCACCGCTCCACACGGGCACGCACTGCGGTCTTCGCCCCGATCAACAACCTGGGTCGAGCCGTGCGGGTCGAACAGCGACTGGCCAATGCAATCTGGTCTGGGCTCCTAAGAGACGGCGAGAAGTTGCCCAGTGAGACCGAGCTCGCCGCCATGCTCGGCGTGGCCACGGTGACGGCTCGTGAGGCCCTGATCTCGCTGCGCGCCCAAGGCTTGGTCACGACAGTTAGAGGGCGGGGCGGCGGCTCATTCGTCACCCGCCCGGTACACGCCGCAGATGAGAGCCTCAAGGCCCTGATCTCAGCAATGAGTCGGGTGGAGCTGGCCGATCGCGGCATCCACTACTCAAGCATTCTCAGTGGCTGCGCAGAGCTTGCCGCCGAGCGAGCAAATGACGATGAGGTGGAGGAGTTGTTGAGCATCGTGCCGGAGCCTGCAACTGCGGGCGCCGATGCCTGGCGCCATGCAGACACCGAGCTCAACCTTGCCATTGCCGCTCTGTCTCACTCCGCACACCTGACCCGCAATGTGATCCGCCTTGAGATGGAGTTCGGGGCCTTGCTTCGCGTCCCATTTGCCGACCCAAACTCCTGGCCCAAGATTCGCTCAGATCAACTCCAGTTGATCGCTGCCATCGCCGAGCACGACCCAGCAGGAGCTCGACTGCAAATGCGCAGCCGACTACGTGGCCAACTTGGCCAACTCGCCCATTTGCAAGCCCAACAACGGAGCAAGTCATGAAGGCCACCACCAACGAACTAGCCACGTGCGCACACCTGGTCGAAGAGCTGTTCAATCCACTGATCTCCCAGCTTTGGCGCAGCGGACGCGCAATCGCACCGCTCTTCAACCAACCTGCATCTTCGGCCGACCTGCTGGCCGAGTCACAACCTCACGCCTTCGAGATCTTGGCCGCTCCACACACCGTCGGTGCCGGATTCGTCGTCACGCCTGGCATCCTGACCGACGAGCACTTCTTGTTGGCCTGGTGGCAGGGCGATGACAAGGAGCGCATCCCAGAGTCGATCGCCTTGGTGCAGTCGACCGACTACTCCAGACAGGAGTGGTTCCGTACGCCGCAGCGCACCCATGCCTCGCACGTGACTGGCCCCTATATCGACTATGTGTGCACCGATGAGTTCATGCTCACGATCACCGTGCCTGTGGAGCAAGACGGCCAAATGCTGGGAGTGATGGGAGCAGACATCTTGGCCGAGACGATCGAGCGGGTGCTACTTGAGCCCTTCCAAGAAGCCGGCGCGACTCTGGTCAATCATCACAATCGCGCAGTCCTGTCTGCAGAAGTCGAGATCTTCGCCGGCGAGCCGATCAACCCGGAGAACTTCTCCCAAGAGGTCCCCTGTGCCGACTTGCCATTGAAGGTCATCAACTGAGGGCCCTTTTAGCGCCCCTTGAGCCCAGGGCGCAAGCCTTTTGTCGGATTTGAAGTGGTCAACTCCGACAAAGTGGCTTGTTCCACAGCAGCGGGAGCGTCGTACACAGGCTGATGGATTTTTCCACCGGCTCTACCCACAACTGGGGAAATCCCTGTGGATAAGTGGGCCAAGGTGGGCCAGGCTCTCCCTAAGATCAGGCTCGCGCCAAGACCGGGCTCACTCGAAAGCCGGCTCACTTCCAGACCTTCACGTAGTCGACCTGCATCGTGGCTGGCAACTGGGTGTTTGAGTTGACGCTGTTGGCATACCAACCAAGGCCCTGGGTCAGCGACATGAAGAAGGGCTGATCGAAGGGTGCCGTCCCGCCTAGGGTCGACTTCCAGGCTGTGTCCATGCACGTCGCCCCGTCATAGATGATCTTGATCCGGTCAGGAGTCCACTCCAGCGTGTAGTCGTGGAACTGCGTGTCAGCATTGGCCACGAAGCAGTAGTTGTTGGTCTCCTGGTAGGTGCTGTTGATCGGGGTGTAGTGCAGGAAGGGGATAGCACGATCTGGATAGGGCGAGTAGTACTCCGCCACGTCAATCTCCCCTGAGCCAGGCCAGGTGCCGTAGATCGACTGGTTGGCCGGCCACAGCCACAGTGCCGACTGCAAGCCGGCTGTTGGCTGGCCATTGAGGTACGACGAAGGGAACTTCGCCCGGAACTCGAAGCGGCCATATTTCTGGGCGAACTTGCCTGCAGAGGTGATCATCCCGCCGCTGTAGTTCGTGTCACCGATGGTGATGCAAGGTTGCTTCTGCGCGTCATAACGCACGGTCAGATTCAGTGCGCCACTGCCGACATTCACATTGCGCGGGTCGTCGTAATAGCACTCGTTCTGATTGCTGAAGCCAGTCCAGTCCGTGCGCATCACCGACCACTTCGACAGGTCAAGCGACGAGCCATCGAAGTTGTCGACGAAAGTGCACTCCCAGTTGGTGCCGTCAGCCTTGGCTGGGCGGACGCCACAGGCATCCGACGGTGCCGGGGTGGGTGTCGGTGTGGGGGTGGACGTGGGAGTGGGTGTCGGCGTGGGGGTCGGCGTGGGGGTGGGGGTCGGCGTGGGTGTCGGCGTGGGTGTAGGAGTCGGTGTGGGTGTGGGTGTCGGGGTCGGCGTAGGTGTGGGCGTCGGCTTTGGCGTCACCGTCACGCGAGGCACCACCGGGGTGGGAGTTGGGGCGGGGGTGGGCTTCTTGGGCTTGGCTCGTTTGCGAGCGGCCAACTTGCGTGCAGCCTGCGACTTGGCCTTCTTGGCCTTCTTGGCCTTCTTGACCTTCTTGGCCTTGGTGCTCTTCTTGGCCTTGGCGGCTGCTTGAGTCTTCTTGCTCACTGCCGGACGCCGCTCGTCACGGGCCGAAGCTGGCTCAGTGATGGCAATAGCTCCGGCGACGACCAGACAACACGCAATCAAGAGCACCAATGCACGGAAGGTGCCAATATCGCGGCCTCGCCTGGAGGCGCCGTGGGGAGTTGCATGCGACATGAGCCGTCCTGTCGTCAGATCCAATGAATAGCAATAATCTATCTTAAATCCGACATATCAGTACAGACATTTCTCACGAAAGCCACAAAAAGGTAACAAAAAGCCGTTCTCCCCGTTAGTTCCGGAGAGAACGGCCCTTTGGTTTCAGCCAGACGTCAGGCTCAACTTGACCCAACGTCCAATGATCCAAACAGTCAGCGAGTGGCGGTGCCCTCGACGTAGTCAGCGTCGTGGCTCTTCACCCAAGCCATCAACTTGCGCAGCTCGCGGCCCGTCTTCTCGATCGGATGCTGCTCCCCCTTGGCGCGCAACTCCTGGAACTCAGGTGCACCAGCATCTTGATCGTCGATGAAACGCTTGGCGAACTGCCCATTGGTGATGTCGGCGAGCACGGCCTTCATGTTCTCCTTGACCTCGGGCGTGATCACCCTGGGGCCAGAGACATAATCGCCGTACTCCGCGGTGTCGGAGACGCTCCAGCGCTGCTTGGCGATGCCGCCTTCGTACATCAGGTCAACGATGAGCTTGAGCTCGTGCAAGCACTCGAAGTAGGCGACCTCGGGTTGGTAGCCAGCCTCGGTCAGCACCTCGAAGCCGTACATCACCAGCTGCGAAGCGCCGCCGCACAGGACTGCCTGCTCACCGAAGAGATCGGTCTCGGTCTCCTCAGCGAAGGTGGTCTTGATGCCGCCGGCACGCAGGCCGCCGATGCCCTTGGCATAGGAGAGCGCGAGATCCCAAGTCTTGCCTGACTCGTCCTTCTCCACGGCGACCAGCACAGGTACGCCGCGACCGTCGACGAACTCACGACGGACCAGGTGGCCCGGACCCTTGGGAGCAACCATGAAGACATCAACACCGGCTGGAGGCACGATATAGCCAAAGCGGATGTTGAAGCCGTGACCAAACACCAAGGTGTCACCGGGGGTCAGGTTGGGCTCAATCTCATTGGCATACAGCGTGCGCTGCACCTGATCTGGCGCCAAGATCACGATCACATCGGCCTCGGCGACCGCTTCGGCAGGGGTGAGGACCTTCAGGCCTTCGGCCTCGGCCTTGGCCCGGCTCTTGGAGCCCTCCTGCAGACCGATGCGCACGTCAACGCCGGAGTCACGCAATGACAGCGCATGGGCATGCCCTTGGCTGCCATAGCCGATCACGGCAACGTGCTTGCCCTGGATCAGCGACAGATCTGCGTTGTCGTCGTAGAACATTTCAGCCACTTGGGGCTCTCCTTTTCTATCGGCCAAGATCGGTCTTGGCCAACTCATTGGTTTGGGTTGAGTTCGGTTGTCTTGGTCAGGCAGGCTGCTCGACGGGTACGGCGAGCGGTTTGGCACGTTCGGTGATCGAACGGCTGCCTCGGCCGATCGCCACCATGCCCGATTGCACGAGTTCACGGATGCCAAAGGGCTCCATCACCGCGACGAAGTCACGCAACTTGTCGGCATTGCCGGTCAACTGCACCGTAATCGTGTCAGGCGCAACGTCGACAACCTTCCCCCTGAACAGAGCGATCGCATCGACCACTTGGCCGCGGTTGTTGACGTCGGCCTTGACCTTGACCATCATCAACTCCTTCTCGATGGAGTCGCGGTCGTCGAGTTCGACGATCTTGATCACCTCGACGAGTTTATTGAGTTGCTTGGTGACCTGCTCCAAGGGGGTTTCCTCGACATTGACCACGATGGTCATTCGGGATACCGACGAATCCTCGGTCGGGCCAACGGCCAAGGAGTCGATGTTGAAGCCTCGACGGCTGAACAACCCTGCGATCCGAGCCAAGACACCCGGGCGGTTCTCCACCAGGACAGACAACGTGTGGACGGTCATCACAGATCATCCTCCTCAAACTCCGGCGCCAGGCCGCGGGCGTAGTTGATGTCATCATTCGACGTGCCAGCGGGCACCATCGGCCATACCATGGCGTCACGGTGCACTCGGAAATCAACCACCACGGGCACGTCGTCGACCTCCATCGCCTTCTTGATCGTCTCATCGACATCTGCCGGCGATTCGCATGACAGACCGACCGCGCCATAGGCATCAGCCAACTTCACGAAGTCGGGGATCCGCTTCGATTGCAGGTCGGTGTTTGAATAACGGCCCTCGTAGAACAGCGTCTGCCACTGACGCACCATGCCCAGAGACTCGTTGTTGATCACCGCAACCTTGATCGGGATGCCCTCGATGGTGCAGGTGGCCAACTCCTGATTGGTCATCTGGAAGCAGCCATCCCCATCCACTGCCCAAACCGTGGCTTCAGGGCGGCCCACCTTGGCGCCCATCGCGGCCGGCACGGCAAAGCCCATCGTGCCCAGGCCACCAGAGTTGATCCAGGTGTTGGGGTTTTCGTATTGGATGAAGTGGGTGGCCCACATCTGGTGCTGACCAACGCCGGCGACATAGATCGACTCCGGCCCCGAAATGTGGCTGAGCCGTTCCAAGACGTACTGCGGGGCCAAGGTGCCGTCAGGTGGGGTGTCGTAGCCCAATGGATAGCGCATCTTGACGCCCGCCACGAACTTGACCCAGCCCTCGTAGTCACCGGTGTTGCCCTGCTCCTGCTCAGCGGTCAATGCCGCCACAAGGTCAGCGATCACCTCTCGGCAGTCTCCGACTATCGGCACGTCGACAGCGCGATTCTTGCCGATCTCCGCGGGGTCGATGTCGGCGTGGATCACCTTGGCGCCTGGCGCAAACGAATCCAGTGCTCCGGTGACTCGATCATCAAAGCGCGCACCCAGGCTGATGATCAGATCACTCTTCTGCAGGCCAGCGACGGCAGCGACAGTGCCGTGCATGCCGGGCATCCCGAGGTGCTGGGGATGACTGTCGGGGAAGGCTCCTCGGGCCATCAGGGTAGTGACCACTGGGATGCCCGTGAGCTCAGCGAGCTGGCGCAACTCCTTGTGCGCCCGCGAGCGGATCGTGCCGCCACCGACATACAGCACCGGGCGGCGCGACTCCAGGATCAGCCGGGTTGCCTCCCTGATCTGCTTGCTGTGCGGCCGGGTCACCGGGCGATAGCCCGACAGACTGATCTCTGTGGGCCACTCAAATGAAGTCTGTGCCTGCAAAGCCGACTTGGCCACATCGACCAGGACCGGGCCTGGTCGACCGCTGCGGGCCAGATAGAAGGCCTCGGCAACCACACGCGGGATGTCTGCTGGGTTGGTCACCAAGAAGTTGTGCTTGGTGATCGGCATGGTGATGCCGCGGATGTCAGCCTCTTGGAAGGCGTCGGTGCCGATCGACGCTGCGCCGACCTGGCCAGTGACGGCAACCATGGGCACGGAGTCCATGTGCGCATCGGCCAAAGGGGTGACCAGGTTAGTGGCGCCTGGGCCACTGGTGGCCATGCACACACCAACGCCGCCCGTCGCTACGGCGTACCCCTGAGCCGCGTGCCCGGCCCCTTGCTCGTGCCGCACCAAGATGTGACGGATCTTCGAGTCATACAGAGGGTCATATGCCGGGAGGATCGCTCCTCCGGGGATGCCGAAGATGTCCTTGACACCTGCGTGTTCCAAAGACTTGATCAGGCTCTGCGCACCGGTCACGCTCTCACCAGTGCTCGAGTCTGAAGCCGACTGCTCAGTCATCACTCCAACTTTCGAAATCACTACTTCTGGCCAACAAAAAACCCCTCGAGCCTTTGGCTGACGAGGGGTCGACGCGCGTGCGGCGGGGCTGATTGCCCGTTAGCTCACGCGTCGCGTGCGTACGAGTACCTCTAAACGCATGGACCAAGCATGCACGCAGACATCGGTCAGACTCAACCTAGTGTGCCACTCGTCTCACGAACTGGTACAACCGTCCCGGATCTCGGCGCCCTATCGACTCTCAGCATCCAACTGCGCGCAGCGCTTGGCTGCCCCTTGACGCGTGTGTTTGGCTGTCCTTATGCCCACGACCAAAGCCTTGATCACCCACGAGCCTCACTCCCCCTTCCAGCAAGGGCCGATTGAACGAAGAGACCCGCGCCCCTCAGACGTCGTGATCGAGATCAAGTACTCAGGCATCTGCCACTCCGACATCCACCAGGCTCGTCAGGAATGGGGGCGAGCGATCTTCCCGATGGTGCCGGGCCACGAGATCGCTGGCCTGGTCACCGAAGTGGGCTCCGCAGTCACCAAATATCAAGTCGGCGACCGGGTAGGGGTTGGCTGCATGGTCGACTCCTGCCGCGAATGCGAAAACTGTTTGGCTGGTCAGGAGCAGTACTGTCTCGGCGGCAATGTGATGACCTACAACGGCCTCGGCAAGGATGGCGAACCAACCCTCGGCGGCTACAGCCAGTCGATCGTGGTTGATGAGCGATTCGTGTGCAAGATCCCTGATGCCATCAGACTCGATGTGGCCGCTCCCCTACTCTGCGCGGGGATCACCCTCTACTCACCACTCAAACACTGGGGCGCCGGACCCGGCAAACGGGTCGCGATCGTGGGCATGGGCGGCTTGGGGCATATGGGCGTCCAGATCGCCGCCGCGATGGGGGCGGAGGTCGTCGTACTGAGCCATTCGATGTCGAAGGAGGCCGACGGCAAGCGATTCGGGGCCAGTGGCTACTACGCCACCAGCGATCCGGAGACCTTCAAGACGCTGCGTGGCAGTTTTGACCTGATCGTCAACACCGTGGCCGCAAATCTGCCGGTCGACAAATACTTGTCGCTCCTGCGCCTCGACGGGGCAATGGTCAATGTCGGCATCCCAACCGAGCCCGACACCTATCGCACCTTCTCGTTGTCGCTGATGCGACGCAGTCTCTCCGGCTCGAACATCGGCGGCATGCCCGAGACCCAGGAGATGCTCGACTTCTGCGCCGAGCACGGCATCGGCGCGCAGATCGAGCTGATCGGGGTCGACGATGTCGACGATGCCTACGAGCGGGTGATCAACTCAGATGTGCGCTATCGCTTCGTGATCGACACCTCGACCTTCGCCTGAACACCGGCGTACGTCATACGAACCGTGCGGGTCACGGCGTACGTCATACGAACCGAGACCATATGGCCACGTTCCGTACGACGCAAGGGAGTTTCAGCACGTTCCGTATGACGCAAGCGTGCGGCGCCGGGCGCGGTGCCACCATCTGCCTCGTCCAGGAACCGGGCGCTCAAGAAATGGGCGCTGTGAACTGCGACTGGTAGAGCCGCGCATAGGCACCCTCGGCGGCCAGCAGGGTCTCGTGATTGCCCTGCTCGACGATCGAACCTTCCTCCATCACCAAGATCAGGTCAGCATCCCTGATCGTGGAGAGTCGATGGGCGATCACGAATGACGTGCGATCTGTGCGCAGGGCGGCCATCGCATGCTGCAGGAGCAACTCGGTGCGGGTGTCGACCGCGGAAGTCGCCTCGTCAAGGATCAGCAACGCGGGGTCAGACAGGAATGCCCTGGCGATGGTGATCAGTTGCCGCTCGCCAGCTGAGAGATTGGAGCCCTCCTCATCGAGGCGGGTGTCATAGCCCTCAGGCAACGAATGCACGAATCTGTCAACGAAGGTCGCTTGGGCAGCCGCCAGGATTTGCTCATCCGTCGCGTTGGGATCGCCGTATGCGATGTTGTCTCGGATCGACCCCTCGAACAACCAGGTATCTTGCAGCACCATGCCGGTCTGTCCACGCAGTTGAGCCCTAGGCATCTGCGAGATGTCGACACCATCGAGGGTGATCTGGCCACCGTCAAGCTCATAGAAGCGCATCACCAGATTGACCAAAGTGGTCTTACCAGCGCCCGTGGGGCCAACGATCGCAACGGTGTGCCCGGGCTCGGCAACCAGTGAGAGATCCGTGATCAGGGGCCGATTCGGGTCATAGGAGAAGCGCACATGGTCGAAGCGCACTTCACCACGACCCCGACTCACCACCGCACCCTCATCACTGGGGTCAAGCGACTCCTCGGGCGCGTCGAGCAACTCAAATACGCGCTCTGCCGAAGCAACGCCAGATTGCAACAGATTGGCCATCGAAGCCACCTGTGAAAGCGGTTGGGTGAACTGTCGGGTGTACTGGATGAAGGCCTGCACCTCCCCCAACGACAGGGCGCCACTGGACACGCGCAGGGCCCCGATCACCGCGACCACGACATAGTTGAGATTGCCGACAAACATCATGATCGGCATGATCAGGCCGCTGACGAACTGCGCTCCGAAAGATGCCTCGAAGAGCGCCTGGTTTTCACGAGCGAAGGCATGCTCCGACTCTTCTTGGCGCCCAAAGACCTTGACCAAGGTGTGCCCCGAGAAGGCTTCCTCGACATGGGAGTTCAATCGTCCCGTACTACGCCACTGCTGGATGAACCTGCCCTGTGATCGCTTCATCACCAGTGCAGCCACAAACATCGAGACCGGCACGGAGAGCACCGCCACCAAAGCCAGCAACGGTGAAATCCAGATCATCATGGCCAGCACCGAGATGATGGTCAGCACGGAGGTCAGCAGTTGACTCATGGTTTGCTGCAGGGACTGACTGATGTTATCGATGTCGTTGGTGACCCGGCTGAGCAATTCACCTCGCGGCTGTCGGTCGAAGTAGTCAAGCGGCAAGCGATGGACCTTGTCTTCGATGTCGCCGCGCATCCGGCGGATCATCGCCTGCACCACGTCATTGAGGAGATATCCAGCCAGCCACGACAACAATGAGCTAAACAGATAGATGGCCAGTACGACGAGCAGGATCTGCGCCACCGCATCGAAGTCGACGCCCTGACCCGGCACGATGTCCATCGAGGACAACATGTCGGCAACCTTGTCCTGACCCTTGGCGCGTAGGCCAGCGATCGCCTCTGCCTTGGTGATCCCAGCTGGGAGTTTGGCGCTCACGAAGCCACCGAAGATCAAGTCGGTGGCATGCCCGAGCACCCTTGGTCCGACCGCACTCAGGCCGACACTGAGCACAGTCAGACCCACTACTGCCAGCGCCTTGGAGCGCTCGGGCCGCATCCGCGCGATCAGGCGCTTGGCTGAAGGCCCGAAGGTGTTTGCCTTCTGCCCCACCATCTGGTTGTGCGGCCCGGGCCCTCCAGTCTGGGCGCGCTCAGTGACCTTGAGTTGGCCGCCTTTGCGCTCATCTGAGTCGCTCATGACGCCTCCTGAGCACTGAGTTGGGAGGCGACGATCTCCTGGTAGGTCGCGCAGGACGACAACAACTCGGTGTGGGTGCTTTGTCCAACCACCTGCCCATCATCGAGTACGACGATCTGGTCGGCATCTCGGATCGATGAGACTCGCTGGGCGACCAAGATGACCGTGGCTTCACGGGTGATCGGCTTGAGGGCCGCACGCAGCCGGGCGTCGGTGCCGAGATCAAGAGCCGAGAAGGAATCGTCGAAGAGATAGATCTCAGGGCGGCGAATCACCGCTCGAGCAATGGCCAGGCGTTGTCGCTGCCCACCGGAGAAGTTGGTGCCTCCTTGCGCCACCGTCGCTTCCAGACCATCAGGCAAGGCTTCGACGAAGTCGCGGGCTTGGGCGATCTCCAAAGCGGCCCACATCTCCTCGGGGCTGGCATCGGCCTTGCCATAGCGCAGATTGCTGGCGATCGTGCCGCTGAACAAGAAGGCACGCTGGGGCACCAAACCCAGTCGTGACCAAAGTTGGAGTGCGTCGGCTCGGCGTACGTCGACCCCACCAACCGACACGCTGCCGTCAGTGACATCAAACAGTCGCGGAATGAGATTGATGAGCGTCGACTTGCCCGAGCCGGTTGACCCGATGATCGCCACGGTCTGCCCGGGATGGGCCGAGAATGAGATGCCGCGCAATACCGGCGCATCGGCTCCCGCATAGGTGAACTCCACGTCTTGGAGCACCAACTCACCCGGGCTCGGGAAGTCGGTCACTGGCTCGGCTGGCGGCACCACGGATGGTTCGGTGTCGAGCACTTCAACAATCCGGTCGGCACACACCGACGCCCTCGGGATCATCATCATCATGAAGGTGCCCATCATCACGGCCATCACGATCTGCATCAGATAGGTGATGTACGCCGTGAGCGCCCCGACTTCCATGTGACCGGCTTCCACGCGGTGACCACCAAACCACAAGACCCCAATGGTGGAGAGATTGGCCACCAGCATCACGGTCGGAAACATGCCTGCCATCCAGCGGCCAGCCCGGATCGAGACTTCGGTGAGCTCGTCATTTGCCACCGCAAAACGCATGGTTTCACGCTCTTCGCGCACAAAGGCACGCACCACTCGTACGCCGGTGATCTGCTCGCGCAGCAGCCTGTTGACTTCGTCGATGCGCTCTTGCATCTTCCGGAAGCTGGGCACCATCTTGGTGACGATGAACCCAATTGAGATCCCGAGCACCGGCACTACGACCGCGATCAGCCAGGAGAGGCCGACGTCTTCGCGCAACGACATGAACACGGCACCGACCATCATCATCGGCGCCGCGACCATCAAAGTGCCCGACATCAGCACCAACATCTGCACTTGCTGGACGTCATTGGTTTCGCGCGTGATCAGCGATGGCGCCCCAAAATGTTGGAGTTCCTTGATGGAGAAGGTGCCGACGCGTCGGAAGATCGCAGCGCGAATGTCACGCCCCATGCCCATCGCCGTACGCGCCGAAAACCACACCGCAGCGATCGTGCAGCAGACTTGAAGAAACGAGATCAGCAGCATCAGCCCGCCGAAACGCAAGATGTAGTCGGTGTCGCCCTTGACGATGCCATTGTCGATGATGTCGGCATTGAGGCTCGGCAAGAGCAGCATCATCACGGTGCCAAGCAGTTGAAGCGTCACGATTGCCAAGAGCGACCACGAATAGGGCTTCAGGTGGTCTTTGACCAATCGCAATAGCAAACTCGCTCCTCAGGGTCTGATCTATAACCGGCTAGCCAAATCACGCTACCGGCCGCTTCGTAGCCTTCGCAAGGGTGCAGTTAGTCGCCAGGAGTGGGATGACTCGATCTGGGCCAGCCTGTCTTGAGCCTTGGCAGCTTTTCGTGTCAAGCGTGCGTTGTCTTGCCGCAGACGCCGCTTGCTCGAGCACAACTCAGCTACATCCATCTGCAAAGCCGCTGCATCTTGGTGAGCCTGCCCCAGTTGGGTGTAGGCATCGCGGAGCTCGTCGAGCAGCCGGTCATGAGCGCCGCCATAATTGTCGACGCAGACGGGAGTTAGGCCCAAGCGTCTGCAGGTCTCGACCACTTCCCAGGCGAACACCGTGGCAACTCCGACCACGTGAATCCGTTGGCTCTCAACCACGCAAGTACCCTAGCCCACAACTGTGGCAGCGACCGGTGCCGTGAACCGCTCGCCTTCGGGCAGCCTGCTCGTCACCAGAGGTCCACGTCTGCCCAGGCCATGAAACAGCATGACGGCCAAAGCGACCCCCAGCACAGTGACTCCACCCCCAGCAATCAAGGTCCAGCGGGCGCCGAAGGTCGCACCGATCCAACCGATCAGGGGCGCACCCAAGGGCGTGCCGCCCATCACGACCATCAGATATAGGGCCATCACCCGACCCCTGATCATGGGGTGGACGCTCAACTGCACGGTGGTATTGGCCGCGTTGAGCATGATCAGCAATGACAACCCCAACAGGGGGCTCACCAGCGCGAAGGTCAGATAGCTGGGCATCAATCCGAGGGCAATCTCGATCAGGCCGAAGGCAAGGCCAGCAAGTACGACGAGTTTGAGCCGTGGTCGACCAGCTCGCCTGGCGCTGAGTAGCGCACCAGTCAGGGAGCCAACCGCCAGCGTGGTGCCAAGAAGTCCGTATTCACCTGCGCCCATGTGATAGACCTGCGTCGCCATCAGCGCCGAGGTCATCTGGTAGTTCATCCCGAAGGTGCCTGCGAAGAAGGCCGCCGTCAGGATCAACATCAGGTCAGGCCGATGCCAGACATAGGCGACGCCGTCACGGATCATCCCGGTGTCTGGCTTGGTCACCGGCACAGGAGTCAGCGATCTGGTGTCCATCGCCCGAAGCGCCATGATCACCGCCAGATACGACAGCCCGTTGAGCAAGATCACCACTCCACTGGCGACCACCCCACCTCCAAACACGGCGATCAGCAGGCCAGCCACGGCGGGGCCCACAAGCCGAGCCAAGTTGAAGGAGGCGGAGTTGAGCCCCACGGCATTGCTCAGGTCATCTCCAGCGACCATCTCGCTGACGAAGGCTTGCCGGGCAGGCGCATCAAAGGCAGCGCCAATGCCGAAGACAAAGACGAGTGCGAAGACCAACCAGGGTTGCAGATGGCCGATGATCGCCAGTGCGCCAAGGGCAAGGGAGCTCGTCCCCATCCAAAGTTGCGTCAGGATCAAGAGTCGTCGCTTTGGCATCAGATCCGCCACCACACCGGCGTACGGCGAGAGCAACAAGATGGGCAGGAATTGCAGGCCCGTGGTCACACCCA
Organism: Nocardioidaceae bacterium; assembly: GCA_020636935.1. GTDB lineage: Bacteria > Actinomycetota > Actinomycetes > Propionibacteriales > Nocardioidaceae > Marmoricola. The sequence continues at coordinate 28,903 of JACJWW010000006.1, forward strand.
GCGCGGTACTGGCCCCGGCAGCACTGGTGGCGAAGAGTTGCAGAACCAGCCAGTCTTGGGCAACGCGCTGCATCCAAGTGCCGGTGTTTGAGATCACGCCGCCAAGCGCGTAGAGACGGAAGTTGCGCACTCGCAGCGCTCGGAAGGTCGGACTCATTTGGTCTCCACCAACTTGTCCATGATCGCGCTGGCTTGACCGAGCACTTCCAACTCGGCAGGCGTGAGCTCTTCGAAGGCCCGAGACAACCAAGCATCCCGGCGACGTCGATCTGCCAACAGGGTGGCTCGGCCCGATTCCGACAAGGCGACATAAGTGCTGCGCCCGTCTTCGGGGCATGGTCGTCTGTTGACAAATCCAGCTTCCTCCAGCTTGCGCACAGTGCGAGTCATCGACGGAGGTTGCACGCGCTCGTGTGCCGCCAGGTCACCCAGCGTGCACTCGCCCTCACGCATCAAGACACCGAGGACTCCCAGAGCAGTGATGCTCAAATCGTTGCTGGGGTCGCGCTCATTGCGCAGCCGTCGAGCAATGCGGGCAATACTGACTCTGAAGTCGCTGGCTGTGAGTTTCTTGGGCATCACCAAGCTCAACTAGTTAGCCTAGCTAAATATTCCGCGGGCTTTACCCAGCTGCTCGCAGGCGCGCGCTCAATCCCTTGAGTCCACGAATGCCAAGTAGTCTGCATGCGACAGATCGGCGTACGCCGCACACCACGCCATGATCGACTTGGTCACCTTGTCGCCCTTTCCGGCATAACCGACCACTTCGCTAAGGTTCGGCGATTGCGAATGAGCCCTGGCCAAAACGGCGCCACAGGCCACCGCATAGCGAGCAAAGGGCCCGTCGTCGAGGGTCTCGATGTCTATCGACCCCTTCATGTCATGGAACTGGCGCACATAGAAGTCGCGCTCCATCGGATGCTGACCGAGATTGCGCACAACATGACCCAGGAATGGATCAGACACCGCTTGCAAGATGCGTTGCAATCCCACCACTCGAGCCCCTTCGCCGCGCGCGGAGATCTCCTCCACGAGCTCGGGGGGTTGCTCAAGGCCTCCATGTTCTTCCAACACGCTGCGCCCGGCTTCCTTCGTCTGCAAGATGAGCTTGTTGCCATCGCCGTCTTCAAAGAGGGCCAAATAGCAACGCGTGCCCACGCTTCCCACTCCGACAGCACGGCGGGCGACGTCACGCAACGCGTATTCACGCATCAGGAAACGGATGTCCACTGAGGCCGAGCGCACATATTGGTCGAGGAATTCACCAACGCGCTCTGCGTCCGCCTGGGAGATGGCAGCCATCGCGGGTGGTTGCGAGATGAAATGCGCCTTGCCGTCCTCATCGACCTGCGTCAACTTGCGGGCAGCACGCTTGCTGGTGCGTTTGCGAGCATCTGCGATCGCTGCATCAAGCACCGACCGTGACTCCTTATCGATGCCCTGCACAAAATCGTGTGCAATGAAGTGGGTGAAATAGCGATCCAACGGGCTCCGTTTAGACGCCTCCTTGAGCACATTCAGATAGGTGGTGATCACGGATCTCCCTGCGGCCTCCGTGACCCGATCAGCCCGCCCTGTGGCCCGACCCGCGATCAAGACGCTGGTGACCAGGCGCTTGAGATCCCACTCCCATGGCGCCCAAGCCGACTCATCAAATTCGTTGAGATCGAAGGCAAGGCTGCGCTGCGGGGTGGCATAGAAGCCGAAATTGGCTACGTGGGCATCGCCACACGAGGCCACCTGGATCCCACTAGACGGGCAGCGTGCCAAATCAGCAGCCATGATCGCCGCCGTACCGCGATAGAAGGCGAATGGGCTGGCCCCCATCCGTTGAGCACGCAGCGGGAGCAAGTCAGGCAGACGCGTCCGCTCTTGATCGGCCAACAGGTCAAGAGGCGACCGCCCATCGGTGTCGATTGCGGCCAACGACGCCAATCCACATCTATCTCGATTGGCCCGGCCACTGGCCCGCCATTCCCGACGCGCAAGTGGCTCAGCAGCGGGCATCTACGGCCCCTCTTCGACTGGGATTGAATGTGGGCCTTGATCCGTCAGGGTGAACCAAAACTGAGCTCCGGGACCGTCGCTGTGGTCACGGACCCCTGCCTGGCCTCCGTGCGCCCTGGCGATCCTGGCCACGGTCGGCAGGCCGATCCCATTGCCCGGGATAGCAGGATTCAGGCGGGCGAAGGTTTCAAACACTGCAGCGCGCCTCTCCGTAGGCACCCCAACACCGTTGTCGGTCACTGTGCATTCCCAGCCATCTGAAACACGTCTGGAGTCGATCTTGATCTGAGGAGGTACGCCGGGCCTGGCAAACTTGACCGAATTGCCAATCAGATTGAGCAACAGTGAGTAGAGCAACCGAGGGTCTCCCTTCACCTTTGGCATGGTACGCACCTGGACAGTTGCCTGGGCCTGATGCAACACCGGCCCCAACTCGGCAATCACCTGTCGGGCCACCTCGTACAACTCAACGCCCACAACTTCCAAGTCGTGGCCCAGTTGATGCATCTCCAACAGCCCTTCAACCATGCCGCTGAGCCTCTTCGTGGATCGCTGCGCCGAGTCGACCAGCTTGCGCTTCACCGGAGAGCCACCTTGGGTGATCAGATCATCAAGCATCTCCAAGGTGAGTTGCAATGACGAGAGCGGCAACCTCATGTCATGACTGATCTGGGCTGCGATTCGGAGCACCTCATCTGAGGCATCCAGCCCAGCTACGGAGGGCCCATCGCGTCGTCGCCGTTGCTGCTGTTGGGAAATTACCGTCGACAGGTTGTGTGCAGCGGAGGCCAGATAATGCAGTTGCGATTGCGCGAGATCACGTACGGCGCTGTCGAATACGCACAAGCGGCCAACCATGGTGTTGTCTGCGTTGTAGATCGGCGCCGAGGCATAAGAGCGAACGTCTCCTGAATCACCGTTGACATAGATGCTGTGCTGGAAGCGCTGATCCTGACTGGCATCGCTGACCTCGAAGGTGTAATGACAGTCCATGGTCTGCACGCATATGGTCTGGTCGGCATCAGCCACGAAGGGAGTGAACCCAGAGGTGATCGCCAATCTGAATTTGTCGCCATCTTGGATCGAGATGGCCGCAAACTCGGTGTCACACGCGGTCCGGAGATTGTCAACGATCTCGCCGGCCTCCACCTGACTCACCTCGGCCAAGGCCTCCAGCGCGGCGGCTCCTAGCCCTTCATCCGATGAGGTCGCGTCCCTCACCAATCGCAATGCATCCATGTTCGCCCCTAGGCCAGCTCGTTGCTAACCAATTGAGACTGAGACTAAACCTGAGATCCAATAACCAACAAGAAACCAACAAAATCAGAGTGACGATACACCCATTTTCATCCGATTTGCTGGATTATTGCGGATCCAAATTGTTACCAGTGGATACCTTTGTGAGCCACTCAGCCGCAGACCGCACCATGAGCGGCAGACTGCACGACCTTGGCGTACTTACCCAAGACACCCCTGGTGTATTTCGGCGCATTGGGCACCCAGCCCTGTTTGCGCGACTCCAGGTCTGCCATCTCAACCTCAAGGGTCTTGTTTGCAACATCAAGGGTGATCTGGTCGCCATCTCGGACAAATGCGATCGGTCCACCGTCAACTGCTTCTGGCGCAATGTGTCCTACACAGAGTCCGGTCGTGCCGCCGGAGAATCGCCCATCGGTGATCAACAAGACATCCTTGCCGAGCCCAGCCCCCTTGATCGCACCGGTGATCGCCAGCATCTCGCGCATGCCCGGGCCGCCCTTTGGCCCCTCATAACGGATCACGACGACATCGCCGTGGTTGATCCCGCCTTCTTCAAGAGCATCCATGGCGGCTCGTTCGCCGTCGAAGACTCTGGCCGTACCAGTGAAGGTGGTGTCATCAAAACCTGCTGACTTGACCACGGCACCTTCAGGAGCCAACGAGCCCTTGAGGATGGTGAGGCCACCGGTCTTGTGGATGGGCTCATCCAGGGCGCGGAGCACATCACCGTCGAGGCCCTTGGGGTTGAGGGCCTCGAGGTTTTCACGCATGGTCTTGCCGGTGACGGTGAGGCAGTCGCCATTCATCAGTCCTGCATCGAGCAGTGCCTTCATCACGACTGGAATGCCACCGATCTTGTCGACGTCATTCATCACATAGCGCCCGAATGGCTTCAGGTCACCCAGGTGTGGCACCCGATCACCGATCCGGTTGAAATCATCGAGAGTCAGATCGACCTCCGCTTCGCGAGCAATGGCAAGCAAATGGAGCACGGCGTTGGTCGACCCGCCAAGGGCCATCACAACAGCAATCGCGTTCTCGAAGGCCGGCTTGGTCATGATCTGCCGGGCGGTGATCCCTTGCCGAAGCATCTCCACTACTGCTTGGCCACTGCGGTGCGCGAAGCCATCACGACGTCGATCGACTGCCGGAGGAGCTGCACTGCCGGGGATGCTCATGCCAAGGGCTTCCGCCACCGATGCCATGGTGTTGGCGGTGTACATGCCGCCACACGCACCTTCACCAGGGCAGATTGCGCGTTCGATGCGCCCGACTTCTTCCTCCGTCATCTTGCCGGCCACACAGGCACCAACGGCCTCGAAGGCGTCGATGATCGTGACATCTTGCCCATCCACCTGACCGGGCATCGTCGATCCGGCGTACAAGAAGACGCTGGCCAGATCGAGGCGGGCCGCGGCCATCAACATGCCCGGGAGTGACTTGTCGCAGCCAGCCAGCAGCACTGATCCGTCCAGTCGCTCGGCCATCATCACGGTCTCGACCGAGTCGGCGATCACCTCGCGCGAGACGAGTGAGAAGTGCATCCCCTCATGACCCATCGAAATGCCGTCGGACACAGAGATCGTGCCGAATTCCAGCGGATATCCCCCAGCTGCATGGACGCCGTTCTTCACCGCCTTGGCAAGCCGATCCAAAGACAGATTGCACGGAGTGATCTCATTCCAACTCGAGGCCACCCCGATCTGGGGCTTGGCAAAATCGTCATCGCCCATGCCAACCGCACGCAGCATGCCTCGCGCAGCCGCGCGCTCGATGCCGTCGGTGACGTCGCGGCTGCGAGGCTTGATGTCTGGCGCATTTGATGGGGTCGAGGATGTTGCAGTCATGTGCCCGAGACTACCTGCGCGTTGGTGTCTCGGCGTCCACGGCTATCTCTGCAACCACCGTGGCACGGCGTACGGCTCGGCGGAGGGTCGCCAAGATCGCTGGCCCCAGCAGCAGCAAGGCGATCGTGTTGGTGATCGCCCTGCCTGTGTCCCAGCTCGTGGTTGAGGTGAACAAGGTGAAGATGCCGAAGCGCTTGAGATTGTCGATGATCGGATCTCCGGGCACAAAGGCCAGCGATGCCTCCTGTCCGGGCACGGCCGCGCCCAACAGATAGGGCCAGCCGGACATGTTCATGAACAATCCATAGGCATATGCCGCGAAGATGCCATAGGCGATCAGCATCCCCAACTCCGCGCCGCCGCGGGGTCGACGCGGAAGCAGACCCGCACCGAGGCCGATCCAGGCCGAGGCCATCATCTGATAGGGCAGCCAGGTGCCGACCCCCGCCGTAATGAGCGCTGAGGCGAAGATCGACGTACAACCAAGCGCAAAGCCAAATCCGGGGCCAAACACCCGCCCCGCAAGAATCAACAAGAAGAAGACCATCTCGACCCCAGCAAGACCCGCCCCCAGGCCCCGCATCACTGCGTTGATGGCGGTCAGGACACCCAGCATCGCCAGCGCCTTTGAGTCCATGCCACCCTCGGCCAACTCCACCAGACAGAGCAGGACCACGACGGGCAGGAGCAGCAGGAAGAAGAAGGGAGGCATGAGCTGGGGTTGTTGTGGGTCAACCTTCACCATGAGCGGCCACAAGAACATCACCAATCCCGCCAGCGATGCCAGAGCCAGGATGAGGGCCGACCTAGGTCTCAGCGGGATGGTTGAGGCCATCGACTCACGCATGCGCGACATCTCCTTGACGGCCCAAGCAATCGGCCACCTGGCCAACGGTCAACCAAGTTGGACCCAGGATCTTGGAGGTCTGCGGAGCGAAGGCGGGAGACTCCGCGACCACACTCGCGGTGTCACCATTGGAAACCACCTCCCCTTGGGCCATCACCATCATCCGGTCGGCAATCAGTACGGCGAACTCCACATCGTGGGTGGCCACCAAAACAGCTCTGCCCTCATCGGCCAGGCGACGCAGGATCTGAGCCAAGGCCAACTTGCCCGGGTAGTCAAGGCCACGAGTGGGCTCATCAAGAGCGATCACCTTCGGGCCGGCACTCAGCACGATGGCCAAGACGAGAGCAAGGCGCTGACCTTCGGATAGATCTCTTGGGTGCTTGGCGCGCTCAACTCCGGGCACGAGTAGGTCCAGTAACTTTGCCGCTGATCCGACACTCGCACTGACATCGGAGTCGGCTTGGGCCAACTCGGCCTCCACAGTCTCCAGGTAGAGAAGGTCGGCGGCAGTCTGCGGCACCAGTCCGAAAAGCTCCCGGCGCTCCTTGGCCGACAACGACTGTGGGTCGAGTCCGCTCACCTTGAGCTGCCCCGAAGCCCGCTTGCGAGATCCTTGCAGGGCCCACAGCAGGGTGGACTTGCCCGACCCGTTGCGACCCATGAGCGCGGTGATCTGTCCCGACTGGAGTGTCAGCGAGGCCTCACGAACGGCCGTCTTTTTGCCATAGGTGACTGAGAGATCTCGCGCAGTCACCAACACCTCAGCCTGCGGAGCAGACTGGTCATGGGGCGAGTTGGGCGGCGGCCCCAAGTCGAGCGCGCGGGCCTTGCGTTTGGCTTCACGCACTGTCAGGGGCAGGGGCTGCCAGCCAAGTAGCCTGCCCAACTCCACGATGGGTGGCGCGACCGGCAGTTCACCCAACAGACTCGCCGGATCACCCTGTTTGATGGAGCCATCACCGACCACATGCACCAGCTGGTCGGCAAACGGAATCACCCGCTCCAGGCGATGCTCAGCAAGTACGACGCTGATCCCGAGGTCGTGCACCAGCCGCGCCAAGGTGGCCAAGACTTCTTCGGCAGCAGTCGGGTCAAGGGCGCTGGTGGGCTCGTCGAGCACCAACAGTCGAGGATGCATGGTGAGTACGGCGCCAATCGCCACCCGTTGCTGTTGTCCGCCAGACAACGTGCGCATGTCTCGACCACGCAGATCGGCGATCCCGAGGAGGTCTAGGGTCTCCTCCACTCGCCGACGCATGGTCTGTGGGGCAAGGCCGAGTTGCTCCATGCCATAGGCCAACTCTTCCTCAACGCTGTCAGTCACAAAACTCGACAGTGGGTCCTGACCGACCGCGCCAATCCAGTGTGCTCTCTCCCGGGGAGGCAAGCTGATCACGCTCTCACCATCCCAACGAATATCGCCGCTGAGGTGGCCTCCCGTGAAGGTCGGCACCAGCCCGCTCATCACCCCAAGGAGGGTCGACTTGCCGGATCCCGTACGGCCCGCAACGACCACGAAGTCGCCATCGACGATCTCCAAGTTGACCCGATCGAGGATCTTGGCCTGATCATGGCGCAGCGTGACTTCATCCAACTGGAGCATCCAGTACCCTCCCCCCAACTGATTCAGAACCGACGCCATCTTCGGTCTCGGAAGTCAGGTCATCAACTGCCATGGGATCGGTGGGCGGGGGCGTTATGAAGGCAGGCAGTGCTGCGACGGCAATGAGCACCAAGACTTGCCAAGACACCTCAGGAGCCTGCATCGGAGCAGGGAAGAGCACCGACGTCTGACCGTGCACCCATGCGAAGAAGCCTACGGCGACCACGACCCCACAAGCGGCCACCATCAGTTCGTCGAGCCGCCAATGGTCGGGGCGATAGCGGGTGCGCTGCACGCGCTGGCCCGCACTCCAAAAGCTCAAGGCGGAGGTCAGCAGACCCACGACGATGAGTACCGCGGCCAACCCGGGGCGTCGGTTGCCGCTTTGATCCAAGGCAGCATAGGCGCCCAACGAAATGCCAGACAAAGCCACCACCATCAGGACTCCTGTGAGCCATCGTCTGCTCCTGGTGAGCCCACCGGAGCGGCCATAACCCCTGCCATCCATCCCGGCAGCAAGGGACATGGATCGTTCCAGAGCGTCTTCCATGACAGGGACGACCACCCCTCTCAGCCGCCCGATCCGGCCACCTGGCACTCCCCGAAGCTGCCGTGCAGCTCGCACGCGCCGCAGGCTGTCAGCCAACTGGGGTAGCACCGCAATGGCCACCACCAGGGCCGTGGAGATCTCGTAGAAGGCCGGCGGCAACGACTTGAGCAGTCGTTTGGGATTGGCCAAGGAGTTGGCCGCGCCAATGCAGATGATCAAGGCCGCGAGGCGGAGTCCGTCGTAAAGCCCGGCAAGCACCGCTTCCGCAGTGACTGGCCCGAGCAGGTGGATGCCCATCACCCAGGAAGGCAGCGGTATGCCCGGCAGGTCCAGCAACACCGTGCCCTCCCCGGTGCCGCCAAGAAGGATCCGAAAGCCCACCCGGATCAACACCACCACCGCACCGAAGATCAGGTAGAGCCTGAAGGACGAGGCCCAGGCATGCGTCGTACGCCGAAGCGCCACCGTCATCGCTGCGACACCGATCAACATCAGCGAGATCAGCGGGTTGAGATTGGATGTTGCCGCCGCCCCCAATCCGATCGCCCAGATCCACCAGGCTCCCGGATGCAGATCACGTGCGGGTCTGCTCAAGTCTGGCGCCGCCGGAAGTACAGGGCAACTCCAGTCGCCGCTGCCAGGACAAGCAATACCGACACCGGGATCCACACCGGAAGGCCAGAACTCTCCTGTGAAGGGCCCTCGAGGTCAGATTTCACCACGGGCGCGGACTCAGCCTCGGCCGAGTCACTTGGAGCAATCGCGGCAGTGCTCGTTTGCGACACGCTGGGAGACGGAGTAGGCGTCGCAGACGTTGGAGTGACAGTCGGCGTCGCCGTGGGAGTGGCCGCTGTCGTGGTTAGGCCGGGTGCAGTTCGGGTCGGCTTGGGCTTGCCTGGTTTCTGGGGCTTAGCCACCGGCCCGCCACCACCTGCACCTGGGTTGGTGTCATCGCCCCCTCCTGGAGCGAGCTTGGGCGGCGTGAAAGCCGGCGGAGACTTTGCGCCCCCCTGCCAGGCCCACGCCACGCTCCCACCATCAGGCACATTCAGGCCATCGACCCCAATGCTGGAGAAGATCCACTTGCCATCGCGCCCATTCGACCAGTAGAGACCCCAGAAGGCATTAGCAGGTGGCGCCATCACACAAGCTGGGTTGGGGCTGGGCAATCCATCGACCAGACAGACCAATCCAGGAAATCTGGTGGTGTCGCGCATTGAAACACCGGCCGACTTGAACACCGCGCGAGCTGAGCGCCCGGCGCCATCTCGCACGCAGTCCACAACGACGCCTTTGCCGCTGCCACCGGGTACGTCCTTGTGATCAAGAACCACACTGACGCCCTGTCCTGGAGCACATGCAGCAGCTGCTGCCGGAGTCGACCATAGGCCAACTCCGGCAGCAGCCATGACCAGCACGAGAGCTGGTCTCAACAATGTGGCGAACACCTGCTCAGCGCTTGACCCGCACCGTGAAGGTGGTGCTGCCGGTCTGCCTTCCAGTCACGTTCACCTTGAAGGTGCCAACCTTCTTGCCCGACCGGAAGCGAGCCTTGAAGACACCTCGCTTGGTGGCCTTGCCTCGCTTGACGACCTTGCCCTTGTAGCGGACCACGACGCGCTCGCGCGGCTTGAACGAGTTGGAGCGCAACACGATGGGCTTCTTGCGCTTGACCACAGCAGACCGCGCCGAGACCAGAGGCGGCGTTTGAGCGCTGAGACCGAGGGTGGCCTGGGCGGTGGCTCGACGCCACTGGTCGCGAGCAGTGTCATCCGCAATCCCCGCGGTACGTGCGGCTGCCAAAGCGGTGTCATCGTAGGCGATCGCACCGGCTTCCCCGGCCAGGGCGCCATCATTGGCGGTTGCCTGGCGTGCGGTCAGCCAGGCCACTCCCCGCTTGGCGCTGGCGGTGCCGGTGAGGGCCCGAGTGGCGAGTCCGGTGCTATTGCTGTTAGCGGTTGAAGTGCCAGCACCGCCACCCCAGGAGCCGTCTGCAGCCTGAGCCGCGGCGAGCCAGCCCTTGGCCTTGGCCAACGCAGCCGAGACTGCCGGAGTCTTGCTGTGCTGGGACAACGTGATCACAGCCAAAGCGGTGGTGTCAGTGCTGGGATCGCTCGCGCTGGCGGCCTTGCCACCGTCACAGGTCTGATCAACCGCGGTCTTGTCAGTGGTCAGATAGGTGCGGAAATAGCCCTCGCTGCACTGCTGCTTCAAGAAGAAGTCAGTTGCGCTTGCCGCCTTGGCGCTGCCAGACCGGTCGAGTGCCTCAACAGCCCAGGCCTGACCCAGGACATTGGCATAGTCCCCGTATGAGCTGGTGTCTTGGATGCGCCCGGCGATCGGCGCAGTGGTCGCGACTGTGCCCTCAAGTTGAGCGATCAGATTGCGACCACCGAAGGATGCTGGATCACGACCGGCATCCTTGGCGAAAACAGCCGCCTTGCCGGTGGAGCCGGCGTAGATGCTGGTGGTGCCGTCACCCACGTAGGAGTCGATGTTGGCGGCAAGGGCATTGGCAACGGTGGTCACAGCAGCAGGCTGCGTGCCGGTGGCGATCAGAGCCAGCCCGGTGTCTACGGTCAGGCCGTAGTCGTCGAAGCCACCGTAGCCATTGTTGTGGATCAGACCATTGGTCAGTTGACCCACCAACCACTGCGACGCGGCTTTAGCAGCCGGTGATGGCACTGAGGGCATGGGAGCCGCTTGGGCTGACGGTGCAGCAGCTAGGACTCCAGCGGTCAAAACAGGAGCCAGGATGGCTGCTGCCAGTCGGATTGGGCGTTTCATCGGTTTCCTTCCCGCTGCAGGAGCGGGGGTCCGATAGCCGGGCCTCCGCTGCGTCCACGACAGCGCTATGAGGTTGCCTGTGGCGGGTGGTCCGGCTTGCGAGATCGCTCTCGCCTACGGTTGCGGGTCAGCGCCGGACTTCGACCGGCTTTCCCCATTCACGGGCAATTCTTTGGTTGTTTCGCCCTCGGATGAGGACTTCGCCAACCTAACACCCACCACCTAAGCGAGTTTCTCCAGGATCATCTCTCGGACACGGCCTGCGTCGGCTTGGCCACGCATGTCCTTCATGACCGCCCCGATCAAGGCACCAGCCGCTGACTGCTTGCCGTCTCGGATCTTCTGGGCCACCTCTGGATTCGCGGCAATCGCTCGATCGACGGCTTCACCCAGAGCACCTTCATCAGACACGATCGCGAGGCCGCGCTTGGCCACAACCTCTGCCGGCTCGCCTTCACCCGCCAAGACCCCATCGAAGACCTGGCGTGCCAACTTGTCGTTGAGGGTGCCGTCGTCGACCAGCGACTGGATCGCAGCGACCTGGGCCGCGCTGATCGGCAGAGCCGAGATCTCGACATCTTGCTCGTTGGCTCGCCTGGCCAACTCCGAGAGCCACCACTTGCGGGCCGCTTGGGGGGCAGCACCTGCGGCAATGGTCTCTGCGACCAGGTCGAGAGCTCCGGCGCCCACGGTGTCACGCATCTCCAAGTCGGAGAAGCCCCACTCCTCCTGCAGCCTTGACCTGCGTACAGCGGGTGGCTCGGGGAGGTTTGCCTTGAGCTCGGCCACCCACTCCCGGCTCGGTGCCACGGGCACCAGATCGGGCTCGGGGAAATAGCGATAGTCCTCAGCATCGGACTTCTCCCGCCCACTGGTGGTGATGCCGGTGTCTTCATGCCAGTGCCGAGTCTCCTGGGTGACCTTGCCACCATCACTCAGGATCGCAGCTTGGCGCCCCACCTCATATCGGGCTGCTCGCTCAACCGACCTCAAGGAGTTGACATTCTTGGTCTCCGTGCGGGTGCCCAAGACGTCGGCGCCCTTGGGGCTCAAAGACAGATTCACATCACAGCGAAGCGATCCCTGCTCCATGCGGACATCGCTCACCCCGAGACCAAGGAGGAGTTCGCGAAGGTGCGCGACATATGCGCGGGCCACCTCTGGCGCCTTTGCTCCCGCGCCCACGATCGGTCGAGTCACGATCTCGATCAAGGGAATACCGGCCCGGTTGTAGTCGACCAACGAATAGTCAGCTCCATGGATCCGACCCGTCGTGCCGACGTGCGTGGACTTGCCGGTGTCTTCTTCCATGTGGGCGCGCTCGATGTCGATGCGATAGATCTGCCCATCCACCTCGACCTCGGTCCAGCCGTCATAGGCGATTGGCTCGTCGTACTGCGACGTCTGGAAGTTCTTCGGCATGTCGGGATAGAAGTAGTTCTTGCGGGCAAATCTGCACCACTCGGCGATCTCACAGTTGAGTGCCAGACCAATCCGGATCGCCGACTCAACAGCCTTGCCATTCACCACTGGCATCGAGCCCGGAAGACCCAAGCAGGTTGGGCAGACGTGAGTGTTGGGATCGCCACCGAAATGCGCTGGGCACGAGCAGAACATCTTGGTATTGGTGTTGAGTTCGACGTGCACTTCAAGACCCATGGCAGGGTCAAAGGTGTCGATTGCTTCGTCGAAAGACATCAGCGGCTCACTCATGACTGACCTCCCATCCCAGTAGGCGCACTTGGAGCATTGGCCAACAAAGATCCGCCCCACTGCGCTTCGAGCATGGCCTCCAAGGCCGCCCCAACGAGATAGAGGCGGTCATCAGCCATCGCTGGAGCCAAGATCTGCAGCCCTGTGGGCAGGCCATCTTCGTCGGCAACCCCGGACGGCAGACTCATCCCCGGCACTCCCGCCAGATTGGCTGGGATCGTGGCGACGTCTTGGAGATACATCGACAGTGGATCGTCCAACTTCTCTCCGATCTTGAAGGCCGTGGTCGGCGAAGTGGGGCTAACCAAGACGTCTGCCTTGTCGAAGGCAGCATTGAAATCACGGGTGATCAGGGTGCGGATCCGCTGGGCCTGACCGTAGTAGGCGTCGTAGTAGCCGGTCGACAAGGCATAGGTGCCCAGGATGATGCGTCTCTTGACCTCATCACCGAATCCGGCATCCCGGGTCGCGCGCATGACCTGTTCGGCGCTTGGGTCAGCGATCCCCTCTGGCGAGATGCGCATTCCGTAGCGCATGGCATCGAATCGCGCCAGATTGGAAGAAGCTTCACTGGGCATGATCAGGTAATAGGCAGCCAAGGCATGCGTGAAGCTTGGGCAGGACACCTCTACTCGCTGGGCCCCAGCGTCTACGAGCAGGTCGACGGCTTCGTTGAAGCGCGCCAGCACACCGTGCTGGTAGCCCTCTCCCTGGAGTTCCTTGATCACGCCAATCCTCAAGCCACTGAGATCACCCAGAGCACCCTGCTGAGCAGCGGTCACCAGGCCGGGCAAGGGCTTGTCGATGCTGGTCGAATCCAGTTGATCGTGCCCGCCGATGAGCTCGTGGAGAAGCGCCGAGTCAAGCACGGTGCGCGTGACGGGGCCGACCTGGTCGAGGCTGTTGGCCATGGCCACCAGCCCGTAACGCGAGATCCCGCCGTAGGTCGGCTTGACCCCAACCGTGCCGGTGACCGCACCGGGCTGACGGATTGAGCCACCAGTGTCAGTGCCCAATGCAAGTGGAGCCTCGAAGGCAGCCACTGCAGCCGCAGAGCCACCGCCAGACCCGCCAGGGATACGGTCAAGATCCCAAGGATTGCGAGTGGGCCCGTAGGCGGAGTGCTCGGTCGATGAACCCATCGCGAACTCATCCATATTGGTCTTGCCCAAGATGGGCAGCCCGCCAGCCTTGAGTCGCGCGACCACGGTCGCGTCGTACGGCGGAATCCAGCCTTGGAGGATCTTCGACCCGCAGGTGGTGGGCATTCCAGTCGTGGTCAGCACATCCTTGACTGCGACCGGCACCCCATCCAGGTTCGAGCTCAATTGACCTGCACGACGACGCTCGTCACTGGCCGCGGCGTCAGCCAGGGCAGACTCAGAGGCCACGTGCAAGAAGGCATTGAGCCCGCCATCAACTGCCTCGATGCGCTCCAGATGGGCCTGGGTCAGCTCGACGCTAGTGGTCTCGCCAGCTGCCAGCGCCTGGGCCATCTCGGCCGCACTGGCGCCGATCTTCGCGCTCACTGCTCATCCCCCAGGATCCGAGGTACGACGAACCGCTGCTGCTCGGCTTCGGGCGCCCCCGACAACGCCTGCTCGGCGCTCAGGCCGGGCCGCACCACGTCATCACGGAAGACATTGGTCATCTCGATCGGATGAGAGGTCGGCGGGATGTCGTCAGTGGCGATTTCGCTGATTGACGCCACTGACTCCAGGATCACGCTCAGCTGTGGAGCCAAGTGATCGAGTTCGGCGTCGCTCAGGTCGATCCGGGCGAGGTCGGCCATGTGCGCGACCTCTTCACGGGTGATCTCTGGCATGCGGGCAATCCTAGGACCTCGCCCCAGGGAGTTGTGGGGCTGTCTTAACCTTGCTGGTGATGAGCACGATCTCAAGACGGATTCTCGCCTCTGTCACCATGGTCGCCTTTGGCGTTGGGCTCGTGGCCTGCGGGCCACCTGCAAAGAAGAAGGCCGATCCGCCGCGGCCCGCACAAAATGGTGCGCAGCTCAAGATCAAGAACATCCGCTATGTCGCACTCGGCGACTCATTCACCGCCGCACCACTGGTCTCAGCTGCTCAGCAATATGACCAGTGCATGCGCTCTCAGGAGAACTACCCGAGCCAGGTCGCCGCGGCCCTTCAGGTGAAGTCCTTCACCGACATGAGTTGTGCTGGAGCCCAGACCAAGCACTTCTTGGAGAATCAATATCCCGAGGTCCCTGCGCAATTCAGCGGGCTCACTCCCAGGACCAATCTGGTCACGGTGAGCATGGGTGGCAATGACTTCGGCATGTACGGCACCTTGGTCGGACAATGCGCCTTCATGAAGGGGCTCGACCCCAGCGGAGCCCCATGCCGCACCGCACTCGAGATGGGGGCCTCTGAAACCAAGGGTTTTCGGGGACACATCCGCACCATCGAGGACCGGCTCGTGCAGGCGATTGCCCAGATCCGGAAGCGTTCACCACGAGCAAAGGTGATCGTGGTGGGTTATCCACAGATGGTGCCCAAGGCAGGCACCTGCCCCACCCTGCCGCTGGCTACCGGTGACTACGCCTATGTGCACTGGATGAACCAACTCCTCGATGGGGCCTTGCGCAAAGCCGCAACCCGGGCAAACGCCACGTTCGTTGACATCTACACCCCGAGTCTGCGGCACACCATCTGCAGCAAGGTCCCGTGGATCAATGGCAATCAAGGCAAACCCAATGCCCTGGTCTTCCACCCATTCCTCAATGAGCAGACCGCAATCGCCAAACTCGTTGAGAGCAAGGTGCGCCAGGCTCATTGAGCGCAACGCACCAGGCTCATTGAGCGCAACGCACCAGGCTCATTGAGCTCAACGCGCCAGGGCGGCTAGCTGGTCGAGGCTATTGGGGCCCTGACTCCAGCAATTCTTTGAAGGCATCCTCATCGAGGATGGGGAGCCCGAGTTGCTCAGCCTTGTCGGCCTTGGAGCCTGGACTGGCACCGACCACGACATAGTCGGTCTTCTTCGAAACCGACGAAGACACCTTGCCGCCTCTGGAGATGATGGCCTCCTTCACCGAGTCTCGGGTGAAGGAGTTGAGCGAGCCGGTCACCACCAAGGTGAGTCCGGCCAGGGTCTGCTCGCCGAGATCAAGCTGATCATCGGCCATCCGGACTCCAGCGGCAGCCCACTTGTCGACGATCTCGTTGTGCCACTCCCCCTCGGCTCCGGTGAACCACTCGATCACCGAGTCAGCGATCGTTTGGCCAACGCCCTCGACTTCGGCCAACTGCGCCGCTGTGGCCGTGCGGATCTTGTCCATGGCCCCAAACTCGCCTGCCAAGGCGCGAGCAGCAGTGGGGCCGACATGCCTGATCGAGAGTGCGACGAGCACCCGCCAAAGTGGCTGTTGCTTAGCGGCCTGCAGATTGACCAAGAGCTTGGCACCATTCTCCGACAACTGCGGCCCATCTTCACCCGCCTTGGGCAGCCTGGTGAACAAGCTCGTGAGCAGCAACTGCTCCTGGGTCAGCGCGAAGATGTCTGCCTCATTGTTGATCACACCTGCTCCCAAGAGCGCAACGGCCGCTTCGAACCCGAGGCCTTCGATGTCGAAGGCGCCTCTACTGCACACATGGAAGACCCGCTCGCGCACCTGGGCCGGGCAGGCCCGATGGTTTGGGCAACGCAGGTCCTTGTCACCTTCCTTCTGCTCGACCAACTCCGTGCCGCACTCAGGGCAGTGTGTGGGCATCTCCCACTCGGGCAGTCCATCTGGTCGCAGGGCCAGCACCGGCCCGAGGACCTCCGGGATGACATCGCCGGCCTTGCGCAAGATCACTGTGTCACCTGGCCGCACGTCTTTGCGGCGTACTTCATGAGCGTTGTGCAGGGTCGCCTGCTCCACAGTGGAGCCAGCAACCCTCGTGGGCTCCATCACGGCGTACGGCGTCACGCGGCCGGTGCGCCCGGTGTTGACCCGAATGTCGATGAGTTTGGCATTGACCTGCTGCGGAGGATATTTGTAGGCAATCGCCCAGCGTGGAGCCCTTGATGTGGAGCCGAGGCGGCGCTGCAAGTCAATCTCATCAACCTTCACCACCACACCGTCGATCTCGTGGCGTACGTCGTAGCGATGCTCGCCGTAATAGGCGATATATGCATCGACCTCGGAGATCGAGGAGACCACCCGGACCAGATCACTCGTTGGCAAACCCCACTCACGCAAGGCTGCATAGGCCTGTGACTGGGTCTTGGGTTCGAAACCCTCGCGGGCGCCAACACCATGACAAACCATGTCCAAGGGGCGGCTGGCAGTCACGGAGGGATCCTTCTGCCGGAGCGATCCGGCAGCAGAATTGCGTGGATTGGCGAAAATGGGCAAACCGGCATCGGCGCGGGATTGGTTCAGCAACTCAAAATCGGCCACTGGCAAAAAGACCTCACCGCGCACCTCCACCAGCTTCGGCACCGGATGCTGGTCATTGGGTCGAAGTTTATGTGGGATCGACTTGATCGTCTTGACATTGGCTGTGACATCTTCTCCCGTGCGGCCATCACCGCGGGTCAGTGCTCGGACCAGTCGACCTTCCTCATAGAGGATGTTGATCGCCAGACCGTCCACCTTCACCTCGCAGAGAAACTCATTGCGCTCCACACCTTCGCGGCGAATGCGTTGCTCCCAGGCCGCCAACTCCTGTTGGGAAAAGGCATTGTCCAGGCTCTCCATGCGCTGCAGATGGTCGATCGAGACAAACCCCTTGGTGACCACTCCCCCGACCCGTTGAGTCGGGGATTCGGGGCTGACCAACTCCGGAAATGCCTCCTCCAGCGCTTTGAGCTGACCGATCAAATCGTCGTACTCCGCATCTGAGATCGAGGGATCGTCAGCACCGTAGTAGAGACGATTGGCTTCTTCGACCTGCTCGCTCAACTCACGATGCCGGGCAAGGGCTTGGGAAATCTCGGTCACGGACACCATCTTGCCCTCTCTGGGGAGCCCGAGGTTGGATGCACCCATGGCAGCACCAGGAGCTCCGTCTCTGCGACGTCGTGACCCCGCTGGTACGACGCGTGGCGTCGTACTCATGCTGCACGGAGGGGCGGTCACCGGGATGCGCCCGGTTGATCGTAGATCTGGGGCCTATCAGCGCAGTGGCGTGATGCGAAACTCAATCACCCAGGCCCTGGTGAGCCAAGGTTGGGCCGTTGATCTATTGCGGTTCTCAGTCAAGGGCTGGAATGAAGCCCCCGACGCGCTGCCGGCTCCTGTGCAGGACGCCAGGTGGGCGCTCGCCCAGATCCGGTCTTTGTACGGGGCGCTCCCAATAGTGCTGATCGGGCACTCAATGGGTGGTCGCACTGCCCTCCACGTAGGCGATGATCCGAGTGTCGCCGGGGTCGTCGCGTTGGCTCCATGGTGTGAGCGCACGGACCCGGTGGAAGCACTCCAAGGCAAGCCCTTGATCGCGCTACACGGACAACTCGACAAGGTGACCAATCCGAAGTACACCAAGAAGATGGTCGAGCGGGCACAGGCTGCTGGGGTCGACGCACGCTTCGTCGACATGGGGCCGGTCGGGCACTACATGATCCGACAAGCTGGCCACTGGAATCAACAGACCATCAGAGCCGTCCAGGACGTGATCGCCGCGCTCTGATCGGCTGGCTCGCTCACTCGCGACGGAGTCGCTGACTCAGGTCTTTGAGCTCGTTGTGCTCCTTGGGGCTGAGAGATTCCAAACCACCGCTGGAGATCTTGTCGAGGAGTTCGTCAAGGCGGGCCACATCGGCTTGGTGTTGTTTCATCTCTTCCTGCCAGGGCCCTGTCAACACTTGGGAGGCCTGCTTGCGAGCCTTGCGGCTCTGCTTCTTCGGCCGCGGGGCAGGTCGCTGCCTTGACTTGCGTCGTACTGCCAGATTTGGCAACCACTGCAGGTGAGTCAACAAACCCATGGATCGGGCAACGATGGCCAGCACGGCCCAGCACGCCGCCATGAAGACAATCGTCAGCAGAGCTCTGGCCGCGATCAGTTGCAGGGTGCTGATCGCGACCACGACCAAGACACCCGCCCAAGCAGGGAAGGAAACCTCGGTAAACGGGATCCCGAAGCGTAGTTGTGGGTTGTCGGCGACATAGAGCAAGATGACCGCGTAGTACAAGACGCTGATGCCAGCCAAGACAGGCTCACCCGTGCCGACGAGTCCAAAGGCAAAGGCCAAGACTGTGTGCACGAGCCAAGCCCAACCCAAGTACCGAAGCATTCCGGCCCGGCCGAGGGTCTCCTCCAGGCGGCTGCCGAAGTACCAGAAGAAGAACAACCCGAGCACGGGCCAAAATCCGATCGGATTGGCCAAGGGCCAAGTGAGGGCTCGGACAGGCAGAAGGGTGGCATCGCCGGCAAACAGGAGCCGGAGCACCAACATCGGCACAATGGCATTGACCACCATCGAGATGACCGCAATGGCGGTCACCAGGACCGTCGTGGTTACATCAATCTGCCCGACACGAAACCATGCCGATGAGTGGGGAATATTCTTTGGCCATGGCACGGTTGCAGGTTAGCCAATCCGACCAATCCACTCCAGCACCAGGAGCCTCATGAGCGCGAACGACCACGTCAGCACATCTGCGAAAACGAAGGCTGGCAAGCAGCCTGGGCAACACCTTGGCTGGGCTCTGGTGCTGATCAGCGTCGCTCAGTTGATGGTCGTGCTCGACGGCACGATCACCAATATTGCGCTCCCCTTCATTGGCCATGACCTTGGGATAGACAACGCCAATCTTCAGTGGATCGTCACCGGTTATGCCCTCGCTTTTGGAGGCTTCTTGCTGCTTGGCGGGCGCTTGGGTGACCTGTACGGGCGCCGCAAGGTATTCATGGCCGGTGTAGCACTCTTCGCGATCGCATCGGGCTTGGGCGGATTTGCCCAGAACGAGGCCATGCTCCTGGCCTCGCGAGGCCTTCAAGGCTTGGCCGCCGCCATGGCCTCCCCCACTGCACTGGCCCTGATCACCACCACATTCCCCGCAGGGGCCCAGCGCAATCGCGCCATGTCGGTATACGCGATGATGTCCGGCGTCGGTGGGGCCGTGGGGCTCCTGCTCGGCGGATATCTGACCGGGATCACACCCACTCTCTTCGGCACCGAGGTTGATGGCTGGCGACTGACCTTCCTGATAAATGTGCCCATTGGTCTCATGGCTGCCTACCTGGCCCCCAAGGTGCTCGCCGAGTCGGATACGCATCCGGGAGAACTCGATCTGCCCGGAGCCATCGCAGGCACCTCCGGACTGATCGCCCTGGTTTACGGCATCACCAGGGCAGGAGATCAGCAATATGGCTGGGGTGACCTGTGGACCCTGATCTTCTTGTTCGGTGGAGTCGCACTCTTGGCTGGATTCATCCTGATCGAGCGTCACGTGGAGCACCCACTCATGCCCTTCCGGATTTTGGCTGACCGGACCCGCGGTACCTCATTCATCGCGATGATGATGGTGCCCGCAGCGATGTTCGCGATGTTCTTCTTCTTGTCCTTGCTCATCCAAGATGTGATGGGCTATTCCCCGTTGCGCGCTGGCGTTGCCTTCCTTCCCTTCACATTCGGCATGATCGCCGGAGCCCTGACGTCATCAAGACTCGTGACCCGGATGGATCCCAGAGTGATCGCAGGCACGGGCACCGCTCTGGCGGGCCTGGCTCTCTTGTTGTATTCAACAATCAGCGTCGATGACTCACCCGCCAACCTGATCAAGGTCGCGCAGAGCACAGATGCCTACATGGGAGACTCGATCAACTACTGGGTCCACCTGTTTGGCGTGATCATCTTGATGTCTTTCGGCATGGGTCTGACCTTCGTGCCGCTCACGCTCTGTGCGGTGCACGGCATCGGCGAGCGAGACTCCGGCATCGGCTCCGGCGTGCTCAACACGATGCAGCAGATCGGTGGCGCCCTCGGCTTGGCCACCTTGTCGACCGTGGCGGTGCACTTCACCCAAGACAAGGCCACAGCACTCGGGGAAGCAGTCAAGAACGCCGTACCAGCTGGGGCACCCGCACCGACCGAGCAGATGACTCACCGACTCCAAGACCTGATCGGGCAAGCGGCCTTCACCGAAGGGGCCAGCCACGCCTTCCTGACCGGCGCCTTCATGGTCTGGGCCGCATCCTTGGTGGTCTGGATCTTCTTGAACGTCAAGCATGAGGAATTGGCCCAGGACGGGCCTCCCGAAGGAGTCCACCTGGGCTAGCCCATGTGCTTGGCATAACCCAGCCCAAGAGGCCTCGTTTGTCGTTTAGTTGGGCAGCATTGGGTGCTGCCCGATATCGTGGAGCGACAATTCCCGTGCACCTAATGGAGGAGGACGGTTGCACGACGACAACCGGGTAGCAGCATTCCTAGGCGGAGTATCACGTCTAGTTATCAAGGCACCCGTAATGGTCCTGGTCGGCTGGCTCGTAGCTGCTGTGGCGCTCACGATCTTCCCGCCCAGCCTCGAGCAGGTCGTCCTCAAGACCTCCACGCCGCTGCTTCCCGTCACTGCTCCCAGCAGCCAAGCATTCAAGGTGATGGATCGGGAGTTTGGAAGCGGCCGCACCAAGGCCTTCACCTTCGTCGTACTCATCAACAAGGGCGGTCTGACCGAGGTAGATGAACAGACCTACAAAGACCTCGTCGAAACCCTCAAGGCCCACCCCGAGCATGTAGCTGCTGTGCAGGACTTCCTGCAAAGCGATCAGTTGAAGGCAGTCTTCACCAGCAAAGACGGCCAAGCGATCTATCTACCTGTCGGCATCACAGCTGAGGCTGGCACCCCCAAGGCGAATGCACAGGTCCATTGGCTGCAAGAGCAGCTGAAGAAGACCCCGCATTCAAGTCAGACCGAGCTCGGGGTCACTGGCGCTCCGGTGATCCTCGCTGATCTGACCCACACCCTCAACCAAGCTGCACACACCACGACCATCGTCACTCTGGTCTTGCTGCTGGTCGTGCTCTTCGTCATCTATCGAAAACCGCTGACGATGCTATTGCCCATCGTGGTGATCGGAGTCTCTCTCCAGGTCACCAAGGGCGTCTTGTCATTGGTTGGCCTACAGGGCTTCCCGGTCTCGTCGTACACCAGCAATTTCGTGATCGCCATCTGTCTTGGCGCCGGCACTGACTACTGCTTGTTCTTGATCAGCCGCTTCCGTGAGAACTACCGAGACGCGGGCGGCGATCCCTCGGCAATCGGAAGCTCAATCACCAACGCCATGCAGCGTGTAGGACCTGCCGTGTTGGCGTCATCACTGACCGTGATGCTGGCATCGATCTGCATGTCCTTGACCCAACTGTCGTTGTTCTCGACCACTGGGCCAGGCATGGCCATCTGTGTCGCCATCACAGTCACGGTGTCATTGACCTTGGGTCCCGCACTCCTGAAACTCTCCGGAGCACGCATCGGACCCGCCAGCCCAGTCAACAGCAACTCGCGTTGGTATCGCACGGGACGCTCAGTAGCCAACAATCCAAAGCGGGCCCTGATCATGGGCCTGACCCCAATCTTGTTGCTGATCGTCTTGGTGCCGACGATGAGTTTGACCTTCCACGGCAAGGGCGCCGACGCCTCTGGGGTGCAAGAGAGCCCGTTGCTGGCGAAGATGGTCAAGCACTTCCCTCAGGCAGCAGCCAGCCCTGACTACGTGATCATCAAGACCGAGAAGGATCTTGGGGCTACCAGCAATCTCAATGCCATCCACAGCATCAGCCAGGCTATGGAGAAGACACCTGGTGTGGAAAAGGTCTACAGCATCACCCAACCGACTGGCGAGCCCATTGAGGCTGCGAAGATCTCCAACCAACTTCAGTCGCTCAACGACCAGTTCGGCGATGCGAGCGAAGGCATCAAACTCGCCGGACCGCAACTGGAGATGGTGCAAAAGGCCGCCAAGGAACTCGGCCCGGGCTTTGACCAATTGGCCTCATCCGCAGCTCAAGGAGCCGCCTCGGTCGGTGCAATCACAAGCAGCTTGGGAGAGCTGAAGGGCGGCTTGGACGGCGCATCCACCCGGGTCGGCTCCACGGCTGACAGCGTGCGGAATCTCTCGACACTGATGGCCACCACTGCGATCATCCTGCAGAACGCACACGACAATGTGCAGGAGACTGTGCAGGGGCTCGACATCATCGTGCGCGATCTGGACAACAGTTGGGGTTGTTCACAAGACCAAACCTGCACCGATGCCCGCGATGCCCTACGCCAACTGCAGAAGACCCAGAGCGGGGCACTGGAGCCGGGCCTGCGCAATGGTGCCCGAGCCGCGCGCAATATCGCCGAGAACACCGATGATCTGTCCGGACAACTCGATGACCTGAAGAAGAGCCTCGACCAAGCCCGCTCGGGACTGGCCAATCTGACCAGCTCCACCGCTAGCCTCCAAGGCAATCTCGACCAAGCCGCCGACGCAAGCGGCAAGATCGCCGAGGGCGCCAACCAGGCCGGCGACTTGGGCAACTTCCTCGACAAGCTCCACGAACTCCTCGCTGGCATCGGCAAGGCCCGAAGCTTCATCTCTGCAGCGGGAGGCGAGAAGGGCCCGATCTCCTCTGGCTTCTACCTCCCCAGCACAGCGCTGAACGACCCTCGCCTGGAAGTGGCCCGTGTCAACTTCTTGAACCCTGAGCTCAATGCCGCCCGGATCCAATTGGTGCCAACTCAAGAGCCCGGCAACTCGCCCAGCAAACGCTACGAAGCCATCGTCAAACAAGCGAAGGCCGCAGTAGCCAACTCCGCGCTCAAGGGATCTGACATCTACATCGCAGGTCCCGCCGCGATGGAGCATGACCTCGGCACCTATTCCCGAGATGACGGCATCGTGGTGGCGATCGCGGCCATGCTGGTGATCCTGCTGGTGCTCATGTTCAGCCTGCGAGCACTTGCCGCGCCGCTGTACCTGTTGCTCGCCGTGGTGATCTCGTCCTTGGCTGCAATGGGCTTCACCGTGTTGTTCTGGCAATACCTACTCGGCACTCCGATCCACTTCACGGTGCCGGCCATGGTCTTCGTCGTACTCGTAGCTGTCGGCGCCGACTACAACCTGATCTTGATGTCACGCCTGCGTGAAGATGGCATCCACGTGGACAAGCACTCCGTGGCTGAGGCTGTGGGAGTCACCGGACCAGTGATCTCCTCTGCCGGCATCATCTTCGCGGCCACCTTCTTGGCCTTGGTCACTTCTCCGGTATTGGCAGTGCAGCAGATCGGCTTCGGCATCGCTGCTGGGTTGATGTTGGACACCTTCGTGGTGCGCGGCGTGATCGTGCCCGCAGTTGCCTCCACCCTTGGACCCAACAACTGGTGGCCATTCAAGGATGCGGCCGCCAAGGTTGCCGCCCCCAAGCGGGCCAAGAAGCGTCGCCCCACGGCCATGAAGCCTGGCTATGCGCCAACCTCTTGGGCCGCAGAGTGGATGGCTCCCAATGACGACGAGAGCTCAGCTGCGCCAGACGACGACAGTCCCGACGCAGACAGACCGCACGCCGGAGTGAGCACCAAGTAGTCGCTGACCTCACCGGTGGCAAAACCGAGCATCTCAAGCAGCCGAGTGAGGCTTTCGAGTAGCTCGCGCACCTGCCAAGGGCGCGTGATCGACGTGGGTGCAATCCCGAGAAAGACCTTCTGCTTGGCGTCAAGGCACTCGGCCAATTCCTCAAACCGCTGGGCTGTCAAGACGCGTGGATCCAGACTCACCAAGGAGCCGGCGGCTCGGATCATGGCGATCGGGAAATCGCCAGCACAGCAATGGGTCAGGGCCGTGGCGCTGGTGTCGGTGATCGCTTGATAGACCCACCCCAATGATTGGCTGGCTTCTGCTTGACCGATCGTGCGATGACGGTGCAACCCAGAAGCGCTTGCGATCGACCCAGCCAGCACTGCCGGCAGAGCAGGCTCATCAACCTGCACGACCAACTCGGCTCCTGGCACCCGACGCCGTACGTCGACCAAGTGCTCGGAGACTGCCTCCGCCAAGGCCTGGGACAACTCTCGGCGGGCCCCAGGGTCACCCAGGATCTTGTCACCTCTGGGCCGCTCCACAGTGGCGGCGAGAGTCCAAGGGCCCGTGACCTGAATCTTCAACTGCCCGAGATGGCCCTGGGTGAGCTCTTCAAGGAGATCCAGGTCTTGATCCAGCCGCGAGCGGGCTCGGCGCTGATCGACTCCACCGGCATCGGTCAGCCGCCAGCCAGCGGGCTGCAAATCAAACCCCAGGTGAGCGATCAGGCCCAATGTGCGACCAATCATCGCGGACTCCACCCCGCGATCGGGCAGCTCCGGGAGATGGGGCAGGTCGGGGAGCTTGTCCAGGACGATCTTCAAAGACTCTGCAAAATCGGTGCCCGGCATCGATCCGACACCAGTTGCCTGCGCCATCCCCCAGCCGCCTCAGCGGGCGCTTTCAGACTCAGAGGAGTCGGTATGCGCCGACGCAGTGGCGCCCCGCCGAGTCGACGCAATGGTCGCCGAGCCGACCACTCTAGTGCCGTCATAGAAGACGGCCGCCTGCCCTGGGGCGATGCCAATCGCTGGATCGAGCAAGTCGATGCTCACTCCTGTGTCAGTCACGTGCACCAACGCCCGATGCTCCTCACCGTGTGCCCGCAATTGCACGGTGCCCTGCAACTCCTCAGGCACAGATCCACACCACAGCGGCTTGATGCAGTCGAGGCCATCCACCTGCAACGAAGCCCTCGGGCCGACCGTGACCGTGCCCGCAACTGGCTCAATATCGAGCACATAGCGAGGCTTGCCATCAGCTGCTGGAGTGCCGATCCGTAGGCCCTTGCGCTGACCGATGGTGAACCGCCATGACCCCTCATGAGAGCCGAGCACAGCACCGTCTTCGTCAACAATCGAGCCCTCACGATTAACATCCTGCAACTTCTCACCAAGCCAGCCGCCCGTGTCGCCGTCGCTGATGAAGCAGATGTCATGGCTATCGGGTTTGTCTGCCACGGCCAAGCCGCGGCGCTCGGCCTCCCGGCGAATCTCAGCCTTGGTGGTGTCACCGAGTGGGAAGAGCGAATGAGCCAACTGAGCCTGGGTCAATACCCCCAGCACATAGGACTGATCCTTGCCATGGTCGATACCACGATGCATCTCGATGAGCCCGTCTGGCCCGGTCTTGAGTTGGGCATAGTGCCCGGTGACCACACCATCAAATCCAAGCGCCAAGGCCCGGTCGAGCACTGCCGCGAACTTGATCTTCTCGTTGCAGCGTAGGCAGGGATTGGGCGTGCGACCAGCGGCATACTCATCAATGAAATCAGCCACCACATCCTCGGCAAAACGATCGCTCATGTCCCAGACATAGAAGGGGATCCCGATCACATCGGCTGCCCGCCTGGCATCATTGGAATCCTCGATCGTGCAGCACCCGCGTGCACCCGTGCGATAGGACTGAGGATTGCGGGAGAGCGCCAAGTGAATCCCGGTGACCTCATGCCCGGCGTCTTTCGCGCGAGCCGCGGCTACCGCCGAATCGACTCCTCCGGACATGGCTGCAATGACCCGCATCAACGACCTCTCATGACACGTACGGCGGCACGAGCGCGGTCGACCGCGGGCCCGATCGCAGCCACCAGAGCATCGACATCAGCCTCCGTGGTCGTGTGCCCCATCGAGAAGCGCAAGGAGGTGCGGGCCTCTTCGTCGGAGCAGCCCATAGCCAACAACACGTGGGAGGCCTGGGCCACACCTGCATCGCAGGCCGACCCGGTCGAGCACTCGATGCCCTTGGCGTCGAGGAGCATCAGCAGCGAATCCCCCTCACAATTGGGAAAACGCAGGTGCGCATTGCCAGGCAGGCGCAACTCCGGGTTGGTGTCGATCGCTCCAGTGCAGATCGCATCAGGCACGACCGAGAGCACCCCTTCAACCAACCGCCTACGCAGGGCGGTCAACCGGGTGGCCAACTGCTGCTGTCGAGACACTGCCAACTCGACGGCGGTCGCGAACCCAGCTATGGCTGGTGCGTCAATCGTGCCCGACCTGATGTCTCGCTCTTGTCCACCGCCGTGGATCAACGGAGTGATCGCCAACTCCCGGCGTACAGCCAGAGCCCCCACCCCAAACGGACCACCAACCTTGTGCCCGGTCAAGGTGAGTGCGTCCACGCCAGCCTTGGCAAAGTCAACGGGCAACTGGCCCACCGCTTGCACCGCATCGGTGTGCACCGGGATGCCATGTGGCTCGGCAAGAGCCACCACATCCGCGATGGGTTGGACAGTGCCAACTTCGTTGTTTGCCCACATCACGCTGATCAGGGCTACGGAGTCGGGATCGGCTTCGATGGCCGCCTGCAGAGCGGCCAAGTCGATCTGTCCGAGCGAGTCAACTGGCACCAGATTGACCTCGGCCTGTTGTTCATTGGCCAGCCAGTGCAGTTGGTCAAGCACGGCATGATGCTCAACCTGGCTGGCGATGATGCGCGTACGACGACCATCTTCACGTCGGCGGTGCCAGTAGCAGCCCTTGATCGCCAAGTTGTTGGCTTCGGTGCCGCCTGAGGTGAACACAATCTCACCGGGCCGCGCACCCAGAGCCCGGGCGATGGTTTCACGCGACTCCTCGACCACCCTGCGGGCCGCGCGTCCTGAGGCATGCAAGGATGACGGATTGCCGACATTGTGCAACTGCGCTGACATCGCGGCGGCCGCTTCGGGATAGATCGGCGTGGTTGCCGCGTGATCTAGATAGACGCTCATTTCCCCACTAGCCTACGCGGGCCCCTTCAGGTCCACGATCAGAGCCAAGTGGTCACTGCCCGGCACCTGGACCGTCGAGGTCCTCGCGACAGCGAAACCATCGCTGAACATCACATGATCTAGGGTCAACAGACCTAGCCCGCTGGGCCAAGTCGGCTGCCAACCCGACCCTGCTTCAGTCGCTGCGTCTCGCAACCCGAGCTCGGCCAACTGCTTCACTGGCAGGCTGTCGACGGTGGCATTCAAATCGCCCACCACCAACAACGGCCGGTGCCCTTCCTTGACCATGGGCAGGAGGTTTGCGTAATCCCGACGATAGTTCTCATAGGCGACCAAGGGCTCGGCCGTGTGCAAGGCGATCAGGTTGAATGGACTCGGGGCATGCACTTTGAATGAATAGGCACCATCAGAGACGGTCGTGCTGTCTTCGAAGGTGATCGGAAATCGCGAATAGGTGACCACCCCCAACATCTGGCCGGGTGGCACTTCGGCGTACTCCGCAACGATCCCGCCAGGGCCGACTGCACCATTGGCGTTGATCTCCTTGAGGAAGTCAGGGGTGGCTTCAGCCATCACGAATACATCGGGCTTCGTCTTGGCCAACAAGGCTCTGACCTCAAGTGGATCTGCCTGACCACGATTGGTGTTCAACTGCACAACCCGCAGATTGGCGTCAGGGGTCGGTGAAGGTGCGCGAAAACTTGGCGCAATCCAAGTGACGTGCACGATCAGGCCCGCGACTGCGATCAGACCAACCGCAATCGACAGCCAGCGCGGTGCCCGGCCGACGAATAGGAGGAGCCCCGCAAGGATGTATCCGATGATGGCCCAAGGCGCCAGGGGCGCGGCAAGCACGAAGACCTGCTGGACTGGGTTGAAAAAGGCACTGAATGTGATCAAAAGACAACCGGCCAGGATGAGGCAGCCAACGATGGCTGCCAAGATCCTGGCCGGTCTCACGCGGTTGGTCAGCCCTTGCGCTTGATGATCTCTTCAGTCGCGGCGGGCAACACCGTGTGCAGGTCGCCCACCACCCCGAAATCAACCAATTCGAAGATCGGGGCCTCTTCGTCCTTGTTGATCGCCACGATGGTCTTGGAGGTCTGCATGCCGGCGCGGTGCTGGATGGCCCCGGAAATGCCAGCTGCGACATACAGCTGCGGCGACACGGTCTTACCGGTCTGGCCGACCTGGAAGGCATGCGGCTTCCAACCAGAGTCAACTGCCGCACGTGACGCGCCAACGGCTGCGCCCAACGAGTCGGCAAAGTTTTCAACCGGCTCGAAGTTGCCTCCGGTGCCACGGCCACCTGAGACCACGATGGCGGCCTCGGTCAACTCGGGTCGACCGCTGGCCGCGCGCGGCTGGGAGGCGAAGATCTTCGCCTTCTTGGCCGACTCCGAGATCGACGCCGCGAAGGCCTCCTTGACCCCGGCACCCGCACCTTCCTCAGGGGCCGCAGCATTGGGCTTGACAGTGATGATCGGCGTACCCTTGGTCACCTTGGCCTGCACGGTGTAGTTGCCCGCGAAGACCGATTGAGTGGTGACGGGGCCAGCTTGCACGTCGACGGCGTCAGTGATCAGGCCAGACTCGAGCTTGATGGCCAATCGAGCCGCGATCTCCTTGCCCTCTGCAGAAGAGGTGATCAAGATGGCATCGGGATTGGCTTGGGTGGCCAACTGCTGCAAGACCTCAGCCTTGGGTGCAACCAGATATCCCTTGATCTCAGTGTCATCGACAACATAGACCTTCTCGGCCCCATAGCCCTTGACTGCCTCAACAACCGCATCGGCAGCATCGGCAGCACCGATGAACACTGCTGCTGGGCTGCCCAGCCGCTTGGCGATTGCGAGCAACTCGTAGGTGGGTTTGCGGACTGCTCCGTCGACGTGATCGACGAGTACCAGAACTTCAGACATGTCTTCTCAAATCTCCTTGTGGTCCGCTGCTCAGATGAACTTCTTCGAAGCGAGGAAGCCAACCAGCGCAGTGGCGCCAGAGCCGTCCTCATCCTTGACGATCTCACCCTGCGTGCGTGGCGGACGAGCTTCGGTGCTCTCGACTGCGGTCCAGGCACTGGCGAGGCCAACCTCGCCTGCATCCACGCCAATGTCGCTCAGCGACCAGGTGTCGAGGGGCTTCTTCTTGGCCGCCATGATGCCCTTGAAGGACGGGTAGCGAGCCTCACCGGACTGGTCGGTGACCGACAACAACAATGGCGCACTAGCTCCGATGACCTCAGTGGCGGTGTCACCATCGCGCTTGATCCGGAAGTCCTTGCCCTGGGATTCAACGACGGAGCCCTGGGTCACCTGGGGCAAGTCGAGTCGCTCGGCGAGCATGGCGGGCACCACGGACATGCCTGCATCCGTGGACGCGAGGCCACACATGACCACATCGACGTCACCGATCTTCTTGATCGCCTCAGCCAGCACCTTCGAGGTCGCGATGGCATCTGAGCCAGCAATGGCGTCATCGACCACGTGGACGCCCTTGTCGGCACCCATCTGCAGGGCCTTCTTGACTGCCTCAACGGCGCTCTCTGGGCCGATCGTCAGCGCGGTGACGGTGGTTTCTTCGTCGCCGCCCTTCTCCTTGAGCTGCAGGGCCTGCTCGACGCCGTACTCATCAAGCTCGGAGAGCAGGCCGGGGGTACCGTCACGATCGACGGTGTTGTCAGATTCGAAATGCCGATCCGCAGTTGCGTCGGGCACATATTTCACACAGACGACAATGTTCATGTTGTTCGGCCCTGGTGGGCCCCTCCTGAACTAGATGGGTTCGACGCGCCACCGCCATGGGCGACAGACGCACGAACTGAGATTACCTGCCTCTTGGGCCGGGCGATACGTCGGATCGGCGTGCGATCTGTCACGTTGGCGAACAGGGTCACTTAGTGGCCAATGAGCAGGGTCACTCAGTGGCCAGTGAACCCGGGTCACTCAGTGACCAGTGAACTCTGCCTTGCCCGGACCTTGCGCGATGAATGACTGCATCCCGATCGAACGATCCTGGGTCGCAAACAGGCTCGCGAATTGCTGCCTCTCGATCTCCAGCCCGGTAGCTAGGTCTGATTCCAGGCCGAGATCAATGGATTCCTTGGCAGCGCGCAGTGCGCAGCTAGCTGCATTGCGGAACTGGCTGGCCCACTCAACTGCGGCGGAATAGACCTGATCGGCGGGCACGAGCTTGTCGACCAGGCCAATGGCCAACGCCTCCTGCGCCGCAACGAAACGCCCGGTGAAGATGAGATCCTTCGCCTTGCTCGGGCCCACCAGTCGGCTCAGGCGTTGGGTGCCCCCAGCCCCCGGGATGATGCCCAACAGGATTTCGGGTTGTCCGAAGGTCGCGTTGTCGGCCGCGATCCGAAGATCAGCACACAGGGCGAGTTCGCAGCCACCGCCAAGCGCATAACCAGTAACCGCAGCCACCACGGGCTTCGGGATCATCGCCACTGAGGTGAAGGCACTGGTCAGGCCTGATGAGCGCTTGATCATGTCGGTATGTGACATCTCAGCCATCTCCTTGATGTCCGCACCAGCCGCGAAGACCCGCTCGCCGCCGTAGACAATCACGGCTTTGACATCATCACGCTCCGTGGCCTGCGTAGCCGCAGCCCGGATCTCTTCTTGAACCTGCTCATTGAGGGCATTCATCTTGGGCCGATCCAGTCTGATCGTGCCCACACCATCAACTACCTCAAGCCTTACGAACTCACCCATGCCTGCTCCTTGGTTGACTTTGCTCCAACCTACTTCGCGAGTGGGCCGAGCAGAGAACCACGGTGTCGCAGACAGCTGCAGGCACGATTGGTCATACTGGCCGCGTGAGTGGCGAAATGTGGCGGTGGACCTCGCCTGACCAAGTCTCCTCAGTCTGGCCGGGTCATCATCATGCACTGGGAGCCACGTGGCGCCACGACGCCACCAACTTCGCCGTGTGGGCTCCTGAAGCCACGTCGATGAGCGTGTGTTGCTTCGATGATGATGGGGTCGAGACTCGCCACCTTCTCCCCAGCCACACCTTGGGCATTTGGCACGGCGAGATCCCTGGTATCCCGGTCGGACAACGCTATGGCTATCGAGCCGAAGGGCCGTGGGATCCACGACATGGCCACCGGTTCAATGTCAACAAGTTGCTCCTGGACCCCTACGCCCAGGCGATCTGCGGAACAGTCGACTTTGGCCCTGAGCTACTCCCCTATCGGGAAGGCGCCCCAGAGGAATTTTCCTCCTTGGACTCAGCCAACTCGATGCCCATGAGCGTGGTGGTCAATGACGACTTCGACTGGGAGGGTGACACCCAGCTGAGGACGCGCTGGCATGACACCGTCATCTACGAGCTCCACGTCAAGGGGATGACCCAACTACACAACGAGATCCCCGAGCACCTGCGGGGCTCCTTCGCTGGCCTGGGCAGCCACACAGTGATCAACTACCTCAAGGATCTCGGAATCACTGCGGTCGAGCTTCTGCCCAGCCAGCAATTCTTCTCCGAGCCTGCTGTGACGTCCCGAGGCATGGTCAACTACTGGGGTTACAACACCATCGGCTTCTTTGCCCCGCACAACGCATATTCGAGCTCGGGTGATCGTGGTCAGCAGGTGGTTGAGTTCAAGCAGATGGTCAAGAACTTCCATGCCGCAGGCATCGAAGTCATCTTGGACGTCGTCTACAACCACACCGCTGAGGGCGGCGAGCTGGGGCCCAGCTACAGCTTCCGCGGGCTCGATGACATCGGCTTCTACAAGAGATCCGGCGAAGGCAAGGGAGCCTACTGGGACGTGACCGGATGCGGTAATACCGTCGACTCCACCAACCTAGGTGCTCTCCGGCTGATCTTGGACTCACTGCGGTACTGGGTCAGTGAGATGCATGTCGACGGCTTCCGATTCGATCTGACGTCTGCACTGACCCGCACCGGACATCAGATCGACATGCACTCGGCGTTCTTGACCACCATTGGGCAGGATCCACTCCTACGCAATGTCAAGCTCATCGCGGAGCCATGGGATGCCTCACTGGATGGATACCTGGTTGGTTCCTATCCCCCGCCTTGGGTGGAGTGGAATGACCGCTATCGAGACACCATTCGCGACTTCTGGCTCAGGGGCGCCGACACCCGTGAGCTGGCCACCCGATTGTCGGGCTCCTCAGATTTGTACGCCGATGATGGACGCTCGCCATATGCCTCGGTCAACTTCATCACCGCCCATGATGGGTTCACTCTTCGCGACCTGGTCTCCTACGACTACAAACACAACGAGGCAAATGGTGAAGACAATCGTGACGGCACCGAGAACAATCGGTCAGCCAACCACGGGGTCGAGGGCGAGACAGATGATCCTGAGATCCGAGCGCTGAGAAGGCGTCAAGCCGCCAACATGTTGGCTGCGCTGTGCTTGTCCAGCGGAGTACCCATGATCACCGCGGGTGACGAAAGGGGACGCACTCAGCGGGGCAACAACAATCCCTATGTGCAGGACAACGAACTCTCCTGGATCGACTGGTGGCCCGATGATGCCTGGCTTGATGTCTACGAGATCACTAAGGCTGCCCTGCGGATCCGACGCGATCACCCCGCGTTACGACAACGTCACTTCTTCGATGGGACTCCCGCGATCGTGGGTGGACCCAAGGATCTCGCTTGGTTCCACCCCGACCAACGTGAGATGACCGAGGCAGATTGGCATGACGATTCCCTTGGCTGCATCGGCATGTTCGTTTCGGGCAAGCCGCTGCGATCTCCGGGCCCACACGGCGAGCAGCAGCGCGATTCGTCATTCATGCTGTGGCTCAATTCGACACTGCAAGCCCAGGAGATCAAGTTGATCAGCAATCCTTGGGTCGCAGCTGGGGCGGTGGCCTTGTCAACGGACCCGGAGACTCCCCTCGGCACCAGAGTGGCTGCCGGGGGCAACTGGACCCTAGGGCCCAGGAGTTTGGTGCTCCTGCAGGAAGAGGTAGGCCCCGCTCAGTGAGTAGCAGCTCACTGAGCGGCAGCCCAGTCAGAGACAGCCCACGACCCACGGATCACGCTGTCTCTGGTCTCAGATGTGCGCGAAGGCAACCAGCCCGAGCTCAGCGGGGCTTGCCAGACCAGCATGCCTTGGCAGGATCCGCACCGTGTAGCCGAAAGCGCCGGCCCGATCCAAGGCGACGGTGGCCTCGAAGCGATGTCGACCATGCTCGTAGGTCTCGGCCAAGGTCAAGGACTTGATGGTCAGGTCAGTGAGCTCGTCTTCGTTGCGCACCCGACCATGCACGATCTGCACATCGACATCATCAGGATTCAGCGCCCCCAAGGAGACAAAAGCACGGATCCCAATGGAACTACCAAGCTCGGGAATGTCCGGCAACCCGTCGGTCTCCACGTGATCAACCCCCACACCTGACCAACCTTGTCTGACCCGCCCCTTCCACTCGGCCAGAGCCTTGGCGCCAGCGAAAGTGGTGTTGACCTTGCGGGCTGAGGTCGCTGCTGGAGTGTAGAGCTGTTCCACGTAGTCACAGACCATCCGCGAGGACAGCACTTTGGGGCCCAGCGATTTCAGCGTGTGCCTCAACATCTCAATCCAACGGATTGGCACGCCCTGGTCATCTCGGACATAGAAGCGTGGTGCCACCTCGTTCTCGATCAGGTCATACAAGGCATTGGCCTCGATGTCATCACGACTGTCTGGGTCATCAACGCCATCGGCGGTTGGGATGGCCCACCCGTTGTTGCCGTCGTACCACTCGTCCCACCAGCCGTCGAGGATGGACAAGTTGAGACCACCGTTGAGCGCTGCCTTCATGCCAGAAGTGCCACAGGCCTCATATGGGCGCAGTGGATTGTTTAGCCAGACATCACATCCCGGATAGAGGGGTTGGGCCATCGCAATGTCGTAATTGGGCAGGAAGGCAATGCGATGGCGCACGTCGTGCTCGTCGGCAAAGCGCACGATCTGCTGGATCATCTGCTTGCCGCCGTCATCTGCAGGATGGGATTTGCCCGCAATCACCAACTGGACCGGGCGTTGCGGATGCAGCAAGAGAGCACGCAGCCGCTCGGGGTCACGCAGCATCAGCGTCAGTCGCTTGTACGACGGTACTCGCCGGGCGAAGCCGATGGTGAGCACATCTGGGTCGAGGGCCTCATCAATCCAGCTCAACTCCAGGGTGGAAGCTCCGCGATGCAACCAGGATCGCTTCAG
Source organism: Nocardioidaceae bacterium (assembly GCA_020636935.1). Lineage (GTDB taxonomy): Bacteria > Actinomycetota > Actinomycetes > Propionibacteriales > Nocardioidaceae > Marmoricola. The sequence continues at coordinate 63,442 of JACJWW010000006.1, forward strand.
CCGGACCCGAGCATCTTCAACCAGCCGTTCGCGAAGGACTCGCTTGGTCGCCCAGAGCTCACTGGCCGGCACCTTGTCGACGGCATCCCAGGACTGGCCGGACACCTCCTCAGGGTCAAAGCCATGTCGAGCCGCAAGCTCAAAGACTTCACGACCAACCCAAGTGGGCCCATGCACACCATTGGTGATCGAGGTGATCGGCACCTCAGCTTCGTCGAAGGCTGGCCACAGCCCGTTGAACATCTCCCGGCTGACGTGTCCGTGCAGGAGCGAGACCCCATTTGCTCGCTGTGCCAAACGGAATCCCATGACCGCCATGTTGAAGACTCCAGGGTCACCACCCGCGTAGTCCTCGGCACCGAGCGCCTGGATGCGATCAACCGGGACACCGGGGAGCACCACGTCGGTGGCGAAGTACTGGTTGATCAACTCCTTGTCGAATCGGTCAATGCCAGCTGGCACCGGCGTGTGCGTGGTGAATAGAGTGCCGGCGCGAGTGACTTCCAAGGCAGTGTCGAAATCCAGGCCCGGCCCGCCCTCGGCGACCGTCAACTCCCGGATCCTCTCCAAGCCAAGGAATCCAGCATGCCCCTCATTGGTGTGGAACACCTCCGGCTCCCGAGCCCCTGTGATTCGGGAGAAGACACGCAGCGCCCTGACGCCGCCAATCCCAAGCAACAGCTCTTGCTGAAGTCGATGCTCGGCCGTGCCGCCGTAGAGACGATCGGTCACCTCGCGCAATGCACCAGAGTTCTCCTCGATGTCAGTGTCAAGGAGGATCAATGGCACGCGGCCGACCTGGGCGATCCAGATCCGGGCTGTGAGTTGGGCACCCCCAGGGATCGCAAGTGAGACAGAGGCTGGTGCACCGTCAGACTCACGCAGCACCGTCAAGGGCAAGCCGTCGGGGTCGAGCACCGGATAGGACTCTTGCTGCCATCCCTCACGCGACAAGGACTGCCGGAAGTAGCCATGTCGATACAACAGGCCCACGCCGGTGAGTGGAATCCCAAGGTCACTCGCCGTCTTCAGGTGATCACCGGCCAAGATGCCCAGCCCTCCGGAGTACTGCGGAAGCACCGAGGTGATCCCAAACTCGGGGCTGAAATAGGCAATGGACTGCACAAGATCAGGGTCATTGCGACGCTGGAACCAGCGCTCACCGGTGAGATATTGGTCGAGGTCGGCTTTTGCGATCTCGAGCATCCTGACGAACTTCTTGTCTCCAGCTAGTTCGGCCCATCGCGCTTTACTCACCTCACCCAACAAACGCACCGGATCATGCCCGGTCTGGACCCAGAGCTCACGGTCAATGGCCGCAAACAGATCTTGTGTCTCCGGATGCCACGACCACCGCAGATTGTTGGCCAGATCACCTAGGCCTTCAAGGCCTTCGGGCAGTGCCGGGCGGACAGTGAAACGCCGAATTGCTCGCATCTTGCCAAGATAGTGCAGTTGACCACGAAGGTGCAGTCGGTTGACCGATCCAAGAAATCGCATTTCGTTTGCACGAAGGGCAATCCTCGGTAAGGGTTGTCACATGGTCGGCCGAATCCCAATCATGGACATGTCCCCAGTCCTTGAGCACGGCCGTTTCCATGCCAAGGCCACGGTCAACGAGCCCTTCGACATAACCGCCGTGGTTTTTCGGGAAGGACACGACCAGTTTGGCGCGGAGGTAGTCCTCAGCGCCCCTGACGGGATGTCAAGGCCACCGATCCGAATGGTCGATGCCGGGCGGGGAGTTAACCGGCTTAAAGCTTCAGTGACTGCAGACATAGAAGGCCCATGGCAGTTCACTGTGCAGTCCTGGAGCGCTCCAGTGCAGACTTGGCTGCACGACGCCGGGATCAAGGTGCGTGCCGAAGTCGACGTGGAGTTGATGTTTGCCCGAGGCGCTGAACTTCTGCGTCGGGTCCTGGCCCAGGATCTCCCAGCAGGATCGGCTGAGATCCTCGGAGCTGCAATCATCGCTCTGACTGATCCCGACCGACCGCCCTTGGCCCGTTTGGCCGTGGTGGAGTCCGACCCAGTGCACGGCTTGCTCTCCAGTCATCCGATCCGAGATTTGATCAGCCAGGAGGGCCCATATCCCTTCCATGTGGATCGACAACGGGCTCTTTACAGCAACTGGTATGAGTTCTTCCCGCGCAGCGAGGGGGCCCGGCAGGAGCCCAATGGCACGATCACGAGCGGCAATTTCAAGACCGCCGCCAAACGCCTGGACGCTGTCGCCGAAATGGGCTTCCAGATCGTGTACCTGCCGCCAATCCACCCAATCGGGGAGGTCAACCGCAAAGGCCCCAACAACACCTTGACTCCCGGACCGAATGACCCGGGTTCACCTTGGGCGATCGGGTCACGACTGGGCGGGCACGACGCCGTACACCCCGACCTGGGCACTATTGACGACTTCGACGAGTTCGTAGCCAAGGCAAATGCATTGGGGCTGGAAGTCGCCCTGGATTTCGCCCTACAGGCAGCACCTGATCACCCATGGGTGCAACAGCATCCCGAGTGGTTCACCAAACTGCCCGACGGCTCGATTGCGTACGCCGAGAACCCACCGAAGAAGTACCAGGACATCTATCCCCTCAACTTCGACAATGATCCCGAGGGTCTCTATCTCGAGTGCGAGAGAATCATCCGACACTGGATGGCTCATGGTGTGCGCATCTTCAGGGTCGACAACCCGCACACCAAGCCGCTGCCCTTCTGGGAGTGGCTGCTGACCAGGATCCGGGCCACCGACCCCGACGTGTTGTTCTTGTCGGAGGCCTTCACCACGCCGCCGATGATGCATGCACTGGGGATGGTCGGCTTCCACCAGAGCTATACCTATTTCACCTGGCGCACCGAGAAGGGCGAGATCGAGGACTACCTCAACGAAGTCGCTCACGAGTCCAGCGCCTTCATGAGGCCCAACTTCTTCGTCAACACTCCCGACATCTTGCATGCATCGTTGCAATACGGCGGACCGCCGATGTTCAAGATCAGAGCCACCTTGGCGGCGATGAGCAGCCCGAGTTGGGGGGTCTATTCGGGCTACGAACTTTTTGAGCGAGTGGCAGTGAAACCTGGCAGCGAGGAGTACTTGAACTCGGAGAAATATCAAATCCGGATTCGAGACTGGGACGGGGCCGCCGAGCGGGGGGAGTCCTTGGCTCCCTATCTGACCATGCTCAACCAGATCAGGGCAGCGCATCCATGTCTCCAGCTCCTGCGCAATCTCCAGCTTCATTCAACCGATGACGATGCGGTGATTGCCTTCTCCAAGTCCATCGGCGACGACACGGTGATCGTGGTGCTCAATCTCGATCCTTTCACAACCCGCACCACCACAGTGCATCTCGACCTACCAGCCCTGGGCCTCGATCCTGGGGAACAGTTCAGTGTCCATGACGAGATCACGGGGTCTACTTGGTTGTGGAGTGAGCACAACTACGTGCGCCTCGACCCCAACTTCGAACCCGCTCACATCGTGACGGTCAGGCGGTCGTCATGAGATTCAGGCAGGTGCCATGACGAACGACCCAGTCAACGTCGAACCGGAGTGGTTCAAGACGGCCGTCTTCTACGAAGTCCTCGTGCGGTCGTTCAAAGACTCCAATGGCGACGGAGTCGGCGACTTCCAAGGACTGATCGAGAAGCTCGACTACATCCAATGGCTCGGCGTGGATTGCGTATGGGTGCCGCCATTCTTCACTTCACCCTTGCGCGATGGCGGCTATGACGTAGCCGACTACACCGGCATCCTCCCCGAGTGCGGCACTGTCGATGATTTCCGTGAGTTCGTCAGCGAAGCACATGCACGCGGGATCAGGGTGATCATCGACTTCGTGATGAACCACACCAGTGACGCCCATCCGTGGTTCCAAGCCAGTCGCGAAGATCCCACCGGCCCCTACGGCGACTTCTATGTCTGGTCGGACACCGACGAGCTCTACGAAGAAGCCCGGATCATCTTCGTTGACACCGAGCCCTCCAACTGGACTTGGGATCCAGTCCGTCAGCAGTACTTCTGGCATCGCTTCTTTTCGCATCAGCCCGATCTCAATTTCGACAATCCTGCCATCCACGACGCCATGCTTGAGGCGATGGCATTCTGGCTCGACATGGGCTTGGACGGCTTTCGGCTGGATGCGGTCCCCTATCTCTACGAGCGACCCGGCACCAACGGCGAGAATCTCCCCGAAACCCACGCCTTCCTCAAGAAGGTGCGTCGCTTCGTCGACGAGCACTATCCCGGGCGCGTTCTGTTGAGCGAGGCCAACCAGTGGCCTTCAGACGTCGTGGAGTACTTCGGTGACCCTGATGTGGGTGGCGACGAATGCCACATGGCCTTCCACTTCCCGGTGATGCCCCGGATATTCATGGCCGTACGCCGTGAATCACGGTTCCCGATCTCGGAGATCATGGAGCAAACCCCACAGATCCCCAGTGGCTGCCAGTGGGGCATCTTCTTGCGCAACCACGACGAGTTGACCCTCGAAATGGTCACTGACGAGGATCGTGACTACATGTGGAGCGAATACGCCACTGACCCCCGAATGAAAGCCAATATCGGGATCAGACGCAGACTGGCTCCCTTGCTTGACAATGACACGAACCGGATGGAGTTGTTCACCGCGCTGCTGTTGTCACTGCCCGGCTCCCCAGTCCTCTATTACGGCGACGAGATCGGCATGGGCGACAACATCTGGTTGGGTGATCGCGACGGCGTCCGGACGCCGATGCAGTGGACCCCCGACCGAAATGCCGGCTTCTCCTTGGCCAACCCAGGGCGCCTGCATCTGCCTTTGGTCCAAGATCCCGTATACGGCTATCAACGGGTCAATGTCGAGACTGAAGTTGACGATCAGTCCTCGTTGCTGCATTGGACCCGCAGGATGGTCCATGCTCGCAAACAACACCAGTGCTTCGGTCTGGGCAGTTTCCACGATCTCGGGGGCAGCAATCCGTCAGTGCTTTCCTATGTCCGCGAACACACCACCCCAGACGGGCACACCGACACTGTCCTGTGCGTCAACAACTTGTCGCGATTCCCTCAGCCCGTGCAGCTTGACCTGCGCCGGTGGGAGGGGGTCACTCCGATCGAACTCCTTGGCGGAGTGCGCTTCCCAGAAGTGGGCGAGCTCCCTTATCTCCTGACCCTTGGAGGCTATGGCTTCTACTGGATCAGGTTGCCTCACTCCACTCCCCCTCCAGACCCAGACGGCCAAGGAGCCATGCCATGAGTGCTACTCCCCTCCACATGAGCCCGGAGCAACTTCACGACTATCTGAGTCGTGCCCGTTGGTTCGGCGGCAAGGGGCGCGAGTTTGAAGTGAAGGAGCACCGCTCAGTCCCATTGACTGAATCCACCTGGATCGAGCTCATCGAGGTTTCCTATGCAACCGGCGATCAGGAGTGTTTCCAGCTACCCCTTGTCGCATACGACTGGCCTCAGGACCGTCTGGCCCATGCGCTGATTGAGTTCGTCGACGGCCAGGCCATCTATGACGCAGTCCACGATCGCGAAGCAATGGCTGTGTGGCTCAAAGGGTTCGCGCAACAGACCACCTCTGGGGGTCTTGAGTTCCATCTTGTTGGTGACCCTGAACTGGACCTGTCCGCACACTCAACCCTCTTCCAAGGTGAGCAGTCGAACTCCTCGGTCACCTTCGGCGAGAGCTCCCAGCTCAAGGTCTTCCGCAAGGTCACACCTGGCGTGAATCCAGATGTGGAAATCCTGGAGGCACTAACCACTGCTGACTGCCCACATATCGCAGCCCTGTACGGCTGGGTCAGCTTGCGAGATGGCGATGACACCATCCATTTGGCCATTCTGCAGGAATTCATCCGTACGGCCACCGAAGGCTGGCAGGTCGCCTTGGCCAGTGTCCGTGACCTGCTGGCAGAAGGCGACCTGCACCCAGACGAAGTGGGCGGCGACTTCGCCGGAGAGGCCCACAGGCTCGGCATGTCCATCTGCGAGATTCACCTCACGATGCGCAACGAAATGGGCGAATGGACCACCGACGGCACTAGTTTGGCCACATCAATGCTTGCTCGACTTGACTCGGCGATCACCGCACAACCGCTGATCGCCGAATTCCGCGACCAGCTTTCTGAGATGTTCAACCGACTGCAAGACATCGAAGAGCCAATCGTGACCCAGCGGATCCATGGAGACCTCCACCTCGGTCAGACCCTTCGCGACACCATGGCCTGGAAGGTCGTCGACTTCGAGGGTGAGCCAGCCAAGCCCTTGGCCCACCGGCAACTGCCAGACTCCCCATGGCGCGATGTCGCGGGGATGCTCCGTTCCTTCGACTATGCCGCAAGGGCCGCAGCCGATGATGTTGACCCGATGGGCAATGCAGCAACCCAGGCGCAGTACCGCGCAGCCGAGTGGCGAGCCCGCAATCAGGCTGCCTTCCTGGCCGGCTACACCGAGGCTTTGGGCCGCGAGTTGACTCCTTGGGAAGACACCCTGCTCGAGGCCTATGCGGCTGACAAGACCATCTACGAGGCCGTCTACGAGACGCGCAATCGCCCCGATTGGCTGCACATCCCGTTGGATGCATTGCGACGGATCAGCACCGGGCAGATCAGGGAGCAGCACTTTGACAACCCTGGGTGAGGTCGACCTGCACCTGTTCAATGAAGGGCGCCACGAACGGCTCTGGGAGATCCTCGGCGCCCTCACCGATGATTCCGGCACCACCTTCAGAGTGTGGGCTCCAGCAGCCAGGGAGGTGCAAGTGCGCGGTGATTTCAATGGGTGGGACGGCTCCCAGACTCGCATGCATCGCCTGGCCGAGTCAGGCATCTGGGAAGCGAGGGTGCCGGGGCTTGGCAGCCACGAGTCCTACAAGTACCACGTGCGCGGCGCTGATGGCGTTTGGCGTGACAAGGCCGACCCGATGGCCAAGTGGGCCCAGGTACCCCCCGAAACCGCGTCGCGTACCTTCCGTAGCGACTTCGAGTGGAGCGATCAGCCTTGGTTGGCAAAGCGGGCCAACAGCACCCGTGCAGACCTGGCCCCCATGTCCATCTACGAAGTACACCTGGGCTCCTGGCGACGTGGACTCGACTATGGCCAACTAGCCGAGCAGTTGCCCTCCTATGTCGCCGAACTCGGCTTCACCCACGTCGAACTCCTTCCGGTCATGGAGCATCCCTATGGCGGCTCTTGGGGTTATCAGGTGACGTCGTACTACGCACCGACTGCGAGATTCGGAGACCCAGATGGCCTGCGCAGGCTCATCGACGCATTCCACGCTGCCGGCATTGGTGTGATCCTGGACTGGGTGCCCGCCCACTTCCCAAAGGATGATTTCGCGTTGGGCAGATTCGACGCCACGCCGCTCTACGAGGATCCGAATCCCGCCCGGGGAGAGCATCCTGACTGGGGCACCTTTGTCTTCAACTACGGACGCAGGGAAGTACGCAACTTCCTCGTCGCCAATGCGCTCTACTGGCTAGAAGAATTCCACATCGATGGCCTCAGAGTCGACGCTGTGGCATCCATGCTTTATCTGGACTACTCAAGACTCAAGGGCGAATGGCAGCCGAATGTGCATGGTGGTCGCGAAAACCTCGAGGCGGTGCAATTCCTGCAGGAGTTGAATGGCACCGTCTACAAGTCGGCGCCCGGGGCGATCATGATCGCCGAGGAGTCCACGTCGTGGCCTGGCGTGACCAGCCAGACCGATGCTGGCGGGCTGGGCTTCGGCTTCAAGTGGAACATGGGTTGGATGCACGACACCCTCCACTACTTGCAGCGTGACCCTGCCTACCGCAGCTATCACCACAACGAACTCACCTTCTCCTTGGCTTATGCCTTTTCAGAGAACTATGTGCTGCCGATCAGTCACGATGAAGTGGTCCACGAAAAGGGCTCCCTACTCCGCAAGATGCCGGGAGATCGCTGGCGACAATTTGCCAATGTCCGTGCCTACCTGGCCTATATGTGGGCACACCCCGGCAAGCAATTGCTCTTCATGGGGACTGAGTTTGCCCAAGACAATGAGTGGGCCGAAGCCGGCGACCTCGACTGGCATCTGCTCGATCAACCCCTCCATCGAGGCGTGCAACAGCTCATCCGAGATCTCAACGGGGTCTACAAGCAGAGCCCGCAACTGTGGTCCATGGATCCATTGGAGGCTGGCTTCGAGTGGCTGGAGGGTGGAGATGCTGCCCGCAATACGATCGCGTTCATTCGCTGGAGCAATGACCAGGACCCCCTGGTTTGTGTCACCAATTTTTCGGCCATTCCTCAAGAGGACTACCACCTCGGACTCCCCAGACCAGGCCAGTGGCAAGAACTGATCAACACCGACGCGGCTGTCTACGGCGGATCGGGTGTGGGCAACTTGGGCACGATCACAGCCCATCAAATCCCTCACCATGCCCAGCCCGCCAGCACCCGTTTGAGAGTCCCGCCACTTGGTTCCTTGTGGCTACGCCCGCGGAGCCCCCAAGTCCTGGAACTCAGCCCTTGAGGAGGTCAACATTGCGTTTCCTCGTGCTGGGCATGATCGTCGTACTGACGGCTGGCTGTGGTGGTCAGACCCGATCAGGTGGCAGCGCAAGCTCACCGACTCATTCCGATCCAAGTCAGTCCAGCACCCAGCAGGCGGGCGCCGACCAACCCGGCTCAACATCACTGACCCCCAGCGTGAGTGCGTCAGAGACGAATCCGCCGGCAGCCACCGATCCGTCAAGATCCGCCGCCATGTCCGAAGGCATTGATGCCTCCCACCATCAAGGGCCGATCAAGTGGCCGATGGTCGCTGGATCAGGCATCACCTTTGCCTATTTGAAAGCCACAGAAGGCACGACCTTTGTCGACTCGATGTTTCAACTCAATGCCGTGAACGCTCAGGCCAGTGGCATCAAGGTCGGTGGTTATCACTACTTCCGTGCTTGTTCGGATCCATCCAGACAGGCCTCACACTTCATCGAGGCCCTTCGTCGTACTCCCACGGATTTGCCGCCAGCAATCGACATCGAGCACGACAAGTGCACCTCACAGCGTGACCAACTGGTCACGGGGATCAAAGATTTCATCGGCAAGGTAGAGCAGGCCACCGGAAAGCAAGTCGTGCTCTATGTCTATCCCGATGTGGAATCACAGCATCAGGTCCGAGCGGAGTTCTCCAAGAACCCTCAGTGGGTGCGCAGCATTGGCAAGAGGCCGGTCGGCAATTGGTGGATCTGGCAGCGCAGCGACTCCGGCACGGTGGCAGGCATCGCCGGTCGGGTTGACCTCAACACCATGCGGGCACCGTAGGCTGGTCACAGGCTGCCGTTGGCCGACTGGTGACCGAGGAGACATGGGTGGACGCACGAGTCGAGGAGATCGCACCTGGGGTGCTCAGGCTGTCATGGACACCTGAGCTCCAGGCCTCCGGTTTGGGTGCCTCCACAACTGCGGTACGTCAGGTCATCGACAGCGCCTTTGCAGGCGGGGCGCATCGCGTCGAAACCCACGTCGACCCAGCAGATGACCTGGCTCAACGCATTGCGACCTTCGGTGGACTGATGCGTGAAGGCATCCTGAGAGGGGTGGCGCACGGAGCTGACCGGATCATCTACGCCCGGATCGCAACGGACGCACCTGTCGACGAAGGGGATGGCTTCCGCAGCCTGCTCAACTCATTCCTTCCCCGCAAGCGCGCGATCAGCCAACTGTTGGTCACGTCATCCGACGAACGCATCTTGTTGTGCCAACTGACCTACAAAAAGGACTTCGACCTTCCCGGAGGGGTTGTCGAAGTCTCCGAGTCACCACAACTAGCGGTCTCCCGCGAGGTCGAGGAAGAGCTGGGCCTGAGCATCGAGGCAGGCCACTTGGTGCTCACAGATTGGCTGCCGCCCTGGAGTGGATGGGATGATGCGGTGTGCTTGGTCTTCCACGGAGGTCAACACGAGCCCAGCATCGCCGACATGATCGTGCCGCAGCCACGAGAGATAAAGTCGGCTGGCTTCTACACTCTCGATGAAGCGCACAAACTGTGCGCTGACTTCACTGTACGCCGCATCGAAGCCGCGCTACGCAATCTGAGTGACCGACCTGGCCCCAGCTACACCGAAAGCGGCCGCGGGTTGTTTTGATCCCGCGATTGTGTCAGCCCGTGCGCTGGCACAGAGTCAGGGCACGCTGGGCACTGGCTTCTGCCTTGACCCGGTCGACAGGCACGAGGGCCACACGAGTACGCCGCTCCAGCAGGTCGTCGACGCTGTGCGCCCCCTCATGGGTGACCCCGTAGATCAACTCCGCGAGCGTGGTCGGGATGCCAGCACTGATCGGCTCCAGCAACTCAGCCTCACTCAACCCGCTGACCTCTCCAGACGAGCTCAGGACCTCTTCATGGTCGGCTCCGTAGCGGTCAATGAGTCGACGAGGCCCTCGAAGCTGGGTGAGATCCTCACGAGGCAGGGCGCCGGACAACGGCAGGTTGGCAGTTGAGCAACGATCGAAATCCTCGGCCATAGAGAGGATGTCGAGGGCATCTTGAGCCATCCTGCGATAGGTGGTCAGCTTGCCACCGACAACGGTCACAAGATCAAGCCCCTGTGCCTGCTGATCGATCACTGCATGCTTGCGCGACAGGTCGGCGGTCTCACCGGCCGCATCGAGCAATGGCCTCAGCCCGGCGAAGGTACCAACCACGTCTTGGCGTCGAATTGGCTCCTGCAAGGCCGCGGAGACCACATCGAGCAGGAATCCGACTTCGACTTCACTTGCCTGAGGCACCTCTGGGATCTCGTCACCAGTTGGCTCGTCGGTCAGACCAACATAGGCAGTGCCATCGGCCTGGGGAAGCACAAAAGTGAAGCGCGACGATGAGCCGGGCACGGGCACCATCACTGCGGCGCGTTGCCGCGACAGAGGGTGGTCAGCGGTGGGCTTCAGCACCAAGTGGCTGCCCCGGCTGGGCTTGAGCTTGATTGGTGGCGCGGCAGTCGGAAAGAGCTCGGCGACCTTGCCCGACCAGACTCCCCCCGCATTGATCACCGCGCGGGCCGTGATCCGGTGTGTCTGACCGCTCAGTTCATCCTTTAGCACGACGACGCCACCCTCGATGCCCGTGAAGCGCGCTCGGGTACGGATCTGTGCACCGAAGCGAGCCGCGCTCCGGGCAATGGTGAGCACAAGGCGGGCGTCATCGACCAATTGACCGTCCCAGCCCAGCATCGCACTGCGCAGCCCGTCACGCCGTAGCGCAGGAGCGAGGGCCAGAGCGTGTGCTGCGGAGATTTGGCGTGCTGGTGGCAGCAAATCACCCGAAGTGCCAGCCGACCACCTGAGCAGATCACCTGCCAGCAGACCCGCTCGCATGATCATCGGTGGCCTGCTGGTCAATGGCACCAGGGTGCCCATTGGCTTGGTGAGATGGGGAGCGGTCGTCTGCATGAGGATGCCCCGTTCAACAGCACTCTCGTGGGCGACGCCGAATTGCCCGGAAGCCAGATACCGCAGACCACCATGCACCAACTTCGATGACCACCGCGACGTGCCAAAGGCGAGATCATGAGCATCGACGGCCAGCACCTTCATGCCACGACTCACCGCATCCAGAGCCACACCTGCTCCAGTCACGCCTAGGCCGATCACCACCAAATCAACGTCATCTGTGATTCCGGTCAAGCCGACACGAATTGCTGAACGAGCCGCACTCACTTGGACAGACCTCGCATCAGGGTCTCGCGGCATTCCTCGATCAACTTGGCCCGAGTGATGCCACGCCCCTTCATGGTGTCCACCGACAACAACAGTCCCTCCAGCATCAAGGCAACCGTCCGAGCGAGCACTTCTGGCTCGCCTGCCCGCATCTGTCCGTTGGCTTGAACCAGCCTGATCCGCGCCTCGAGCAACTCCAACATCGCCTTTTGTGAACGCCCGGTGCGCTGGAGGATGTAGGGCATCACCATCTCTGGATCCAACTCCAGGATTCGACGCAGGAGTGGATTGCGTCGCAAACCCTCGACCACGCTCAGTGCCAGATCGATGAATCCATCGAGGCTCTGGTCATCCTGACTGTTGGCCGACGCCTTTTCCAAGATTGCGACCCACTCACGGGTCATCAGATCAGCGAGCAGTCGCTCCCGATCATCCCAATGGCGATAGATGGTCATCCTGGACACACCCGCACGCCGGGCCACTTCGGTCAACGTCGTACGCCGCCACCCGATGTCGAGGATGGATGCCTTGGCGGCATCAATATGCGCCTCTTTGGCACTGTTACGGAGTGACGACATGTGTCACACTATATCTCATGGACACAGCAGATGTGAGCCCAATGCATCCACGTCGCTGGGGATCAACTCAGCGCGCCGCCAAGCTGCCTCCGGAGGCGCTGGCACTCGTCGAACTCGCCTTCGGGCCAGCCGATGATGTCATCGGGGATCCAGCCGACACCACGATCAACGACAATGCCTTGAGCCCATCGAGCCTCAACGACCAAGCACTCGACGGATTACGCGCGTGTCTCGGGGTCAATCACGTGCTCACGGACGCGCAGAGTCGAGCGAGCCACACGAGAGGTAAGTCGACCCCAGACCTACTGCGGGCTCGCGCCGACGACCTCGTCGACGCCCCTGACGCGATCGTCAGACCAGCCAGCCACGATGAAGTGACCGCGATCATCGAATGGGCTGGACAGCACGGTGTGGCGATCGTGCCCTTCGGTGGCGGCACCTGCGTCACGGGGGGTCTGGTGGCTCGCCGTGAGGGCCACTCAGCAATAGTGAGCCTGGATCTGACTCGGATGAAGCGACTCATCGAGGTGGATCACGAGTCGATGACGGCCACCTTGGAGCCAGGTCTGCGCGGCCCCGAAGCAGAGGCCCTCCTGGCCGAGCACGGCCTGACCCTGGGCCATTTCCCACAATCCTTTGAATACGCCACGATCGGCGGCTTCGCCGCCACTCGCTCCAGCGGCCAGTCGAGCGCTGGCTACGGGCGCTTTGATGCAATGGTGGTCGGGCTTCGCGTTGCCACTCCGATTGGGGAGTTGACCTTGGGCTCGGCGCCGGCCACGGCCGCTGGGCCTGATCTGCGGCAAGTGATCCTTGGCTCAGAGGGCGCCTTCGGTGTGATCACCGGCGTACGCCTCAGAGTGCGACGGCTACCCGAAGAGTTGAGCTACGAAGGTTGGTCTTGGCCGGACTTCGAAGGTGGCGCCCAGGCAATCCGATCATTGGCTCAATCAGGGCACCTCCCAACAGTCATCCGGTTGTCTGACGAAGCCGAGACGGCGATCAATCTGGCTGATCCAGAAGGCATCGGATCAGACAACCTCGGCGGCTGCCTGATGATCGTGGGGCATGAAGGCACACCCCAAGACGTGGCTCGTTCCAGAGCGATCACCACAGAACTTCTCTCGGGCTTGGGCGGATCTGCCCTCGGCAGCACTCCAGGGGAGAAGTGGTCACACGGACGCTTCGATGCGCCATACCTGCGCGACAGCCTCTTGGACGTCGGGATATTCGTCGAGACCCTCGAGACCGCCACATTCTGGAGCAACCGTCAAGCCCTGTACGACGCGGTGACCGAGGCCCTGCGGCTTCACCTGCCTGAGAAGCATCTCGTGCTTTGCCACATCTCACATGTCTATGAGACTGGTTGCTCGCTCTACTTCACGGTCGCCACGAAGTTCTCCGGTGACGCCTTGACCTCTTGGCATGTTGCCAAGTCAGCGGTCAATGACGCCATTGCATCCGTGGGGGCCACCATCACTCATCACCATGCAATCGGGACCGATCACAAGCCGTGGCTCGCCAAGGAGGTGGGGCCGGTTGGGCAGAGTATCTTGCGGGCAATCAAGCAAGAACTCGATCCGGATGGGATCATGAACCCAGGGGTGATGATTCCGTGAGCCGTTCTTTCTCCTTGGTGGTGAATCCGAACGCCGGCGGCGGCCGAGGCAGCGAGGCCGTGCTGCCGGTGGCACGTTTGCTTCGCGAAGCCGGCGCCGAGGTGAAGGTTGACTACTCCCCATCGCGCGCCACAGTCGACGGCCTGGTGGCCGAAGCAGTGGGGCGGGGTGATGTGGTCGTTGCTGTCGGAGGTGACGGCATGGTCTCGGCCATGTGTAGCGCAATCTCACGCACCGACTCGGAGTTCGCACTCATCCCTGCAGGACGCGGCAATGACATGGCCCGGATGCTCAATCTCCCAACAGATCCAAGTGCCCAAGCCGACCTCCTGCTCCACGGTGAGGTCCGGCCGATTGATCTGATTGATGTCGGTTGGCGCGTGGTGGCCAGTTCGGTCTACTGCGGGGTCGATGCCACCGCCGCCGACATGGTCAACCGGATGAAGGTCGTGCCCACTGGAGCGCAATATCAAGTGGCCGCCGTGCGAGCATTGGCTGGCTTCCACCCCGTGAAGATGCATGTCACCATTGACGGCGAGAAGCACACCTTCGACGCAGCCACGATCGTGGTGGCCAACTCTGCCTACTACGGCAATGGCATGAAGATCGCCCCCAACGCGATCGTTGACGACGGGCTGCTGGAGATCGTCGCCATAGAAGCAGCCACCCGCCGCAAACTGATCACCTCAATGCCCAAGGTTTACGACGGCAGCCACATCAAGTTGCCCGAAGTACACCTCTTCCAAGGGCGATCGATTCAGATCCAGCGCGCCGAAGGGAGCCGAGAGGTACTAGTCGGCGCCGACGGCGAACCGCTACCGCCGCTGCCCGGCCCAGATCAGGAGCCGTTGGCCATCGAGATCCTGCCCGCTGCCCTGAAGATAATCCGCTAGCGACTCAGAAGAGCGCCGAAGCCAGGTCGCGTCGTGCCTTGAGGACTCTGGGGTCTTCGTTGCCAACCGCCCCGAAAAGGTCGATCAAGTGGTTGCGTGCCCGATCTCGGTCAGCATCGGAAGTACGCCGGACCAGATCGATCAACCTCTTGAAGGCATCTTCGACGTGGCCACCCAGGAGGTCGAGATCAGCCACCATGATCTGGGCATCAATATCGTCTTGATCTGCTGCTGCCGCAGCCCGGGCAGCATTGAGGTCAACACCGCTCGTGCGTTGAAGGACCAGCGCCATCGCCAGTCCGGCAGCCGCCTCCCGATCAGCCGGGTTGGCATCGACTAGTTTGCGATATTCGACCACAGCAGCGTCGATGTCGCCACGCTCCAGGGCATCCTCGGCTGGCAGATATCTAGGATCCACCGTCTCCTCGCCGGTCTCTGCATCCACTTCGCTGGCCCGTGGTTGATGGCGACCAGTGAATCCGCCTGCGGTGAGTTGTTGCAAGACCTGGGTCAGGGCATCACGCAATTGTGCGATCGGCGCAGCCTGTTGCAGCAGTGGCATCGGACGCCCCTGAGCCACGAGTACGACGAGTGGCACCGAGGGGATTTGCATCGCTTGGGCGATGGCTGGCACCGCGTCGATGTCGACCACGCCCAAGAGGAAACGACCCTCGAACTCGTTGGACAGAGTGTGCAGGTCATCAGCGAGGGTCTTGGACTCTGGGGACTGCGCAGAAGTAAATGCCAAGAGCACCGGAGCACTCATCGACGTCTCAAGCACCGTCTGGAAGTTCTGCTCGGTGATTTCCACCGCATAAGCGCCACTGACACCGGGCTGACCTGATCTGCCAGTCGGGGTAGTCGGGCCACTCAAGCCGGACAGATCAAACGCCCCAGGGCGCGAGAACGAAGACTGGTTCGGCTGTTCACTCATGGTGCCAAATGCTACCCAGCGCTGATCCAGCCCCACACCGTGGCAGTACGGCGCACCAAACCGGCCAGTGCGCAGGAGTCCTCTGGCGCCCACTCCGCGAGGGGGGCCAGACAACCGACCCGGTTGGGCAATACACTCACCTCTGGGTCGATCGTGCCCGTGAAGCCCCGCCCGTGAAGCACTGAGGAGAGCCGTGTCTGCCAGCCAGGTCAACAACAAGCCACTGCAAAAAGTCTTGATCGCCAACCGTGGCGAGATCGCCGTGCGTGTGATCCGCGCCTGCAAGGACGCCGGCATTGGCAGTGTCGCCGTGTACGCCGATCCCGATCGCGATGCGCTCTTCGTGCGTCTGGCTGATGAGGCATATGCGCTGGGCGGGTCAACCCCCGCGGAGTCCTATCTCGACATGGCCAAGATCATTGATGTGGCCAAGCGTGCCGGAGCTGACTCCGTCCACCCCGGCTATGGGTTCCTGGCTGAAAATGCCGACTTCGCTCGCGCCGTGATTGCCGCAGGACTGATCTGGATCGGCCCCACCCCCGACGCGATCGAAAAGCTCGGCGACAAGGTGCAGGCGCGCCATATCGCCGAGAAGGTCGGAGCTCCTCTGGTCGCCGGCACCTCCGACCCGGTCGCCAACGCGGACGAAGTCTTGGCCTTTGCTGATGAGCACGGCTTGCCGATCGCGATCAAGGCGGCCTTTGGCGGGGGTGGTCGTGGCCTCAAGGTGGCCCGCAATCGCGAAGAGGTCGCCGAACTCTACGAATCCGCTGTGCGTGAGGCCGTCACGGCCTTCGGTCGCGGCGAATGCTTCGTGGAGCGATTCCTCGACAAGCCCCGTCACGTCGAGACTCAGTGCTTGGCCGACCAACACGGCAATGTCGTGGTGGTTTCCACCCGCGACTGCTCCTTGCAGCGTCGCCACCAGAAGTTGGTCGAAGAGGCTCCTGCCCCCTATCTGACCGATGACCAGGTCAACCGCCTCTACGAATCCTCCAAGGCAATCCTGCGTGAAGCTGGATACGTCGGCGCCGGCACTTGCGAGTTCCTCGTCGGTCAAGACGGCACCATTTCCTTCCTCGAGGTCAACACCCGACTTCAGGTCGAGCACCCAGTATCCGAAGAGGTGACCGGCATCGACTTGGTCCGTGAGATGTTCCGGATTGCGGCCGGTGAAGAGTTGGGCTACGACGACCCCAAGGTCGAAGGGCACTCGATTGAGTTCCGGATCAACGCCGAAGACGGCGGCATGAACTTCATGCCAGCGCCTGGCACCTTGGTCAAGTGGGATCCTCCCAGCGGCCCTGGCATCCGGGTCGACGGCGGCTACACCGAGGGCGAAACCATCCCTGGCTCCTTTGACTCACTCGTGGCCAAGCTGATCGTCACCGGTCGCGACCGGACCCAGGCACTGGAGCGCTCGCGTCGAGCGCTGGCGGAGTTCGGCGTCGACGGCATGCCAACGGTGATCCCCTTCCACGCCGCTGTGGTCAACGACCCGGCCTATGTCGGGCAAGGCGACGACCGCTCTGGCTCCTTCGGCGTCTACACCCAGTGGATCGAAACCGACTTCGACAACCAGATCGAGCCCTACGCCGGCGCCTCTGTCGATGCCGAAGAGCCCGAAGAGCGCCAGAAGGTGACCGTCGAGGTGGGCGGGCGTCGCCTCGAGGTGGTCCTGCCTGGTGGGCTCGGCTCGATCGGCGGCGGAGCTGGCGGCGCGAAGAAGCCCAAGCGCAAGGCAGGCAAGAAGGCTGGTGGCGCTGTGTCAGGTGACACCGTGGCCAGCCCGATGCAGGGCACGATCGTCAAGATCGCCGTGGCTGAGGGCGACACCGTCGCCGAGGGTGACGTGGTCGTCGTACTCGAAGCCATGAAGATGGAGCAACCCCTCAAGGCGCACAAGGCAGGCGTGATCACCGGCCTCAGCGCCGAGGTAGGCGCCACCGTGTCGAATGGTGAGGCGCTGTGCGAGATCAAGGACGCCGAATAGCGAGCCTGACCGGAGGTCGGCATGAGATTTGAAAAAGCCACGCTCTTCTCGGCTTCACCGCAGCGGGTCTTCGAGGTTTTGACCCAAGAGAGCTTCCGGCATGCATTGGCCAAGGCTGCCGATATGCACCGCTGGGAAGTGTCGGTGACCGAGAGCAGCGCAGGGATCTTGGTGGCAAACACGGTCTGGTATCGCTCCACCTCTGATCGCCTGCCCGCCGCAGCCCAGAAGGTCGTGGGTAGCGAGGTGGCCATCCATCAGGTTGAGACCTGGACCTCCCACGAGGGCGGCACCATCGAGATGCAGATGCCCGGCAAGCCAGGGCATATCAAGGGCGAGTTCGTCCTTGACTACGACGGAGAGGCGACCACCCAGACGGTGAATGCCGATATCTCCGTGCGGGTGCCTCTACTCGGCAAGACTTTGGAGAAACTTCTGGCCAGCGAGTTCTCCGACACCTTGGAAATACAGTCCCGTCTCGGCAACGAGACCCTGAACGGTTGAGGAGACCCGATGGACTTCCGCAAGGAGATTGAGTTTCACGCTCCAATGAGTGAGGTCTTCGCTCTCTTCTGCGACTCCGACTTCCGCGAACGGGTCGCAGCAGAGGCGGGCGCGGAGTCGTGGGAAATCGACCTGGCACCCACAGGAGACGACGGCGTCATTGCCACGATGATCACCAGACGTAGCGCAGAAGAGCTTCCTGCCGCGGCCCGCAAGATCATCGGCAAGCAACTCACGATCAACCAAGTCGAGACTTGGACCTCACCTGTTGGTGGCACTCTCGAAGTCACGATCCCGGGAGCACCAGGCCACATCAAGGGCACGGTCGCCCTGGCCGAACGAGACGGCTTGACCGTGCAGACTGTCACCGCAGACATCAAAGTCAGGGTGCCCCTGGTCGGCAAGCAATTCGAAAAACTGATCGGCCAGATCTTGGGCAATATCTTGAAGCTCCAAGGTCGGATCGCCAATGAAGATCTCGCGGACTGAAGCCCCAAATCCACTTGTTGGCAGTCTGTGTCCTACTCGTTTGTAACTTAACAACATGATGAAAAGCTCGTAAAAAATGCGAGATTTATTTCAGGTTTACGCGGGAAACATGATTGAATCCTCGCATGACTCACCAGCCCCCCGTTTTGCCCCTGTCTGATGCACGCCCTGAGACCCTCGCCGACCAGATCTGCGGCGGCACCCGGTTTGCCGTCACCTTCGGTGGCCAGGGCGCAGCCTGGTGGCAAAACTTGCAAAGCTTGTACGCCGAGCAGCGCAATGCCGACACCCTGGGCCGACTGGTCACCACCTCCGCCGCACTGATCGCCCCTGTAGCGGCTGAAACGATGGCGGCGCTCCCCCGCCCCTTCGACCCCCAAAGTTGGCTGAATGAACAGACTGAACTCAGCACCACCGACTTGAGCTCAGTCAGCCTGTCCATCCCTGGTGTGCTGCTTACGCAATTGGCCACCATGGATGCGCTCGCAGCAGAGGGACTCGACCTCAGCGTCACTGCCCCTGCCTCAGCCATGGGGCACAGCCAGGGGATCTTGGGCGTCGCTGCCCTGGCCAGCCGTCGCGAAGCCAGCACCGATGATCCAATCGACGGGGATGCCGAAATCTTGGCCCTTGCTCAACTCATCGCGGCGGCGGCGACAATTGTTGCCTATCGGGTGGGCCTGATCCCCAATGGACACTCCCCGATGTTGGCAATCACCGGCGCTGACCTGGCTGAGATCAAAGAGCTGACGCTGCAGGCCAGTACGCCTCAAGACCAAGTCGTGATCTCGGCGATCAACGGGCCTCGGCGCCTAGTCGTGACTGGCACACACCTGGCCATTGATCGCCTGATCAAGTTGATCGAGCAGACACGTGAGTCAGCCAAGGAGGCGCTGGCGAACAAGTCGACCGGTGGACGAGTCTTCGACCCGGTGGTCGAGGAGTTGCCAATCGGCATCGGATTCCACCATCCTGCCTTGGAGCCGGCTGTAGGGATGGTCATCGATTGGGCCGGGCGTTGCGGACTCGATGTCGCGCTCGCCGAATCCCTGGCCCGCAATATCTGTGTCGACCCGGTCAAGTGGGCCCGCCAACTCCATGACGGGATCGACGCTGACACTCGCTGGGTGATTGATCTGGGCCCCGCAGACCTTGCCGCCACCATGACGGCACGCGCCGTACGAGGACGCGGCATCGGCGTCATTGCAGCAGCCACCGAAGCCGGACGCGATGAGTTGTTCACTCCCGGCGCTGAGATCCGCGAAGCTGCCGATTGGTCTGAGTTCGCCCCGAAGCTGCGCACCGACGGGCTCGTGGAGACGAAATTCACCAGGCTGACCGGCAAGGCACCGATCCTGTTGGCCGGTATGACGCCAACCACCGTGGATCCAGCGATCGTGGCCGCTGCCGCAAATGCTGGATTCTGGGCAGAGTGGGCTGGAGGCGGTCAAGTCACACCCGAGATCTTCGCCACCAATCTCGCGAAACTGCAAGGCCTACTGGACGAGGGCGCTACTGCGCAGTTCAACTCGCTCCTGCTTGACCCTTATCTGTGGAAATTGCACTTGGGCGGTCAGCGGCTGGTGCAGAAGGCTCGCAAGGCTGGAGCCCCGATCGATGGTGTGGTGATCACAGCAGGCATCCCCGAGCTCGAAGAAGCCGTTGAGATCGTCGGCGATCTCCATGACAGCGGCATCACGCATGTCGCCTTCAAGCCCGGCACCGTAAACCAGATCAAGCAGGTCATCGCGATTGCCCGAGAGGTCGAAGGCGAGTTGATCGTGCACATTGAGGGAGGTGTTGCGGGTGGTCACCACAGCTGGGAAGACCTGGATGAACTCCTGCTGGCCACCTATCCCTTGCTGCGCGCAGAGCCCAACCTGACGATCTGCGTCGGTGGCGGCATCGGCACACCCGACAAGGCAGTCGACTATCTGACCGGCCGTTGGGCCCTGCAGTACGACGAGGCCGCGATGCCACTGGACGGCGTACTCGTCGGAACTGCAGCAATGGCGACCCTTGAGGCAACGACCTCGGCAGTGGTCAAGGATCTCCTGGTCGCCACCCCGGGATACGACGGCTGGGTGGGCGCCGGGCTGGCCAATGGCGGGGTAACGAGCGGTCGCAGCCAGTTGGGTGCTGACATCCACGAAATCGACAATCTGGCGTCACGCTGCGGTCGACTCCTCGACGAAGTCGCCGGTGATGCCGAGGTGGTCGCCGAGCGACGCGAAGAGATCATTGCCGCAATGTCGGGCACCATGAAGCCCTATTTCGGCGACTTCTCTGCGATGACCTATGCCCAAATGCTGGAGCGCTTCTTGGAGCTCTCCACCCGAGATGGCCAGTGGCTCGATCCCACCTTCGCGGAGCGCTTCAACGCACTCCTCGATCGCTCCTTGGCCCGGGTGCACCCAGCTACCCAAGGCCCGATCGATCGGATCAATGTCGCCGACCCCAAGGCTGCCCTCGCAACCTTGGTGTCTGAGCACCCCAGTGCTAGTGAGTGCCTACTCCATCCAGCCGACATCCACTTCTTCATTGAGGTCTGCAAGCGACCCGGAAAACCGGTCTGCTTCGTGCCGGTCATCGATGCCGACGTACGCCGCTGGTGGCGCTCGGACTCCTTGTGGCAGGCCCACGATGATCATTACGACGCTGACCAAGTGATCGTGATCCCTGGCCCCGTGTCGGTGGCCGGCATCACGGAGAAGGACGAACCGGTCGCACACCTGCTGGCCCGCTTCGAGTCAGCCGTCGCCGAAGATCTTGAGACAGCCGGGGTTGCCAAGGTTGAGCCGCAAACAGCAGCCGCACGGGTGGTTGCGGCCAGCGACATCAGCTGGGCCGGGCGCTTGGTGCCCAATCCATTGCGCCGCCTCGGCGCCGATGCTCGGGTCGTAGCCAACTCCGATAACTCCGCCGAAATCACCGTCACCCTCCCCGAGGCAGTGCTGCGGCTTCCCCTGAGCATGTCAGCGACCGGCGTACCCGTGATCAGCGAAGCCGCTGCCAGCACCGCGATGGGCGAACTGCTGAAGGTGACTGCTGGTGGCCACCTACCCGAGGTGATCAACGATCGGGCTCAGCTCCAAACCACCTGGACGCCAGCCATCGGCGCCGATCATGCCGGGATGACTACCCCTTCTCGCAGCCGCTCCTTCGAGAAGTCCGATCCGGCCCCTGGGGTCGTGCCTGATGCTCTCGTTGGTCTGGCTTGGCCGGCTGTCTTCGCCGTGATCGGCCCGGTCGAGGGCCTCTTGGACCTCGTGCATCTCGACCATCGTCTCGAAGTCGTCGAGCACCCCACCCACGAGGCCGAGCTACACATAACGGCCGTGCTGCTCAGCAGCGTGGACACCGTGGCCGGCCGAGTGCTCACCGTCGAAGTCGACTTCGCCACTGACGGACGCACCGTGGCCAACCTGATCGAGCGCTTCATGATCAGGGGACGGATCGGTTCGGCCGATTTTGTGGCTCCTGAGCCACTCGCCAAGACCGAGACCCCACGCAGCCAACTCGATCGCTTCACCGTGACCTCTCCTGCATTCATGGGCGCCTTCGCCACGGTCAGCGGCGATCACAATCCGCTGCACACCAGCATCGCCGCAGCCAAGATGGCTGGCTTCCAGGCACCGATCGTGCACGGCATGTGGCTGTCAGCAGTTGGCCAGCGCGCAGCAGCCACTGCACTCGACGGCCAGCGCCAGGTGAAGTCCTGGCTCACCCGCTGGGTCGCTCCCCTGCAATTGGCCACCGACGTGGTCATCTCAGTCGAGCGGATCGGCATCAATGAGGGTGACCTCGTCGTGGAGGTGACCGCAAAGGCGGCTGGCGAGTTGCTGATGGTGGCCGAAGCTGTACTGAGCGCCCCACGCACGGCCTATGCCTTCCCCGGCCAGGGCATCCAGGCCAAAGGCATGGGCATGGAAGCCCGCACCCGATCTAAGGCCGCCCGCGAGGTCTGGGATCGCGCCGACGCACACACCAAGGAGTCGTTGGGCTTCTCGATCCTGGCCGTGGTCAAGGACAACCCCACCGAATTGTTGGCCGACGGCGAGTTGCACCGCCATCCAGATGGCGTCCTCTTCTTGACTCAGTTCACCCAGGTTGCGATGGCCACCCTCGCCGTGGCCCAGGTGGCCGAACTCCGTGAGGCGGGCGTCTTCGTCGAGGGGTCAATCACCTGTGGCCACTCCGTGGGCGAATACAACGCCTTGGCCGCGGTGACCGGCATCCTGCCCCTGGAGGCGCTCTTGGAGATCGTCTTCCGCCGTGGCATGGCCATGCACCATCTCGTACCCCGTGATGCGGCTGGCAACAGCAACTACCGGTTGGCTGCGATCCGTCCCTCACAGGCGGATCTCACTGACGAGGAACTGCCGGCGTTCATTGATGGCCTCTCCGAAACCACAGGTGAGTTCATCCAGATCGTCAACCTCAACCTGCGTGGTTCGCAATACGCCATCGCCGGCACCGTTGCCGGACTCAAGGCCCTTGAAGCCGAGATCGAGGCCCGCAGGGCCCGGATCGGCGGCAAGCCTGCCTTCATCTTGGTGCCCGGCATCGACGTACCCTTCCACTCCCGCGAGTTGCATGCAGGCGTCAACGACTTCCGGGGTCGCCTCGATGCCTTGCTGCCCGAGCGCATTGACGCGAGCTTGTTGATCGGGCGCTACATCCCCAATCTCGTCCCCCGGTTGTTCAATCTCGATCGCGAGTTCGTGCAAGAGATCTGCGACTACGTCGACTCTGAACTGCTGCGCGAGGCGCTCGATGACTGGGCGGCCTCGGAGGCCGATCCGAACAGGTTGGCGCGCACAATGCTGATGGAGTTGTTGGCTTGGCAATTCGCCAGCCCGGTGCGCTGGATCGAGACCCAGGATCTGCTCTTCAATGACCCAGCCGCCGCTGGCGGGTTAAGTGACACAGCCGCCGCCGGCTTGGGCATCGAGCAGTTCATTGAGGTTGGCGTGGCCAATGCACCCACCTTGGCAAATCTCGCAGCGCAAACCGTGCGTCTGCCGTCGTACGACGGGACCGCGCCACGGATCTTCAACTCCTCGCGTGATGAAGTGCAAGTGTTTGCTCAAGACACCCAGACCATCGAGGAGCCGACTGTCGAGGTCCAAGACGACACAGCGGCTCCTGAGGTCGGTGCCGCGACGAGTGCGACACCAGCGGCCCCGTCCCCAGTGGCTGCGGCACCAGCCGCTACCAGCGCTGCTCGCCCCGATGACTTGGTCTTCACCCCCGCTGACGCGACCCGCGTGTTGATCGCCCTGCGCACGAAGATCAGGACCGACCAGATCGGGGCAGCTGACACCATCGAGTCACTGTGCGACGGTGTCTCATCACGTCGTAACCAACTGCTTGTTGATCTCGGCACAGAGCTTGCTCTGCCCGCGATCGATGGTGCTGCAGAGGCCGCCTTGCCGGCCCTTGCCGTCACCGTCGACAAGTTGGCCCGCACCTATTCGGCCTTCGGGCCGGTGCTGAGCGACGCGATCGCCGAGGCGACTCGCTCGTATGCCGCATCGGTCGGCGCCAAGCCAAGTGCGATCACCGAGCGAGTCAACCAGACCTGGCAGTTGGGCCATGGCTGGCTCGACCACGTCAATGCGGCGCTTGTCACCGGGCTTCGTGAGGGCAGTTCTGCCCGCGGTGGCGATCTCGGCTTCATCGGTGCGGCAGCCGACTTGGCTCAGGCAGTGGATCTGGCGATCCAGGAGGTCGCCACCAACCAAGGTGTGAGCGTCAGCATGCCGGTGGCTGAGCAGGCCGGAGGCACCGTCGACGTGGCGGCGCTGGCTGAGCTCACCGACGCGATCAGTGGCCCTGACGGAATGCTTGCCTCGACCGCCAAGCATCTGTTGGCCAAGATCGCCCAGCACAATGAAACCCAGCCCGATGGGCAAGGCCAGGTCTTCGAAGACGACGAGAGCGATGACATCCAGGCAGGCCTGACCAAGCTCGTCGAGGCCGAGTTGGGCACCGACTGGGCACGCAAGGTAGCGCCACGCTTCGACGAGAAGCGCGCTGTGCTCTTCGACGATCGTTGGGCTTCGGTGCGTGAAGACTTCGCTCGTGCCTGGCACGGTGACGAGGCGGCGCGCAATCGCAACTTCGCCAAGCTCGACGCCGCTGCCACCCAGCAAGCCAAGTGGTGGCTGAACCAGGCCCGCAGCAAGCAGCGAGCCGGCTTGGTCAGCTTCTACGGTCGGGTGCTCAGTGACCAGACCGAGCCGGCCTTCGCCGATGACACCGCGATCATCACCGGGGCTGCCCCTGGCTCGATCGCTGGCGCCGTCGCCGCCGCTCTGCTCGAAGGGGGCGCCACGGTGGTGGCCACCACGTCATCACTGGACTCCGCCAAGACCGACTACTTCCGCCAGTTGTACCGCGATCACGCATCCGGTGGCGCGAAGTTGTGGGTGCTCCCCGCCAATCTGGCCTCCTTCTCCGATATCGATGATCTCGTGTCATGGGTGGGGGCTCCCGTGGTGGCTACGGCGGCAGGCCAACAAACCGAGATCCGTCCGGCTCTGGCTCCAACCTTGGTCTTCCCCTTCGCCGCCCCCGGAGTCAGCGGCACTGCTGCTGACGCCGGGTCGCGTGCCGAGGTGGAGTTCCGGGTGCTCGTGTGGGGCGTGGAGCGCCTGATCACCGGCCTTGCCGCGATCGGTGCCGACCACCGCCTCGGGCAGCGAGTGCACGTCGTACTCCCCGGCTCACCCAACCGCGGTCGCTTCGGCGGCGACGGGGCTTACGGAGAGGCCAAGGCCGCCTTCGACGCACTGGTGCAGAAGTGGCATGTCGAGTCGGATTGGGCTCGTCGGATCTCCTTTGCCCACGCATTGATCGGCTGGGTGCGCGGCACCGGCTTGATGGGCCGCAATGATCCGCTCGTTGATGCCGTGACCGCTGCAGGAGTCAGCACCTGGTCTCCTGAAGAGATGGCCGCTGAGTTGTTGGCTCTGTGCGCTCCGCAACAGCGCATCGAGGCAGCTCATGCTCCGCTCTTGGCCGACCTAACCGGTGGGCTTGACAAGGCCGATCTCAATCTCGGCGAGCTGGCCCGTGATTTTGCCGCTTCCGCTGCCACAAAGACGCAAGCCGATGACGCGGCCGAGAGCGATGACCAACTCTTGGCCCTCACCCACCCTGCTGGCTGGCGACTCAGCCAGCCGACCCAGCCGTGGGCTGAAGTCAGCCAGCCACTCGAAGAAATGGTGTGCATCGTGGCCGCAGGCGAGGTCGGCCCGGTCGGCTCCAGTCGGACCAGGCTGCAACTTGAGGTCGAAGACGGGCTCAGCGCCGCTGGCATCATCGAGTTGGCATGGACCACCGGGCGGATCGTCTACGAGACCGAGCCCACCCCAACGTGGACCGACGCCAAGTCGGGTGAGTCCCTCACTGAGGCTGAGATCATCGATCGTTTCGGTGAGGAGATCGAGGCTGGGCTTGGCATCCGCCGCTTCCATGACGAAGGCTCTTTGATCGACGGCACCGCCCCGCTGATGGTGCCGGTCTACTGCGAAGAAGACACCTCCTTCCTCGTGCGCAGCCAAGACGAAGCCCAAGCGTTCGTCACCGAAGACCCAGAGCGCACCAAGGTCGAAGCAGTCGAGGACGGCTTCTTGGTGACCCGACTCAAGGGCAGTCTGATCCGGGTGCCCAGGCGCTTCAAGCTGACCCGTTTCGTCGGCGCTCAGGTGCCCGAGGGATTCGACCCGAAGGTCTGGGGTCTGGGCGCGATGACCGAGTCGATCGACCGCCTCGCTGCGTGGAATCTCGTGGCCACCATCGATGCCTTCATCTCCTCGGGCGTCACGCCCGCCGAGTTGCTGCGTTGGGTGCACCCGACCCAGATGGCCAACACTCAAGGCACCGGCATCGGTGGCATGAAGGCCACCCGTTCGATGTACGTCGATGCACTGCTGGGCGACACCCCACAGGCCGACATCCTCCAGGAGGCCCTGCCCAATGTGATCGCTGCCCACACCGCCCAGTCATTCCTGGGTGGCTACGGCTCGATGGTGCACCCAGTGGCCGCTTGCGCCACTGCTGCCGTGTCGGTCGAAGAAGGCTTTGACAAGATCAAGCTCGGCAAGGCCAAGGTGGTGGTCACCGGAGGTTTCGACGATCTGGGCATCGAGGGCATCCTCGGCTTCGGCAACATGAGCGCCACCGCCGAGAGCCAGGCGATGCTCGACCAAGGCATCAGCGAGCAGGGCTTCTGCCGACCCAATGATCGCCGCCGCGGCGGCTTCGTCGAGGGCCAGGGCGGCGGCACGCTCGTGCTGGTGCGCGGCGACTTGGTCGCAGAGCTCGGTCTGCCAGTGTTGGGTGTGGTCGCGTTTGCAGCGTCGTACTCCGATGGCATCCACACCTCGATCCCGGCTCCCGGACTCGGCGCTCTGGGCGCCGCAACCGGCGGCAAGGAGTCTGCGTTGGCCAAGGCCTTGGCCGAGCTGGGGCTGTCTGCCAATGACATCGACGTGATCTCAAAGCACGACACCTCGACTGCCGCCAATGACCCCAACGAGTCTCAACTGCACGAGTGGTTGGCCGACGCCTTGGGTCGCGATGCAGGCAATCCGCTCTACGTGGTCTCACAGAAGTCGCTCACCGGTCACGCCAAGGGCGGTGCCGCTGCCTTCCAGATGATCGGACTGTGCCAGTTGCTCGCCGACGGCGTACTCCCGCCAAATCGCAATCTCGACTGTGTCGATGACGCCTTGGCGAAATACGAGCGCCTCGTTTGGCTGCGTCAGGCATTGCAGACCGGCCCGTTGAAGGCTGGCCTGGTGACCAGTTTGGGCTTCGGTCACGTCTCAGCCTTGGTCGCGATCACTCACCCGGGTGCCTTCGCTGCCGCACTGCCTGAGGCCAAGCGAGCCGATTGGTTGGCCGCTGCTTCGCAACGTCTCATCGACGGACAGGCACGATTGCTAGACGGGATGCACGGTGGCGATCAGTTATTCGCCAAGGTGGACAACCGCCGCTTCGTGGGCGATGCCGCTGAGATCAAGCAGGCCGAGAAGCAGATGCTGCTCGATCCTGAGGCCCGGTTGAACAGCACCGGCAGCTACGAGCAGGCACCCGTCAGATGAGCAGCAAGTCGACCGGTCTGATGGCAGATCTGGCGCTCGGCACGGCTGTGCTTGGCGTCGGCGTGGATGTCGTGTACATCTCCGCCTTCTCCGCACAACTGGAGCAGCCAGGCACCAGATTTGCAGCTGTATTCACCCCCCAGGAGCGGCGTCATGCTTCCCGCGCAGGCGTCACCACGGGCCGACCAACCCAGCACCTGGCGGCCCGGTGGGCTGCCAAGGAGGCCTTCCTCAAGGCTTGGTCGGAGTCACGTTTCGGTAAGACAGACGTGATCGCTCCCGGGCAGGTCGACTTCCAAGACATAGAGGTGCGCTGTGATGCCTTGGGGCGACCCAGCCTCAGACTGCACGGCCCGATCGCCGCGGCCTTGGTCGGGTGTACGACGCGGGTGTCACTGTCACATGACCTCGATGCCGACACGGCAATCGCAATCGTCGTCTTGCAGGAGGACGTGAAATGAACGCCACCACCACCGCCATCACCACCTCCCTTCCAGGACTGGTTGTTCGTCACCTGGTCAACGACGGAGACCGCGTGCAGAAGGGTGATCGTCTCCTGGTCACCGAGACGATGAAATGCGAGCAGACCCATGCGGCGCCGCACGATGGCGTCGTACGGCTGCACTGTGCCCTTGGAGAGGTGATCGAAGCGGGCGCCACGGTTGCCCTCGTCGAGGAGATCGCCCAGCCTGCGCCCCAATCGGCACGCGTTCGCGGGCCACGTCCGCTCGGACCACGCGCCGTACTCGACAAGATCTGCGGGCCAAGGGCAGACCAGTCCTTGGCACATGCGGCTCCCACTGGCACCTTCGTGGAATTTGATCTTGAGCCGACCAAGCCGGTCTTGGCCAATGCCAGCCCAGGCGATCGTCTCGTGCCCAAGACCGACGACACCCCTGTCGAGGCAGGTGTCATCGTCGGGGTGATCACCCACATTGTCGAGGGCCATCCCGATGGCGTCTCGCGGGTCTGGATCGGTGGAGATCCGTCACGCGCCATGGGCGCGGTCTCTGAGGCGGAATGCCGCAGGATCATCGCCGCTTTCGACCTTGCCGAAGAACTACAGGTGCCGGTTGAGTGGGTCGCCCTTTCGGCAGGAGCCCGGATCGCCTGGGACTCCGGCACCGAAAACATGGACTGGTGCGCGGCAGTCGTGGCGCGCATCGTGCATTTCACCCAACGCGGTGGCCAGGTGGTCATCATCGTCAATGGCATCAACGTGGGTGCCCAGTCCTACTGGAATGCCGAAGCCACGATGCTCGGTCACCACAAGGGCATGTTGATCATGCTCAAGGATCAAGCGATGGTGCTCACCGGCAAGGGTGCGCTCGCCCTCAGCGGCGGCGGCACCTTCGCCACCGACACCGCCATCGGCGGCTATGCCGAGATCATGGGACCCAATGGCCAGGCTCACCATCAGGCCGACAATATCGTCGACGCCTATCGCATGGTCTTCGCGCACCACACCCTGTGCACGCGGCGTCACGACCAGAGCGCGGCCACGGTCACCAGCCACGACTCGATCGATCGCGACCTGACCGTTGACCCCTACAACGAGCCTGAGCCATTCGAGACGATCGGCGAGATCCTGCATGCCGAGACCCACTCTGATCGCAAGCAAGCCTTCGCGATCCGCCCGGTGCTCGATGCCTTGGTCGACCGTGATGCACCAGTGCTCGAGCGTTGGACAGACATGACCGACGGCGATGGTGCTGTGGTCTGGGACAGTCGGATCGGAGGCATCCCCACCACAGTGATCGGCATCGAGTCACGCCCCTATCAGGCCTCATCTGGCCGGTGGCTGACCGGTGGCGTCTTGCACCCTGAGGGCTCACGCAAGGTGGCGAAGGCTCTCAACGCTGCCTCCGGCAACCGTCCGGCAGTGGTGATGGCCAATCTCGCGGGGTTCGACGGATCAGCTCGGTCGATGCGCGGACGCCAACTGGAGTTTGGCGCCGAGATCGCCCGCGCAGTGACCAACTTCGATGGCCCCCTGGTCGTGGTGGTGCTCGGACGCTTCCACGGTGGTGCCTATGTGGTGTTCAGCAAGGCACTCAACCCCAATGTCACGATCTTGGCACTCGAGGGCACCTATGTGTCGGTCATCGGCGGCGACGCGGCTGCTGGGGTGGTGTTCGCCAGCGAACTCAAGCGTCGCATCACCGCTCGCCTGGAGGCTGAGCCTGATGCCGACCGCGACTTGGTGCATCGTCAGGAGCGCGACCAACTTGCCCGCAAGTTCGATCAGATCCATGACGTACGACGAGCAGCCGAGGTCGGCTCGATCGACGAGGTGATCGCGCCGGCCCAGATCCGTCCGGCCGTGGCCAAGATCATCGGAGCACGCAAGTCCGAAGCTGACCGGGAAGTCAGCAAGTTGACCCTTGCCGATGTGTTGGCTGGCGCTGCTCAGCTCAACTCCTGAGCTCGAGGCACCCTTACCTTGCTACTCTCCGGCGGTGGCCCGACCTGAGTTGGGTCATTCGGCTTAGTGCCTTCAGAGGGGCTCTCCGCGATCGGCCAGAAGCGGTGTCAGCGCAGGTCACGGACTGGTTGTCGATGGACACCTCGGTTGTGGACAGCGCTTGTGCCCGGCAAGCTCCACGGCCCGCAAGCGCCGAGATCACGCATCGGTGCGCTCGTCAATGACGACATGCTGTCTATCGATTGCCCGAGGACATGCTCAGCGCCGCCCAGAGGGCGGACGGGACGACCAAGCACCCTTCTAGCGTGCCGAGAGAGCCTCCTCGCGGTACGTGTCAGCCGAATTTAGTGCCTTGCTGAGGCACTTTGCGAGGCCATCTCCGCAGTGTCAGTGAGATGTTGGGCCAAGAATTGCCGGCGACTGACCCAAGTTAGGTGCTGTGGGTCGTGATCATCGGCCGAGCTACGACCAGCAGCGACCAGACGTCTTCACGCAAGCGCTTGGGGCCGCAAAACGGACGCTCGACCCTGCTTTGATCCTCAATCCGGGAGTCTTGCTGGAGTTGCGGTAAAAAGTGGTCGCCATAGCGACCACTTTTTACCGCAACTCTCCGATAGACACTCCCCTGACGGCACAATGAGCCCCCTGCAGAACCCACTATTCGACGTCTCCTTCCACGCAGGGCCCACTCAGGCCTGAGTTGGGTCATTCGGCTTAGTGCCTTCAGCAGGGCTCTCCGCGGTCGACCAGAAGCGGTATCTGCGCAGGTCAGTGAGATGTTGGGCCAAGAATCGCCCGCGACTGACCCAAGTCAGGAGGCAACCTTCAGTTGCTATTCGCCACCGGTGGCACGACGATCGGCAGCCTCGTGCTCGGCGACGTGGAGATAGCCGATCACCAGTCGTTTGAGCTCTTCGATCGCCTGTGGATGGGACTGCCCATCGCGGATCGAGAAGTTGAGCATCGAATAGGACACGTGCACGAGGACTTCGGCCACGACCTCACGGTCGGCCATTGGTGAACCAGGAGTCAGTGGGGCGAGCAATCGGGTGACATCACTGGCGAGCTCGCGCTCATGTTGGGCCGCGATCACTCGAGTGGTGGGCGTCGCCTGCATCGCCAGCCAAACCACTCGCCTGGAGGGATCGGTGCGCCAGGCCACGGCGAGATGATCAAGCATCTTCTCAAGCAATTGCGCCCAGTCGAGGGAGGGGATCTCCGCGGCGAAGCTCTCCAACTCCTTGCGGATGTTGGCGGTGTCAATCCGGTCGAGCTCGCAGACGATCGCATATTTGTTGCCGAAGAATTGGTAGAGGGATCCGATCGGAACACCCGCGCGAAGGGCCACCTGATCTGCGGTGAAGGCTTCAAAACCCACCTCGACCAACAGGGCGCGCGCAGCCCTGAGGATCTCGTCGAATCGACGTCTACTCCGCTCCTGGGCCGGCCTGCGCCGGGGCAGGAGTTCGGCGATCTCAGCCTCTCCCATGGCTCAAGGCTAGTCGACGCTGCTGATCGCTTGACCCTGGTCGAAGATGGTTTGCAAGATCTGCAGGATCTCGGCACGGAAGGCCTTCATCTGCGGCGCATCAGGGCGCGCGGCATCGGCACCGTGGTACATCCCCTGCTCTTCTCGGGTAAGGCAGGTGACTCCGCTGGCTCGCAATCGGTCTGCGTAGTCAAGTGCCTCCTCATGGAAGAGGTCGAGGTCACCGATCCCGATCCATGCTGGTGCCAGACCAGAGAGGTCTTTGCGTCTGGCCGGCACCGCATAGGCGCGCTCCTCTGGCTCGCCCGCGGGATGACCAAGATAGGACTTCCAGGCATATCGATTGGATGCCGCAGACCAGGTGAGCGAGGGCAGATCGCGGCGCAGCGCACTACGGTCATCGAGCATTGGATAGACCAGCAACTGGAAGGCCAGCTCCAGTCCTTCGTCGTGCGCGCGTTGGGCCACGGCTGCGGCCAAGCCAGCTCCCGCACTCGAGCCTGCCACGACGATGCGATCCGGGTTGATCCCCAACTCATGAGCATGAGCATGAATCCACAGCAAGGCATCGAAACAGTCATCAAATCCCGCAGGGAAGGGGTGTTCAGGCGCCAATCGATAGTCGACGTTGACCACGAACAGGCCCAAGTCAGCCGCAAGTTGGCTGCAGAAGTCATGAGATGCCGGTGCGCTGCCACTGATGAAGCCGCCCCCATGCAACCAGATCAAGGCTCCGCTCGCGTCAGAGCGAGAAGGGTGCTCATAGGTCCACAAGGTGGCATCGGTGCCGGGCAGGGTCACTGCCTGGCAGGTGACTCCATCGATCACCTCGCTGGCGCCTTGGCGTCTGGCCCGAACCTGCTCCAGAACCACGCGATTGGTGATTGGCATCGGCACGTGGAGCCCGGCCCGACGCATTTGCTGTGGCACTTGGCCGATCAGTTGGCGGCGCCGGCGCAATCTCGCCGCCCCGGCTCCAGCGAGCGCCGTAGCGCCTGCCAGACCGAGGGCTCTACCCGCCACTAGGGAAGCTCGGCGGTGATGTCGCGCAACCAGTCAGCCGTGCTGCCGCCAAATCCGACGTGCGATCCTGGCTCGGTGTAGAGCGGCAGGTTGCCGCCACGCATCGCTTGCCATGCTGGAAAGGCCAAGTCGTCATTGACGGTCTCGTCCTGACTGGCGGCGTAATAGACCACCTTGTTGAGACCAGCAAGTGAGCCATTGGCCAACGGCTTGTAGTTGGCGTTGTAGAGGATCTGGTCTGCCTGATAGTTGGTGCCCCACTCAGCGCGCATCTTCAACGGGATCAGGATCGCCCGCCAAAACGGATCTTCCATGTACGTCGTGTCGCCCAGGAAGCGGGCAAAGGAGGCTACCGTCCCCAAGGTCTGATTTGACGCACTCAAGGTGTTGTTGCCTGCTGGTGAGCAGCCCAGGAGCAGGTCAATCCGAGCCTGGTCCGCTGCTGGAAGTTGGGTGAGCACCTGACTTGCAAGTGGGCCTCCCGTTGAGGAGCCGAACACGACCACCTGGTCGTAATCAGCAAGCAGGGCAACGATCTTGGCCTTGACGCTGTTGATCACCGTGGCGACATCGAAGCGTTTGCCGAGGTAGCTGGCGATCACGATCTTGTCGACTTCTGCGCCAATCCCGTCGGTCAGGGGCGCGAACTGGGTGTCGATCGCGACCGCTCCGGGCAGCCCCAAGAAGGCCACCGTGTCACCGCCTCCAGGTCGCTCGCCGTCGACTTCGGTGTACTTCACCCAACTACTCGACTGGGCACCCGGAGCCTGGCCACACAGATTCTTCATGTACGACGGATCATTGCCCGAGACATAACTGGCGGCCCCGAAGTAGATCAGGAATGGGTTTGGTGGCGCGGGCACGGCTTGGGTGGGCGGGCAGGCCCAATCGACCGTGGCAGCGGAGGCCGTAGTAGTCGGCGCCAAAATCGTGGCGATGGCGGCAATGAAGACAGCGGTGGCAGCAAGGATCCGATTGCGCATTGGCTGAGTCCTCCCCCTTGGATCATCGGATGGTCGGGAGTGGAGCCTAAACCGGCACTCGGATCAGGTCTAGGAACTCGAATTTGCAAGTGGCCGATTGGTCTAGCCCACAGACAATCAGTGCCTAATCAAGATCTTCCCACGCCGCACCGTGATCTGTCCGTGTTCGAAGACCAAGGTGGCCACCGGCCTGATCCTGAGGCTGGCAGAGGTCGGGAAGCCAAGCTTGCCACTCGGCCCGCCGGCCCGCAGATAGGCCCGCAAGCCCTTGCCGCGCACCCGCACGGCCCCGGTCGCGGGAGACCAGTACACCCGCCCCTTGGTGTAGACCCGAAATCCGCCCTTGCCGACGGCCCGCACCGGACCCCGTGCTCGGCCCAGCACCTTGCGTCCACCCAGAGTGCGATAGCCAGCCTGCACCTGTTGCGTCAGCGAGTCCATAGATGCAGCACCACCGATTGTGAACCAGTCAGAGCGCAGGCCCAGGCGTGAACGCATGGTCGAGCCGGTGGTGGACACGGACCCGCGGGTGCCGGTGACCTTCACCTTTGCGGCCCTGCCTCCCCACTCACCTCCGCCACTTCGGGTCAATACAGTCACCTGCGTGACCGCACCTATCCCTGGGAAAGCCTTGCCAATGACTGCGGCGGACACCGTCTTGGTCCATGAGTGCATCGGATTGCCGGAGAAGCCGTCGTAGGGGTCTGCTTGTGCGGGCAGATAGGCAACGCCGCCGTAGACGGTGTGCCCACCGCTGCTGCTGGAGTACTGCGTCAGGGCTGGCGACCCACCATGTGTGCGAATCTGCCCGCTGGTGGCCGCGATCGCGTTGTTCGTGGCTGCGACTTCAGCCGCCTGCCCGCCGTACACCTGGCATGAGGTCGTGTCGCAGGTGTCGTAGCTGCGGCTGGCGTTGAGTTGGCGAAGTCGCACGACATAGGTGCGCGCTGCAATCGCTTGGCTCTGCAGTGCTGCAGCCTTCCAACTGGCGGGCATCTCTTTGGCCACCACACCCTGCAGATAGGTCTCCAGGCCAAGCACGTTGACGGTGTCTCCGCCGACCTGACGCAAGGCACCTCGATAGTGCCGATCACCACTCGATGTGCGCAAGGTGAGTGGGCCGACTGCCTCCAACTCCGCCACGCCCGGGCGGGTGGCCCACGACGACCACGCCCTGGCATTGCTCGACATCTCGACCACTGTGTTGGCGCCGACTGCTCGCAGTCTCCACCAGCCAGCGGCAGGCAGCGTGGTGGCCGCACCGCCACTGAGCCACCGCAACTGCATGCCGGGGGCATGCGCCACGATTGTGTCGCCGTCTGTGTCGGCGCTGAGCTGCACCCGGATCTGGCCAGCAGCCTGCGCCTGCTTCGTGCCTGGATAGTAGAAGTCGAGGATCTGGCGAGCGTTGAGCCCACGCAGGGCCGCACCTTGGGCGCCGTACTGGCTCATCCCACGACCATGGCCGTATCCGTGGCCGGTGAAGGTGAAACTCGTTTCGGCTGCCTGTGCTTGGCCAGGCACCAGCACGGCAGTCGCCAAAGCGGCTGCCATTGCAACCACGAGCACTTGCGCCTTCTTCAGCACCGAGCCCATATGCGTCAGCCCGGATTGTGGAGTCGACGTGCGGCTTCGGCAATCGAGCCGGAGATCGACGGATAGACGGTGAAGGCATGGGCCACTTGGTCTGCGGTCAGCGACTCCGAGACCGCCAAGGAAATGGGGTGGATCAACTCGCTGGCCCGCGGCCCGACGACCACGCCACCGATCACGATGCCGGTGCCTGGGCGGGCGAAGATCTTCACGAAGCCGTCCCGGATGCCCTGCATCTTGGCGCGCGGGTTGCCGGCCAGGTCGAGCTTGATCACCTCAGCGTTGATCTGGCCCTCGTCGATGGCTCGGTGTGACCAGCCAACAGTGGCGATCTCAGGTGAGGTGAAGACATTCGAGCTGACCTTCTTCAGATCAAGCGGCGCCACCGCGTCACCGAGGAAATGCCACATCGCGATCCGGCCTTGCATCGCGGCCACGCTGGCCAGCATGAGCACACCTGTGCAGTCACCTGCCGCGTAGATCCCGCGACTCGTGGTGCGGGAGACCCGATCGACCCGGATGAAGCCACCGTCATCTACCGCCACCCCGGCTTCTTCAAGACCGAGATCAGTGGTGTTGGGGATCGACCCAAGCGCGAGCAGGCAGTGCGAACCCGTCACCTGACGACCATCGGTGAGGGTCACCGTGACCTCGTCACCAGATCGGGTCACCGACTCCATCCGAGACTGCGACAAGACCTCCATCCCACGTCTGCGCAGCACTTCTTCTAGTACGCCGGCCGCATCGGCATCCTCGCCCGGCAGCACTCGGTCTCGTGAACTGACCAGACAGACGTCTATGCCCATCAGCAGATAGGCGCTGGCGAACTCCGCGCCGGTGACTCCTGACCCGACCACAATCAGTTTTGTGGGGGTCTCCTTGAGGTCGTAGACCTGCTCCCAGGTCAGGATCCGTTCACCATCGGGTTGGGCAGAGGGCAGCGTGCGAGGCGCTGCTCCGGTCGCCACCAGGATGGCGTCCGCGGCGATCTCCTCGACCCCACCTGCGGCCAGGTCGACCATCACGGCGCCGTGCTTGGTGAGCCGGCCGCGCCCCTGCACCACGCGCACCTGCTCGCGGCGTACTCGCTCGGCAATGTCTGCGGACTGGTTGGCGGCCAACTGCTTGACTCGTTTGTTAACACTCGCTAGATCGACGCTGACCCGGTGGGCTTGATCACCTTCGGAGTCAGAGACGTTGATCCCGAGCTCTGGTGCCTCTCGAAGCTCGCTCATCAGCTCGGCAGTAGCGATCAGGGTCTTGCTGGGCACGCAATCGGTCAGCACCGCGGAGCCACCCAGTCCGTCGGTGTCTACGACTGTGACTTGGGCACCCAACTGGGCTGCGACCAAGGCCGCCTCGTAGCCGCCGGGGCCACCACCAACGATCGCGACACGGTCGGCGGCATCGGTGGGCATGAGGCTTTGGTTCACCAAGACATTGTGACGACTTCTGGGGGTCGACACCACCGGTTTGCTCAGACCTCGCAAGAGTCGACACCAGTTACCGACCAGTTATCGGACCCATCCGAGGCATCGAGAGCGGCTTTCGGGGATACTGGATCGACTGTGCACATTGTCTTCAGGAGAGCCATGTCTGACCTAAACGCCCTTGCCGATGCCATCCTTGCCGGAGGTGAGGCCACGCCAGCAGACGCCGTTGCCATCCTTAAGACAAGTGATGCTGAGCTGCTTGACGTGGTGGCCGCAGCCTCCAGGCTGCGTCGTCAGCACTTCTCCAACACCGTCAAGGTCAACTATCTGGTCAATCTGAAGTCCGGTCTTTGCCCCGAAAACTGCAACTACTGCTCACAGGCACTCGGTTCGGATGCCCAGATCCTCAAATACACCTGGCTGAAGACCGATGAGGCCTTGGAGCAAGCCGCTGCAGGCCTCAAAGGTGGAGCCAGCCGCGTGTGCATGGTCTCCAGTGGTCGTGGCCCGACCGACAAGGACATCGACCGCTTCACCGACATGGTCGGCGAGATCAAGGGGGAATACCCCGAGGTTGAGATCTGCGCCTGCTTGGGTCTGCTCAAGGATGGTCAGGCAGAGCGCCTCAAGGACGCCGGTGTCGATGCCTACAACCACAACATCAACACCGCCGAATCACACCACGACAAGATCGTGCAGACCCACACCTACGACGATCGCGTAGACACAGTCGGCAAGGCCAAGGGCGCAGGGCTTTCACCCTGCAGCGGTCTGATCGCCGGCTTGGGTGAGACTGACGAACAACTCGTTGAGGCACTATTTGCGCTCAAGGAGTTGGATGCCGACTCCATCCCGGTCAACTTCTTGATGCCCTTCGACGGCACCCCCTACGAAAACACCTGGGAGCTCTCCCCCGCACGCTGTGTGCGCATCCTCGCGATGGCACGTTTCGTGTGCCCCGACAAGGAGATCCGCATCGCTGGTGGCCGCGAGATGCACCTGCGCTCCCTGCAGGGCCTGGCCCTGCAGGTGGCCAACTCCATCTTCCTGGGCGACTACCTGACTTCAGAGGGCCAAGCGGCAGAAGCCGACCTGGAGTTGATCCGCGACAACGGCTTCGTCGTACTCGGTGCCGAGGTCGATGCTCCAGTCGATGGCGAGGACAACTCCCATGACCCCGCTATCCGTCGTCGCGGCGCTGGCACTGCGGTGGCCCCCAACGCCTGATGTCCGGCCTGGACTTCGATCGGGAGCACCTTTGGCATCCCTACACTTCGATGACCAATCCGGCGCCAACCCGGATGGTCACTGCAGCCAGCGGAGTCCGACTGACCATCGAGGGCCAAGAGGTCATCGATGCGATGAGCTCGTGGTGGGCGGCAATCCACGGGTACGACGTACCCGCCCTCAACCAAGCCCTGCGGGCCGATGAGTTCGCCCACGTGATGTTTGGCGGGCTCACCCACGAGCCAGCGATCGCCTTGGGCCGCGCCTTGATCGACCTCACCCCACAGCCACTGCAACATGTCTTCTTGGCTGACTCGGGCTCGGTCAGTGTCGAGGTGGCGCTGAAGATGGCATTGCAATACCAACGCGGCATCGGCCGACCCGAGCGTCATCAGATGCTCACCATCAAGGGCGGCTACCACGGAGACACCTTCGGCGCGATGAGTGTGTGTGACCCAGCGGGCGGCATGCATTCGATGTGGAGCGCAATCCTCCCCGAGCAAGTCTTTGCCCCCAAGCCACCCGCACCTGGTGGCGATGTCGACACCTGGGCCCAGGAGCTAAGAGATCTAGCGCAATCCAACGCCGACTCATTGGCGGGGTTGATCGCCGAGCCCCTCCTCCAAGGAGCCGGGGGCATGCACGTCTACGACCCACGCTGTCTGCAGGTCATGCGCGAGGTGGCTGATGAGTTCGGGCTGATCTTGATCTTCGATGAGATCGCCACTGGCTTCGGCCGCACCGGCACCTTCTTGGCCGGCGACCGAGCAGATGTCACGCCCGACATCTTGTGCCTGGGCA
The DNA here is from genome assembly GCA_020636935.1 of Nocardioidaceae bacterium. Taxonomy (GTDB): domain Bacteria; phylum Actinomycetota; class Actinomycetes; order Propionibacteriales; family Nocardioidaceae; genus Marmoricola. The sequence goes on from JACJWW010000006.1 coordinate 102,216, forward strand.
AAGCCTTGACCGGTGGCTATCTCTCAGCCGCTGCCGCCTTGTGCACCACCAAGGTCGCCAAGGGCATCGGCGCTTCCGACTCAGGGGTGCTCATGCATGGCCCCACCTTCATGGGCAATCCCTTGGCCTGCCGAGTTGCCTTGGCCTCCCTGTCGCTCTTGGCTACGGGTGCATGGCAAGCCCAAGTTGCCGCGATCGAAACCGGCTTGACCCAAGGGTTGTCTCGATTGCGCCAACAAGGCGGGGTCATCGACGTACGCACGATCGGGGCCGTGGGCGTCGTACAGCTCGACCACGAGGTCGACGTAGTGGCTGCGACCAACGTTGCCCTCGACGCCGGGGTGTGGCTACGCCCATTCCGAGACCTGATCTACACGATGCCGCCGTATGTCTGTCAGCCAGCCGAGATCGAGTCGATCACCACGGCGATTGCTGTCGCAGTGAGGGCCGGATGATGCCACAGGTCTGGGCTGACTGGCTCGCCCAACAGGCCGCCAATCGTGAGCGAGATGGGTTGACCAGGAGGCTGAGCCCACGTCAGGTCGACGACCAGACCATCGACCTGGCCAGCAATGACTATCTGGGACTCAGCACCCATCCCGAGGTGGTGGCGGCTGCCGAACGGGCAGCTCACGCTTGGGGCACCAGCGCCCGAGCTTCACGCCTGGTGACCGGCACTACGCAACTACACATCGATCTCGAGGTAGCCCTGGCGCAACTAACCGGGCAACCAGCTGCTCTGGTCTTTTCGAGTGGCTATGCGGCCAATACAGGGTTGATCCCTGCCGTGGCCGACGCCGAAACCACGGTCATTTCAGACGCCCACGTGCATGCCTCGCTGATCGATGGTTGTCGGCTGAGCAGAGCCCGGGTCACCGTCACGCCACACGGGGATGTCGCTGCCGTCGAGGATGCCTTGGCCCGGGCAAGCGAGGCCCGCAAAATCGTGCTCACCGAGTCGATCTTCTCGGTGCTCGGTGACGCGGCACCGCTGCCTCAACTGGCCGAGATCTGCCAGCGTCATGACGCCGTACTCGTGGTCGATGAAGCACATGGGCTTGGCGTACGTGGCGACGGTGGCGGCTTGGTCAAGGAGTTCGGCCTCAACGGACACCCAAATGTGATCTTGACCGCCACCCTCTCCAAGTCGCTGGGCGCGCAAGGCGGAGCGGTGCTCGCACCTGCGGCACTGCTCGACCATCTGGTCAACACGTCGCGCGCCTTCATCTTCGACACAGGTCTGACGCCCCCTGCTGCTGCAGCGGCGCTTCGGGCGACCCAGTTGCTCGAGCCGTCTTTGGCCCGACGACTGCAAGAGCGTCGTGATGACCTTGCCGAAAGGCTGGGGGTGACCCGCCCTGCTGGTGCCGTCGTGTCGGTGCCAATGCCCTCACCTCAAGATGCCTTGGCCGCACAAGCCGACTGCCTAGCTGCTGGTGTCAAGGTCGGCTGCTTCCGACCACCCTCGGTGCCCGATGGCGTCTCGCGACTGCGGGTCACAGTCAACGCCGGGATGGATGACAATGTCTGGGCACTTGCCTGCACGTCGATCGAGAAGGCGGTGGCTACTCACCGATGAGCATCACGATCGTGACCGGCACCGACACTGGTGTCGGGAAGACCATCGCCAGCGCAGCCCTCGCTGTGCACGCATCGCGGTCTGGTAGCACCTTGGTGATCAAGCCAACTCAGACTGGCATGAATG
>JACJWW010000007.1 GCA_020636935.1 Nocardioidaceae bacterium
CTCAGGCGGGAGATTGCTGGACAACACTGCGATCTGTTGTTCGGCTGTGGTCTCCAAGCCCTCAGTCAGTGATTGTGCCATCAACCAGGCCAGGATCGCCGATCCGACCACCAAGGCCAGTGTCACGACACCCGTGGCGACGAGCGTCGTACGCCACCTGATCGAGAGGCGACCCCACCTGATCGAGAGGCGACCCCACCTGATCGAGAGGCGACCCCACCTGATCGAGAGGCGACCCCACCGGGTCGGGCTAGGTGACGCGGTCAACGGGAGCTCCACTGAGTCGGTAGCCGGCCCCACGCACGGTCTGGATCGACTCCAGGCCGAATGGTCGATCGATCTTGTTGCGCAGGTGTCTGATGTAGACCTCGACGATATTGGGATCACCATCGAAGTTCATGTCCCAGACGGACTCCAAGATCTGTTGTTTCGAGAGCACTTCGTCAACATGTCTGGCCAGGTGGTGAAGCAGAGCGAACTCGCGCGCGGTCAGCGAGATCTGCTGCTCGTTGCGCCAAACCCGGCGGGCTGCTGGATTGATCCGCAAGGTGTCGATCTGCAAGTCGGCTGGTTTGACCACCGACCCGCGCCTGGTGATGGCCTGCAGCCTGGCCACGAGCAGCGGGAAGGAGACCGGCTTGGTGAGATAGTCATCTGCGCCGGTCTCCAGGCCCTCGATCTGATCCCATTCGCCATCCTTGGCGGTGAGCATCAAGATCGGAGTCCAGTCGCCTGCTTTGCGCAGTGTCTCGCAGATCTTGAAGCCATTGATGCCGGGCAACATCAGGTCGAGCACGATCGCGTCGTATTTGTGCTCCTTGGCCATCCACAGGCCATCGGTGCCGTCGTTGGCTACGTCTACGCTGAAGCCCTCTGCTTGCAGCCCGAGGCTCAACGAACGAGTCAGTTTGACTTCGTCGTCAACAATGAGCACCTTCACCGGCTCAGTTTGGCAGTTGCCAGCTGAATCTGCGCTGAAGGCGCGGTGATGCTGCTCAGCGCCAGTAGTTGTTGGCTGCTGCGATGGTGGCGAACTCGATCGCGACCACGTGTCCTGCAGCCGTCAGCGAGTCAGCGTCCTCTGCGTAGTCCGGGCGCAGCGACTTGCGGACCTCTGCATCGGGTTGGATCGCACCGATGGTCTTGCGCGCGATCGCGATGGCAAGCTCTCGGCCCTCTTGAGGAGAGGCAGTGATCAGTGAGTTGCCGGGTACGAGTTCCATGGACGCTTCCCTTCGTGAGATGAATGGTTCTTTTCATCTTGCCACGGCCACCGGACTTGCTCAGGCATAGCGGTAGTCATCAAGGTCAAAGGACCCTGCTTCACGGAAGGCATTCAAGGTTGTGGTTGGGCGCAACAAGGTGGCCTCGCCGTGCTGGTTGAAGTAGTAGCTGTTGGCGCTGCTGCAATCACCCAACGCAAAGATGCTGTCACCCACCTTGGCGGTCATTCGGTCGAGGAAATCACTGTTGGCTTGATCGGTGACCTCGAAAGTCTTGGCCTTGCGGCGGCGTACTTCGCCCAACAATCGACCCATGTGCTTCATCTGTGACTCGATGGTGGTGAAGTACGACAGGCCGCTGTAGGAATAGGGGCTGTTGAGCGAGAGCAGGTTGGGGAAGCCGGGCACGGTGATGCCTTCGTAGGCCTGGAATCGATTGTTGCGCCAGAACTCTCCGAGACTGCGACCTTGCTTGCCGATCACCTCAAAGGCCGGGAAGTTCGTCTCCCACAGGTCAAACCCGGTGGCCAGGATCAAGGTGTCGATCTCGGTGCGATGCCCAGACTCTGTGACGATGCCGGTCTCGTCAATGCGCGTGATCGGGTCTGTCTCCAGATGTACGTGATCTTTGGTGAAGGTGGGGTAGTAGTCATTGGAGAAGGTCGGGCGTTTGCACCCAAATGAATAGTTGGGGGTGAGCTTTCGGCGAAGCGTCGGATCTTTGATCTGATTCTTCAAATGGGCCCGACAAAGATTTGCCCCCATCAAGTTGGCTGCCGGCACCTTGCGATAGTGCAGCACCCCAGCCACCATCATCACCTCGAGGACGGCGCTCCCGGTGAAGCGCACCAGTCGCTGACTCAGCGGTAGCTTGGCAAACAACGAGCGGGCGGCGCCGGGCACAGCGAAGTCGGCCTTGGGGCTGACCCAGATCGCGGTGCGTTGGTAGACGGTGAGCTCAGCGAGCTGGTCGGCAATCGTGGGGATCAACTGAACTGCCGTGGCCCCGGTGCCGATCACCGCGGCCCGTTTGCCGGCCAGGTCATAGTCGTGATCCCAGTCGGCCGTGTGGATCACCTTGCCAGCAAAAGTGTCGATGCCGGGGATGTCTGGGAGTTTCGGTTGCGACAAGAAACCAGTCGCGGTGAGGATGAACGCGCCACGCACGGTCTGGCCAGATTGCGTGGTGACCTCCCAGCACTGATCAGACTCCTGCCACACGGCTCGTTTGACGGCTTCACCAAAGCGCATGTGGCGGCGCAGATCGTATTTGTCGGCGACGTGCTCGGCGTACTTCTTCAACTCCGCGCCGGGGGCGAAGAGCCTGCTCCAATCTGGATTTGGCTCAAATGAATATGAATAGGTCGACGAGGGGATGTCTACGGCCAAGCCGGGGTAGTGGTTGACATGCCAGGTGCCGCCGAGGTCATTTTCTCGATCGATGATGACCAGATCGTCATAACCACTGCGTCGAAGCTGGATCGCCGCGCCCATCCCGCCGAAACCAGCGCCGATGATGATTGCATCGTGGATTTTGTGGGCTTTGGGCATCACTTGACTCGCTTCTGTGCGGTGGAGGAGTTGGCGGCTTGGTCGTTGATCCGACTCCGATAAGCGTGCCGCTCAGGCGCGTCTTGGCTCAAAGCACGATCGTCGCGGATCGCCTTGCGGATCAGGTTCAACATCGGCTCTGGGGTGAGGCCGGCGGCAGTGGCCAGGCCCCCGACATAGCTGGGTACGGCGATCTCCGCGCGCCGATTGCCCACCGAAGCCACCACCGCCTCGGCGATGGCTGAGGGGGTCACCTTGGGGATTGGTCGCATGTCGAGGCCACTGGCCAGATCGGTGTCAACAGCTGAGGGGAGTACGGCGCTGATCGAGACGCCCGCTGCGGCGTACTCAAGCCTGGTCGCTGCGCTCAGCCCGACTACGGCGAACTTCGATGCGTTGTAGATGGCCAGGCCCTTGACCGGAAACTTGCCGGCGAGTGAGGCGATATTGACGATATGGCCACGGCCGCGGTTGATCATCTGGGGCAGCACCGTGCGCATGCCATTGACCACTCCGAAGACATTGACATCGATCGTCATCTGGTCCACTTGTGGATCCAGATCAAGGAAGGCGCCATTTGGCATTACCCCGGCGTTGTTGACCAAGATGTCGATCGGGCCGAAGTTGTCTTGAGTCGCCTTGGCGAAGTTGGCGAATGACTCAGCATCGGTGACATCTAGGTAGCCGCCCAATGCGTCTAGTGCCTGGGCCTCAGTTTTTGCCAAGTCTTCATTCAAATCCCCAATAGCCACCCTGGCTCCGAGGTTTGCGAATGCTTTCGCTGTGGCTAGTCCGATGCCTTGGGTCGAGCCGGTGATGAGGACGGTTGCGTCGGCTGGATTGATCTTCGGATAGCTGCTCACGGCTTAGTCTCCAGTTGAGTTTGAATCCTGGCGGGTAGCTGTTGTCGGGCAGCGAGCAAGGTGTCGCTTCGAGCCCTGGTGTCCATGAAGTTTGGGCCCATCGCCTGCAACTCCTCGACACCAGGCTCGATCCTGACCACCTTGATGCCATGGTCTTCGAGTAGGCCTTGCTCGCGATCGACCCGCTTGGTCATCGGCCTGCGCAAGAGTCGCTCCGCGTGGGCAAGGCCCCGGGCGGGAGCACCGCCGTCAGTGAGAGTGCGTGCTCCAATCTGCACTGGGGGAAACCAGCCGGGGATTACCCAAGACGCTGCAATCGCTTGCCCCACCCAACCCAGGGCCCGCTCCAACTCATCAAGGGCAACTGCGCTCCAGGCGAAGCCGACCGGTCCGCCGCAACCAAGTACGAGTCCTCTGCGCATGCCGCTCCTTGCGGAATCAGATGTCGCTGATGGAACGCTATGTCATTTGAGCAGTCCCGACAATATGATGTGGACCATGTCCGCAGCCCCGACCCTGGCCGAGCGTCGCAAGCAGGAGCTTCGCCAAGGCATCATCGACTCAGCCTTTGAGTGCTTCGCAGCACAGGGCTATCACGCGACCGGCATCGCAGACATTGCGACTCGTCTGGGCATCGGGCACGGCACCTTCTATCGCTATTTCGCCAACAAACGCGACATCGTCGAGCATGTCGTTGATGAGGTGATCGCGAAGATCATCGCCGCGCTCAGCGCAGACAATGCCCCCGAAGTGCCCGACACCATCGCGGACTATCGAGCTCAGGTGGAGCGCATCGGTGATGCCCTGGCCCGGATCCTGACCGATGACCCTCGACTGCCCAGAATGGTTTTGGAAGCGCCAGGCATAGATCCGCAGATGAGTGCGAAGATCCTTGGCTTCTATGACTTGGCTCGTCGGCTGACTGAGCGATATCTCGCCCATGGGGTCGAGACCGGTTATCTACGTGAGGGCCTAGACGTCGAAGCGACCTCGCATGCGATCATCGGCATGATTGTGGCCACCATGCTCTCCGCCGTACAGCAACCAGAAGCCCAGCACCAGCGCCGCCTTGCCGCAGCGATTCAATCGCTAATGTTTGAGGGCATCACTCACGAGCACTAAACCAAGGACTGCCATGTGGACCGTCATCCCGTCACCAATCGGTGACCTGCGCGTCGTCACCACTCCTGACGGGCAAGCAATCAGAGCTATCGAGTTCAGCCCATTCAAAGGCTCACCCATCGGTGAGCCAATCGGGGAGCGGTCTGATGAGCAGCCGGTACTGGCTGCAGCCGCGTCGCAGTTGGCGGAGTACTTCGCCAAGCAGCGCCGGGTCTTCGACCTGCCCTTGCAGCCCAAGGGCACCGATTTTCAACAAAAGGTGTGGGCGCAACTCCAGCAGATCGATTTTGGCGAGACCTGCTCATATGGCCAACTGGCTAAGCGGCTAGGCATGACTCAGGCCGCTTCGCGTGCTGTGGGTTTGGCCAATGGCCGCAATCCGATCCCAGTAGTGATCCCATGCCACCGGGTGATCGGTGCGGATGGCTCGCTGACTGGCTATGCAGGTGGGGTTGAGCGCAAGCAAATCCTTTTGGAGCTTGAAGAACAAGCGCTCTTCTAAGGTCAAAAGACAACGCCAACTTGGCTCACAGTTTTTTGGGAGCTCACAGCTTCGGGAAGGTGCCCCCGACGCCTTCGCCCTCTTCGCGCAAGCGCTTGGCCTTGCCGACGATCTTGCGGTCGGGTTGACCCACGATCTGGTGGTTCTTGCCCGGATAGTCAAATTGAGCGAGTACGACGCGCATCGCCTCGATGCGAGCCCGCTTCTTGTCATTTGACTTGATCACGGTCCAGGGCGCATGGCGAGTGTCGGTGTAGAAAAACATCGCCTCCTTCGCCTCGGTGTAGGCATCCCACTTGTCGAAGCTGGCCTTGTCTGTTGGTGAGAGCTTCCACTGCTTGACGGGGTCAAGCTTGCGAGCCTTGAAACGAGCGGCCTGCTCAGCAGGGCTGACCGAAAACCACAACTTGATCAGGTGAGTGCCCGAGTCGACGAGCATGCGCTCAAACTCAGGGCAAGACTTCATGAACTCCAGATATTGATCGACCGTGCAAAAGCCCATCACTCGCTCGACACCAGCGCGGTTATACCAAGACCGATCCCACAGCACGATCTCTCCAGCGGCAGGGAGGTGGGTGACATAGCGCTGGAAATACCATTGCGTCTTCTCGCGCTCAGTCGGGATCGGCAATGCCACCACCCGGGCGCCTCGGGGGTTGAGATGCTCGGTGAAGCGCTTGATCGCACCACCCTTGCCGGCCGCGTCGCGACCCTCAAAGATGATCGCCACCTTCTGCCCAGTGTCTTGTATCCACTTTTGAAGCTTCAACAACTCAATCTGGAGCTCGCGTTTGGTCCATTCGTATTCGCCACGTTTGAGCTTCTCGGTGTAGGGATATCCCTGCCTCCAAGGCTGTTCCTCAAACTTCTCATCCTTGCTGCGTGGCGGCGACTTGGGCATGGGCACATGCTAGAGCCAGGCGCAGCTGCACTGACTGTAAGGTCACCTATCCTTATTGCGCCGACCGGCGCTGCCCCTTATTGCGCCGACCGGCGCAGTGACTCAGAGAGGCGGTCGGCCGCAGCAAGTACGGCGGGCGCGTGCATCCGACCGGGTTGGCGGGTCAGCCTCTCCAGCGGTCCAGAGACGGACACAGCGGCGATGATCTTGCCGCTGGGGGAGCGCACGGGAGCGGAGACCGAGGCGACTCCTTGCTCACGCTCGGCGATCGATTGGGCCCAGCCGCGCCGGCGAATGCCAGCGAGTGCCGCCGCAGTGAAGGCGGCATTGTTCAGGCCGCGATGCATCCGCTCTGGATCTTCCCAGGCCAACAAGATCTGTGCTGCCGACCCGGCACTCATCGTGACTTGGGAGCCCACCGGGATCGTGTCACGCAACCCACTTGGGCGCTCCGCGGCCGCGACGCAAACCCGCTCATCTCCTTGTCGCCGCCACAACTGCGCCGACTCTCCGGTGATATCACGGAGTCGGGCCAGCACTGGGCCTGCTGCAGCTAGGAGACGGTCTTCACCTGCCGCGGATGCCAACTCGTTGAGCCGAGGCCCGAGCACGAAACGGCCCTGCATGTCTCGAGCCACCAAACGGTGATGCTCCAGGGCGACTGCCAAACGGTGCGCAGTTGGTCGAGCCAATCCCGTGCCGGCGACAAGTCCCGCCAAAGTCGCAGGGCCTGCCTCGAGGGCCGAGAGTACGAGGGCGGCTTTGTCCAGGACGCCCACACCGCTAGAGTTGTCCATATAGCAATATTGCCGTCTCAATCCGTGGGATGCAAGTCTAAGCTTTGATAACCGACTGACGAAAGGGTGAAGCAATGGGTAAGACCCTGGCTGAGAAGGTGTGGGACGAGCATGTCGTACGTAGTACCGAAGGAGAGCCTGATCTCCTCTACATCGATCTCCACCTGATCCACGAAGTCACCTCGCCACAGGCCTTTGATGGCTTGCGGATGAGTCAGCGCAAGGTGCGTCGCCCAGACCTCACCTTGGCCACCGAAGACCACAATGTGCCCACACTCGACTGGGACAAGCCGATTGCCGATCCGGTGAGCCGCACCCAGGTCGACACCTTGCGCAAGAATGCCGCTGATTTCGGCGTACGTTTGCACCCGCTGGGAGATGTCGAGCAAGGGATAGTGCATGTGGTTGGCCCACAACTGGGGCTGACCCAGCCGGGCATGACCATCGTGTGCGGCGACAGCCACACCTCCACTCACGGCGCCTTCGGCGCGATCGCCTTTGGCATCGGCACCTCAGAAGTTGAGCATGTGCTGGCCACTCAGACCCTGCCTCAGCAGAAGCCGAAGACCATGGCAGTCACCGTGAATGGCAGCCTGCCCGAGGGAGTCACCGCCAAGGATCTCGTGCTCACCTTGATCACCCACACCGGTACTGGCGGTGGCCAAGGTTATATCGTCGAATATCGCGGCCAAGCCATTGAAGAGTTGTCGATGGAAGGCCGGATGACGGTCTGCAACATGAGCATCGAGTGGGGTGCCAAGGCCGGTTTGATCGCGCCCGACCAAACCACCTTTGACTACATCGAAGGCAAGCCTGAGGCACCTAAGGGAGCCGACTGGGATGCAGCGGTGGCCTACTGGAAGACCCTGGTCACCGACGCCGATGCCACCTTCGACAAGGAGATCGTGCTCGATGCCTCGACCATGACTCCCTTCGTCACCTGGGGCACCAATCCCGGTCAGGGCGTGCAGTTGGGTGGCAATGTGCCTTCGCCAGCTGATTTCTCTGACCCTGTGGATCAGATTGCATGTGAGAAGGCACTTGAATACATGGGTCTTCAGGCAGGTACGCCGATGCGCGAGATCAAGGTCGACACCGTGTTTGTGGGCTCGTGCACAAATGGTCGGATCGAAGACCTTCGCTTGGCCGCTGAAGTGATCAAGGGGCACAAGGTCGCTGACCAGACCAGACTCCTCGTGGTACCTGGCTCGGTACGGGTGCGTTTGCAGGCAGAGGCTGAGGGCCTCGACCAGATCTTCATCGCTGCCGGAGCTGAGTGGCGCGGTGCTGGCTGCTCGATGTGTTTGGGCATGAATCCAGACCAGTTGGCTCCGGGCGAGCGCAGCGCTTCCACCTCAAATCGCAACTTCGAAGGACGCCAGGGCAAAGGTGGGCGCACGCATCTGGTCTCCATCCCCGTTGCGGCTGCGACCGCCGTACGCGGCACCCTCAGCAGCCCGGCAGACCTCTGATCACCGGCGTAGGCAGGAGAAACCAACATGGATAAGTTCACCAATCACACCGGTGTGGCCATGCCGCTCAAGCGCAGCAATGTCGACACCGACCAGATCATCCCAGCCGTCTACTTGAAGCGAGTCACCCGTACGGGCTTTGAAGACGGACTCTTCGCGGCTTGGCGCAATGACCGCGAGTTCATCATGAATCGCCCCGAGTACGCCGAGGCGTCGGTCTTGGTTGCCGGACCCGACTTCGGCACTGGCTCATCGCGCGAACACGCAGTTTGGGCCTTGCAGAATTATGGCTTCAAGGTGGTCATTTCCTCTCGATTTGCAGACATCTTCCGCGGTAACTCTGGCAAGGCTGGTCTCTTGTCTGCGCAGGTTGATGAAGCCGTTGTGGAAGGGCTTTGGGCATATCTTGAAGCCAACCCTGGTGCCGAGGTGAGTGTCGATCTGGAGAGCCGCTCAATCAAGGCAGGCCAGGGTGATGATGCCATCGACGCGACCTTTGTGATTGACGACTACACCCGTTGGCGTTTGCTCAACGGTCTTGATGACATCGGGATCACGCTGTCTCATGAGGCAGATATTGATGCCTTCGAGGCCAAGCGCCCGGCGTACAAGCCAGTGACCCAATAACGGTTATGAATATCGCGAATCCTCATCTCTGGTTGAGGATTCGCGATATGAGCGAGCCAAGAACCGCAACAAATAACGGGTTTTCCAAGTTGGTGCCGCAGCAATTGGTGGTTGCGACACGCTTGGATTGAATTGTGCAATGCGCCACTTTTCCTTAGCGTGATTGACAAAAGTCGGGCAAGGCGCCCGATCTGTTCACGAAAGGGAAGCTAGTGAACAAGAATCAATTCATCGACACTCTTGCCGCGCGATTCGAGGGCAACCGCAAGGCTGCTGCTCATGCACTGGACGCAGTGATCGACACCATCACCCGTGAAGTGGTCAAGGGTGAAAAGGTGGCCATCACCGGGTTTGGCTCGTGGGAGAAGAAGATCCGCGAAGCCCGTTGGGTGCGCAACCCAGCCACGGGCGACAAGATGAAGGCCAAGAAGAAGGCCGTGCCGAAGTTCACTGCTGGTGCCGAGCTCAAGAAGTTTGTCTCCGGTGAGAAGAAGCTTGGCAAGCTGACTCTCGTTGGTGGCGCAAAGCCTGCTCCTGCCAAGAAGGCTGCTCCTGCGAAGGCATCGGCTCCGGCCAAGAAGGCTCCGGCTAAGAAGGCTCCGGCTAAGAAGGCTCCGGCTAAGAAGGCTCCGGCTAAGAAGGCTCCGGCTAAGAAGGCTCCAGCTAAGAAGGCTCCAGCTAAGAAGGCTCCAGCTAAGAAGGCTCCAGCTAAGAAGGCTCCGGACAAGAAGGCTCCAGCCAAGAAGGCTCCAGCCAAGAAGGCCTAGGCAGTTCCCATCTCATTGGGGGCCGGTTGACGAGAGTCACCGGCCCCTAATGCTTTGTCAGGCTCAAGAGCTCTTGCGGTGTGGGCTCCAACGCCTAAGGCCTGGGCGGCTCGGAGGTCATCAGGGGTGTCGATGTCGAGTCGTGCTGAGTTGATCGTGAGATTGCATGGCACTGCTCCAGAAGCCAGATGTGCTGTTGCGGAGTTGGGCCCAAAGATTGGGCCGAGACCAACGCCAGGTGCGGCGCCAAGCATCGTCGTACCGCTTTGGTGGTGGTCGGCCACAAACCAACGAGCATGGTCTTGACCGAAGACAAGGGCAGCATCGAGCTCGGCGGTCAGCAAGCAGGGGAGATCTCCGAGCATGGCCAAGAAGCCGTGATCTGGATGAGTGATCATGAGCCGTTTTTGTGCCTGGATCAGCGCGGTGTTGAGGCCGCCGCCGGAGTCTGGTAGCCAAGCGCCCTGGCCGAGGTCGAGTTTGTCTTGCGAAACGATCACGACTTCATCGACCCATGGGCTGCGTTTCGCTGAGGCAATCGCGTCTCTTGCGAAGGCCTGCATCGCAGCGGGGCCAAAGCTGCCCGCAGCCAAGCGACTCTTGGCCTGAGGGGAAGTCTTGATCGGGACCAGTACGACGTACCGGTGTGGCATTCTTGCTACCTCCTGATCGTTGCGGACGATAGTGTCAGTAAGCGCTCTCGGAGACGGCACCGGGAGGCTACCAAGCTTGGTTTGGAGGGGTGATGTCGAAGGTTCGGCGCCAACAGGAGCGACCTGGATGGGCTTGGTCTTTGGCTGTGGCCATCATCAAACCCGTGTTGTTGACCTGCACCCGACGTGAGTGGATCCACGGTGAGCGGATCCCAGCCTCGGGTGGTTGCATCATCGTTGCCAATCACATTTCCCATTTCGACCCATTGGCCTTGGGGCACATGCTCCATGACCATGGGCGGGTGCCCAGATTCTTGGGCAAAGACACCTTGTTTGAGTTGCCAGTCTTGAAGCACATGCTGCGCAATGCCAAGCAGATCCCGGTCCATCGTCTCAGCGACGGCGCAGCACAGGCCTACACCGCCGCTGTCAAAGCTCTGCAATCGGGCGAGATGGTGATGGTCTATCCGGAGGGGTCAATCACCAAGGACCCAGATGGCTGGCCAATGCGCGGCAAGACAGGGGCGGCTCACCTGGCTCTCACTACTGGGTGTCCGGTAATTCCGATCGGTCAGTGGGGTGCACAAGAGGTACTTCCCCCCTACACCAAAGATTTCCACGTGATCCCGCCGCGCACCACCACCTTCATCGTGGGGGAACCAGTAGATCTTGATGACTTGATCGGGCAAGACATAGACGCAGAAGTCTTGCGCACGGCAACAGATCGAATCATGGCTGCGATTACCTCTCTCGTAGAAGAAGCGCGCAATGCCAAGGCGCCACCACTACGATTCGATCCCAAGGAAGCTGGCATTGGCGAGATCGGGCGTCCCGACTCAGGGCAGGAGAGTTCTTCATGAGCAAGGTTGCAGTGTTTGGCTCAGGTTCTTGGGGCACGGCATTTAGCCTCGTGCTAGCCGACGCCGGCAATGAGGTCACTATGTGGGCTCGGCGCCAAGGTGTCTGCGACACGATCAATGAGACCCACCAAAACACCGACTACTTGCCGGGCATCGATCTCCCGCAAGCCATTACTGCTACCCACGACCCTCAGGAAGCAGCTGCGGGAGCTGAATACGTCGTACTCGCGGTGCCATCGCAGACATTGCGCGAAAACCTGACGCAGTGGTCGCCCCTGCTTCCTGACAACGCGGTCTTTGTCTCATTGATGAAGGGCGTCGAGCTTGGCACGACCAAGCGGATGAGCGAAGTCATTGCTGAGGTGACAGGGGCCGGACCGGATCGGATCGCCGTGGTCAGTGGTCCCAACCTTGCCAAGGAGATTGCTGCGCGGGAGCCAGCAGCAAGCGTGGTCGCCTGCGCCGATTCGGATGTGGCCCAAAGCCTGCAAGAGGTCTGTCACACCCGAGCTTTCAGGCCATATTGGAGCGCTGATGTGATCGGTTGTGAGCTCGGAGGGGCCTACAAGAATGTCGTCGCCCTGTGCGTGGGCATGGCGGTCGGCCTGGGCTTCGGTGACAACACCACAGCATCGGTGATCACTCGTGGATTGGCTGAGACAGCGCGCTTGGCGCTCAAGCTCGGAGCCGACCCGATGACCCTGATGGGCCTAGCGGGGCTGGGCGACCTGGTGGCGACCTGCTCTTCGCCCCTGTCACGAAATCGCACCTTCGGTGAAAAGCTAGGCCAAGGGATGACCACCGACGAAGTGATCGCCTCGACTCGTCAGGTGGCGGAGGGCGTGAAGTCTGCCGGATCGATCAGGCAACTGGCCGAGGCCAACGGAGTCGATGCGCCGATTGCGGTGCATGTCGACGCGGTGGTGCGTGGTGAGATCACGGCGCGCGACATGATGAATGCCTTCATTGAGCGTGACACAAAGCACGAGCTTGGCTGAGAGTCACGACAGGGTCTGCGCCAAGGCTTGATCAAGGTCTGCCCAGAGGTCTTCGACATCTTCGATGCCGACCGACAGGCGCACCAGCCCCTCAGGAATGCTCGCGGTCTCTATCTGCCAACGGCGCCTGCGCTCCAGTGTCGACTCGACGCCTCCCAGCGAGGTTGCATAGATCCAGAGCTTCGTGTTGTTTTGCACCAAGTCGGCCTTGGCGGCCGTGGGCATGACCAAAGCCACGATGGCTCCGAAACCCGGATAGCGCACTTCGTCGACCCGAGGGTCTTCGCGCAGACGCTTGGCCAACTCGCGGGCATTGCTCTCGGCCCGGTCCAGGCGCACTGGCAGTGTGCGTAGGCCCCGCAGCGCCAACCAAGTCTCGAAGGGGCCAGGCGTCGACCCCTGCAGGTCACGACGGCCCTTGAGTACGCCGTGGATCTCATCGTTGGCGGTGACCACAGCGCCCATGAGCACATCGGAGTGGCCAGCGATGTACTTCGTCGCGGAATGTACGACGACATCGGCGCCTAACTCCAAGGGCTTTTGACGCAGGGGAGTGGCGAAGGTGTTGTCGACGACCACATGAGCCCCAGCGTCGTGCGCGGCCTTGATGATGGTGTCAAGATCGGCCACCTCGAGGGCCGGATTGGTCGGGCTCTCCAACCAGACCAGGGCTGCATCGTCGCAAGCCGCCACCACGCTGTCTGTGTCGGTGATGTCGACGAGTGTGGTCTGCACTCGACCGCGGAGTTCGAGATCGGCCAGGTGAGCCAAGGTGCCGTTGTAGCAGTGGCGAGGTGCTACCACCTTGGCGCCCAGCCCGACCAGATCGAGCACATTGACCACTGCGGCCATGCCAGATGCGAAGGCCAGGCATTTGCCGCCCTCCAAGGTGCCCAGGGCCTCTTCAAAGGCGGTCCAGGTGGGGTTGGAGAATCGTCCGTACTCGCGGTCGCCGCCACCTTGGAAGACTGAAGCCATTGTGATCGGTTCGTTCAGTGGCTGATCGGGCTGGTGGGGTGGGCGGCCGAGATGGACTGCTTGGGTCGAGGGGTGCATGGCCTTCATTGTGCCGGAGGCGCCAGATAGGGTCTGACGTGTGTCGCAAACAGCCCGCAAGACCAAGGTTGCCGTCGTATTCGGGGGGCGTTCTGAAGAGCACTCGATTTCGTGTGTGTCGGCCAGCAATGTGATCAGGGCGCTTGACCCGCAACGCTATGAAGTGATCCCGATCGGGATCAGCAAGCAAGGTCATTGGGTGATCCAGCCAGATGCAGCTGACTTCTCCATCGGCTCAGACGGAAACTTGCCGGAGGTTGGTGCAGGCACCCCAGTGGCGCTCACACGCAATGCAGAGCTGATCTCGACTGATACTTCGCAGCCCGCTAAGTCTTGGGGGCAGATCGATGTCGTCTTCCCTGTCTTGCACGGACCGTGGGGGCAAGACGGCACCTTGCAGGGTCTGCTCGAGTTGTCTGGAGTGCGCTATGTCGGGGCCGGAGTGCTCTCTAGTGCAGTCGGCACAGACAAGCACTTCATGAAGCAACTCTTCGTCGCCAACGGGCTGCCAGTGCAGCCGTGGGTCTTGGCCCGCCCTCATCAGTGGCAGACCGACCCGGAGGCGATCAGGGAAGCCGTGCGAGGCCTGGGTGGTGCGGTCTTCGTGAAACCCGCCCGAGCCGGCTCCAGTTTCGGCATTACCCGAGTGGCCGCTGGGGAGGCCATCGACGCTGCTGTCGAGCATGCTCGTGGACTTGACCCGAAGGTCCTGATCGAAGCTGCAGCCGATCGCCCCAGGGAGGTCGAGATCGGTGTGATCGGCAATCCCAGTGGGGGTCGGCCGCTGACCAGTGAGATTGCGGAGATCAAGGTCGGAGGTGAGCATGCCTTCTACGACTTCGAGGCCAAATATCTCCCCGAGCAGCACACCGATCTCGATGTGCCAGCAGATCTACCCGACGACATCGTGGAGCAGGTCAAGGATCTCGCTGTCAAAGCCTTTGTGGCCTTAGATGTCGAGGGCTTGGCCCGGGTCGACTTCTTCATCTTGCCGAGCGGACGCGTCGTACTCAATGAGGTCGAGACCATGCCCGGCTTCACGACTACATCGATGTTTCCGCAAATGTGGGCAGCATCGGGTCTTGACTATCCGAGCTTGCTCGACCACCTGATCGGCCTGGCAATGTCTCGCCCCACGGGCTTGCGTTGAGCTCTAGGCGCAGTCGCCGACTTTGGTTGTCGTCTGCTCCAAGACATCGCCGACAGCGACCATCTCATCGACTGGTGGGCGGTCTTGCCCTGGCACGGTGACCTCGACATTCGTGCTGCGACCCATGCTGGTCATCACCACATCGGAGTCTTGGTCGTCGATGGCGCTGGACGGCACAAACCACAACATCCCGTTTGCCGACTGACACCCTAGGGCCTCATCGAAGTTGCTGGGTCGCCCTACACCGCAGCGGAGTACGACGGGAGGGTCGCCCCAAGCCAGGGCATAGGGCGAGCCAGAGACGCTGACCCGTGACTTGCCGCCGAGTTTCTTGGGTAGGGCCTTGATGATCGCCTTGCATTCGCGAAGCTGCTCACCGGTCGGTGAGGTGGCCTTGACCTCGACACTGCCGCAGGCAGAGACGAGTGCCACAACGGGCAGGATCAGATATGTACGACGGGGCATGTGAGGGTGCGAGTGATCCCTTCAATGGTCTGGATCTGCGCCACGACCAGCTTGCCCAACTCGTCGACATTGCGGGCCTCGGCCCGCACGATCACGTCATAGGGGCCGGTGACATCTTCGGCATTGATCACACCATCGATGTCGACGATCTTGCTGGCTACGTTGGCAGCCTTGCCGACTTCAGTCTGGATCAAGATATAGGCCTGAATGACCATGAGCATTCCCCTGCCTTGTTGGTTGAATACGCTGTCCAACCTACCCGACCTGACCGTTTGTGCGGAACACCATTTGGAAGGCAAGAGATGATCGCATCCACGTTGGCCGAGCTAGGCGAGTTCGAGCTCATCGATCTGCTCTCGCAGATCTTCCCTCAAGGTGAGCATGTCTTCCTTGGGCCAGGAGATGATGCTGCCCTGGTCAGAACCCCACGTGGACACGTGGTAGTAGCTGCAGACATGTCGGTGCAGGGGCGTCATTTCAAGACCGAGTGGGCGCCAGCTAGGTCGATCGGTCGCAAGGCGACTGCGGCCAATTTGTCAGATATCAATGCCATGGGCGGACGAGCCCACTCATTGACGGTGTCATTGGGGATGCCACCCGAGAGTGAAACCAAATGGATCTTGGAGTTGGCTTCAGGTATTGCCGAGGAAGCCGCCTTGGTGGGCGCGAGTGTGGTCGGGGGAGATGTCACTCGCTCCGACGAAGTCATCATCGCGATTTCGGTGCTTGGCACCTGTGACCAGGCGCCCGTACGGCGTAACGGCGCGCAACCTGGCGACGTGCTGGCCCTGGCTGGTCGCCAAGGCTGGGCCGCCGCGGGTTTGGCCGTGCTGCAACGTGGCTTCAACTCTCCACGTGCTCTGGTGGAGGCATACCAATGCCCACAGGTGCCCTATTGGGCTGGACCTGCAGCAGCCCAAGCGGGAGCCACAGCAATGTTGGATGTTTCTGATGGGCTGGTCGCAGATGCGCGACATATCGCGAAATCATCGGGAGTCGACCTTGAAATCCAGACCGATAATTTAGCGGTCGCCGAGCCGATGCAGGCGGTCAGCGCAGCGATCGGGAGTGATCCCATCGACTTCATCTTGAGTGGAGGCGATGACTACTGC
This sequence comes from Nocardioidaceae bacterium, assembly GCA_020636935.1. Taxonomy (GTDB): domain Bacteria; phylum Actinomycetota; class Actinomycetes; order Propionibacteriales; family Nocardioidaceae; genus Marmoricola. The sequence goes on from JACJWW010000007.1 coordinate 16,120, forward strand.
TTGCTGGCGACCTTCCCGGCGCAGGCAGCCCGCCCGGAGGGGTTCACTGTGATCGGCTCAGTCGTTGAAATGGCTGGAGAGCATCCCGAAGTACGGGTCGACGAAGTCGCCTACGAGGGCACCGGTGGACATCGCCACTTCTAGATCGCCACAACTCGGCGACACGTGGGTAGGCGAATCAGGGTGCTGGAGTCACGCGGGCGTGATCAGCGCTGGTCAGCGAGTGACCTTGCCAGCCTTAAGGCATCCGGTGCAGACATTGAGTCGCTTGGGGGTGCCATTGACGGTGGCGCGAACCCGCTGGATGTTGGGATTGAAACGGCGCTTGGTGATCTTGCGTGACCAGGGACGGTTGTTGCCGAAACCGGGCTTCTTGGCGCAGATGTCGCAGACGGCGGCCACGAGTGACTCCTAGAATCGAGTTGCTGAAGATTGGTGGGCCCAACGACTGGGTCGTATGGGCAACCTCAAAAGGATAACTGACCGGCGCTCATTCGGCGAATCGTGGTTGTGCTGGTCCAAATTATCGGTAGAGACCACTACGGTTGCAGCAGACCGCTGTGGGTCGAGGACCCAGCCTGGGAAGAGGAGTTGTTGGCAGATGAGCGAACTCACTCCGCCCACAGGTCCCTCCCCTGAAGCTGTGCTGGCCACCTTCGACCTGGAGCACTTCATCGAGTTTGCCGACCTGGCGGTCACTGCCCTGGCTCAACACCGGGCCGAGATCGATGACCTCAATGTCTTTCCAGTGCCCGACGGAGACACCGGAACCAACATGTATCTCACCGTTGAGGCAGCACGCGATGCGATGCGTGATGCTCTCAAAGACTCGCCAGGAGATCTCCGAGTCGGGCTGAGCGCCTATGCCCGTGGCGCACTCCTGGGAGCCAAAGGCAACAGCGGGGTGATCCTGAGCCAACTGATCGGGGCACTCTTCCGGAGGATTGGCCAGGCCCGACCCGACGACCGTTCCGCGCAGATATTCGCCCAAGGCATGCAAGAAGCCTCTGACGCTGCCTTCGCTGCAGTTGGCACTCCTGTCGAAGGCACCATCTTGAGCGTGGCCAGAGCCGCTGCGCAGGCGGCTACCGAAGCCGCAGCCAATCCCGAAAACCACCTAGCACAAGTGATCAGCGCGGCCACCGATGCGGCGCGGGTGGCCCTCGCGCACACCCCTGACCAAATGGAGATCTTGCGTCGTGCTGGCGTCGTGGACGCCGGGGGCGAGGGGCTGTGCGTCGTACTTGATGCTGCGGAGCAGGCGCTGACCGGTCGACGGCCAGAGTTCACCCGAAGGCGGGCCCGGCGCCGGCAGATTGAGCTCCCCACAGGCGACCTGACCGAGGACGGTCCGGCCTATGAGGTGATGTATCTCCTTGAGGCTGAAGATCACGACATCTTGGAGCTCAGATCCCGACTCCAAGAGTTGGGTGACTCATTGGTGGTCGTGGGTGGCGATGGGCTGTGGAATGTGCACGTGCACGTCAATGATGTTGGTGCCGCCATCGAGGCAGGCATCCAGGCAGGGCGTCCCAGCCGGATTGCAGTCACCCACTTCGCTGAGCAAGTCAGTCGGGCCCGTGAGCGACTCGCCCCACGCGAAGGGCGACGGGTCGTCGTACTTGCGGCAGGGCCGGGCCTGGCCGAGCTGTTCGACGAAGCCGGCGCACATGTGTTGGCCTTCACCACCCAGCAACGTCCGAGCGCAGCCCAAGTGCTCGAGCTGGTGAGGTCAAGCGGCGCGCAGGAGGTCGTCGTACTCCCCAATGACCCCTCGGTCATTGCCGTGTGCGAAGCGGCCGCCGCAGCAGCGGCCGAAAACGATCAACACGTCGTGGTGATCCCGACCCGTGCGCAGGTGCAGGGCATTGCCGCCCTGGCTGTCCACGACCCGTCGTTGCCTTTTGAGCACGACGTGGTCTCGATGACCTCAGCGGCAAAGGGGGCCCGTGACGGTGGCGTCACAGTTGCCATCGACACGGCCATGACCAGCGCCGGGCCATGCTCGCCAGGTGACGTGCTCGGCATCAGCAATGGTGACTTCTCCGTGGTCGGCTCTGACCTGTACGACGTCAGTGTGCAGGTGCTTGAGTCGTTGATGAGCGCTGGCGAGATGGTCACTCTGGTCTGGGGTGCGGGTGGTTCTGAGCTCGCGAAGCAGGTGGAAGCGTGGGTTCAGCACAATCACCCATCTGTTGATGTCTTGGTCTACGAGGGTGGTCAAGAGCGCTATCCATTGTTGTTCTCGGTGGAGTGATGATCGAGATCACCTGGGATTCCCCAGCCAGCGTGCTGGCCGGCAAGGGCGCCAAGAGCAAGCGGCAGTCAACCGACACCATCGAGGGGTCCAACTGGGCATGTGTTGGTGATGTGTTGCAAACCTATCCGCGCACCTACGTAAAGAAAGACGGCCTGAGCGAGCTCGGCTCCTTGACGGAAGGCTCGCTGCTCTCCCTCGTCGGCGAGATCATCAACTGCAAGCCATTCACCTACCGTGACCGTCGTACTGGCAGGGAGGCATATCGCCTTGAGGTACGCGTACGAGCTGAGGGCGGGCAACTCCTATTGACCTATTTTGACCGCAATGCCCGCACGGCTTCGTGGCGGGCAAGGGAGATGAGCCCAGGTCGGAAGGGGCTTTTTGCGGGGCGCCTGAAGTGGTTTCGTGACGAGTGGCAGTTGACCAACCCAGAGAGCCGGCTCTATGGAGCAAACACCGAAGGCGACATCGTCGAGTTGCCGGACTTGATCCCGATCTATCCGCAGGTGGGCGGCTTGACCACTTGGCAGATTGAGGATGTCATCCGGATTGCACTGGATCTGGTTGATGATTTCCCTGACCCATTGCCCGATGAGATTCGTGAACGCGAGGGCTTGCTCGACCTGCGCACGGCCTACTCCTGGATCCACCGGCCAAACAGTTGGGCCCAAAAGACCAAGGCCGAAGATCGCATCAAATATGACGAAGCCTGGATCGCGCAGGTGGTGCTCGCGCGCAAACGGCTCGAAGTGGAGGCCACTGCAGCCAACCCAAGACCCGGCTGCCGAGGCGGATTGCTCGACACATTTGATGCGCAACTGCCCTTCGAACTCACCGATGGGCAGCGGGCAGTCGGCAAGGAGATCAGCGCGGAGTTGTCCCTTGATCATCCGATGCATCGACTGTTGCAGGGCGAGGTCGGCTCTGGCAAGACGATCGTGGCGCTTCGAGCGATGCTTCAGGTGGTCGACTCGGGTGGGCAGGCTGCGTTGTTGGCGCCCACCGACGTGCTGGCCCAACAACACCTTCGTTCGATGAGCACCATGCTGGGTGACCTCGCGGCGGCAGGGATGCTTGGTGGGGCTGAGGTGTCCACCCGACTCACTCTCCTGACCGGGTCGTTGGGCGCCAAGGCTCGCAGACAGGCCCTCCTTGATGCGGCCAGTGGTGAGGCTGGCATCGTGATCGGCACGCATGCATTGCTGGAGGAGCATGTGTCTTTTGCTGACTTGGGTCTTGTGGTCGTCGATGAGCAGCATCGTTTTGGTGTCGAGCAACGCGCAGCGCTGGGGGTCAAGGCAGACAAGCCACCTCATGTGCTCGTGATGACTGCGACGCCGATCCCGCGCACTGTCGCAATGACCGTCTTTGGTGATCTCGACACCTCAACCCTGAGTCAACTCCCGGCAGGGCGGGCCGAGGTGCAGACAAATGTCGTGCCACTGCGGACTCAACCCGGCTGGTTGCCCCGCGTCTGGGAGCGGATTCGTGAAGAAGTTGCCACGGGACGGCAGGCCTATGTGGTCTGCTCCCGCATCGACTCCACAGACGACGAAACCGATGGCCTCTGGGGTGTGGTGGAGTTGGCCGAGGAGCTAGGTGAAGACCAACTCAAAGGTCTGCGTGTTGAGGTCTTGCATGGTCGGCTTCCTGCCGAGACGAAGGATGCCGTGATGCTGGCCTTCGCTGCTGGTGAGATCGACGTACTCGTCTCAACCACCGTGATTGAGGTCGGCGTAGACGTACCCAATGCCAGCGTGATGGCGATCATGGATGCCGACCGCTTCGGGGTCTCCCAACTCCACCAACTCCGGGGCCGGATCGGTCGCGGCGGCCACGCTGGAGTCTGCCTATTGGTCACGCGTGCAGAGCCGGGCACGACCACGATGCAACGCCTAGAAGCAGTCGCAAGCACTCGTGACGGGTTTGCGTTGTCACGCATCGACCTTGAGCAGCGCCGTGAGGGTGATGTCTTGGGTACGGCGCAAAGTGGCGGCGCCAAGTCACTGAAGAAACTGTCGGTGCTCAACGACGAAGACATCATCGTGGCGGCAAGAGAGGCCGCCACAAGCTATGTCAGGACTGACGCCACTCTGGCTGGATTGCCCGACTTGGCTGATGCCGTTGCCAAGCTCGAAGCCTCGCAACGCGCAGACTTCATGGAGATGGGATGACCCGCATCATTGCCGGCAGCCTTGGGGGCCGCAAACTCAAGACCCTGCCGGGAGCTGCCACCCGGCCAACCACCGATCGGGTCAAGGAAGCGGTCTTCTCGGCGCTGGAGTCACGCTTGGGGTCGTTGCAAGGGCTCAGCGTGCTCGACTTGTATGCCGGTAGCGGCTCACTAGGCTTCGAGGCCCAATCCCGTGGGGCCAGTGAAGTGGTCTTTTGTGAGTCGCAGGCCAAGGCTCAAGACGTGATCAAGGCCAATGCTCGTGACCTTGGCGTGCGTGCCTTGATCTGGCCGGGGCCAGTGGAGCGCACGCTTGCATCTGGCAAGGCGCGGGCCTTTGACCTCGTGCTGGCTGACCCGCCGTACCCCTTGAGCGAAGACGATGTGGTCGCTTTCTTGGCCCAATTGACGGCTGGATGGCTGCGAGATGGGGCAATTGTGGTGCTTGAGCGATCTACGCGTAGCGTGGAGCCACGATGGCCACAGGGGCTAGGGGTGCTCAACTCTAAGACCTATGGCGAGACCAAGATCTGGTATCTGGCCTACGAGGAGGCGCAATGACGAAGGTGGTTTGCCCGGGCTCTTTCGACCCGGTGACCAATGGTCATCTTGACATCATCTCGCGTGCCTCAGGCCTCTTCGACGAGGTCGTGGTCGCGGTCGGGATCAACAAATCCAAGACCTCGAGCCGCTTGTTTGACTCCGACGAGCGCATGGAGATGCTCCGCACAGTGGTCGCTCCGTGGCCCAATGTGCGTGTGGCCGGCTTCGAAGGCCTCCTCACGGATTTTTGCACCAGCAACGGCATCGCTGGCATCGTCAAGGGGCTACGGGCGGTCAGCGACTTCGACTACGAGTTGCAGATGGCGCAGATGAACTCCTCCCTGGCGCAGGTGGAGACGATCTTCATCCCGACCAGTCCGGAGTACTCCTTCTTGGCCTCATCGTTGATCAAGGAAGTCGCGATGTTTGGTGGCGACGTGTCGCAGCTGGTGCCGCCCGAGGTGTTGCCATTGCTGTTGGAGCGATTGGCTCAACGCCGCCAGAGCTGAGCTGCCTCATTTTTCATACGGGTGCTCGCGTACGTGGTGCTTGGCCGCCCTTGCGTCATCCGGTGCGCCCTGACGTCATCCGGTGCGCCCTTGCGTCATCCGGTGCGCCCTTGCGTCATACGGTGCGCCCTAACGTCATACGGTGCGCCCTTGCGTCATCCGAATGGTGGCCATATGGCCACGTGTCGGATGACGTTAGGACCTGATGGCACGTTTCGTATGACGCTAGGCAGACCGTTTTGGCGACGCGGGCGTTCGGCGGGTAGACTCCCACAGGTTGTGCAGGCTTCAAATCTGAGAGTGATCTCTTGACTGATCTCGACCCGAGAGCGCCGCTCGTGCTCGACACTCGCGAGCTCGGCCGCCGCCCGGGGTCGCAACGCAAGTTGTCACTTGAAGTGCCGGCTCCTGCGCAACTTGGCATCGAATTCCTCGGTGTGCCCGAAGGTGATCTGATCCACCTGGATCTCCGCCTGGAGGCCGTGATGGAGGGTGTGCTCCTGACTGGTACGGCTTCGGCCACTCTGGTTGGGGAGTGTGTGCGTTGCCTGGATGCGATCTCCGATGACAGTCGGGTCTCGCTTCAGGAGCTCTACATGTACGACGTACCCGACAACGACGAGGATGAAGATGTCAGCAAGCTAGAGGACGACCTGCTCGACCTCGAACCGCTCCTGCGTGACGCGGTAGTGCTCGCACTGCCGTTTCAGCCGGTGTGCCGGGAAGATTGCCCGGGACTCTGCCCCGAATGCGGGGCGCGTCTCGCCGATGATCCCGATCACCAGCACGAGCAGGCGATCGACCCCCGATGGGCGGGGCTCGAGGGCCTGGTCACCGGGGACGACACCCAAGACTGATTCGCCCATCACTGGACTGAGGAGAAGATCGTGGCTGTCCCGAAGCGGAAGATGTCGCGTAGCAACACCCGTCACCGTCGCTCGGCGTGGAAGACCACCGCGCCCCAGCTGGTGACCTGCGCCAACCCGTCATGTGGCTCCAAGCACCTGCCACACCGTGCTTGCCCTGAGTGTGGTCAGTACGGCGCCCGTGGCGAGCGCCGCCAGGTCATCTGAGACCAGGCACAATTTTGACCGCAGAGGCGTCTACGGACGAGCTGCGGCAGGCCCTCGGCGACCCCAAGCTCGACGCCGACCTGCTCGAACTGGCCTTGACCCATCGGTCATTCGCCTACGAAAATGGTGGTATCCCAACCAATGAGCGGTTGGAATTCCTCGGCGATTCCGTGCTTGGCGTGGTGATCACCGAGACCCTCTACACCACTCACCCAGACCTGTCCGAAGGCCGGTTGGCCAAGCTGCGGGCAGCCGTGGTCAGTGCTCGTGCACTGGCCGTGGTCGCCGCCACGATCGGTCTCGGCGACTACGTGCACCTGGGCAAGGGGGAGTTGTCGACCGGTGGTCGCGAAAAGGCCTCGATCCTGTCCGACACCTTGGAGGCCGTGATCGGGGCGGTCTACCTGTCTGGAGGCTTCGTGGTTGCCGCAGAGGTCATCCACAGGCTTTTCGACCCGATGCTCGAGCGCGCGGCTCAGCTCGGTGCCGGGCTGGACTGGAAGACCAGTCTCCAGGAGTTGTGTGCTGAGCAGGAGTGGGGGGCTCCGGAATATGTCGTGACCGATGATGGCCCTGACCATGCCAAGACGTTCACGGCGCGAGTGCGAGTCGCCGAGCAATTGCATGGTCATGGTGTGGGGCGCTCCAAGAAGGAGGCGGAGCAGCAGGCCGCGGAGAGCGCCTACCAAACCCTGCGAGACTCAGCCGACGCCGCGCGTGAGGCGGCTGGCGTCACAGCTGCCGATGCCTGAGCTTCCCGAAGTCGAAGTAGTTCGTCGTGGCCTGGATGACCATGTTGTCGGCCACTCGATCACCCGAGTTGATGTGCTCCATCCTCGTCCCGTACGTCGACACCTCTCGGGTGTCGGTGATTTCGCTGATCGGCTGACCGGCGTCAAGATCACCGCGGCCAGACGGCGAGGCAAATATCTCTGGCTCCCACTCGATACAGGAGATGCCCTGGTGGCGCACCTGGGGATGAGCGGTCAATTGCTCGTGCAACAGGCAGACATCCCAGCCCAACGCCATCTTCGGGTGTTGCTTGAGTTGGATGCCCCAAATGACCTTCGTTTCGTAGACCAGCGGATGTTTGGCGGGGTTTGGGTCAGTGACGGTGGCGCGGAGTTGCCCACGGAGGTGGCTGCGATTGCCCTTGATCCACTCGACCCAGCCTTCGACGAGGATGCAGTGGTAGCGCGGATCCGCAAGTCATCCTCGGGCATCAAGAGGCTGCTGCTAAACCAAAATGTCGTCTCTGGGATCGGCAATATCTACGCCGATGAGGCGCTGTGGTCTGCGCAGGTGCACGGCGAACGGCCGGGCAACCGGATCAAGTCTGCTGACGTACGCCGAGTGCTCACCGCTGCCCGCGATGTGATGATCGCTGCCCTGGCCCAGGGTGGCACGTCTTTTGATGCCCTCTATGTCAATGTCGAAGGTGACAGCGGCTATTTCGAGCGCTCTTTGGAAGCCTATGGACGCGAGGGAGAGCCATGCTCGCGTTGTGGCAGCGCCCTGGTGCGGGCGCAGTTCATGAACAGATCGTCGTACTTCTGCCCGGTGTGTCAACGGCGTCGGTGATTGTCAGCGATTGGCATTCAGGGGCCAGTGAGTAGTTCGGTGCTCTGTCCATTGACAGCACCGGTAGCTGGAAGAGTCTCGCCGGGTCTGTGCGGTCCAAGTTGCATTTCGATTGCCATCCTTTAGATGTACATTTCGGGTTGCGAAACGTACAATTGACGCATGGCCACGCTTAGCTCGTCAGATGCGCGCAAGAACTTTGCTGACACGGTGCGTCGTTCCCAAACCGAACCCGTCGTAATCGAACGGCGCGGGCGACGGGAAGCAGTCATGCTTGCACCTGAGGAATTTGATCGCCTTGTGGAAGCGGCAGAGGAACTTGACGACATCGCCGCCTTCGACGCGGCGATGTCTGAAGAGGGCGAAAACATTCCCTGGGACGAACTGAAAGCTGAGTTGGGCTGGGTGTGAGTTACCGCATCGAGGTCCGTCCGGCGGCGGCTCGAGCGCTGAAGAGGATTCATCCAAGTGACCGCAAGCGAGTTCAGGGTGCCATTGTGTTGCTCGGTCGTGATCCTCGGCCAACGGGTGCGAAGAGCTTGCGCGGCCGCGACGGCATGCGTGTGAGAGTCGGTGACTATCGAATCATCTATACCGTGCGTGACGATGTCTTGCTTGTCGTGGTGGTCGACTTGGGGCATCGCCGTGAGATCTATCGTTGACTGCATGTACCCCCACAGCACAGCCAACAAGCAGCCTCTTGGGCAATCGGGATCTGCATAAACGGCCAAACTTCGGCAGTGTCTGATGTGAACGTTACAAAGTGCTGTAGACAGGCTATTTCGAGTGCTTGTGTCACCTGTGCGCAAATGCTGCTGGTCTCGGCGAAGTTGATCCCAAGCCGGTGGGCATGGGAACCTAGGGGATGGCTTGTTCGCTGACAAGTCGCCCAGACCACGCCCAAGGCTCATCTCGAGCCACTGACAGAAAGACCAATCGATGGCAAAGGCCCTGCTTGGTTACTCGGTGACCGGCGATGCGCGCGCTATGGAGTTGGCTCTTCAGAACCGCCGACTCCGTGAGCGGATCACCGACCTCGAAGAGTTGATCGTGCGCTTGTCGCGCGACAACGACGAGCTCAGTGCTCAACTGCGCTCAGTCGAAGACGTCCTTGAGCCTGCCTGATCTCACCGCAGCTGGCGGTCAGAGGTAGTTCTCCGCCTCGGTGATCACTGAGCGCAGTCTCGACTCGAGCTCGTCGAACTCCGCAGGACCCATTGTCAGCGGGGGAGACAACTGGATGACCGGGTCTCCTCGATCATCAGCGCGACAGTAGACCCCGGCGTCGAAGAGGGCCTTCGACAAGAAGCCGCGCAGCAGCCTCTCTGACTCCTCGTCGTTGAAGGTCTCCTTGGTCTGCTTGTCCTTGACCAACTCGATGCCGTAGAAATAGCCCGCTCCACGCACATCGCCAACCAAGGGCAGGTCGAGCAATCGCTCCAAGGTGGTGCGGAAGACGGGCGCATTGTCCTTGACTCTTTGGTTGAGGCCCTCCTCGTCGAAGATGTCGAGATTGGCCATCGCGGCCGCACATGAGACCGGGTGCCCGCCCCAGGTGTATCCATGAGTGAAGGCGTTGGTGCCCTTGCGGAATGGCTCGAAGAGGCGCTCGGAGGCGATCATCAGGCCCAGTGGCGCATAACCGCTGGTGATCCCCTTCGCGGTGGTGATGATGTCGGGCACGTAGTCGAAGTCAGTGCAGGCAAACATCGAGCCGATCCGACCAAAGGCGCAGATGGTCTCGTCAGACACCAGGAGTACGTCGTACTCGTCGCAGATTTCGCGGACCCGCTCGAAGTAGCCCGGGGGAGGCGGGAAGCAGCCGCCAGCATTTTGCACCGGCTCGAGGAATACCGCTGCCACCGTGTCGGGGCCTTCGAAGAGGATCGCCTCTTCGATGCGATTGGCTGCCCATAGGCCGAAGGCCTTTTCGTCGGTCTGGAACTGCTCCGGGGCGCGATAGTGATTGGTGTTCGGCACCCTGAAGCCACCGGGAGTCAGCGGCTCGAAGGCCTCCTTCAACTCGGGGATGCCCGTTATCGCCAGTGCTCCTTGTGGGGTGCCGTGATAGGCGATGGATCGACTGATCACCTTGTGTTTGGCGGGTTTGCCGACGAGCTTGAAATATTGCTTGGCCAATTTCCAGGCCGACTCCACTGCTTCGCCGCCACCGGTGGTGAAGAAGACTCGGTTGAGGTCGGCTGGCGCGTGCTGTGCGAGCCGCTCAGCCAACTCGATCGCGCGTGGATGCCCGTAGGACCAAATCGGGAAATACGCTAGGTCGGTGGCCTGGCGGGCCATTGCTTCTGCGATCTGCTCGCGTCCGTGACCGGCATTGACCACGAAGAGCCCGGCCAGTCCATCGAGATACTCATTGCCTTGGTCATCCCAGACCTTGTGTCCAAGGCCCTTGGTGATGATCGGGATCTTCGCGCCACCGCCGCCTCGCTCCAGAGGCTCGTAGGTTGAGTGTCGGGTGAAGTGCATCCACAAGTGATCACGGCCTGCCTCGGCGTAGGTCTTGCCGCTGGCTGTGGTTTGTTCGTTCATCGAGTACCCCAGTTGTAGTGCTGCTTGTTGAGTTTTAGATAGAGGAAGGATTCGGTGTTGGCGACCCCCGGCATCGATCGGATCGTGTTGATCACATCGAGCAGATGTTGATCGTTTTCGCACACCACCTCGATCAAGATGTCGAATCGGCCCGCCGTGGTGACCACATAGGAGGCTTCGGGAATGCTCGACAACTTGGCCGCTACTTTGGCCAGATCTCCTTCGGCGCTGACGCCCATCATGGCTTGGCGGCGGAATCCGAGCTGCATCGGATCGGTCACCGCCACGATCTGCATCAACCCGGTGGACAGCAGTCTCTGCACGCGTTGACGTACGGCGGCCTCCGAGAGCCCGACTGCCTTGGCGATCGTGGCATAGGAACCGCGGCCGTCTTCTTGAAGTTGCTCGATGATCGACTTGGACAGGTCGTCAAGTGGAGCATCTGGCTCGGGCACATTGCTCCGTGAAGTCCTTGCCATGAGGACATAGTGGTCGTGGAACCGTAATCTGGCAAGTCCGAAACGATGGAATCCGTAGTTTGAGAAGCAATTCGCTGCGTTTTCAGAAGGTTTGCACCGTAGGTACTACCGAGAATGCATGTTTGGGGCATAGTGTGCCAGCAATAGCCCTGTTCAGGCCGCAGCTCTTGCTATGGAAGGACCACCATGAGCGACAATTCGCCACGCCAACTCCGCAATTTCATTGACGGTGCCTATGTGGAGGCGCAGACCGATCAGCGCATCGACATCGTGCATCCGTCCACCGGTCAAGTGGTGGCCAAGGCGCCCGTGTCGGGCGAAGCCGATGTCAACGCCGCCTATGCCTCTGCGGAGAAGGCTTTTGAGGAGTGGGGTCAATCCACGCCAGCAGATCGACAGCAAGCCTTGTTGAAGTTTGCTGATGCGATTGAGAAGCGGGCCGACGAGTTCGTCGACTTGGAGTCACAAAACACTGGCAAGCCGATTGCTCTGACCGCCTCTGAAGAAGTGCCGCCGATGGTCGACCAGTTGCGTTTCTTCGCTGGCGCTGCGCGGGTGCTCGAAGGGCGGTCGGCAGGGGAGTACATGCCGGGCCACACCTCTTGGATCAGGCGCGAGCCGATCGGGGTGGTCGGTCAGGTGACCCCTTGGAATTACCCGATGATGATGGCGGTCTGGAAGATCGGCCCGGCTTTGGCCGCAGGCAATTCGATTGTGCTCAAGCCATCTGACACCACGCCTGAGACCACTTTGCTCATGGCGGAGATCGCCAGCGAGTTCTTGCCTGCGGGCACCTTCAATGTGGTCACCGGTGACCGAGACACCGGCCGACTGGTCGTTGAGCACCAGACCCCGGCACTAGTGGCCATCACCGGCTCCGTGCGTGCAGGGGCACAGGTGGCCGAGAGCGCTGCGCGTGACCTCAAGCGTGTGCACCTCGAGCTCGGTGGCAAGGCCCCGGTTGTGGTCTTCGACGATGCTGACATCGAGGCTGCGGTGGAAGGAATTGCCGGTGCCGGCTATTTCAATGCCGGTCAGGACTGCACTGCTGCCACGCGGGTGCTGGCTGCGCCACACATCCACGACGACTTCGTTGCTGCTCTGGGCGAATACGCCAAGAACTCCGTCAAGGTCGGAATGCCTGATGACGAAGATGCTGATCTGGGGCCAGTCAACAACCCCAACCAACTTGAGCGGGTCAGCGGATTCATCGAGCGACTGCCAGGACACGCCCAGGTGGTCGCTGGTGGCAATCGGGCCAGCGTCGTGGGGCCTGGATTCTTCCTGGAGCCAACCGTGCTCAGCGGGCTGCTGCAAGATGATGAGGCCATCCAGAATGAAATCTTCGGCCCCGTGATCACTGTGCAGCGCTTCACCGACGAAGACGAAGCAGTCAGGTGGGCCAATGGCGTCGACTACGGGCTTGCCTCCAGTGTCTGGACCAAGGACTTCGGTCGGGCGATGCGGATGAGCAAGCGCCTGGACTTCGGTGCGGTCTGGATCAACACCCACATTCCGATCGTGGCTGAGATGCCACACGGTGGTTTCAAGAAGTCCGGCTATGGCAAGGATCTGTCAATGTACGGCTTTGAGGACTACACCCGGATCAAGCACGTGATGGCCAATATCGAGTCCTGACCCTTGGGCTGCTCCTGACGCGCTCAGCTGGCTAGGGTGTCCAGATGAGCGCGATCACGAGCTATTTTCACGACGGCTTGACCTTTGAGGTCAGCGACCAAGGGCCGGCACGAAGTGAGGTTGTCGTCCTCCTCCATGGCTTCCCGCAGACCCGTACGTCGTGGGATCAGGTCACGCCGTTTCTCAACGAGGCGGGATATCGCACCTTGGCTCCGGATCTACGTGGCTATAGCCCGGCAGCCCGACCACGGCGTCGCCGCGACTACAACCTGCGGTACATGGTCGATGACGTCGTGGCCCTGATCGATGAAGTCGGTCAACCTGTTCACGTAGTGGGCCATGACTGGGGGGCAGCCACGGCGTGGTCACTGGCCGCGATGCGCCCCGAGCATGTGCGCACCCTCACCGCGGTGTCGGTGCCTCATCCCGGGGCCATGCTGAGCGTGGGCTTGCCTCAGTTGAAGAAGTCCTGGTACATGTTCGTCAACCAGATCCCCTTTGCAGCCGAGTTGTTGATGTCTGATCGCAAACGGGCTCGCAAGGTGCTGCGCGGCACCGGCATGCCGCCAGCCGCCATTGATCGCTATGTCACTGAGATCATCGACACGGGCGCGATGACCACCGCACTGAACTGGTATCGCGGACTGCCGTTCACTTCGCGCAAGACACTCAAGTCGCGAGTCCGCGTGCCCACCACGATGGTGTGGAGTGATGGTGACCAGTTCTTGCACCGACTGGGTGCAGAGCGTTCAGTCGACTATGTCGATGCCGACTTCAAGTTGGAGATTATGGAGGGCCTGAGCCACTGGATCCCCGATGAGGCCCCGGAGCAACTCGCCGAGATCATCTTGGCCCGGGCCGCCTCGATCGCCGACTCGCATTAGTCCCTCGGGGTGGTTGCGCTTTGAAGGCACTACGCCGTACTAGGGTGGCCAGCACGGGTCACCTGCACGGGAGACTCAACATGGTCTGCGTTAGCGGCCCACACCTGATGTCGATGGCTTCCTCAGGAGCGTCAAGTTGTATCTCAAGAGCCTAACGCTCAAGGGCTTCAAGTCCTTCGCCTCTGCAACCACCATGCAGATGGAGCCCGGCATCACCTGCATCGTGGGCCCCAACGGGTCGGGCAAGTCCAATGTCGTCGATGCGCTCGCCTGGGTCATGGGCGAGCAAGGTGCGAAGAGCCTGCGCGGCGGCAAGATGGAAGACGTCATCTTTGCCGGCACCGCAGGAAGACCTCCTCTGGGGCGTGCCGAGGTGCAGTTGACCATCGACAACTCAGATGGCGCACTGCCGATTGAATACACCGAAGTCACGATCAGTCGCACGATGTTTCGTAATGGCGGATCTGAATACGCCATCAATGGCAACACCTGCCGGTTGCTTGATGTGCAGGAGTTGTTGAGCGACTCCGGTATTGGTCGAGAAATGCATGTGATCGTGGGCCAAGGTCAGCTCGACTCCATCCTTCGAGCCACCCCCGAAGAGCGGCGTGGCTTTATCGAAGAGGCGGCCGGGGTGCTCAAGCATCGCAAGCGCAAGGAAAAGGCGCTGCGCAAACTCGACTCAACTCAGGGCAATCTCACCCGGTTGGCGGATCTGCTCACCGAGATCCGACGCCAACTCAAGCCCTTGGGTCGCCAAGCCGAGGTCGCCCGCAAGGCTGCGACGGTGCAGGCCGAAGCTCGAGATGCCAAGGCGAGACTCCTCGCTGATGACCTCGCCACCGCCCAAGCGGCGCTCGCCAAGGAGATCGCCGACGAGTCCATCCTGGTGACCCGGCGAGCCGAGGTGGAGAGCGAGCTCAAGGGCCTGCGAGAGCAAGAGGCCAATCTGGAGCAGGCGTTGCGTGAAGACCTGCCGGCCCTCAACAAGGCCCACGAAGTCTTCCACGGGCTCACCGCGCTCCGCGAGCGGATCAAGAGCACAGCCAGCCTTGCCGCCGAGCGGGTCCGTAACGCCCACAACCAGCCAGAGGTGCCGCAGGGTCGAGATCCCGATGAGTTGGAGTCTCAGGCTCAAGTGATCAGCGCCCAAGAGACCGAGATCGCTGAGCTCGTGCGAAGCCATCAAGCCTCCCTTGACGAGGCAATCATGGGTCGACAAAGAGCCGAGCAGGCTGCTCATGAAGCCGAGCAGCGGCTCTCAGGACTACAACGCGCTGCAGCAGATCGTCGCGAAGGGATCGCTCGACTGATCGGTCAGGTCAACGCCCTCAAGAGTCGCGCGGCAGCAGCGGACGATGAAATAGGGCGCTTGACCTCAGCCCAAGGCGAAGCCAATGCGCGCGCAGAGAGGGCGCAACGAGATTTCACCGTGCTTGAGTCGACGATTGCGGGGCTCGACGCTGGCGAGGAGGGGCTCGATGCTGAGCATGAGTCGGCCAGCGCACTCCTAGCCGACCTTGACGAGCGACTCTTGAAGCTCAAGGACTCAGCGACCAACGCCGAGCGAGAGCGGGCCGCGATTGCTGCACGCAAAGAGGCCCTCGAAGTCGGCCTCAACCGCAAGGACGGTGCTGGTGCACTCCTCGCGGCGAGCGACTCGATCAGCGGGATGCTCGGGTCGGTGGCGGCTCTGATCAGTGTCCGGTCTGGCTATGAGACCGCAGTAGCTGCAGCACTTGGCGATGCGGCGGATGCGGTAGTGATGCGAGACAGCGACAGCGCCGTGGCGGCGATTGGCAAACTCAAGCGCGAAGACTGGGGCCGAGCAGGGCTCCTACTCGGTGACGCCTCACCTGATGACGCTTCTTGGCCAAGTCTGCCCGATGGTGTCAGCTATGCGATCGACGTGATCGAATGCCGCAGCGATCTTCGTCCAGCCCTTTCTCAGCTACTCGCCAAGGTTGTCATCGTGGCTGACCTTGACGCGGGGGCGGCCCTGCTGCGCCGTACGAGCGGACTGACCGCAGTCACCAAAGAAGGTGATCTGATCGGTGGGCACTTTGCCGCCGGTGGCTCATCGCGAGCGTCCAGCTTGATCGAAGTGCAAGCGGCTGTCGATGAGGCCACTGAGAAGCTTCGGGTTGCCACGGCCTCTATCGAACGCCAAGCCTTTGAGCTTGCGGCCTTGGAAAATGAGCGCCAAGAGGCAGCCGCTCGGGTCGATGTGGCCCTGGCCAAGCTCCATGAGTCTGATGCCACATTGGCCGCAGTTGCCGAAGAGCTGGGACAGTTTGGCTCCCAGGCACGCAATGCCCGCGCAGAGGCGGCTCGTCTTGAGCAAGCCATCGTCGACGCAACAGCTGCGCGCGAAAACGATCTGGCTGGTTTAGCTGAGCTGGAGCAGCGGCTGGCAGCCGCGCAAGAGGCTCCTGACGAAGAGCCAGACACCAATGATCGTGACCAGTTGGTCGAGCTCGCCCGAGGGGCCAGAGCAGCTGAGACCGATGCGAGACTGGCGCTGCGGACCTCCGAGGAGCGGGCCCGTGCTCTGCACGGCCGCGCTGACCAGTTGCGGCGTAGCGCTCAGGCAGAGCGCGATGCGCGCGCTGCTGCTATCGCGCGCAGAGCGCAGTTGCTCCGGGAGGGTGAGGTCGGTGAGGCGGTCGGTCGGGCTGCTGCAGTCGTGCTTGCCAGACTCGAGGAGTCGATCGAGCTCGCTGCAACCGCACGTACTGCAGTTGAAGACGGGCGCGCCGATCGCGAGCGGGCCCTGCGTGAGTGTCGACAAGGCATCCGCGATACCTCAGCGACTCTCGACGAGCTGGTCAACTCAGTGCATAGAGATGAGATGGCCCGTGCTCAGCAGAAGATGCGGATCGAGCAGTACGCCGAGCGCGCGCTTGAAGAGCTCGGCCTCGATGCCGAGGCGTTGGTGGCCGAATATGGCCCGACCCAACTTGTGCCGTACTTCGGTGAAGTAGCAGAAGGTGAGCTGGCCCCCGAGCCGATCGCCTTTGAACGAGAGCAACAGGTCAAGAGATTGCGCACGGCTGAGCGTGCGTTGGCTCAACTGGGGCGGATTAACCCACTCGCGCTCGAGGAGTTTTCGGCGCTGGAGGAGCGTCACCGCTTCTTGACCGAGCAGACCGAAGACTTAAAACGCACCCAGAAAGATCTCCTCGACATCGTGCGTGAGGTCGACGAGCGGGTCCAGCAGGTCTTTGCAGATGCCTATGCCGATGTGCACAAGGCCTTCGACGAGACCTTCGCTCGACTCTTCCCAGGTGGTGAGGGGCGCTTGGTCTTGACCGACCCTAGCGACATGCTGACCACTGGAGTCGAAGTTGAGGCACGCCCACCTGGCAAGAAGGTCAAGAGATTGTCGTTGTTGTCAGGTGGCGAGCGATCGCTGGTGGCGGTGGCCTTCCTAGTGGCGTTGTTCAAGGCGCGCCCGTCGCCCTTCTACATCCTCGATGAGGTTGAGGCGGCCTTGGATGACACCAATCTCGGTCGCCTGCTGGAGATCTACGAGGAGTTGCGTGAAAACTCCCAACTCCTGGTGATCACTCACCAAAAGCGCACGATGGAGGTGGGTGATGCCCTCTACGGTGTCAGCATGCGAGGTGACGGCGTCTCTGCAGTGATCAGCCAACGTTTGCGTGAGGCGGAGTCGGCCTGATGACTGGTAACCCCCGCCCAACTCGAGGCGACTACGTCGTGTGGCGACAAGCCACCACACGTTGGGCTGATGACGACGTCTACGGACACATGAACAACGCCCGCTATTTCGAGTTGATCGACACTGCCGTCAATGTGCACCTGGCTGAGGCAGTCGGAGGTGACATCCGACAGTTGCCCGCCATAGGGGTGGTTGCGGAGGTCAGTTGCCGCTATTTCCGTGAGGTGGGTTATCCAGAGCCGATCGACATGGGCCTCGTGGTCGACCACATCGGCAATTCCTCGGTCGTCTATCGGATCGGCCTGTTCCAAGGTGATGGCGATGAGGCAGCCGCTGAGGGGCGATTCGTGCACGTTTACATCGACAACGAATCTCGCTCAGTCGTCCAGATTCCCCAACAAATAAGGGATGCCGTCAGTCCACTGCGCAGATAGCGTCCTGAGGATCTGTGATGAACCCGTTATGATTTCGACTTGGCTGCAAGCTTGGTCCTGAGTGACAATTGCAGTGAAATCTCGGAAGAAAGTCTCTCGGCTGTGTTTGTGATGATTCTGTTCGTCTTGACCGCGCTCATTGTGGCGGGCGCGGTGTTCCTCTACGTCGCCTATCCCTATCGGGGCGAGGTCATGCCTTGGCACCCGGAGATCGCTGAGGCACTCAAACGAGGAGTCGACGCGATGCCGACCCTCGACTCGACCCAAGTGCCGCACCAGGCGGCCACGGTGCAGCCCAAGGCTGCCACGTCAGAAACTCACGCCAAGTCACTTCGGTTGCCGCGCATTCATTTCAAACGCCGTAGCGTGTCGATCTCGAGCTGATCGCCCCAAGGCTCCGGTGGCACTTGAGCTTTGATTGGATGAACCTATGACCGCCACCGAGATCATTGTCCTCGTTGTCGCAATCGCGGCGATCATCCTGGTCGTTGGCTCCATCGCCCTGGTTGCTGGACGCAAGCGCGTTGGGCCTCCGACAACCCCCTCAGTTGATTCTGGTGCACCTGACGCAGCACTCACTCCCAGCCCCGATCAACCTCTGATCGTTGAGAGCTCTGCTCCGGGTGCGAGTACGACGACCCTTGAGCGTCCCGAGTCGATCGCCTCGCGCTTGGTGCGCCTGCGTCAGCGACTGTCTGGCCAAGGAGCCTTGGGTAGGGGCCTGCTCCTGCTGCTTTCCCGCGATCCTCTAGATGAAGACACTTGGGAAGCAGTTGAAGACAGTCTGATCACCGCCGACATCGGGGTTGGCCCCACAGGTGAGTTGGTCGAGAAGTTGCGTGAGCGTCTCCGGGTCGAAGGTGGTGGCGCAGATCAGGCCAAGGCCATCTTGGCTGAGGAGTTGCTGGCGTTGGTCGACCCGGGGATGGACCGATCACTGAACTTGGTTGGCCCAGACGGGCTCCCGGGCGTGGTCATGGTGGTTGGAGTCAACGGCGCTGGCAAGACCACCTCGGTCGGCAAACTCGCCAGGGTCATGGTCGCCGAGGACAAGAACGTCGTACTCGGTGCTGCAGACACCTTCCGGGCCGCAGCTACCGAGCAACTCAAGACTTGGGGGGAGCGGGTCGGTGTGGATGTCGTGGCCGGCCCTGAGGGTAGTGATCCGGCCAGTGTTGCCTTCGACTCTGTCAAGGAGGGGCTTGACCGCGGTGCTGATGTGGTCGTGGTCGACACAGCTGGGCGCCTGCAAAACAAGCAAGGCCTGATGGATGAGTTGGGCAAGGTCAAGCGGGTGATCGAGAAGCAAGCCCCGCTCAGTGAGGTGTTGCTGGTCTTGGACGCCACCACAGGTCAGAATGGTTTGATCCAGGCCCGGGTCTTTAGCGAGGTCGTAGATGTGACCGGCATTGTGTTGACGAAGCTTGATGGCACCGCCAAGGGCGGCATCGTGGTGGCAGTGCAGCGGGAGCTGGGAGTCCCGGTGAAGCTCGTTGGGCTGGGGGAGGGGCCAGATGATCTGGCACCATTTGACCCCAAGACATTTGTCGATGCGATCTTGAGCGCCTGATCGACATATAGGGACTGGCCCCCCGCTCCAGTCCCGAGCTCAAGTCAGACGCGCGCCAAGCTGCTGGCTTGGAGTCCGTTGAGCACGAACTCCACGAGGCCGTCGACCTCGCTGGTAGAGGGCACGGAGCGGCCGGCGACCGTGCGAGTGATCAGCAGACTGGAGATGAACTCCGCAGCAGAGGTGACGTCAACGTCTCGGTCCAGCTCGCCTCGTTGGCGCCCGCGCTCGAACAGAGACCGGATGAGCTGCTCGTAGCGGTGATTGGCCCGGCGGTAGATCGCGGCAATCCGGCTGTCACGCATGACTTCCTTGACGGTCATCCGGAGGTAGTCAGTGCCGCTTTCGGAGTTGGCGAAATCGAAGGTGGCAGTCAAGAGTTCGGTGAGATCACCTTGGAGGCTGCCGGTGTCGGGCGCCGGCATTTCGTTGCGATAGAGGCTCTCCATCGCGGCCACCGCGAGGTCCTCTTTGCGGGCCCAGCGGCGATAGACCGTCGCCTTGCCCACGCCAGCCATGGAGGCCACATCATCGACCGTCATGGTGTCGAAGCCTCGCTCCAAGATCAGGGTGCATGCTGCACCGAGGATCCGAACATCTGCCTGTGGGTCACGTGGGCGACCTCGTTTGCGGCGTATTGGCGGCGTGGGCTCCGAGCGATACCAAGTGTCTGCGGCGAAATCCATGGCTCAAGCATACGGATAAAACGGACATATAGTTACAAAATGCGAAACTGAGTTTCTGAACCGTCCCTCAAATGCCCGCTGACCTGACTCAGCTGACCGAAATGATCGGGAGCGCCAGGCGCTGCTCAAACTCGAAGTTGGAGCCCGTGCTCACCTTGGTGACCGCGACTTCTGGGGATTCCTCGGCGGGCTCGGCAAGTCGAGTCAGGGTGAACGATCCAGCTGCGTACTCCACGGCCAGGTGTGGATCAACTGCTTGTACGGCGCACGAGAGAGCCCGGACCCACCAGTCCGTCGAGAGCTGCCCCCAGCCGCCGACATCTGTGAAATCAATCTTGAGCTGATCTGAGATCGTGATCAGAGCAGCAGGGTTGAGCATCGGCAGCAAGGAGATCAGCTCGATCGGATCGGTGATGCCGGTGGCCTTGCTGATCCGATCGCCCGCCACTCCAGTGATCCCGATCAATTGCTTGCCCAAGATCTTTTCGGTCTGGGCCTCGTCAGCATGGCGGAGTACGGCGCGTTGGCAGGCAACTTGGAGGAGCTGGACCTGCAGGGCTACTTCATCAGCAATCCTGACCAGTGCCGACTTGCTGAAGGCAGCGAAGTCCAGATCTGACAACAGGGGCCCCGAATAGTCACTCAGGCCTTCATCGGAGGGGTCGATTGGGCCCAGTTCGACCTGGGCCATCTCGGTCTCCATTAGCTCAAGGCAGCCCGGTGACTCCGACACGGGAGGATGGGCGTCGTCAATGATGACGGTCCAGCGGCAGTGTGGCATCTGGTCAGCAGGCACCCGCGGTGGCCGGTGGACGGGGCGTACCTGGGCCAGTGGATTGGTTGCGACTGCAGTGGCATCGAAGGTCGGATCCTCGATGTCGTGGCACATCCCGCGTACGTAGTCCTCGCCCATGGGCTCGACATCCATCAGGGCGCCACAGTGGTCGAGCCAAAACTCGCCGTGCTGGGTATCGGTCACCGAAAACCGGAAGTCCATGAACTGTGGGGGAGCCCCGATGTCGAGTTGGAGGCCCTTGAAGATGGTGACCACGTCGTCGCCGACATAGTTGAGGGCCCGCTGCATCCGTCGGGTGTAGATCGGGCTTGCGGCCATCCACTCCTCGATCGCGATCTTCTGCATGGTTTGGCGATCGAAGATGCTCAAGATCCAGGGCATGCCTGCTCGGTCGATGAGTTGACCCAGCAGGAGAAGCTCAGGGACCAACGCGGCGAGTTGCGCACGATCGAGAGCGGCGTATCTGGACTTGATCATCGGGAGGCCCCTGTTGAACTCAGCGGATGGTGTTCTACTACTGGCAGATAGTCTTGCACTAGCAATCTGATCGACCCGCTTGACACTCGCGTGTCCAGCTGTCCGTAGACCTGGTGAGGAACCTTTGTTCACAACTTTGAGTGACCGGCTTCAAGAGACCTTCAAGGGGCTCAGAGGCAAGGGCAAGCTGTCTGAAGCTGACATCGACACTACTGCGCGCGAGATCAGGCTGGCCCTGCTTGAGGCAGACGTGGCCCTGCCGGTCGTCAAGGAGTTCATTGGCGCGGTCAAGGAGCGGGCTCGCGGCGAGGAAGTCAGCCAGGCTCTCAACCCGGCCCAACAGATCATCAAGATCGTCAACGAAGAGCTCGTCAAGATCTTGGGCGGTGAGACCCGGCGTCTTCGTTTTGCCAAGAATCCACCAACAGTGATCATGTTGGCGGGCCTTCAAGGTGCCGGCAAGACCACCCTGGCGGCCAAGTTGGCTCTGTGGCTGAAAGACCAAGGCAAGAGCCCGATGTTGGTTGCCGCCGATCTGCAACGGCCCAATGCGGTCAATCAGCTTCAGGTCAACGGCGAGCGGGCCGGGGTCACGGTATTTGCCCCGGAGCCTGGCAATGGCATCGGCGATCCGGTCGCGGTTTCGCGTCAGGCGATTGAAGAGGCCAAGCGAACTCTCCACGATGTAGTCATCGTTGACACGGCCGGGCGCTTGGGCATCGATGAGGAGTTGATGCGCCAGGCCTCTGACATTCGTGACGCAGTCAACCCTGATGAAGTGCTCTTCGTGGTCGACGCGATGATCGGCCAAGACGCGGTCAACACCGCCCAGGCCTTCCTTGATGGAGTCGGGTACGACGGCGTCGTACTCACCAAACTCGACGGCGATGCTCGCGGTGGAGCTGCGCTGTCCATCGCCCAGATGACCGGCAAACCAGTGATGTTTGCTTCCGCTGGCGAGAAGCTGACCGACTTTGATCTCTTCCACCCCGACCGGATGGCCTCACGCATCCTGGACATGGGTGATCTGCTGACCCTGATCGAGCAAGCCGAGCGCACCTTCGACGCCGAGAAGGCGATGAAGGCCGCCGAGAAGCTGTCGGGCAAGGGTGGGGAGTTCACCCTCGAGGACTTCCTCGAGCAGATGCAGCAGGTCCGCAAGATGGGCTCGCTGACCAAGATGTTGGGGATGCTCCCCGGCGCCGGTCAGATCAGGGACCAGTTGGAAAACTTCGACGAGCGCGAGATCGACCGGATCCAAGCGATCATCCAGTCGATGACTCCTTTCGAGCGACAAAATCCCAAGGCGATTGATGGGTCACGGCGAGCCCGGATCGCCAAGGGTGCTGGCCGCAGCGTCAATGACGTCAACCAACTCATCGAGCGCTTCTTCGAAGCCCGCAAGATGATGGAGTCGATGGCTCGAGGCGGCAACCCGATGATGCCGGGGATGCCTGGGGTCGGCAAGCGCTCCAAGAGCCGCCAGGCTCCCAAAGCCAAGAAGGGCAAGGGCGCTCGCCGCAGCGGCAACCCAGCAAAGGCGGCCGCCGTACAGGCCGCTCGTGACGAGCAGCAAGCCACCGCTCCTGGTGCGGCCTTCGGTCTTGGTGACCAAGGAGTACCCGACGATTTCGACCCATCGCAGTTCCCTGACTTGTCCAAATATCTCAAATGAGCAGAGGTGTGTTGTAGATGAATGCAGGCTTCACCCAACCACAGGATTCCGACCTCGAGGACTTCTGGCAACGGGCCAAGCCTCATGCTGATCTCAACACCCTGCCCGTCTACATGGGCGTCAATCCGCTCGAGGTGGTGCGCCCCAATGCTTGGGCCTTCAGCGCTCATCCTGGGGAGGCCGACCGGCTGCTCGAGCTGGTCATCAGTGGCCGCAAGACCGCCACTTCAAGCGATGCCCGTTGGTACGACGATCAGACGCCAGCGCCGCACGTGGGCGAGATGTCGATCATCGTCAACTCCCACGGTCGCCCCAAGGCGCTCGTGGTGACCACACAAGTTGCCACGGTGCCTTTCGACGAAGTCGACGCCGAGCATGCCCAACTTGAGGGCGAAGGCGACCTCAGTCTGGCGCAGTGGCGTGAGTCGCATGAGGGCTACTTCAGTGAGACCCCTCCGCCTGGCGTGAGTTTTTCGCCCATGATGCCGGTGCTGCTGCAGCAGTTTGCGGTGCTCTACAAAGAGAGCTGATCATGACGGCGCTGAGATTCCACGGCCCGACCCTGCCGTCCGGGCAGACGCGAGATCTCTACGTGGTCGATGGCCTGGTCACCTATGAGCCGCAGGCCGGTGCAGAGCTCGTGGCCAAGGGGTGGATCGTGCCGGGCCTCGTCGACGCTCACTGTCATCTGGGCTTGGATGACGGTGGCGCGATCAGCAAGGAGGAGACCGAGGCGCAGGCAATCACCGATCGTGACGCCGGTGCCTTGCTGATCCGTGACTGTGGGTCGGCCTCCGACACTAGGTGGATCCAACAACGCGAAGATCTGCCTCGACTGATCCGAGCTGGGCGCCACATTGCCCGGTCCAAGCGTTATATCCGCAACTACGCCGACGAGGTCGAGCCGCAAGACCTCGCCGACGCCGTACGCACCCAAGCCAGACTCGGTGATGGTTGGGTGAAGCTCGTGGGTGACTGGATCTCCAGAGAAGCCGGTGATCTGACTCCTTCATTCCCCGCAGAGGCCTTCGCCAGCGCGATCGCTGCTGCCCATGAAGAGGGCGCCAAAGTCACCGCTCACTGTTTTGGCTACGACGTACTCCCCGGCCTGATCCGCGCGGGCATCGACTGCATCGAGCACGGCACCGGCCTGACGACCGACCTGATCGAAGACATGGTCGCCAATCAGACAGCACTGGTGCCCACGGTGATGCAGACCGAGAAATTCACCGAGCACGCGACAAATGGGCGCGAAAAGTTCCCGGTCTATGCCCAGACCATGACTGACCTGTATGCCAGTCGGCGCGAGGTGTTGATGAATGCCTTCGAGGCTGGAGTGCAGATCTATGCCGGCTCCGACGGGGGTGGAGTGGCCAAACACGGCAACCTCTACAACGAAGTGATTGGCCTGGCCCAGATGGGCTTGCCGGCGTACGACGCACTTGGCGCGGCCTCTTGGCGAGCGCGATCCTGGCTGGGGCTAGCTGACAATCTCGCCGAGGGCACTACGGCTGACTTCGTCGTCTACGACGCTGACCCGCTGGTCGACCTGTCGGTGCTCGCCCGGCCGACGGTCGTCGTACTGCGAGGGCGAGTGGTTGCCTGACGATGGAGCACTTGGGGGCTCATATTTCACCAGGGCACAGTTTTCTTTGAGCAACTCGGCCTTGATCTTGTTGCCAGTGCGCCGGTCAATCACATTGCGCCAGATCTCGTTGCGGCGGAAGTGCTCGCCAGCGTGCTCCAAGAACTCCTCGTTGAGGGCGTAAACCGAATAGCTGTGCTCGAGCTCACGGTCACTTCTGATCTCCCCTTGGAGATATTTGTCTCCGACGCTCACCTTCAGAAGGAAGCTGGTCTCGGTGTCATTGCGGACCACCAGATCTACGTAGTTGTAGACGATGGAGCACCCGACTCCCCACGGAAGTACTCGCCCATTGTCGGGGAACGGATCAAAACTGTGCTCGGAGCGCTCAACCATGGTCAATGGTGAGTGCATAAACATCCAGACCAAGAGATTCGCCAATTGACACAGGCCCCCGCCGACTCCAGCTCGAGCCTGGCCATTTGACAACTTCATCCCGTCGACAAAACCTCGACGACGAGTCGCATTGCCGACCACTTTGTTGAAACTGAAGGTCTCCCCGGGTCTTACGACCACGCCATCAACTAGTGCGGCAGCCAGTTTGAGGTTGTGCACCTTGTTGTGTTGCAGCCACATCTCACTCTCGCCAAGTTGTCGCAACAGCAAAGACTTGTGAGTCTTGACTCGATAAGAGAGCTCAGGGAAGGGCTGTTTTGTGGCCCACACGTCATCGCCGGTGTGCCACTGCCAGTAGCGCCTCAGCTGGTGAACCTTGACCGCGATTGGATATAGGGCTGGGTATCGCTCGCTGAGTCTCTTGGGGGCCCGCATCCGGTCAGGAAGCTCAAAATCGACAACGCCCTCAGCTGGATTCACCACGACATCCTCCCATCTTGGTGGAGTGGATTTCTCGATGCTCTGGATGTCTGGCAGAATATGGGCCGCAGTTACGACGTACGACGGACCCTCTCACCCGACGCGCGGCGTACACCCCCGGATCGACTGCACTGGCCCCACCAGTTAGGTCGATCCACCCACCAACTGATTTCAAGGAGACACCACAAACGTGGCCGTCAAGATTCGTTTGAAGCGGATGGGCAAGATCCGTCAGCCCCATTACCGTGTTGTTGTCGTCGACTCCCGCAAGAAGCGTGATGGCAGGGTCATCGAGGAGATCGGCAAGTACCACCCCAAGGAAGAGCCTTCCTTCATCGAGGTCGACTCTGAGCGGGCTCAATATTGGCTATCCGTGGGCGCTCAGCCCACCGAAGCCATGGAGGCCATCCTCAAGATCACCGGTGACTGGCAGAAGTTCAAGGGCCTTCCGGGCACCGAGGGCACGCTGAAGGTCAAGGAGCCCAAGGCCGACAAGGCTGAGCTCTTCAACCAGGCCGCCAAGGAAGCCGCCAACGAGCCCAAGGGCGAGGCTGTGACCAAGAAGGCCGCGGCCAAGAAGAAGGCCGAAGAGCCCAAGGCTGAAGAGCCCGAGGCTGAGGAAGCCAAGGCTGAAGAGCCCAAGGTCGAGGAAGCCAAGGCTGGCGAAGCCAAGGCTGAAGAGGCCTGAGCATGTCGATGCTGGTCGATGCCCTCGAGCATCTGGTCCGCGGTGTCGTCGACAATCCCGACGACGTGACCGTGCGCGACAAACAACTCCGGCGCGGTTCGGTGCTAGAGGTGCGCGTGCACCCCAACGACCTGGGCAAGGTCATCGGTCGCGGTGGTCGCACCGCCACGGCATTTCGCACCGTGATCGGCTCGTTGGCCGGTCGTGGTGGGGCCCGCATCGACTTCGTTGACGTCGATCGCGGTCGCTGAGCGCACAGCATTTGTCAGTTTCAACTTCACTGGTTTGGGCATCGACCACTTGGTCGGTGCCCAAACTGCATTTCGGCCCAACACCCAAGCCAAGGGGGAGACATGCTCGATGACTATGTAGTGGTCGGCCTGATCGGCCCGGCTCACGGACTCAAGGGCGAGCTCTACGTGGAGCCCCGCACCGACGAGCCCGAGCGACGCTTCGCGGTTGGGGCGAGCTTGTCCGGCGTACGTCGTGGCGAGGCGCGTGAGTTCACCGTCGAGCGGCGTCGGGTGCATCAGGGCAAGACGATGATCCAGTTTGTCGGGGTCACCAGTCGCACCGATGCCGAGTCGTTGCGAGGCTATGAGTTGCGCTGCCCGCCGGGTGAGGGGCGACCGGCTGACCCTGAGGAGTACTACGACCATCAACTCATCGGCTTGCAGGTGCAAACCCAAACCGGCGAGGTCGTTGGCACTCTCAAACAGATCCAGCATCATGCTCAAGACCTGCTGGTGATCGACAGCCCCCGTGGCGATCTGTTGGTGCCCTTTGTGTCGGCACTGGTGCCAGAGGTTGACCTTGAGGGCGGTCGCCTCATCGTGGCCGATCGACCTGGCCTGTTGCATCCCGAGGAGAGCTAATGCGCATCGACGTGATCTCGATCTTCCCCGACTATCTGGCGGCCCTAAATCTCTCGCTGCCCGGAAAGGCGCAAGAAGCAGGCCTATTGGACTTTGCCTCACATGACCTGAGGCAGTGGACCCACGACCGCCATCGCACCGTCGACGACACTCCGTACGGCGGGGGAGCAGGCATGGTGATGAAGCCGGAGCCTTGGGGTGAAGCCCTCGATGCGGTGTTGACCAACGACGCTGTGCTGGTCGTGCCCACGCCCAGTGGCCAGCTCTTCACGCAGGCGCAGGCTCGTGAGTTGAGCACTAGGGAGCACTTGGTCTTCGCATGTGGTCGATATGAGGGCATCGACCAACGGGTCATCGACGAGGCCTCAAGCCGGGTTGAGGTCCGCGAGATCTCGATTGGTGACTACGTGCTCAATGGCGGCGAGGTCGCTGCCCTGGCCATGATCGAGGCGATCGTGCGGCTCATCCCGGGCTTCATGGGCAACCCCGAGTCGCTCGTCGAGGAGTCACATGCCGATGGCCTGCTCGAATATCCCGTCTACACCAAGCCAGCCACCTGGCGAGGGCACGACGTACCCGAGATCTTGCTGTCGGGCGACCATGGCCGGATCGCCACCTGGCGTCTGGAGCAGTCCGTACGGCGCACGCAGGAGCGGCGCCCAGACCTGATCGGCCTAGTGCGCGAGCAGGCAAGCGACTAGTCCAAAGAGACCTGATTTCGTGATGCAGGCGATCTCTGGCAAGATATGTGCTTGGTCCACGAGCCGTGCAACCTGCCACAGGGGGCACTGAATCGGCACCGAGTGGGCCCACTCGATCAGTTCAAAACCCATCCGCGGGTGACCTGTGGCGCTCGCGAGGAGACATCATGGCCAACGTCATTGACTCAATCAACGCAGCCTCTTTGCGTGACGACAACCCCGACTTTCGCGCCGGCGACACCATCAAGGTGCACGTCAAGGTCGTCGAAGGCAACCGCTCCCGCGTGCAGGTCTTTCAAGGCGTCGTAATCAAGGTCCAGGGCTCCGGCGTCGGTCGCACCTTCACGGTGCGCAAGGTCTCCTTCGGTGTCGGAGTCGAGCGCACCTTCCCGCTGCATTCCCCGATCTTTGAGAAGATCGAGGTCGTCACTCGCGGTGATGTCCGTCGCGCCAAGCTCTATTATCTGCGCAACCTGCGTGGCAAGGCCGCCAAGATCAAGGAACGCCGCGAAGCCTGAGTTCGTCCCACGACGGCGTGGGTGGACTGGGCTCCTTGCTGATGGCCGTTAGTGTCATCGAGTGAGCGAATCCGAGCCGGTGAAGACCAAATCCAAGAAGCAGTTGCCACTGTGGTTGGAAACCATCGTTTTGTTGGTCTTGGCGTTGGTCTTGGCGATCATCATCAAGACATTCTTCATCCAGGCCTTCTATATCCCATCGGAGTCGATGGAGCCGGAGTTCATCGTCAACGACCGGATCCTGGTGCAGAAGACCAGCTATTGGTTTGGTGAGCCCCAACGTGGCGACATCGTGGTCTTCCAGGACCCGGGTGGTTGGCTCAGCGGCGAAGACCAGGTAAATCCAAATCCGGTGATCAGACTCCTTGAGCACATCGGTCTCTATCCGTCCGGCGGTCACTTGGTCAAACGGGTGATCGGGGTCGGTGGTGACCGGGTCGTCTGTTGTGATGCCAAGGGCAGGATCTCGGTCAACGGAAAGGCCCTAGATGAGCCTTACCTCGAAAAGGGCTCCAACAACGCTGCTACGCCCTTCGACATCCGAGTGCCTGACCACCACTTGTGGCTGATGGGCGACAATCGCAACAACTCTTGGGATTCCCGAGGGCACATGGGTGAGCCAGGCGGCGGCTTCGTGGGAGAAGACAAGGTCGTCGGCAAGGTCTTCGCCTTGATCTGGCCCCTTGGTCGAGCGACATTCATCCACCGACCAGACACCTTCGACTCGATCCCGTCAGCGAAATGATTCGTCGTACGATCTGAGTGGGCCTCATCAGGTGACTTGGGAGATTCATGACGACCTTGCCGCGCGGAGCCACCGTACGCCGCGACGCCGGCCTCTATGGCTTTGAGCGAGCGCTGCGCCGAGCGCACTTGAGCCCAATTGCTGGAGTCGACGAGGCCGGGCGAGGCGCGTGTGCCGGCCCCCTGGTCGCAGCGGCCGCAATCCTGCCTGAAGGGCAGGCGGGTCAGATCCCAGGCCTGGCAGACTCCAAGCTCTTGACTGCGCGCTCTCGCGAGCGCTGCTATGAAGAAGTGATCTCTAGGGCCCTGGCTTGGTCGGTGGTGGTGGTCTCTCCGGCCGAGTGCGATCGCCTTGGCATGCATGTGGCAAATATCGAAGCCTTGCGCAGGTCATTGGCCCGACTCGATGTGCGGCCCGTCTATGTGCTGACAGATGGATTCCCAGTCGACGGGCTGGGGGTGCCGGGGCTGGCGATCTGGAAGGGAGACCGGGTAGCCGCCTGCATCAGCGCCGCGTCAGTCTTGGCCAAGGTGACCCGCGACCGGATCATGGCTGATCTCGACAAGGTTCATCCCGAATATGACTTCAAGACCCACAAGGGCTATGTCACCAAAGTGCACCGAGAGGCACTCGAGGAGCACGGGCCCTCGCCCATCCACAGGATGCGATTTGCCAACGTACGGCGCGCCGCTGGCATTGAGGGGCCTGAGCCGACCACTCTAGAACCTCAACTGCAACTCTTCGGTTGAGCAGCGTGTGAGGAAGGATCGCGATGAGTGTCGAGGAGCTCGAACGTTATGAGTCCGAGCAGGAGCTCAAGCTCTATCACGAGTATCGAGACGTGGTCGGCAAGTTCAAATACGTAGTGGAGACCGACAGACGCTTCTACTTGTGCAACAACGTAGACGTCAAGGCCCGCACCGAGTCAGGTGATGTATTTTTCGAAGTCACGATGAATGACGCCTGGGTCTGGGACATGTATCGACCGGCTCGTAGACAGGTCAAGACGGTCAAGGTCTTGACCTTCAAGGATGTCAACGTAGAGGAATTGAGCCCCACTGACGAATGAGCCTCAGGCTCATTTCCTGACCTGTTGGCCTCCACAGGCCAGTTTCTGACTCGGCTTTTCCACATTCTTCTGACAATGCTCGACTCGACCCATTCCAGATCGATGGAGTGGGGCCATGACACACGGACACAACAACGCTCTGGGTGATTTTGGCCAGCATCGCGCCGAGCGTCACTTGGTGGCTCAAGGCATGGTCGTGCTCGACCGCAATTGGCGCTGCCATCAAGGCGAGCTTGATCTCGTCCTCCAAGATGGGCAGACGCTTGTCGCCTGCGAGGTCAAGACCCGTACCGACACCCGATTCGGTCATCCGTTAGCTGCGATCACGCCTGAAAAGTTTGATCGACTGCGGCGGTTGATCAGCATCTGGGCTCGGGAGCACGAGGTCAAGAGTCGAAGCATCCGCATTGATGCCGTCGCCGTGATCCGTCCGATTCAGGGGCCCACCACCATCGAGCACGTGCGTGGGGTGGCCTGATGTTCGCGCGCACCAGCACGGTCTCCTTGATTGGCGCGGTCGGACACGTGATCGACGTACAAGTCGATGCCAGCCCTGGGGTAGTCGGAGCCAAGGTCGTCGGTCGGGCCGACACTTCGATCAATGAGGCACGGGAGCGCTGTCGCAGTGCGATGGAAAACAGCAACTTCAGGTGGCCCAGCGACAAACGGTTGACCATCCTGCTCTCGCCTGCAGACATCCCCAAGCGGGGCCCGCACTTTGATCTGGCGATCGCGATGGCGGTGATCGGTGCCTCCGAAGCGCAATTCCCCACGGAGTTGCTGGCTGACTGGGCGATGATCGGGGAGCTTACGCTCGACGGTCAACTGCGCAGCGTGCTCGGTGCGTTGCCAATGGTCATGGCCGTGGCCGCGCGCGGGATCAGCAAGGTGATCGTGCCTGAGCCGCAGGCTGCCGAGGCAGCTTTGGTCGAAGGCATCAAGGTTGTTGGAGTCAGATCTTTGCGCCAGGCGATTGCGGCCGTTACCGAGACTGAGTGGCCCGAAGCACCCGAAGTTGCGCCAGACAGCGGGGAACCGTTGATCAGGTGGCGAGGTGAGGAGCGTCTCCAAGACACCGACCTGGCTGATCTGCTCGGCATGGAAGACGCCAAGTTTGCCTTGGAGGTGGCCGCATCAGGTGGGCATCACTTGATGTTCACCGGCCCTAAGGGCGCCGGTAAGACGTCTTTGGCTGAGCGGCTGCCCACGATCTTGCCTGATCTTGATCGCGACGAGCAGTTGGAGCTCGCTGCAGTGCACTCCCTTGCTGGCGGCTTGCAGCCCGGTGCCCCATTGATTTCGCGGCCGCCCTTCCGCTCACCGCACCACTCGGCATCTCGTACGGCGATCCTCGGTGGCGGCACCGGGCGCGTCCGCCCGGGTGAGGTCAGCAAGGCTCATTTGGGCGTGCTCTTCCTTGATGAGTTTCCGCTGCTGCCTACCGACATCATCGAGGCCTTGCGTCAGCCTTTGGAGTCAGGGGAGATCAGCTTGTCGCGAGGTGAAGACGAGGCGACCTTCCCTGCCCGAGGCATCGTGGTCTTGGCGGCCAACCCCTGCCCGTGCGGCGAATACCATCCTGCCAATCGCGACAATCCCTGCATCTGCACCGAAGTACGCCGCCGCGACTACCGCCGTAAGCTCTCCGGTCCGATTGCTGATCGGATCGACATTGCTCGTTTCGTCGAGCCTCAGTTGGGCGGAGGGCTGATCCTCGACCCGACGAGGCGCCCTGACAGCTCTCAGCTGGTCCGTGAGCGAGTGCAGGCCGCGCGACTCCGACAGCAGACTCGATATGCCGGCACCGATTGGCGCATTAACGCCCATGTGCCCAGTGCTGCCCTACGTGAGCGCTGGCCGATGGAGATGGCAGCGATGCAGGCCCTCGATGTTGAGGTGCACCTTGGTCGGATCACCCGACGTGGTGCCACCCGGGCCCATCGCCTTGCCTGGACTCTCGCCGACATGCGCGGGCTGCCCCAGCCCGGTGCCGCTGAGTTGGCGATCGCATTGGCCTTGAGGTCAGCGAAGCCTCTGGACCAAGCAGTCGTCGAACACTTCTGGAGCGTGGCATGACTGAGTTGAGTGCAGAGAGAATGGCAAGGGCGGCTCTGACGATGGTGGGGGAGCCCGGTGACCTTCGACTCACCAGACTGGTCCACGAGGTGGGAGGTGAAGAGGTCTGGAGTGGGCTGCGCAAGCAGCACCTCGGTGATGAGATCGCCGGCAACCTGGCGGCCCGGATCGCTGCTGCTGACCCAGAGGCGATGTTGCGGGGAGTGGGGCGGCAGGGCATCCGTTTTGTCATCCCAGGCGATGAAGAGTGGCCCGATTGCTTGGACGATTTGGACTTCTGTGCGCCTTTGCATGAGCGCGGCGGGGTGCCCGTGGGGCTGTGGGTACGTGGCAACAAGCGCCTGTCCGAAGTGGTTGATTCGAGCGTGTCGATCGTGGGCTCGCGTTCGGCCACCACATACGGAGCCGAAGTCACCCGCCAACTCGCCTTGGAGTTGGCTCAAGAGGGATACGCCTCCGTGTCAGGTGCGGCCTATGGCATTGATCAGGCCGCCCACAGGGGCAGTCTGGTCGCAGGTGGCCAATCGGTCGCCTTGCTCTCTTGCGGTGTCGACCGGCCCTATCCGACCGCACACCGTGAGTTGCTTGACTGGATTGCCGAAAATGGCGCAGTCGTCTCAGAAGCACCTCCTGGAGCCTCGCCCACGAAGATCAGATTTCTGGCTCGCAACCGACTGATCGCGGCTCTAGGCAAAGGCGTTGTTGTCGTAGAGGCAGCGCTGCGCAGTGGTGCCCTCAACACCGCCAACTGGGGCTTGGGCATCGGCCGTCCGGTGATGGGGGTGCCTGGTTCGATCACGAGCGCGCCCTCGAGCGGCGTACACCAACTGATCCGCAACAAGGACGCAGCACTGGTCACGAGTGGTGCCGAAATCCTTGAGGTGATCAGCGAGATGGGTGAGCACATGCTGGCCTTCCCTCGTGAGGAACCAAAACCACTTGACTTGCTGACCCTTGAGCAGCAACAGGTCTTTGACGCAGTGCCCTCCCGGAACTCCGTGTCGAGTGCTCAGATCAGTCGTACTGCGGGCCTCGCGCAGGGCAAGACCGAGTTGGCCCTACGAGAGTTGCAGATGCGTGGCCTGGTCTCGGGCGAAGACGGGCTTTGGTTGCTCTCCAGGTCTGGTTGAGACAACCAGGCAGAGGCTGGTCGACCGGCTTGGTGAATACCAAGCATTGTCGATCGACTCACCTAGAGTGCGTGAGGTGGAGACATTCGCAGGTTTGAGCGAAGAGATGAGCGCGGCTCTGGCCGACTATGAGCGCCATCTCGCGTCTGAGCGTGACCTGTCGACCCATACCGTTAGAGCCTATGTCGGTGATGCGGCATCCCTACTTGAGCACGCACAGGCACTTGGCGTGGAGCAACTCGCCTCGTTTGACTTGCGTCTGTTGCGCAGTTGGTTAGCCAAACAACAGACCCTGGGTAAGGCGCGCGCAACGATGGCGCGCCGGGCCACCGCCGCACGGATGTTCACCGCGTGGGCTCACCGCACCGGACGCACCTCGGTCGATGTCGGGGTCAGTCTGGTCTCTCCCAAGGTGTCCAAGTCATTGCCGGCAACCCTGTCTCCAGATCAAGCACGAGCACTCTTGGAGGCTGCCTCAACGCGAGCTGATGACGGCTCACCGATCGGAGCCAGGGATGTTGCGATCTTAGAACTGCTCTATGCAACCGGCATCCGGGTCTCAGAGCTGACTGGCCTCGACGTGGATGATCTCGATCAGGAACGGCGGGTATTGCGCGTGCTGGGCAAGGGGCGCAAGGAGCGCACGGTGCCATACGGCTTGCCAGCGCAGCGGGCACTGGCTCAATGGATCGAGGTGGCCCGACCGCAGTTGGTGGTTGCAGGAGCCGGGCCAGCGCTGTTCTTGGGCGCCCGGGGGCGCCGGATTGACCCACGAGCAGTGCGCACCCTGGTGCATGCCCGCCTGGCCGATGTGCCCGGTGCTGCTGACTTCGGCCCGCACGGGCTGCGTCATACGGCTGCCACTCACTTGCTCGAAGGTGGCGCAGATCTGCGCACGGTGCAGGAGTTGCTCGGCCACTCTTCCTTGCAGACCACCCAGATCTACACCCACATCACCAACGACCGCTTGCGTTCGGCTTTCAAGCAGGCTCACCCGCGGGCCTGAGCCGGGGGCTCAGGGCAGGGGCAGGAGTCGCACCGGGAGATAGCCCACCAGTTGCAGCGGGTTGAGATAGCGCTCGCCCCTGATCAATCCCCAGTGCAGGCAGGCGCCCGGGAAGCAATGGCTCTGGCCCAAGAGTAGAGACCCGAGAGGCTGACCGGTCTTGACCTTTTGACCGACCTTCACAGATGCCGCGACGGGCTCGTAGGTCACCCGGAGGCCGCTGCCGATGTCTACGACTACTACGCCCTTGCCGGCAATTTTGCCCGCGAAGGTGACCGTGCCAGCCTTGGCGTTGAGCACTGCTCGCCCAGCACGCCCGGAGAGATCGACTCCTCGATGGCCCGCCTTCCAGCGCACCGACGGCGGCGCAAACCCTCGTACGACGCGTGGACGTGGGCTCAGCGGCCAAGCACCCTTGCCTGGACTTGCGTCTGTGCGCGGGGTCACCAGGGCTGGTTTGGGGGTGGGGGCTGAGCCAGATGAGGGAAGCTGGCCCAGCCCCAAGGAAGCGCTCATGCCGATCACCAGCGTGAGCCCCCAGGAGAGGGGGTGGTGGAGGACGGTGATGGTCAAGAAGGCGGCTCCCATGGCCCAACCCTGACCAAGTGGAGGGGGCGAATCCAGATGGCTGACAGATTTGTGGAAAACCACCACCTTGGTGGCGCCTGTGGACAGTTGTCGGTCAGCGCCGCCGTTTCGACAGCGATCCCCTTCTCCGGGTAGACTCGCGGCAGCAACTCACCCATGTGGGTTGACTTCGCACGCTTACAGACCGAGACCAGTGCTGCACTCCACAGTGCCGGGTCGCCCTCGGGCGAGAGTCCTCAGTCCCTTCGGGGTCGGGCTCCGCGCAAGCGTCAGGGCAGAGCCACCGGCTTTGCAACGAACTGAAAACCGGTTCGCGCCTGCG
The DNA here is from genome assembly GCA_020636935.1 of Nocardioidaceae bacterium. Classification (GTDB taxonomy): domain Bacteria; phylum Actinomycetota; class Actinomycetes; order Propionibacteriales; family Nocardioidaceae; genus Marmoricola. The sequence goes on from JACJWW010000007.1 coordinate 51,309, forward strand.
CGGACCACTAGTGGAAAGGGCTTCGGCATGGCCGTCGTCACCATGCGTCAACTCCTCGAGAGTGGCGTGCATTTCGGGCACCAGACCCGTCGTTGGAATCCCAAGATGAAGCGCTTCATCATGACCGAGCGCAATGGCATCTACATCGTCGATCTGCAGCAGTCGCTGACCTATATCGACGCCTCCTATGCCTTCATCAAGGAGACCGTCGCCAAGGGCGGTTCGATCATGTTCGTGGGCACCAAGAAGCAGGCCCAGGAGGCCATCGCTGAGCAGGCCACTCGCGTCGGGATGCCCTATGTCAACCAGCGTTGGCTTGGTGGCATGCTCACCAACTTCCAGACCGTGCACCAGCGGATCAACCGCCTCAAGGAGCTCGACGAGATCGACTTCGACAATGTGGCTGGATCCGGTCGCACCAAGAAGGAACTCCTGCAGATGAAGCGGGAGCGTGACAAGCTCAACAAGACCCTCGGTGGCATCCGCGACATGGTCCGCACCCCGAGTGCGGTGTGGATCGTGGACACCAACAAGGAGCACCTAGCGATCGAAGAGGCCCGCAAGCTGCGGATCCCGATCATCGCGATCCTTGACACCAACTGCGACCCCGATGAGGTCGACTTCCCGATCCCGGGCAATGACGACGCCATCCGCGCGGTCGGCCTGCTCACCCGTGTTGTCGCCGACGCTGTTGCCGATGGCCTGATCGCCCGCTCAGGTGCCAAGGCCGCTGAGGGCGAAGACGCTGGCATTGGTGCCGATGAGCCGCTGGCTGACTGGGAGCGTGACCTGCTCGAAGGTGGCGCCGACAAGGCTGCTGACGAGGCGCCCGCAGCCGAAGCTGCAGCCGCCGACGCTGCTCCTGCTGAAGAAGCAAAGGCCGAGACCGCTGAGGCAAAGGCCGACGAGACCGAGAAGAAGGAAGACTGATCCCTGATGGCAATTTCTGCTGCCGACGTCAAGAAGCTCCGTGACACCACTGGCGCGGGCATGATGGACGCCAAGAAGGCCCTCGAAGAGACTGGCGGTGACTTCGACAAGGCCGTTGAGGTCTTGCGCGTCAAGGGCGCGGCCAAGGCCGCTAAGCGAGGCGCTGAGCGTGAGGCGACCTCCGGTCTCGTCGTCAACTCTGGTAGTGCCCTGGTCGAGCTGAAGAGCGAGACCGACTTCGTGGCCAAGAATGATGACTTCATTGCCGCTGCCCAGCAGATTGCTGATGCAGCTGCCGCCAGCAAGACCGCCGATGCCGAGGCACTCAAGGCCGCGTCTCTTGGTGACAAGACCGTCGGAGAGGTCGTGGAAGGCCTCGCCGTCACCATTGGCGAGAAGATCGAGTTGGGTCAGGTCGCCTATTTCGACGGCAACACCGTGGTTTACATGCACAAGCGTGCCGCCGACCTGCCTCCGGCAGTCGGCGTACTCGTCGAGTACGACGGTGCTGACGCCGACGCCGCTCGGGGTGCAGCCATGCAGATCGCCGCGATGCGTCCGCAGTACCTAAACCGCGACGAGGTACCCGCTGACATCGTCGAGCGTGAGCGCTCGATTGCTGAGGCCACTGCCAAGGAAGAGGGCAAGCCAGAGCAGGCGATCGCCAAGATCACCGAGGGCCGTCTCAATGGCTTCTTCAAGGAGGTCGCCCTGTTGGATCAGCCTTCGGTGACCGACAACAAGAAGTCGGTCAAGCAGGTGCTTGATGAGGCCGGCGTCGAGATCAAGCGCTTCGCTCGCTTCGAGGTTGGCGCTTGATCGTCTAGGTTTGGCCCAGACGTTAGTCATGGAGGAGGTCGGTGAAGATGCAGACAACAAGTCTCATCGCACCGGCCTTCTTCGCAATTTAAGAACAGGTGATTGGCATGAGTGGCTACAAACGGGTCTTGTTGAAACTGTCCGGTGAGGTCTTCGGCGGGGGCAGCGTGGGCGTCGACCCCGAGGTCGTGCAGAAGATCGCCCGAGAGATCGCTGCCGTCCAGCGGGCGGGCATTGAGGTGGCAGTCGTCACTGGGGGTGGCAACTTCTTCAGAGGCGCGGAGTTGCAGCAACATGGCATGGACCGCGCGCGTGCCGACTACATGGGCATGCTCGGTATCGTGATGAACTGCTTGGCCTTGCAGGACTTCTTGGAGAAAGAAGGCATCGAGACCCGGGTGCAGACCGCCATCACGATGGGTCAAGTTGCTGAGCCATACATCCCGCGCAAGGCGATCCGTCACCTCGAGAAGGGGCGGGTCGTCATCTTCGGTGCTGGCGCTGGCCTGCCGTACTTCTCCACCGACACAGTGGCCGCCCAGCGCGCCCTGGAGACCAAGTGCGAGGTCGTGCTGATGGCGAAGAGCGGGGTCGACGGGGTCTATGACGCAGATCCACGCAAAGACCCCAACGCCAAGAAATTCGAGCACCTCACCTTCGCTGAGGCCTTGCAGCGGGAGCTCAAGGTCGCCGATGCCACCGCCTTTGCATTGTGCATGGAGAACAGCCTGCCGATGGTGGTCTTCGGGATGGAGCCCGAGGGCAATATCTTGCGGGTGGTGCAGGGCGACCAGATCGGGACGCTGGTCAGCGCCAACTAATCCGATAAGGCACACTTGACCCCGTACTGGCCGGGTCGAATGCAAGCGCGATGTAGGAGCGACGTAGTGATCAACGAAACCCTGAACGATGCCGACAAGAAGATGGCGAAGGCTGTCGAAGTCACCCGTGAGGAGTTCGCTGCTATCCGGGCTGGTCGGGCCAACCCGCAGATGTTTGCCAAGTTGACCGCGGAGTACTACGGCACCCCCACCCCCGTGCAGCAGTTGGCCACCTTCACCGCCCCAGAGGCTCGGATCATCCTGGTGGCACCATTCGACGTCAGTGCGCTGGCCAATATCGAGAAGGCGATCCGCGAATCCGACCTCGGGGTCAACCCCTCAAACGACGGCAAGGTGATCCGTTGTGTCTTCCCGGAGTTGACCGAGGAGCGGCGCAAGGAGTTCATCAAGGTCGCCAAGCAGAAGGCCGAAGAGGGCCGCATCTCGGTGCGCAATATCCGTCGTAATGCCAAGCAGGGCTTGGAGAAGATGGAGAAGGACGGCGAGGTCGGCAAGGACGATGTGGCTGCTGCGGAGAAGCGTCTTGAAGGGCTGACCAAGAAGCACACCGACCATATCGACGAGATGGTCAAGCACAAAGAGACCGAACTCCTCGAGGTCTGAGACCCGATGTCGCAAGAGCCGAGTACGCCGCCGGTCAGCCCGCCCCAGAAGGACCACGGCCGCGCCGGGCGTGACCTGCCGAAGGCGATCGCGTCAGGTGTGACTTTGGGTGGCATCTTGGCGGTGACCCTGCTCTTCTTCGAGCCGGCCTTCATGGTGGTCGTGGCGATCGCTCTTGTGGTTGCAATCTGGGAGATGCATCGGGGGCTGAGCGCTAAAGGCATTGACATCCCTGAGCAACCGCTCATGGTCGGCGGCGTGGTGATGCTGCTGTTGGCCTATGTGTGGGGTCCACCTGCGTTGGTGACAGCCACGGCGGTCACCTCGTTGGTGATCATGCTTTGGCTCCTTCGTAGAGGCGTGAGCGGTTTTGTGCAAAACGCCAGCGCCGCCATCTTCACGTTGGTCTATGTGGCCTTGTTGATGTCATTTGTGGGCCTGATGCTCAATGAGTCGACCGACCTGGGCTATGACGCCGGGCAGCGCGGCATGATCACCTTCGTGCTGGTCACAGTGGTCTCAGATATCGGTGGCTATGTCGCGGGCGTGCTCTTTGGTAAACACCCCATGGCTCCGGTGATTTCGCCGAAGAAGTCCTGGGAGGGTTTCGTCGGCTCGCTGTTGTCTTGCGTGGGCGTTGGCGTGGCCATGGTCGTCTACTTCATGGATGGCGACTGGTGGGTCGGAATCTTGCTCGGGGTCAGCACCGCAGTCATGGCGACCCTTGGTGACCTCGTGGAGTCGGTGATGAAGCGCGACCTGGGCATCAAAGACATGAGCCAGATCATCCCTGGCCACGGTGGCCTGATGGATCGCCTCGACTCGCTCGTCGCCACGATCGCGCCGATCTGGCTGATTTTGCACTACTTGGTCTTCTGACCAAGTAGCGACGGGCTGGCTGGCCTAGCTCACAAGATCATGCCGGCGCCGACGGTGACCCCGCTGGCCTCGTCGATCAAGATGAATGACCCAGTAGTGCGGTTTTTCGCATAGGGGTCACACAGCAGGGGTGCCGTCGTACGCAATTGCACGCGACCGATCTCGTTGAGACCCAGCTCCTTGGTGTCTTGGTCGCGGTGCAAGGTGTTGATGTCGAGGCGATATTGGATGTCCTTGATCAACGCCCGGGCGCTTCGCGTGGTGTGTTTGATCGCGAGCTTTTGCTTGGGTCGCAGCGGCTCGTTGGTCATCCAGCAGATCATCGCGTCGATGTCTTGGCTGGGCGTGGGGGCATTCTTCACCCGGGCGATCATGTCGCCGCGCGACACGTCGACGTCGTCTTCGAGGCGCACGGTCACCGACATCGGTGGGAAGGCCTCGGGGATCTCCTTGTCGAAGATGTCGATGCCAGCGATCTTGCTGGTCATGCCGCTGGGCAGCACGATCACCTCGTCGCCGGGCTTGAAGATGCCGCCGGCGACCTGTCCGGCGTACCCGCGATAGTCGTGGAACTCATCAGACTTGGGGCGTATGACGTATTGCACCGGCAGGCGGGCGTCAACAAGGTCGCGATCGGAGGCGACGTGCACGTGCTCGAGGTGGTGCATCAGGGTGGGGCCGTGGTACCACGGCGTGTTTTGCGACCTGGTCACGACATTGTCACCCTGCAGCGCGGAGATCGGGATGACTTCAAGGTCGGGCACATTGAGCTTGGTGGCGAAGCTCTTGAACTCGGAGTGGATCTTCTCGTAGATCGCTTCGGAGTAGTCGACCAGATCCATCTTGTTGATCGCGAGCACGAGGTGGGGCACCCGCAGCAGCGAGAGGAGTACGGCGTGTCGACGCGACTGCTCGGTCAGGCCCTGGCGGGCATCAACCAGCACGAGCCCGAGGTCGGCGGTGGAGGCGCCGGTGACCATGTTGCGGGTGTACTGGATGTGGCCGGGGGTGTCGGCGATGATGAATTTGCGGGTCGGGGTCGCGAAATAGCGGTAGGCGACATCGATGGTGATGCCTTGCTCGCGCTCTGAGCGCAGACCGTCGGTGAGCAGCGCCAGGTCGGTGTAGTCATAGCCCTTGGAGGCGCTGGTGGCCTCGACGGCTTCGAGCTGGTCTTCGAAGATCGACTTCGAGTCGAGGAGCAGCCGGCCGATCAGGGTGGACTTGCCGTCGTCGACCGAGCCTGCGGTGGCGAAGCGGAGGAGGTCCATGGGGCCGCGACCCTCGTGGGGCTCGGTGGTGGCCATCTCGGGTGCCATCAGAAATAGCCTTCCTTCTTGCGGTCTTCCATAGCGGCTTCGGAGAAACGGTCGTCGCCACGGGTGGCGCCACGCTCAGTGACTCGGGCCACGGAGATCTCTTCGATGATCTTTTCGATCGTGTCTGCTTCTGACTCCACGCAGCCGGTCAAGGTGAGGTCGCCGACCGTGCGGAATCGCATCGTCTTCTCGACGACTTCTTCGCCGTCTCGCAGCGGGTTGAACTCCGACTCCGAGAGCCACATGCCGTCGCGGTTGAACACGCGGCGCTGATGGGAGAAATAGATCGAGGGGATCTCGATGCCTTCCTGGCCCAGGTAGTGCCAGATGTCGAGCTCGGTCCAGTTGGACAGCGGGAAGATTCGCATGTGCTCGCCCTCGTGGATGCGGCCGTTGTAGAGGCTCCACAACTCTGGGCGTTGGTTCTTGGGATCCCACTGACCGAAGTCGTCGCGGTGGGAGTAGACGCGCTCCTTGGCGCGAGCCTTCTCTTCGTCGCGGCGACCACCACCGAATGCTGCGGTGAAGCCTTCTTCTTCAATGGCGTTGAGGAGAGTGCCGATCTGGAGGCGGTTGCGTGAGGTCTTGCCGTCGTCTACGACGATGCCATTCTTGATGGCTTCCTCGACGCTGGCCACGATCAGACGCAGGCCCAGGCGGTTTACCCAGTTTGTGCGGGTCTCGAGCACCTCCGGGAAGTCATAGCCGGTGTCGACTTGCAGCACGGGGAAGGGGATCTTCGCCGGGTAGAAGGCCTTCTCGGCGAGGCGGAGCATCACGATGGAGTCCTTGCCGCCCGAAAACATCAACACGGGCTTTTCGAACTCCGATGCAACCTCGCGGAAGATGTGGATGGACTCCGCTTCCAGTTGGTCCAACTGGCTGAGTTGGTAATCGGCGTGTGTCTGGGTCATTTGAGCCTCTCCCTGGGGACTGCGCCATCGTATCGGAGCCACCGCTTGGGCTCGGCCTCGTCTCGCTTCGGCGGCGTACGGCGTGGCTCGGCGTACGCGCGGATGGGGGCGAATAGTGAGCGGCATGACACACTCGGGGGGTCATGTCTGAGCCAATCAAACACTTGCCGCTGGTCTTCGAGGAGCCGCGTGGGCGCGGCAAACCGCCGATCCATCTGGCCGATCTCACTCCAGCAGAGCGCAAGGAGCGTCTGATCGAGCTCGGGCTCCCTGGATTTAGGGCCCAGCAGTTGTCGCGTCACTATTTTGCGAGGCTGGCGGAAGACCCCGAGCAGATGACCGATCTGCCGACCGGGCAGCGAGCCGAGCTGGTCGAAGGATTGTTGCCGAAGGTGCTCACCGAGGTGCGCACCCAGGAGGCCGATCGCGGCAAGACCCGCAAGACCTTGTGGCGGCTCTTCGACGGGGCCTTGGTCGAGTCGGTTTTGATGCGCTATCCCGACCGGGTGACCATGTGCGTGTCTTCGCAAGCTGGCTGCGGGATGGCGTGCACTTTTTGTGCCACCGGCCAAGGTGGGCTGCAGCGCAATATGTCGACCGCAGAGATCATCGAGCAGGTCGTGGCCGGCGCGAGGTCTTTGGCTCGCAACGAAGTCGCCGGTGGCCCGGGACGCGTGTCCAATGTCGTCTTCATGGGCATGGGGGAGCCGTTGGCCAACTACAAGGCGGTGCTTGGCGCCGTACGCCGGATGACCGACCCGAGCCCAGACGGCTTGGGCATGTCTGCGCGTGGCATCACGGTCAGCACGGTTGGGCTGGTGCCGCGGATCATGGAGCTGGCCGGTGAGGGCATCCCGGTCACCTTGGCGCTGTCGCTGCATGCCCCTGATGACGAGCTTCGCGCCGAGCTGGTGCCAGTCAACACTCGCTGGAGCGTCGCTGAGGCCCTCGATGCGGCGTGGCATTACGCGAGCGTGACCAAGCGTCGGGTCTCGATCGAATACGCCATGATGCGCGATATCAACGACCAGGGTTGGCGCGCCGACTTGCTGGCCGACCTGCTCAATGCCCGCGGCAATTGGGGCTGGGCCCACGTCAATCTGATCCCGCTCAACGAAGTGCCAGGCTCTCGCTTCACCCGCTCGCGCGACGAAGACACCGCTGAGTTTGTACGTCGCCTCGAAGCCCGTGGCATCTCAACCACCGTGCGCGACACGCGAGGCTCTGACATCGATGCGGCCTGTGGGCAATTAGCGGCGTTGGAAGACTGAACAGGGCCGAGCAATGTCGCAGGGAGTCAGGTTCATGTGGCCCCAAGGTGTTCAACCTTTGTTAACCGTTGCCTGTTCGTGTCGCCTACTCAACGGTGGACTGTGACCAGTGGATGGTGTTCTTCCACCCAGTCGGCCATTCGATTCCCTCGACGCGCAATAAAGTCCAGGGTGGATTCCCTGTAAGTGATGTAGGTGCTTGTAGTGGTCGGGGTGGCCTCGTGTTCGAAGTCGAATTGAGCAAGCGTGTCGTCGGCACCTTCGCAATGGCGGCGGATGCATTCCAGCGTCAGGTCGATGCGGTCCCGAAGGATCTGTCCGGTGTCAGGTACTTCGCCCTCTGGTCTGGGCTCAAGCCGTCCTTTGCATCAGCGAGCGCCTTTGGGTTCTCCCACTTTCGGTACGAGTGGGTGATCGCATCGCTGCCGTAACATTGGCGTGCTCCTGACGGCGTGGCCCAGATCAGATGGCCATCTGACTTGCGCGACGGGATTGCAGGCGCAAAGGGCTGACCCGTAGAGATGTCCTTGGACCACAACAATTCGTGGTCCAAGCGTAGTTGGGGACTGTCTCGGTCAGCATCCCAACCTTGCTTTCTCGGCCGGCGATCGTCGTAGTCCTAGTTGCAGTCGAAGGAAAGGTCGAACACACGCATGAGGCCGATGGTGGCAGTCCCTCATGTGAGCCCTCAAGCCACCGTGTGCAGCTCGAACCGAAGACCCAGGGCATTGGTGACCTTGAGGATGGTTGACCACGTCGGGTTGCCGTCGGACGACAGCGCCTTATAGAGACCGTCACGACTCATGCCGACACGGCGTGCGAGCTCGCTCATGTTCTGGGAGCGGGCGATGATGCCCAATGCGTGCGGGACTGCGCCCGGGTCGTCGATGGAGTCCTCGATGGCAGTTTCCAAGAAGAGCGCGACATCGTCGAGATTCCTGAGGTAGTCGGCAGCATCGAAGTTCTTGTATGTCTCATTCACCGTCATTGCTGTCCCTCTTTCCTTGTTCGGTCCGCCACTTGGTGGCGAGTGTCTGTGCCTGGTCGATGTCCTGCTGTTGTGACGACTTGTCGCCGCCACAGAGAAGGAGGATCAATGTGCTGCCCTCGTGCAGGTAGTAGACGCGGTAGCCGGGGCCGAACGGCATACGCAACTCCGACACCCCACCACCGACCGGACGCACATCTCCGGGATTGCCGTCCGCGAGTCGGTCGAGCCTCCGGATGATGCGTTGCTTGCTCCGCAGGTCCTTGAGCTTGTTGATCCAGTTGTTGAAATCGGTCGTGCTGATGACCCGAGTCATATGTCGACTATACTTGACAGTTCCGTGATGGTCATGTTCATAACTGGGGTGCGATTAGCACAACCTGATCCCGCTCAACGAAGTCCCTGGGTCGCGCTTCACCCGCTCGCGCGGTGAACACACCGCTGAGTTTGTTCGCCGACTCGAAGCGCGTGGCATCTCAACCACCGTGCGCGACACCCGAGGGTCGGAGATTGATGCGGCCTGTGGGCAATTGGCTGCCTCAGGAGACTGAGTAGGCGGCTCTTCATGCCCGCCAACGACTGCTAATCGGCCTATCTCGACATCTACCGATAGGCGACACGAGCATGTCCAAGCATGCGCCGTACGCCGGTGCCGAACGGGTAGCCTTTGAGGTCTAGCGACGAGGCGAAACTAGTTGACGCCTGAGTGTCGCGTCTCGGAACAGCGTCATTGGTGCAGCCGCACCGCGACCCACATCAGGGGCGCGGAGTGATAGACGCCAGATCTGGACGCTGAGGAGCACGGCATGAAGGTCGACCTGAAATATGTAGCGATTGCGGTGCTGGTGGGCGTGCTGGGCACGGTGGCTGCCGTGCAGGCGAATGAGCCTGAACTGCAGGCCGTTGGCCGCGTCTTTGGGATGTCATCGCCCGCAGACTCATGTCAGATGTCGGATGTAGTGCCAGATAAGGGGACACTCCAACTTGAGTTCCTGCGCCCGAGCAGTGATCAAGACCCTGATCGCAACGACTACCGCCTCTCGGGAACAATGCGGTGGGACAACCAAGCCGACCTCGATTGCTTCGCCGCGGGGGCGATCGATTGGGCATACGAGCACAGCATCGAGTACGGCATCCCAGTCAAGCGAGTCATCTGGAACGAGAACTTCAATGACCTTGACGCTGCCGAGCCCTACCTCGATACGACGGTTGACAGCAACGAAAGCCACACTGAGCTCACGGTCGGCCTAGCGAAACCGGAGCGCCTTGAGGCCGGTCGCACCTACTCGTTCAGTTACGACCTGCTTCTTGCCAAGGACCCCAAGGACGGCAAGCAATGGATCACCCAGTGGGGGAATGTCGTGGAGAAGCAGTGCTCCTTCAACGGACCGTGGTGCTCGGGCCTCAACACAAAAACGAAAGGGAAGCAGTTCAACAGCGATGCCTGGATCGGCTGGACGCGAGGCTTCGCTGTCAAGGGCACGAGTTGTTGGGCCTGGCGAAGCGATGGCTCGGCTCCGACGGATTGCTCGCCAAGGCCTGAGCCTCGCGACGAGGGCGGCGGCAATGGTGGCGAAGCGTCCTCTCCACCTCCGGTGACAACTCCGGCTCCCGCGACTGCTCAGGGGATCGTCACTGGGTGCAACACTTATGGCCAAAACTGCGAAGTCAATCCGCTGTACGTCAACGTGCCAGCAGTGGGCTTCAACTGGAAGTCCGAACCCAAGCTCACCGCCGTCTCCAACGGGGCCAAGCTGACAGCGCGCTGCTATGCCATTGGAGGCATGACCTACAACTGGGCCGTGAGCATTGGCGATCGCGGCCCGGATCCATACGAATCCAACGTGTACTACTCGGTGCAGGCTCCTGACGGGCGATGGGGCTTCATCCCCGACACCTACTTCGTGCGAGACCAGGGCAATCGAATGGGCCTGCCCGCCTGCTGACCTGCTCTAGTTGTACCGCTGCTCAGTTCCCGCGAATCCGAGCCAAGTGTGCCGATTGTTCCACCAGCACCAACCCACCTTGGGTGCGTCCTTGCGCTCCTTGCCGTCGCGTCCGGTGCCGTTGCTGACCCAAATGGCAGGAGTGCGGGCGTCGAAGCCTCGTGCCTTGGGCTTGCGTGAGCCAATGGTCATGAAGCAGGAGTTGCGCTCCAGTCGTTGTGGCTGTTGCAGGAGCCATGAGATGCCTTCATTCAGCGTCAGGGGGCTCAGTCCACGTTCGGCGAGCGCGGCGAGTGCTTCGTCGGGGGTGTAGTTCTGCAGCTCGTCGCCTCTCTTGGGGCTGGCAATGGTGTAGAGCAGGCGTTCGGGTGCGTCTACCTGGTCAACGAACTCGTCGACGTCAGTCATGTCTTCGACCACAAAGCCGGGCTTGTCGTTGAGGGAGAGGAGTGGGGCGAGCCTGCTAGGTGGCACGAGCCTCGGGCTGACGACCGCCAGTGTCTCGTCGGGCAACCCGACTCCGAGTTGCTGGAAGTCCGCTTCTGAAAGTCCCGCCAACTCGTGGACACCGAGAGCGATCAGGCGTTGGAGCTGTTCTGAGATTTTCATCGGCAAGCAGGCTACATCTTCGGACCAAACGGTCAGTGATATCCGAGTGAAGGGTGGGTGCCGGCCAGATTGGTCAACTCGCGACCGAGGGGTAGGCATGCCAGCCAGGCGTCTTCGAAGGTGGATGGGCTCCTGTCATTGAAGTGCCATCAGCTTCTGCTGACCAGTCGCGGGTTCGGCTAGGACCCTTCTTGCGAATAACAAGATTCACTTATGACCTTGTTGGCCGAGTACCGCGGCGCCCGGCATGCCGAGGACATTGCCCGACTCCGACGCGTCCTCGCATTGCGGGCTATGGTCGCCTCTGGCACTTCGCAGCGCCAGATCGCTGAGGCGCTCGGCATCACCCAGCCGGCTGTTAGTCAGCAACTCAAGTTTGCCCCCGAACTGGGCGAGGTTCATCCCGAGATATTGCTCGAAGCCGCCGCTCCCGTCCTCAAGGCCCTCGCGAACGAACACGGCTACACGCGCCTGGCTGTCTTCGGTTCGCTCGCCCGCGGCCAAGCACGACCCGATTCCGACATTGACCTGATCGTAAAAGCGCCGGAGGGTACGTCGACTTTCGGGTTCATTGGGTTCAAGCAGCTCGTCGAACAAGTCCTCGACCGCCAGGTAGACCTCATTGACTACTGCGGGCTCAAACCCAGAGTCGATGTCGACATTCGCCGCGAAGCGGTGTTGTTGTGATGGACCGCAGGGCAGCAAAAGAGCTCTTCCACGACGCTGAAATGCTGATCGACGACGAGTCCGGCAACGACGGTGGCTTGCGCTGACTGTGTGCGTGGTCGGATTCGTGTGGCTGAGAGCCCGAATCCGGCCCAGCACGTGTACCTTTGCAACAGTTGGCGTTGAGGAGAGGACTTACCAGTGAGTGACCCAAATGCAGTAGGCAAACTCGGTGAGGCGACCCGGTTGGACGGGTTGAGCGACAAGGATCTGAAGAAGGTCGTGTCGGCCGGCACTCCCGTCCACATCCCGGCGGGCTGGTCCCTCATGTGGGAGGGATCTGCATCTGACAAGGCCTATCTGATCGTGGATGGTGAAGTCAGCGTGCGTCATGGCCACGAGGAGATCACGGTGCTCGGTGCTGGTGACCTGATCGGGGAGATGTCGATCGTCAACCACAAACTGCGCAGCGCGAGCGTGGTGACCAAGACCGATGTTGAGGCCCTGCACTGTGACCGGGCCCGCATGGAGCAGTTGATGGAGGAAGTGCCGGCATTTGGCGCTGCCGTGCGCGCCACTTCGCAAGACCGTGCCGGACAAGCCTGACGATCACCTCGACCCCGAGGACGAGGCGCTCTCTGACGACCAAGGAGTGCACGCCGGGCCGATTGTCGACCCGGAGATCATCCAACTGTTGGTCGACGGGCTTGAGCTCCAGCTATTCGGCGAGAAGCCCAACCTGACCAGCGTCGAAGTTGCTGAGCGTGCGGGTGTTTCCCTGGAAGTCTCGCAGAAGCGGTGGCGTTCCCTCGGCTTCACCGCGATGTCCACTGACGCGGTGATGTTCACCGAGGCCGACGTCGAGGCTTTGCGGATCACCGAGTCTTTGCGTGCGACCGGCCTTCTGGTTGATGAAGACGAAGCGGCTTTGGTCAGGGCGATCGGTCGCACCTTTGCCCGACTTGCCGAGTGGCAGATCAGCTTGATGGCCAGACGGGCTATGTCGGCCCAGGATTTGGACTTGGGCGCATTGTTTGCCGAGATGGACAATGTCATCCCACAGGTCGAGGCGGTGCAGGCCTATGCCTGGCGTCGCCACCTGCTCAATGCCGCCTCCCGATTCTTGATTTCACCCGAGTACGCCGAAGAGTCCGCCCCGATGGCGGTGGGTTTTGCCGACATCGTCGGCTACACCCGACAGAGCCGCTCCTTGCGCACCAATGAGCTGACTCGTCTGGTCGATGACTTCGAAGCCGAGTCGTTGAGCATCATCACCGAGCTGCGCGGGCGGATCGTCAAGACAATCGGTGACGAAGTGATGTATGCCGCAGACGACCCAGCCGATGCGGTGGAGATCGCCTTGCAGCTGGCCGAGCGCCATGAGCACGACGAGAGCTTCCCCGAGCTTCGGGTGGGTGTGGCCTGGGGTGACGTCGTGGCCCACTGGGGTGATGTCTTCGGCCCCTCGGTCAATGTCGCGGCCCGGCTCACCAGCTTGGCTCGGCCCGGCAAGGTGCTGATCGATCGTGAGCTGGCCGACTCCGTGCGCGACAACCCGGGATACATCCTGCGGCGGCTTCGGCGTACGTCGGTCAAAGGCTATCGCCGCCTGGAGCCCTGGTCGGTCAGGCGCGAGGTGTCAAAAGACACTGCTCTGCTTGAGGATGGCGCCTTCCCTGGCCCGGCCTCGCAGTTCGTGCACGAGCAGGCAGAAGAACTGCGCCGGATCATCCGAGGGATCGACCAGCCTGAGGATGACCAGCCGGCAGCAGGCCAATCACCGGGCGATCAGCCGGGTGAGTGAGCCAGCAGGATCTCTCTGACTGACTCGGCGTCGTCGACCAGGAAGATCCGTCCGCTCATCGGATGCCCTTGCCCCAGAGCGTTGAGCAGGCTCCACGCGGGCAGCACTTCGGTCCAGTATTCGTGCCCCACCAACACCATGGCGAAGTCCGAGCCGGGTGCTGCGTAGTACACCTTGCAGGCGGCCTGGAAGATCTCCTGCACCGTGCCCGCAGACCCGGGCAAGAAGACCACCCCGGCCTTGCAGATGCTGAGCAGGATGTCTTCGCGCAGGGCATTGCGGAAGTACTTCGCGATCTGGGAGGCGAAGGGATTTGGTGGCTCGTGGCCGTAGTACCAAGTGGGGATGCCCAAGCTGAGTCCGCTGTCTGGATATCTCTGAGCAAGCTCAAGAGCAGCTCCTGCCCAAGTGGCGACTTGGGTGAAGTCGGGCGTCTCGGCCAACTTGTCGAGGGCCTGTTGCAGATCTAGGGCAGGCAGCTCGCACAGCCGCGCACCGAGATTGGCTGCCTCCATCGACCCGGGCCCGCCGCCAGTTGCGACGCTGAGACCACCGCGTGCCAACTTCGCTGCGAGTCGGGCCGCATCGGCGTAGTCACTCGTGCCGCGCTGGGTGGCGTGGCCACCCATGACCCCGACGATCCGACGCCCCTCCACCCACTCGTCAAGCGCGTCGTCGATCGAGTGATCGTGCAGCGACTCGGCGAGGGTCTTGGTGAGGCTGCGACCGTCAGCGCGCCACCAGGCATAGATCTGGGCGTCAGGGGTGGCGTCGTACGACGAACCGAGCCCGGCATAGAGCTCGGGCCCGGTGTACAGGTGGGCGCGGTAGGGGTCGAAGGGCAGGTCGGGCACCTTCGGGAAGAGCAGGGCTCCGTGTCGGCGCAACCAGTCGGCGGTGTCTTCAGGCAAGGTGCAACCCAAGAAGAGCGCGCCGGTCGGGCGAGTCTGGCGCAGGATCGAGTCGCGGCCGGTCAGGTCGAGCCCCTGGATCTGCCAGCCGGACAGGTCTGTGTGAGCTGCGGTGAGCCGGTCGAAGTCAGCCAGGGTCTCGATCTCGATCGGTTGGGGTCGATGTCTGGCGGTCATGGATTGATCTTCGCGCATGCGCACTCGTTAGGCTGTCTGAGTGCAAAGGTTCGTGCGATGAATGTGTGTTTCGGCTTCCTTGACTCTGCGGTGATCGAGGGGCGTGCCGACGAGGTTGTGTGCGGCGAGCTGCTGTTTGCGACCATGCTTGAGCAGGTCGCCTCTCTTGCCGGTGCGCTGCGCCACTTGGGGGTTGGGCCCGACACGGTCGTGCCGGTGCTGGTCGAGGATGACCTAGACGCCGTGCTGGCTGCTCTCGCGGTGGCTCGTCTGGGGGGTGTGGTCACTGACCGGGCCGATCATGAGGGCCCGATCGCGATCTGCTCGGCCCAGCAGGCCACCCACACGACGATCAGGTTGTTTCGTGGGGCCAGCGAGCCCGATGTCGACTGGGACATGATGTTGCGGGCCGGTCGCAGCGACCCCGCCGCGGCCGAGGTGGTCTTCGACAATGGCAACTTCTCGGCCGCACACACAGTCGCCCAGATGAACGCCCTGCTCGATGCGGTCGCCCTGCCCTTGACGGCGGCGGCGCTGCGCGAAGTACTCGGAGTTTGACTTGAGCCACTCAACAGCGAGCGAGCCCCGAGACATAGTGATCCTCGGCTCGACCGGCTCGATCGGCACCCAGGCCCTCGATGTGGTCAGGGCCAACCCCGGCCGCTTCCGGGTGGTCGGGCTGACCGCTGGCGGCAGCAATCGAGAGCTGTACGACGCGCAGGTGGCCGAGTTTTCCCCTGCCTTCGCTGGTCTGGGGGAGCAGGCCAGTGTCGAGGCCGCCTCGATGCCCGGGGCCGTGGTACTCAATGGCATCACCGGAGCTGTCGGGCTGCGACCCACGGTCGCCGCGCTCGATGCCGGCAACACCCTCGCCCTGGCCAACAAGGAGTCGTTGATCATCGGCGGCTCGGTGGTCACTTCGCGAGCCAAGCCCGGCCAGATCGTGCCCGTTGACAGCGAGCACAGCGCGCTGGCTCAGTGCCTGCAGGCAGGCCGTGCCGATGAGGTACGACGATTGGTGCTGACCGCGAGCGGCGGCCCCTTCCGCGGCCGGACCCGTGCTCAACTCGCAGAGGTCACACCCGCGCAGGCGCTCAATCATCCGACCTGGGATATGGGCCCGGTGGTGACGATCAACTCCGCGACCTTGGTCAACAAGGGCCTTGAGGTGATCGAGGCACATCTGCTTTTCGGGATTGACTTCGACCAGATCGAGGTCGTCGTGCACCCCACGAGCGTGGTGCATTCGATGGTGGAGTTTTATGACGGCTCCACGATCGTGCAGGCCTCACCGCCCACGATGTTGATCCCGATCGCTCTGGGTCTGGTGTGGCCTGAGCGCTTGCCCGACACGGCCCCGGCGGTCGACTGGTCGCAGGCCCAGAAGTGGGAGTTCTTCCCGCTCGACGACGTGGCCTTCCCTGCGGTTGCCTTGGCCCGTGAGGCGGGCTCGGCTGGGGGCACCGCGCCTGCGGTCTACAACGCGGCCAACGAGGTGTGTGTGCAGGCCTTCCGTGATGGCAGACTGCCCTTCACCGGCATTGTCGACACGGTCGGCGAGATCTTGGGGCGCCACCGTGAGGGGTCGAATGGCTCAGACTCTTTGGGTGCATCCCTCACCATTGAAGACGTGCTCGCCGCCGATGCTTGGGCGCGCGATGAAGCCACGTCGTATTTGTCTTGACTGAGCAAAGAAGTGAGTGATTGATGACCGCGCTGTATTACACCCTCGGTGTGCTGATCTTCGTGATCGCGCTGTTGGTCAGTGTCGCCCTGCATGAGTGCGGCCACATGATCCCGGCGAAGCGCTTTGGGGTGCGGGTCTCACAGTTTTTTGTGGGCTTCGGCAAGACGATCTGGTCGAGGCACAAGGGCGAGACGGAGTATGGCTTCAAGGCCATCCCGCTTGGTGGCTATGTGAAGTTGATCGGGATGCTGCCCCCCGACCCCAAGACCGGTGAAGTGCGTGAGTCATCAACGGGCATCTTCTCGGGCTTGATCGACTCCAGCCGTGAGGCCGAGTGGGAGCAAGTCAAAGCCCGAAGATGAAGGCAGGCTCTTCTACCAGCTCGTTTGGTGGAAGCGAGTGATCGTGATGGCCGGTGGGCCATTCGTCAATCTGCTGATCGCCTTCGTCATCTTTGGCGGAATCTTGCCACCTACGGCAACCCAGCTGAGCGCCACGAGAGCATGGTGCTGTCTTATGTCGCTGGCTGTGTGGTGCCGGTCGCCGAGGATGGGCGCCAGTGCAAGCCCTGACGATCAGGTCGCGCCCGCAAAGGCTGCTGGCCTGGAGAAGGGCGACCGGCTGCTCACCGTTGACGGGCGCAAGATCACCTCCTGGACGATGCTCACCGACCACATCCGAGACAACGCCAACGACAAGATCACCTTGACCTACGAGCGCGACGGTCAGGTGCACACGACCACCACCAACACCACAGTGGCCGCCCGGCCCGACCTCAACGACCCGAGCAAGACCGTCCAGGTCGGCTTCTTGGGGGTCTCGCCCACGATCGGGCCCCCCGTCACCGGCGGCCCGATCTACACCCTCGGGGTGATGGGTGACCTGGCCACCCAGTCGGCTCAAGCGTTGTTGAAGTTGCCGGTGAGCGTCTACAGGGTGGGCCTTGCGATCGTCGGTGTCGAGAAGCGTGACCCCAACGGCCCGGTCAGCATCGTGGGCGGCGGCCGGATCGCCGGTGAGACCACCTCGGCGGAGGGGTTCCCGGTCAAGGAGAAGGCCCTTTCGCTGCTCATGTTGATCGCCGGCTTCAACTTCTTCATCGGCATCCTCAACCTCGTGCCCTTGCCGCCGCTCGACGGTGGCCGCATCGCGGGTGCCCTCTATGAGGCCGTACGCCGCGGCCTCGCGCGCTTGTTTGGGCGCCCCGATCCGGGGTACTGGGATGAAGCCAAGATCATGCCTTTGGTCTACGGGATCGCCGCGACCTTGATGATCATGGGCGTGGTGTTGATCGTGGGCGATCTGGTCGTGCCGATCAGCACTACCTGACCTGAACTAGGATCGAAGACATGACCGCCGTAAGCCTTGGCATGCCCGCAGCCCCTCCACCCGTGTTGGCGCCTCGCCGCCAGACCCGACAGATCCAGGTCGGCAAGGTTGGCGTGGGCAGCGAGTCTCCGATCTCGGTGCAGTCGATGACCACCACCTTGACCTCCGACGTCAATGCGACTCTGCAGCAGATCGCGGAGTTGACCGCCGCGGGTTGCGACATCGTGCGGGTGGCCTGCCCCAGCGCCGACGACGCCGAGGCGCTGCCCGCGATCGCCACGAAGTCGCAGATCCCGGTGATCGCCGACATCCACTTCCAGCCCAAATATGTGTTCGCCGCGATCGAGGCCGGTTGTGCGGCCGTGCGAGTCAACCCGGGCAATATCAAGAAATTCGACGACCAGGTCAAGGAGATCGCCAAGGCGGCTGCCGACCACGGCACCTCGATCAGGATCGGCGTCAACGCCGGCTCCCTCGACAAGAGGTTGATGGAGAAATACGGCAAGGCCACCCCCGAAGCACTGGTCGAGTCGGCGATGTGGGAGGCCTCGCTCTTTGAGGAGCACGGTTTTCGTGACTTCAAGATCTCGGTGAAGCACAACGACCCGGTCGTGATGGTGCGTGCCTATGAGCTGCTCGCCGAGGCGGGCGACTGGCCGCTGCACTTGGGCGTCACCGAGGCAGGACCGGCCTTCCAGGGCACGATCAAGTCTTCGGTGGCCTTCGGCGCGCTGCTCTCCCAGGGCATCGGCGACACGATCCGGGTCTCGCTATCTGCGCCTCCCGTGGAGGAAGTCAAGGTCGGCCTGCAGATCTTGGAGTCGCTCAATCTCAAGCCGCGTCGTCTCGAGATCGTCTCCTGCCCCTCTTGTGGACGGGCCCAGGTCGATGTCTACAAGCTGGCCGAAGAGGTGACCGCCGGGCTCGACGGACTCGAAGTGCCCCTCCGCGTCGCCGTGATGGGTTGTGTGGTCAACGGGCCAGGTGAGGCTCGCGAAGCCGACCTCGGCGTGGCCTCCGGCAATGGCAAGGGCCAGATCTTCGTCAAGGGTGAGGTGATCAAGACCGTGCCCGAGTCGCAGATCGTGGAGACCTTGATCGAAGAGGCGATGCGCATCGCCGAGGAGATGGAGGCCGGCGAGGGCTCCCCTCAGGTCAGCATTTCGTGACTCTTGGTGCGGGCAAGCCGTTCAGTTAGGTCAGTCACCTTGCGCAAGCTCGCCGTCACGCTCGGAGCCGGGGTGATCCTCGCGTACGCCGCTCTCGGCGCGCTGCTCATGAGCCGGTGGGAGCTCGAGGCCGCGAGCGGGCTGCCGATCAAAGACACGGTCGCGGCGATGGCTGCCGACGAGCAGAGCTACAGCGTCATACCTGGGGTGGTCTTCGCAGTCACTGGCGGTTTGCTTGCGATCGTGTGGGCGGTCACCACGCATACCGCGGCTGGCCGGGTCTCTGGTTGGCTCTCTGCAGCGCTGTGGGCGGCGATTGTCGCGCTCGGTGCGCCAGCCTACTTCTTCGCATCCTTCGGCAACATGAACTCCGTCGGTGACACCTTCTACGACTGGGACAGTCAGGCAGCTTTTGCTCTGGTGTCGCCCCTCTATGTCATCTCTGGAGTTGCCGCCGTAGTGGCTGTCTTTGCGCTGGCGATGAGTTTGCGTCAGCGGATCCGTCCGTATCGGGTGATGTAAGATTACATCATGCAGCGCACGCAAATCTCGCTGACCGAAGAGGATCGAAAGCTCCTTGATGCGGAGGCCGCACGGACCGGCCGGTCGGTTTCTGCGCTGATCCGTGACGCTGTCGCACAAACCTACGGATTCCGCAGAGACGTCGAGCAGGATGTGCAGGCGATCGATGCAGCGTTAGGGGTCTGGCGTGATCGGCAGTTCGACGGCGAGACCTATGTCGAGGGCATCCGCTCCGGCGACCGGCTCCGTGAGACCACCTCGCGATGAGTGCTCTCGTCGACACCTCGGTGCTAATCGACGTACTCCGAGGCGAGGCCGCTGCCGCTGAGGTCCTTCGTCAGGCGCGCACGGCTGGCCCTTTGCACGCGAGCGAGGTGACCCGGCTGGAAGTGCTGGTGGGCATGCGACCTCAGGAGGAAGCCGCGACTCGCGACCTGCTCGCGGTCTTCACCTGGCACCCCCTGGACGATCGAGTCTCCGAGATCGCCGGCGACCTGGGACGACGGTGGCTGCCAGGCAACCGCAGAATCGACCCTGCGGATCTTGCGATCGCGGCTACTGCTGTGCTTCTCGATGCTGAGCTGCTGACCCGCAATGTCAAGAACTTCCCGATGTTCAGCGAGCTGTCCGCCCCATACTGACTCTGATGGCCGGATTTGAGCAGTCTGGACGATGGTTAGGTCACCTCGATTTCGGACCGGTTTCTCGAAGCGAGGAGTGGGCCCGCTGGTAGACTTAGCTCACTCTTCTTGACCAGTGGGAGGTGCCTGATGACCAAGAGTTCGGTAGCCCAAGCGGAGCGCGAACGCCGAGTTGAAGAGGCCATCCACAGCGGAGAAATGGAAGGCCTCACCGTCGATCCTGACACCAAGGTCGACTCCGACGACTACATCGTGGGTGTAATCGACTCCGACGAACTCGTTGCCCGAGCCCGCGCCCGGTATGGCCTCGACTGAGTTCGTTGACCCCTACCTCGACCCCGAGACCGGACTCCTCCGAAACCTCGTCGGAGCACGAGACCACGCCACCCTAGTTGCGGCTGAAGGGGCACTGGTTTTTGCCCGCGCTATCCAACTCCTCGACCAACCTCCTGAGTCGACCAGTGATCTGAGCGAGTTGCGAGCGATTCACCTGTTCCTTTTCCAAGATCTCTTCGGCTGGGCTGGACAGATCAGGGTCGTCGATATTCGCAAGAAGGCCGAAGCCTCCCAATTCTTCCTACCCGTATCGATCATCGAGCGAGCAGCCGAGTTTGCCGCTGGGGAACTGCGCAACGACGATGAACTCCGTGGGATGAGACGCGACCAGTTTGTGGAGCGTCTTGCCTACCACTACGACTCGTTCAACTACATCCATCCATTCCGCGAAGGCAACGGTCGCGCCCAACGGGTGTTCTGGAGCCGCATCGCGCGAGACGCCGGGTGGCAACTGGACTGGCGACCTGTCCAGGGAGCCATCAACGACGAGGCATCGCGAGCAGCCCACGAGGACAATAACCTCCAGCCCTTGCGCGAAATGTTTGACATCGTGGTCACCGAAGCGGTCGCACCAGTCGATTACGGCTCAGCGTGGCGTGAAAACGAGCGTGAACGACTCCGGGTCAATCATCCCGGGGAATAGTGCGACGGGGAGAGGTAGCCATTGTCGACAAGGACAAGAGTTGCCCGGCGCCACGACAACCATGTCACTGACGATGAATATCGGGTTATGGTGCCGGGGTGACCATGACGGCGGGGACTTCAGCAGACGTGCGCGTGCTGAGCGCCCGTGACCTGACCGCCGTAGCCAAGCTGCTCGGTCGGCGTCCGGTGGAGAATGTCTTCGTCGACTATCGCTGCCGGGTCACGCAGCTGGACCCCAGATGGCTGGGCGGTGAGGTCTGGGGCTATTTCAACGATGGGGAGCTCACCTCGATCTTGCATGTCGGAGCCAATGTCACCCCGATCGAAACCACCCCAGCAGCAGCCGCCGCCTTCGCCCAACGACTGCGCGACAAGCCAGCGAGTTCGATGGCCCTGGTCGGCAGCCAACACATGGTGACGCCGATGTGGGAGCTGTTGCGTCAGACCTGGCCCGCACCCCGGTTGGAGCGCTGGGCGCAACCGCACTACACGATCGCGCGGGTGCCGGAAGTGGCGCCGGACCCCGGCGTACGCCTCACCCGAAGCGCTGAGTTTGAGACCATCTATCCGGCGTGTGTAGACATGCACACCGAAGAGTTGGGGGTCTCGCCCGAGCGCGATGGGGGGCGACCGGCGTATCGAGCCAGGGTGCGCCAACTGATCTCGTCTGGCTGGTCGTTCTCCCGCATCGAGCAGGGGAGGGTAATCTTCAAGGCCGAGGTGGCGTGCGCGACCCAGGACGCCTGCCAGATACAGGGGGTGTACGTCGATCCGGCCTATCGTGGGCGCGGCCTGGCCGCGGCGGGGATGGCGGCCGTCGTACGCCTGTGTCTGGAGCGGATCGCCCCGCAGGTGGGGCTATTTGCCAATGCCCACAATGAGCCGGCGTTGCGCACGTATGAGCGGGTCGGTTTTGAGCGCACCGACACCTTCGCCAGCATCTTGTATTGACCTGGGCTGCCCTAGGGGTCTGCTGGTTGGGAGCTCGGCGCGGTGAGTGCATATCCTTGCCCGCATGATGATGCGTCTGTCCAACCTGTTTGTGCGCACCCTGCGTGACGACCCCGCCGACGCGGAGGTGCCCAGCCACAAACTGCTGGTGCGTGCGGGCTACATCCGCCGGGCCGCTCCGGGCATCTACACCTGGCTGCCTTTGGGTTTGCGGGTGCTGCGCAAGGTGGAGGCGATCATCCGCGACGAGATGGACGCGATCGGCGCCCAAGAGGTGTCCTTCCCGGCGCTGCTGCCACGTGAGCCTTATGAGGCCACCGGGCGGTGGGCGGAG
This sequence comes from Nocardioidaceae bacterium, assembly GCA_020636935.1. GTDB lineage: Bacteria > Actinomycetota > Actinomycetes > Propionibacteriales > Nocardioidaceae > Marmoricola. Next base: position 73,601 of record JACJWW010000007.1, read on the forward strand.
TACGGCGATGGGCTCTTCAGGCTCAAAGACCGCAAGGACGGCGACTATCTGCTCGGGCCCACCCACGAGGAGATGTTCACCCTGCTGGTGAAGGATCTCTACAGCTCCTACAAGGATCTGCCGCTCTCGCTCTATCAGATCCAGACCAAATATCGCGACGAGGCTCGGCCCCGCGCGGGCCTGTTGCGCGGGCGCGAGTTTGTGATGAAGGACAGCTATTCCTTCGACATCGACGCGGCTGGTCTGGAGGCGTCATACCAGGCTCACCGTGAGGCCTATATCAAGATCTTCGACCGGCTCGGCTTCGACTACGTGATCGTGCAGGCGATGAGCGGGGCGATGGGCGGCTCTAAGTCTGAGGAGTTCTTGGCCAAGGCCGATGTCGGTGAAGACACCTATGTGCGCTGCACGGTCTGTGACTATGCAGCCAATGTCGAGGCGGTCTCGGTGCCGCTCCAGACCCCGATTGCGTACGCCGATCTGCCCGCCGCGAGCGTGGTCGACACCCCCGACACCCCGACGATCGAGACCCTCGTCGACCTGCTCAACGAGCGCTTCGCCAAGGCCGACGACCAGTGGACTGCGGCAGACACCTTGAAGAATGTGGTCTTCTCGGTGAGCTATCCCGACGGCAGCCAAGAAGCCTTGGCGATCGGCCTGCCCGGTGATCGCGAGGTCGACCCCAAGCGTCTGGAGGCCTATCTGGGGGAAGGCGCCGTCTTCGAGCCCTTCACCGATGCTGACTTCGCCAAGCGTCCGTCCCTGGCCAAGGGCTATATCGGCCCCGGCGCCCTGGGAGAGGCCAAGGCCGCCAAGGTGCGCTATCTGCTCGACCCGCGAGTGGTTGAGGGCAGCAGTTGGGTGACCGGCGCCGACGAGCTCGGCAAGCACGTGACCGGACTCGTGGCCGGACGCGACTTCACCGCAGACGGACTGATCGAGGTCGCCGAAGTGCGCGACGGCGACCCCTGCCCCAATGGCGATGGGGTCTTGGAGACCGCACGCGGCATCGAGATGGGCCACATCTTCCAGCTCGGCCAAAAGTACGCCGAAGCCCTCGGCCTGCAAGTGCTCGACGTCAACGGCAAGCTGGTCACCGTGACGATGGGCTCCTATGGTATCGGCCCCTCCCGCGCGGTCGCTGCGATCGCCGAAAACACGATCGACGAGCTCGGCCTGTGCTGGCCGCGCGAGGTAGCGCCCGCAGACGTGCACGTGGTTGCAGCCGGCAAGGACGAGGCCGTGCTCAAGGCGGCCGAGGAGTTGTCGAGCCAGCTCGACGGCCTCGGGTTGAGCGTGATCTTCGATGACCGGCCCAAGGTGAGCCCCGGGGTGAAGTTCAAGGACGCCGAGCTGCTCGGCGTACCCACCATTGTGACGGTGGGTCGGGGCCTTGCCGACGGCGAGATCGAGGTCAAGGATCGCGCCACCGGTGAGCGTCGCAACCTGGCGGTCGACACCGCTGCAGAGCAGATCCGCGAGATCGTCACCGCGTCTTGATCACGCAGGCGGCGGCCCAGCGTCGTACGGTCGGGGTGCTGGTCGGCAGCCAAGTGCTGGGCGGCACCGGGCTGGCGGCCGGGATCGCGGTCGGGTCGCTGCTCGCCGCGCAACTGTCTGGCTCCGACGCGCTCTCGGGGCTGGGCGGCACCGTGCAGGTGTTGGGCGCAGCGGTCGCTGCCGTGCCGATCGCCTCGGTCACCTCAAAGCTGGGGCGCCGCTATGGCCTCGTGCTCGGCTATCTCGTGGGCGCGATCGGGGCTGCGGTCGTGGTCACCGCGGGCATCGTCGAGTCGTTTGCTCTGCTGCTGGTGGGTTGCGCCTTGCTCGGCGCGGGCACGGCCTCCTCGTCAGCCTCGCGCTATGCCGCAGCCGACCTGGCCACCGCGCAACATCGTGGCCGCGACCTGTCGATCGTCGTGTGGGCCACCACGATCGGCTCGGTGATCGGGCCGAACGTGTTGACCTTCAGCCCCGCTCTGGCCAAGGCCTTGCGGATCCCGACCCTGACCGCGCCACTCGCACTGTCGCTGCTGTGCTTCATCTTGGCCAGCGTGCTGCTGTGGACGCTGCTTCGGCCCGACCCGCTGCTGATGGCCCGCGACCTCAGCGAAGACGGTGTAGGCGCAACGGTCAGCGGCTCGGTGTGGGCCGGATTCGCGATGATCAAGGCCTCACCGCAAGCGCTGACCGGTGTGATCACGATGGCGATCGGGCACGCCGTGATGGTCGGGCAGATGGTGATGACGCCCATCCACATGAACCACGGCGGCGCCTCCCTGGAGATCATCGGGCTGGTGATCAGCCTGCACATCCTCGGCATGTACGGCGCTTCGCCCCTGATCGGGATGGCCGTCGACCGAGTCGGCGCCAAGGCAGTCGGATTGATCGGGATCGCCACTCAAGTGCTCGCCGGGGGACTGGCCGCCTCAACTCACCAAGGGCAGAGCTGGGCGCTCACCGCAAGCCTGATCCTGCTCGGCCTCGGCTGGGCCGCGACCTTCATCAGCGGCTCCACGATGCTCGTGGCGGCGATCTCCGTCGTACACCGCCCTGCAGCGCAAGGCAGCGCCGACCTCGTCATGGGCCTCGCGGCCGCAGGGGCCGGGGCGCTGGCCGGGGTCGTCGTACAGTTTTGGGGCTTTGGGCAGCTTGGCCTGCTTGCTGGGGCGTTGTGTGTTGTGAGTGCCTTGCGGTTGGTGTTTGCGCGGGGTCAATGAGTGCGTTGCGTATCCACAACGACCGCCTGGAATCTCGCCGCCGCGATGCAACGACGGTAAACTCAGATACATGTCTGAAGCGCGAGAGGAGCTCATCCACCTGATCGGTGAGCTTTCAGAAGCCGAGGTAAACACCTTGCTCTCGACCGCTCGTGCGCTTGATCTAAGCAAGGTCAGAAGCGAGAGCTCTTGGCCCCCGGCCTTCTTTGGCAGCATCAAGCATGCAGCCAACGGGCGCACTGATAACGCCAGGAGTGCAGACGACTTCCTTGCTGAGACTGGGTTTGGCCAGGACTACCGCGGATGATCTTGGTGGATTCAGGTCCCCTGATCGCTGCGGCAATCTCGAATGATCGTGATCATCGTCGGTGCGTAGATATGTTTACTGCGCTGCATCTCAACTCAGAGAACCTTCTCGTGCCCCAAACAGTGGTCGCCGAAGTTGCCTACGCTATTCAGAAGTTGGGTGGCACAGATCAAGAACTGCTCTTTCTTAGGGCCTTTGCTGAAGGTGATCTGATCTTGGTTGACCTAGTTCCTTCGGATCTCACTAGGATCATGGAACTCGTCGATACATATCGTGACTTCCCTCTTGGCACGACCGATGCTTCAGTGATCGCCATAGCCGAACGCCTCAACGTCGCAGAGGTGGCAACGCTCGATCACCGGCATTTCCCGAATGTGCAACCGCGCCATACTGACTACCTCCACCTTTTGCCCTAGCCGGGACTTGAGCGTGAGCCTTCAAGACGCGCAGCGTGGATTTGCAATCGCGCCACAGCCACGCGTTCATAGGCAGCCCCCGGTAGCTACCCGGCCTTGACCCCAGGCAGGTCCTGGGGTGCCACGCCGTACGCGATCTCGCGCATCGCACCTTCGCGCAGGGCGGTGATCGCCCAGACGCGTTGCTCCATGGTGGTGTTGGCGATCAGGGCGCCATAGCGCAGGGTCATCCGCTTCTCGAGTTTCACCGCCGTACGACGGATCCCAGATGGCGTGTCCACCGGGCCGGGCGGGTCGTAGGCGACCGCTGAGGCGACCGGAGTGTCGCCGGCTGCGGCGATCATCTGGCTGAGGTCGTCACGATTGCGGCGATGGTCGGCGAATGAGGCCGAGAGCAGGTCAAATAGCGCGGGCTGCTCGCGCTCGGAGACGCGGGCGCCGAGCAGGCCAAAGAGATAGACGGCCGCGTGCTCATCGGCCAGGGCCTCCTGCATGGCCTGGATGCCAGGCACCTTCGGGTCGCTCACGGTTTGCCCCCTTGGGTGGGTGCCAAGTCAGGCAGACGCTGATGGATCGCCGCCGACATGCTGGCCAACACGCGTGCCCACTGCCCAGAGTCCGACTCAGCGGCCAGCCCGGCCAGCAGCGTCGCGAGTTGGGTCTCGGCGGTGTGCAGCGCAGCCAGCGCCCCCGCCCGGCCGGGGGGTACGACGGGCACGTCCGGCGAGGCGGCCCCCGACTCGCCCTGGTCCAAGATCGACAGGTGGGCGTCGTGCATGGCTGCGATCGGGTTGAGCAGTACGGCGAGCCCGGGGCGGGCGGTGCTGGTGGCGCTCACCGCAGCCAGCGTCTGGGCGACCGCGTCACGCGCCTTGACTGCTGCCTGCTCGTCGACGCTGAGCTCGGCTGGCTCATTGTCGCCCACCGGTGAGCCGGAGGCGCAGGCGGCCAGCAGGCTGGCGGCGCCGATGGCTGCTGCCCCCAGCAGCGTCGTACGACGGGTCAGCGGCGGGTCGTGGAGGAGCACACCCGCATCCTAGGCAACGGCTCGGTCGAGACTCGTGACGGTGGGTGTGTGGCTTTTCGGGGCGGGTTCGCTACGGTTGGGTCACCACAACAGCACACTGGAGGTCATCGGTCGTGAACCAATCAGACACTCGCGATGCTCTCTTCGGGCTCTTCGAGGAGCCTTTGGCGTCTTTGGGCCTTGATCTTGAAGCCATCGAGCTCTCCAAGGCAGGCAAGCGCAGCGTGCTCAGAGTGGCCGTCGACCAAGACGGCGGAGTCACTCTCGACGATGTGGCCGATGCGACCAAGAAGATCTCCGAGTTGCTCGACTCCAGCGACGTGATGGGCAACACCCCCTACACCCTTGAGGTGTCTTCACCGGGGGTCGGTCGTCCGCTCACCCTGCCCCGGCATTGGCGGCGCAATCAGGGCAAGTTGGTCAAGGTGGTGTTGAGCGACGGCGAGAGCATCGAAGGCCGGATCACCTCAAGCGATGACACCGAGGCCATCCTCGAGATAGATGCCGAGCAGCGCTCGGTCGCCTTTGCCGAAGTCAAGCGAGCCAAGGTGCAAGTGGAGTTCAAGAAGAGTCAAGGGGAGGACGCCTGATGGATATCGACATGAGCATCCTGCGTGCATTGGTGCAGGAGCGTGAGGTGTCGCTCGACACGATGGTCGAGGCGGTCGAGCAGGCCCTGTTGACCGCCTATCACAAGGAGCCCGGCTCCCACGAGCACGCGCGAGTCAATCTCGACCGCAAGACCGGCCACGTCACGGTGCTGGTCAAGGAGTTCGACGAAGAGGGCAAGCCGGTGGGGGAGTACGACGACACTCCCGACGACTTCGGGCGCATCGCCGCCACCACGGCCAAGCAGATCATGCTGCAGCGGCTGCAGGAGGCCGAAGACGACCGCAAGTTTGGTGAGTTCTCCGGCCGTGAGGGCGATCTCGTCTCGGGCGTGATCCAGCAGGGTCGCGACCCCCACGACGTGATGGTCGACCTCGGCACCCTCGAGGCGCTGCTGCCCGCCGGCGACCAGGTGCCCGGTGAAGACTATTCACACGGCACCCGCATCAAGTGCTTGGTGGTGAGCGTACGCCGAGGCTTCCGCGGCCCTCAGGTGCTGCTCTCGCGCACCCACCCAGACCTGGTCCGCAAACTCTTCGCACTCGAAGTGCCCGAGATCGGTGACGGCACCGTCGACATCGTCGCGGTCGCCCGCGAGGCCGGCCACCGCACCAAGATCGCCGTACGCAGCAATGTGGAGGGCGTCAACGCCAAGGGCGCCTGCATTGGTCCGATGGGCCAGCGGGTCCGCAATGTGATGAACGAGCTGCACGGCGAGAAGATCGACATCGTCGACTATTCCGAAGACCCCGCCGAATTCGTCGGCCACGCGCTGAGCCCAGCCCGGGTCAGCAGCGTCGAGGTGGTCAGCTTGGCCGATCGGGCCGCGCGGGTCGTCGTACCCGACTTCCAGCTGTCGCTCGCGATCGGCAAGGAAGGCCAAAATGCGCGGCTGGCGGCCCGATTGACTGGTTGGCGCATCGACATTCGCTCCGACGAGGCCCCCGACCAGCCGCCCACGCGCTGAGTTGGGGCGCCAGTTCGGAGAATCTGGGCTCGAAGGGCTAGACTCACCGACGGTGGTGGCGCCCGTTGAAGCTGAGCAGTCTGAGTCTGGCCAGATTGGCCCAATCCGGACCTGCATCGGTTGCCGCGAGCGACACCCCAAGCGTGAGTTGTTGCGACTGGTTACCCGATTTGACGCCGACCTCTCCCAGTGGGTGGTCGCGCCTGATCTGCAAGCCAGTGCTCCCGGGCGCGGCGCGCATCTGCACCCAACCCAGGAGTGTCTCGAGCTCGCCAAGCGGCGACGTGCATTCGACCGAGCACTGCGGCATGATGCCCAAGTGCGCGGCGGCCCGTTGAGCCTGGCTGTTCTTGACCAATACTTCGCGCACTGACCGTGAGACCTAGAGATTTGGAGCACCTGCTCATGAGCCTGCGATGAGTACTTCGCGATGAGCATGCACGTCAACTAACGGTCCGTGGCCCCTCCTGGCTGCGGTCCAGGAGGAAAAGTGGCTAAAAAACGAGTAAGCGAGCTCGCCAAGGAGTACGGCGTCACTTCCAAGGAAGTGCTGGCCCTACTCACCGAAATGGGCGAGTTCGTCAAGGCGGCCTCATCGGCCGTAGAACCCCCCGCAGTCCAACGCTTCGAGAAGACCTACGGCGATGAGCTGCGCGCCAAGGCTGAGGCGGCCGCGGCCAAGAAGGCTGCGAAGAAGGCGCCCGCCAAGAAGGCAGCGGCCAAGAAGGCTGCGGCTGCGCCCGAGGCTGAGACCCAAGAGGCCGACGCAGCAGAGGCGGCTCCCACCCCAGCAGTGCATGCCGAGGTCACCGAAGAGGCGACCCCGGCGAAGAAGGCTGCCGCCAAGAAGACCCCGGGCCCCAAGCCCGGCCCACGTGCACCGAAGGCCGAGCCGGCTCCCGCGCCGGTCGAGCCCGTAGTGGAGGAGGCCCCGGCTCCGGTCGAGCCGACCCCGACTGCCGAGGAGCCACCGGCTGCCCCCGAGGGGCCGACTCCTCCGGCAGCGCGCCCGGCCGCGCCCGCAGCTCGCCCCTCGGCGCCTGCGCCGCGCCCACCCGGCCCGCGCACCGGTGCCCCGCGCCCCGGCAACAACCCCTTCTCATCCACCCAAGGCATGGGTCGTCGCCCGGCGCCCCAGCCGACGAGCGGAGACCAGGCGCAACGCCCGCCCCGGCCGCCAGCGGCTCGTGACGGGATGCCTCGCCCCAACCCGGCGATGATGCCCAAGTCGCCTGCTGCATTCGGCTCCGGTCCTGGTGGTCGTGGCCGCCCGGGTGGTCCCGGTGGCGCTCCCGGTCGCGGTGGCGCCCCAGGTCGTGGCGGAGCCGGTGCTGGTGCTCCCGGTCGCGGTGGCGCTCCGGGTCGTGGCGGCTTCGGCGGCGGACCCGGCGGCGGTGCCCCAGGCGGTGCCCCAGGTGGTCCCGGTGGACGACCAGGCGGTCGCCCCGGTGGTCGTGGCAGCACCCAAGGCGCCTTCGGTCGTCCCGGTGGTCCCTCGCGTCGTGGCCGCAAGTCCAAGCGCGCCCGTCGTCAAGAGTTTGAGCAGATGGAAGCCCCCACGATTGGCGGCATGCGTGTCCGCAAGGGCAACGGCGAGACCATTCGCCTGGCTCGTGGTGCTTCTCTGACCGACTTCGCCGACAAGATCAGCGTCGACCCAGCCTCGCTGGTGCAGATGCTCTTCCACCTCGGGGAGATGGTCACTGCGACCGAGTCGGTCAACGACGCCACCCTTGAGTTGCTCGGCGAGGAGCTCAACTATGTCGTCGAGGTCGTCTCTCCTGAAGACGAAGACCGCGAGTTGTTGGAGTCCTTCGATCTGGAGTTCGGCTCTGATGAGGGTGGCGAGGAGTCGCTCGAGCAGCGGCCGCCCGTCGTCACCGTCATGGGTCACGTCGACCACGGCAAGACCCGCCTGCTCGACGCGCTACGCAATGCCAATGTCGTCGATGATGAGCACGGCGGGATCACCCAGCACATCGGTGCCTACCAAGTGCACACCGAGGTCGATGGCAATGATCGCAAGATCACCTTCATCGACACCCCGGGTCACGAGGCCTTCACCGCGATGCGTGCGCGTGGCGCCAAGGCGACCGATATCGCCGTACTCGTCGTCGCTGCCGATGACGGAGTGATGCCGCAGACCGTTGAGGCGTTGAACCACGCCAAGGCGGCTGAAGTGCCGATCGTGGTTGCGGTCAACAAGATCGACAAGCCCGAAGCCGACCCGACCAAGGTCCGCGGGCAGTTGACCGAATACGGCCTCATCCCCGAGGAGTACGGCGGCGACACGATGTTCATCGACGTGTCCGCCAAGGCTGGGCTCAACCTCGAGTCGCTTCTCGAAGCGATCGTGTTGACCGCAGACGCCTCCCTGGATCTGCGCGCCAACCCGACCCAAGACGCGCAAGGTCTCGTCGTCGAGGCTCACCTCGACCGTGGTCGCGGCCCCGTGGCCACCATCTTGGTGCAGCGCGGCACGCTTCGGGTCGGCGACTCGATCGTGGCCGGTCCGGCGTACGGACGAGTGCGCGCCATGCTCGACGAGCACGGCGACAACCTCGATGAGGCTCCGCCCTCACGACCCGCGATGGTGCTTGGTCTGTCGGGTGTGCCCGGTGCCGGCCAAAACTTCATCGTGGTCGAAGACGACCGGGTCGCCCGCCAGATCGCTGAGAAGCGTGAGGCGCGCGAGCGGGCCGCGATGCAGGCCAAGCGCCGCGTCCGTCGCAGCCTCGAAGACTTCATGGCCTCGATGGAGAAGGGCGAGACTCAAGAGCTCAACCTCATCCTCAAGGGCGATGTGTCAGGCTCGGTGGAAGCCCTCGAAGACGCTTTGGCCCAGATCGATGTCGGCGAAGAGGTTTCGCTGCGCGTCATCGACCGTGGTGTCGGCGCGATCACCGAGACCAACGTCGACCTGGCTGCTGCCTCCGACGCGATCATCATCGGCTTCAACGTCCGCCCGGCGGGCAAGGCAGCCGAGATGGCCGACCGTGAAGGCGTCGAGATCCGCCACTACACGATCATCTACCAGGCGATCGAAGACATCGAGGCCGCGCTCAAGGGCATGCTCAAGCCCGAGTACGAAGAGCACAGCCTCGGCCAGGCAGAGATCCGCGCGATCTTCCGCTCCTCCCGGATCGGCAATATCGCAGGCTGCATGGTCACCAACGGTGTCATCCGACGCAATGCCAAGGTGCGCCTGATCCGCGACGGAGCGGTCGTGGTCGACAACTCCGACCTCGCTTCGCTGCGCAGGGAGAAGGACGACGCATCCGAGGTCCGCGAGGGCTTCGAGTGCGGCATGGTGATCAAGGGCTACAACGACATCAAGGAAGGCGACGTGATCGAGGCCTTCGAGATGCGTGAGATCGCGAGGTCTTGATGGCCAATCCACGAGTCCGCAAGGTCGCCGATCGGATCAAGGTGATCGTCGCTGAGATGTTGGAGCGACGGATCAAGGATCCGCGCTTGGGCTTCGTCACCGTGACCGATGTGCGGGTCAGCGGCGACACCCAAAACGCCTCGATCTTCTACACCGTCCTTGGCGAAGATGCCGACCTCGACAGCACTGCTGCGGCGTTGGCGTCTGCCAAAGGGCTGATCAGGTCAGAGGTGGCCAAGCAGTTGGGCATGCGCCACGCGCCGACCCTGGAGTTCATCCAAGATGCGCTCCCGGAGTCGGCTAGGGCGATCGACGACCTGTTGGAGAAGGTGCGCGCCAGCGACGAAGCCCTCGCCGCCCGCGAGACCAACGCCTCTTATGCCGGTGACGCCGACCCTTACAAGAAGCCACGCGAGCAGGCTGAGGGCGACGACGACGAGTGAGTGAGCAGGCGAGCGGGCTGGTCATCGTCGACAAGCCCGCTGGGTTGACCTCCCACGATGTCGTGGCGCGAGTACGACGATTGGCCGGCACCCGCAAGGTCGGCCACGCCGGCACGCTCGACCCGATGGCGACCGGCGTACTCGTGCTCGGCGTCAACCGGGCCACCCGACTGCTGGGCCATTTGATGCTCACCGAGAAGGCCTACGACGCCACGATCACGCTGGGGGAGTCGACCACCACCGACGACGCCGAAGGCGAGACCATCGCCAGGAGCGACACCTCCGCGCTGGGCGAAGCGCAAGTGCGCGCGGCCTTGGCTGATTTCGTCGGTGACATCGACCAAGTGCCCACGGCCGTGTCGGCGATCAAAGTCGACGGCAAACGGGCCTATGCACGGGTGCGCGCAGGCGAAGAGGTCGAGTTGAAGGCCCGGCGGGTGCACATCGCCGCCATCGAGGTCACCCGCGTCGCCTTGCCCGAGGTTGACATCTCGGTGCGCTGCTCGTCAGGCACCTATGTCCGCGCGATTGCCCGCGACCTGGGCGCCGCGTTGGGCGTTGGTGGTCACCTGAGTGCGCTTCGTCGTACGGCGGTGGGCGCGTTTGCCATCGACACGGCCCGCACCCTGGACGACCTGGCCGATGCCTTCGCGATCATGCCGATCGCCCAGGCAGCCCGACTGAGCTTCCCCGTCGTTGAGCTCGATGAAACCCAAGCCCAAGACGTGCGCTTCGGTCGCCGACTCGCAATTGACCTCGACTCGCTGAGCGCGGTCTTCGCGCCCGATGGGGAGTTCTTGGCGCTCTATGAGCCCACGACCTACGGCGGGGCCAAGGCCGCCGCGGTCTTCGTCTGATCGCGACCGTGAGTCAAGCGAGTCGACTGGATAGCCTCTGTGCCATGACTCCTCCGGTGATCGGCGTCGTCGACTCGCCTCAAGACCAAGAGATCCTCGGCTCGCAGCTTCAAGTGCGCGGCTGGGCGATGTGTGCCGGCGAGGTGATCGTTCGGATTGAAGCCTTCCTCGACGGAGAGTCGTTGGGACTTGTCGATTTGTGTCTGGAACGACCCGATGTCTTTGACGCCCACCCCGAAGCCGGGCCGTTCAGTGGGTTTGAGCAAACCCTTTCCATGCCCGACCTGGCTTCTTGCGCCAAGGGTGAGTTCGAGGTGCGGGTCACGACCGCAGATGGCAGCACCCAAGTGCTGGTCGCGAGGCAACTCGTCGTACCCAAGGCTGAGTCGGTCACCAACTCGCCAGCCGATGCTACGTCGAGCCAGAGCGCGCCACATGTGTTGATCTGGGCCCGAGGCCTCGATCAAGGTGGTGGCCACTTGAGAATGGCCGAGTTGATCAGCGTCTTACGTGGTCTCGACGCTGAGGTGACCGTGGCCAGCCCGGATGAAGGTCCGATGCGCGCCCGCTTGGAGGCCGATGGGGCCAAGGTCGAGATCGTGCCAGCCATCCCGCTTGACGATGTCATCGCCTATGACCAGGCCCTTGCCGAAGCTGCCTCCTGGGTGCGTCAACTGCGCCCTGACGTGGTGATCGCCTATTCGATCTCTGGATTCCCCGCTGTTGAGCTGGCGCACCTGGCTGGCGCCAGCTCATGGCTGCGGATCGGTGAGTATGAGTCCCCAGCCACGGTGTCTGCTTGGCTCGGTAAACCGATGAGTGCCGAAGTTGAGCTCCGCGCTCGGGCAGCGGTGGCTCTCGCCGATGTTGTGCAGACCCGCGATCTGGCCACGCCACGCGCCTATCGTGCCCGTGGCTGGGATGGCTCGTTCGAGATCCATCGTGAGGGGGTGCCACTCCCAGACAAGACCAGTGATCCTGCAGTCGTACGAGCCAAGTTGGGGCTCGCCAGCGAGGATCGGTTGGTCCTTTGCGCGGCCAGCTTGTGGGCGGTCAAGGGGCAGGCTCATCTGGTCAAGGCGCTCGCAGGGATTCAGGAGCAGCACGCCAACCTGCATGTCGTCTGCGTGGGATTGGACCTGGTTGGCTATGGCGACCGATTGCGTCTGGAAGTAGAGAGACATCGACTCGCCGATCGCTTTCGGATCTTCCCATTCGTCAGTGACCTCGGCCCTTGGTATGCCGCATGCGACGCACTGGTCAGCCCTTCGACGAGTGAGTCACTTTCTGCCTCGATCCTCGAAGCCATGGCACACGGCAAGCCAGTGATCGGCTCTGATGTGGGCGGCACGCCGGAGTTGGTGATCGACGGCAAGACCGGCTGGCTCTACCCGGCCCAAGACATCATGGCGTTGAGTCAAGCGCTGGCCGAGATGGCGACCGCGCCCGCAGCGAAGCTCCGCAAGATGGGTCGCCGCGCCAGGCGGCTGATCGAGAGGGAGCATGATCAAGCAGTGGTGTTGCCAGCAACGGCCAAGGCGATCATCGATCTCGCCGCCCGCGACTGACCACGAGACGCCAATGCCTAGTAGTCTGCAATGTCGTGGCTTTGTGGACTTCCTTTGATGCGCTCCCGGGCGACCTCGGTCCGACGGTCGCCACGATCGGCAACTTCGACGGAGTCCATCTGGGCCACCAGCATGTGATCGCCACGGCAGCTCAGGCCGCGAACGACAGACTCCCAGTCGTCGCAGTGACCTTCGAGCCGCATCCCATGGCCGTGCTGCGCCCCGAACACGCCCCCGAACGGCTCACCAACCTGGCCCAACGCGCCGCCCTACTGGAGCAGGCAGGCGCCGATCACGTCTTGGCGATCCCGTTCAGCCGCGAGATCGCAACGTGGACCCCCGAGGAGTTCATCCAGCGGGTGCTGCTCGATGCCCTTCACGTGCAGACGGTGGTGGTCGGCGCCAACTTTCGCTTCGGCGCCAAGGCCGCTGGCGACGTACACACCTTGCGTGAGGTCGGGCTTCGAGAAGGTTTTGAAGTGATCGCCATCGGTCTTGATGGCGGCCCCCAGGTCTGGTCATCCACCTACATTCGATCCTGTCTCGCCGCAGGTGATGTCGAAGGAGCCGCTGAGGCATTGGGTCGCCCCTATTCGGTGACCGGTGTGGTCAGCCGCGGCGACCAGCGCGGGCGCGAACTCGGCTTCCCGACCGCCAATGTGCCGATCGGAGAGGTGATCGCTCCCGCCGACGGGGTGTACGCCGGATGGTTGCTCGTCGACGGCGAGCGACTCCCGGCCGCGATCAGTGTCGGCACCAACCCCACCTTCGCTGGCCAGCGAGCTCGCCGGGTGGAGGCCTATGCCCTCGACCGAGACGACCTCGACCTCTATGACCGCGAGGTCAGCGTCGAGTTCGTGGCGCAACTGCGCGGCATGGTGGCCTTCGACGACGTACAGGCCTTGGTCAAGCAGATGGACCACGACGTTGCGCTGACCAGAGCGACCCTCGACATCTGAGCTCCGGCAAGGATTGAGTCAGGCGCTGGCCACGAGGGCTCAGGCGCTGGCCACGAGGTACGCCGCACCGGCCGCCAACAAGTTGGCCCGACCGCCTCTAGCGATGCCCTTGGCGGCACGACCTTCGGGGTCGAGGGTGATCCGCTGCTTGATCGTGAAGCTCTGCTCGGCAAATAGTTGCTCGAGATCACTCAGTGATGACAGGTGGATATTGGGGGTGTCTTGCCAGCGGTGGGGGAGCGCCCGGGAGACCGGCATCCGGCCCGTGCAGGCCAATGACACCCGATTGCGCCAATGTGCGAAGTTGGGCACGGAGACCACGCCGAGCCCGGCGATGCGTCGGATCTGCTCCATGATCTGCTCGGGCATGCGGGTGGCTTGCAGGGTTTGGGAGAGCACCACGATGTCGTAGGAACCATCGGCGAACTCATCGAGCTGGCTGTCGATGTCGAGGTCGATCACCGAGACTCCACGACGGATCGCGGCGATCAGCGACTCCGGGTCGGTGTCGACGCCGGTGCCAGTGCAGTCGTGGGTCTTGGCCAGGTAGGCCAGCAACTCGCCGTGGCCACAACCCAGATCGAGCACGCGCGCGCCGGGTGGCACCAAGGTGGAGACGACTTCGAGATCAGGCCTCATCGAGCACCCCCTCGGCCGCGTGGTCAAGGAAGGCCTTGACCGTGTCGAGATAGTCGGGCACGTCTAGCAAGAAGGAGTCGTGCCCATGTGAGGCCCGGATCTCCCGGAAGCTGACCGGTTGCCGGGCCTGCTCAAGCTTGCGGGTGATCCGCCGGGAGTGATCGGTGGAGAAGCGCCAGTCGGAGTCGAATGACATCACCAAGAACTCGGTCTTTGTCGGGGCCGCCTGTAGGCGATCTGACCAGTGGGGGTCGGCGAAAACGTCGTAGTAGTCGAGGGCTCGCGACAGATAGATATAGGACAGCGGGTCGAAGCGATCCAGGAAGGTCGAGCCCTGGTGCTCCAGATAGGACTCCACCGCGAAGTCAACGCCGAAGCGCAGGCGTGGAGTCTCGGCGTCTTGGATCCGGCGACCGAATTTGTCTTGCATCGCCTCTTCGGACAGATAGGTGATGTGGGCCATCATCCGAGCAACAGCCAGTCCGGTGCGCGGCCCCTCAGAGCTCTCGTCTTCGAAATAGCGCCCGGAGTTGAAGGCCGGGTCGCGCATGATCGCCGAGCGGGCGACCGCGGAGAAGGCGATATTTTGCGCCGACAGGCGTGACGATGCGGCCACCACGACCGCATGCGCCATCTCCTCCGGAGCATCGACGGCCCATTGCAGTGCCTGCATGCCACCCAAGGAGCCACCCACACAGGCGAGGAGACGGTTGATCTTCAAGTGCCTGATCAGGCGTCGATGCAATTGCACGAAGTCGCTGATGCTAATCAGGGGGAAGTCCAGCCCATAGGGCCTGCCGGTGGCTGGGTCGACCGAGAGCGGGCCCGTCGTACCTCGACAACCTGCGAGCAGATTCGGGCAGATCACGAAGAAGCGGTCGGTGTCGACCGGCTTGCCCGGCCCGACCATGGTGTCCCACCAGCCTGGAGACTCCGGGGTGCCAGATGCGTGCGAGTCGCCGGTCAGGGCGTGGGGGATGAAGATCGCATTGGTGGCCGTGTCATTGAGGGTGCCCCAGGTCTCATAGGCGACCTCGACATGGGTCAGTTGCGATCCTGAATCCAACACCAATGGGTCGTCCGGCGTGGCCAGGACGACCCATTGGCGTGGATCAGTTTGAGTCATCACTCAGGAAGCAGCCGCCAAGGCCTGCTCCAGGTCGGCGATGATGTCGGTGACATTCTCGATGCCGATCGACAGACGCACCATGTCTTCGGGCACGCCGGCCGCTTCGAGCTCTTCTGGCTTGAGTTGCGAGTGGGTCGTGGTGGCGTTGTGGATCGCCAATGACTTCGCATCACCGATATTGGCCAGGTGGCTGAAGAGGTTGAGTGACTCGATGAACTTCTTGCCGCCGTCGCGTCCGGTCTTGATCCCAAAGGAGATCAGGCCGCTGTAGCCCTTGCCGGTGAAGACCCGGTCGGCGACCGCCTTGTGCGGGGAGCTGTCCAACCCGGGATAGCTGACCCACGAGACCTCGTCGCGGCCCTCCAGCCACTGGGCCACCTTGAGGGCATTCTCCGAGTGACGTTCCATGCGCAGGTGCAGGGTCTCCAGTCCCTGCAGGAAGAGCCAGGCGTTGAACGGCGTCGTGGCCGCACCCGTGTTGCGCAGCAGCACGGTGCGGGCCCGGATGATGTAGGCGAGATTGCCGACGGCCTCGGTCCACACGACACCGTGATAGGCGCCGTCTGGTTGGGTGAGGCCAGGGAAGCGCTCAGAGTGAGCCGCCCAGTCGAAGTTGCCGGAGTCGACGATGATGCCGCCGATCGAGGTGCCGTGGCCACCGATGTACTTCGTGGCCGCGTGCACCGATACGTCGACGCCGTGCTCGAAGACCTTGCACAAGTACGGCGTGGTCGCGGTGTTGTCGACGATGAAGGGGAGGCCCTGGGCGTGGGCTGCGTCTGACCAGGCGTCCAGGTCGATCACGTTGATCGCCGGGTTGCCGATCGTCTCGCCGAAGACCAGCTTGGTCTTCTCATCGACGTACTTGCTGAGCTCCTCGGGCTTGCCGGGGTCAACGAAGCGCACCTCGATGCCGAACTGCGGCAAGGTGTGGGCGAAGAGGGCGTAGGTGCCGCCGTACAGCGTGGAGAGGGCCACGATGTTGTCGCCGGAATAGGTCAGGTTGAGCACGGCGTAGGTGATCGCCGACGAGCCTGACGCGGTGGCCAGAGCGCCCACGCCACCCTCGAGGGCGGTCATCCGCTCCTCGAAGACATTCTGGGTGGGGTTCATGATCCGGGTGTAGATATTGCCGGGCTCAGCCAGCGCAAACAGGTTGGCTGCGTGCTCGGTGTCGTTGAAGACATAGCTGGTGGTCTGATAGATGGGCACTGCTCGCGAGTTGGTTGCGGAGTCGGCCTCTTCTTGGCCGGCGTGCACTGCGAGAGTTTCGGGCTGGAGGTTTGACGGTTCGCTCATGGGGGAGAGTCTGCCCGGTTTGCGAGGTCTTGTGGACAGCAACAAAAATGTCTCACTGGGCAAGAAAGCAAATGCTTGGTACGGCGAACCCCGTGCTAGGCCCCTTCGTTTTGCTCGCCTGACCCGTGCGCTGGTAGCCTGTGCAGGTTGTCTTGTGACAACGACTCCGCCGTGTAACGGCCGCGGATCGTAGTGCCCCGGTGAACAGGCCCGGGCGCGCCGCGCAGTCAAACCAGAAAGGGCACTTGTATGTCTATCGGTACCGATGCCGAGACCAAGAAGAAGATCATCGCTGAATACGGCGCCAACCCATCAGACACCGGGTCGCCCGAGGTCCAGATTGCGTTGCTGTCACATCGCATCAGCCACCTGACTGAGCACCTCAAGCAGCACAAGCATGACCACCACAGCCGCCGTGGGCTGCTGTTGTTGGTCGGCCAGCGCCGTCGCCTCCTCAACTACTTGGAGAAGACCGAGATCGAGCGCTATCGCTCGATCGTGTCACGCCTCGGCCTGCGCCGCTGAGCTAGGCAGGGCGGCTCGCTTCGGTGGGTCGCCCTGTTTCATGCTCTGACCCAGTAGGGTCAAACCGAAAACTCAACACAAAACAAATCCCAGGAGCGAGCGCGCCAAACGCTTCCTCACGACGGCCCGGTCCTCGGTAGTGATCTTCGCAAGGCAACACCGTGCGCGGATCTCGATCGAAGACCGGCACCACACCAATCCTGGTGCGTAGGGCATGACCGCGGCTCGCTCCGCGAAGAGAAAGGGCATCCTTCGTGACTGAAGGCCCTGAAATCACAGTAGTAGAAACCACCATTGACAACGGCCGCTTCGGCAAGCGGGCCATCAAGTTCGAGGCTGGCCTGTTGGCCCGTCAGGCCGCCGGTTCGGTGACCGCCTATCTCGACGACGAGACCATGCTCTTGTCGGCGACGACGGCATCGAAGAATCCCAAGGACCACTTCGACTTCTTCCCGCTCACCGTCGATGTCGAAGAGCGGATGTATGCCGCCGGCCGCATCCCTGGCTCCTTCTTCCGTCGCGAAGGCCGTGCCTCCGAAGACGCGATCTTGACCTGCCGTCTGATCGACCGTCCGTTGCGTCCCACCTTCAAGAAGGGCCTGCGCAACGAAGTGCAGGTCGTGATCACGGTGCTGGCGCTCGAGCCGGACACGCCGTACGACGTGTTGGCGATCAACGCAGCCTCAGCCTCAACCCAGATCTCCGGACTGCCCTTCTCCGGCCCGGTCGGTGCGACTCGGGTCGCTCTGATCGACGGCCAGTGGGTGGCCTTCCCGACCCACAGCCAACTCGAAGACGCTGTCTTCGACATGGTCGTGGCCGGTCGGGTGACCGACACTGGCGACGTCGCGATCATGATGGTCGAGGCGGAGTCGACCGAGTCGACCTGGAATCTCGTCACCCAGCAGGGCGTCCAGGCCCCCACCGAAGAGGTCGTCGCTGGTGGCCTCGAGGCTGCCAAGCCCTTCATCAAGCAGTTGTGCGAAGCCCAGGCGGAGCTGGCCAAGCAGGCCGCCAAGCCGGTTGAGGAGTTCCCGGTCTTCCTCGACTACGAAGACGACGTCTACGACGCAGTTGCCGCTGCTGTCTCCACCGAGACTGCCGCAGCGCTGACCATCGCTGGCAAGCAGGAGCGTGAAGACAAGCTCGATGACATCAAGGCGGCTCTCCTCGACCAGATCGGTGGGCAGTTCGAGGGTCGTGAGAAGGAGATCGGTGCGGCCTTCCGCTCGCTGAACAAGACCTTGGTGCGTGAGCGGGTGCTCCGCGACAAGGTGCGCATCGACGGTCGCGGACTCTCCGACATTCGCTCGCTGTTCGCCGAGGTCGACGTGATCCCGCGCGTGCACGGATCGGCTCTCTTCGAGCGTGGCGAGACCCAGATCTTGGGTGTCACCACCTTGAACATGCTGACCATGGAGCAGAAGCTCGACACCTTGTCTCCTGAGACGAGCCGTCGCTACATGCACAACTACGTCTTCCCGCCCTTCTCCACCGGTGAGACCGGCCGCGTGGGTGCGCCCAAGCGTCGCGAGATCGGCCACGGTGCCCTTGCTGGTCGGGCGCTCCTGCCGGTGCTGCCCACCCGCGAGGAGTTCCCCTACGCGATTCGTCAGGTCTCCGAGGCAATGGGCTCCAATGGCTCCACCTCGATGGGCTCGGTCTGCGCTTCGACCCTGTCGCTGCTGCAGGCAGGTGTGCCCTTGCGGGCACCAGTTGCCGGCATCGCGATGGGCCTGATCTCCGGTGAGATCGACGGCAAGACCGAATATGTCGCCCTCACCGACATCCTCGGTGCCGAAGATGCCTACGGCGACATGGACTTCAAGGTCGCCGGCACCAAGGACTTCGTGACCGCGCTGCAGCTGGACACCAAGCTCGACGGCATCCCCGCCGAGGTTCTTGCTGGGGCACTGACCCAGGCTCGCGATGCCCGCCTGACCATCCTTGAGGTGATGGACGAGGCGATCGAGGGCCCCGGCGAGATGTCGCAGCACGCGCCGCGCATCATCACGGTCAAGGTGCCGGTTGACAAGATCGGTGAGGTGATCGGGCCCAAGGGCAAGGTGATCAACCAGATCCAAGAAGACACCGGCGCCAATCTGTCCATCGAGGACGACGGCACGGTCTACATCGGCGCTACCAATGGCGAGGCTGCCGAGGCTGCCCGCCAGGCCGTCAACGCGATCGCCAATCCGACCATGCCTGAGGTCGGCGAGCGCTACCTCGGCACCGTCGTGAAGACCACCAACTTCGGTGCCTTCGTCTCCTTGCTCCCCGGCAAGGACGGCCTCTTGCACATCAGCAAGCTGCGTGGCTTGGCTGGCGGCAAGCGCGTCGAGAACGTCGGAGACGTCGTCTCGGTGGGCCAGAAGCTCCAGGTCGAGATCGCCGAGATCGACGACCGCGGCAAGCTGTCCTTGGTGCCCGTCGTGGAGGAGAACAACGACGAGCAGGCCTCGGAAAGCGCCGAGTAAGGCTTGAGCACAACGTCAGCGACCCGCAGCACGCTCCTCAAGAGTGGGCTGCGGGTCGTCACCGAAAACATCCCCGGCATCCGCTCTGCGGCTGTCGGGGTGTTTGTTGCCGTAGGCTCCCGCGACGAACGAGCCAGCCTCAATGGCGCCTCGCACTTCCTGGAGCATTTGTTGTTCAAGGGCACACCTGAGCGCTCTGCCTTGGAGATCTCATCCTTGCTCGACGGCGTGGGTGGGGAGTTCAACGCCTACACCTCGCGGGAATACACCTGCTATCACGCCAGGATCCTTGATGAAGACCTCCCGATGGCAGTCGACGTACTCGGCGACATGATGACCTCGTCGCTGATCACTTCGGCTGACGTCGAGGCCGAGCGTGAAGTGATCCTCGACGAGATCGCCATGCACGACGACGACCCCGATGACCTGGCCCACAATCTGTTTGCCGAAGCCGTCTGGTCGGGTACGTCGTTCTCCCGCCCGGTTGCTGGCACCGCCCAGTCGATCTCGCTGATGTCACGTGACCAGATCAATCGCTACTATCGCGGCCGCTATCGCCCCGAGGCCATGACCGTGGCAGTGGCCGGCAATGTCGACCACGCCGACGTGGTGGCCATGGTGCGCAAGGCCTTTGCCCGTGGTGGATTCCTGAAACAACAGGCCACCCCCAACCCACCTCGGATCACCGCGAAGCCGAGAAAATTCCAGATCAACCAGGTGCACCAAGACCGGGCCTTCGAACAGATCAGTGTGATCATCGGGATGCAGGGGTTGACCCGATCTGATCCGCGCCGCTATCAACTCGCGCTGATGAGCGCAGCCATGGGCGGCGGGTCGAGCGCGCGGCTCTTCCAAGAGGTCCGTGAGCGCCGTGGGCTCGCCTATTCGGTCTATGCCTTTGCCTCACGCTATTCAGACGCCGGCAGCGTCGGCGTCACTGCTGGCTGCCTGCCGGGCAAGGCGCCTGAGTTGTTGCGAGTGGTCGACGAACAACTCGCCAAGGTGGCTCGAGAGGGCTTCACTGAGGAGGAGATCGAGCGAGTCAAGGGTCAGGTCAGGGGAGGCACCGTTCTCGGCCTCGAAGACACCATGTCGCGGATGACCCGGCTTGGTGAGTCTTGGCTCTTCCAAGGGCAAGTCACCGATATCGACGAGATTCTTGATTCCGTCGAGGCCGTGACCCTCGCGGAGGTCAACGAATTGGCTGCCGAGCTCTATGCCCAGCCCCAATCACGGGCCACGATCGGCCCGGCCAACCCGACTGCTGCTCACTAGCCGATCGAGCGTGACCAGGATGCGACTAGATTTGGTCACGTGAATGCAATGAAGGTAGGCGTGGTCGGTGCCCAGGGCAAGGTCGGCCGCGAGGTGTGCGCGGCAGTGGCCGCTGCTCAAGACATGGAGTTGGTCGCTGGGCTCGACTTCGGTGATCAACTACAGACGCTGATCGACAAGGGTGTCGAGGCGATCGTCGACTTCACCCACCCAGACGCGGTCATGGGCACGCTGGAGTTTTGCATCAAGCACCAGATCCATGCCGTCGTCGGCACCACCGGCTTTGACGACGCCCGGCTCCAACAGTTGCGCGAGTGGCTCGGCGAGAGCCCGCGCAGCGGCATACTCATCGCCCCCAATTTCTCGATTGGCGCGATCTTGATGATGCAGTTCGCGGCCAAAGCAGCGCAGTTTTATGAGTCGGCCGAGATCTTGGAGTTGCACCACCCCGACAAGGCCGATGCGCCTTCCGGCACGGCACGGCGTACGGCGGAGCTCATTGCCGAAGCCCGACGCGCGGCTGGCCTGGGTGACCCGCCCGATGCCACCAGCACTTCACTGCCCGGGGCCAGGGGTGCAGATGTAGATGGCATCCGCGTGCACGGCATGCGGATCAGAGGCATGATCGCTCACCAAGAGGTCGTCTTCGGTGGCCCGGGGGAGACCCTCACCGTGCGCCACGATTCGATGGACCGAGTGTCATTCACCCCCGGCGTGCTCACCGGCCTGCGGCAGATCGCGCAACACCGCGGCCTCACCGTGGGCCTGGAGCACTTCATGAATCTCGCCTGACTGCGGTCGCGTTAGCCAGCGATCGTGGTGTGCAGGCGCACTTGCTTGACCTGGGCGTCACCGGAGATCAACTCCAGCGTGCGATGCGCCCCATCTGGAGCCCAGCCGGCACTCTCAAGGAATTTGCGCAGCGCGTCAGCCTCGCTATTGACCCACACATTGGCGATCTCGAAGTGATCGGCTACCAAGGTGTCGACCGCGGCCTGCATCAGGCGTGAGCCATGCCCGTTGCCCAAGTGCTCTGGGTCGACGGTCAAGTCTGAGATCTCGCCGACCCGGATCGGGTCGGCATCTGGGTCTGGGCAAGGGCCGGTAACGCAAAAGCCCCGCACGGTGTTGCGTTCCAGCCCGACCAACACCCGATTGCGGGCATCGGTCGACTGGGTCAGCGACTGCGCCCAAACCTCGGCGATCTCGCCGGCGTCGAGTTGGTCGAGCAACTCGCCCGGGAGCACTTCGGCGTACGTCGCCCGCCACGCCGACACCTGGATCTCAGCGATTGCCGGAGCATCGTCACTCCAACCGACCCGGACCGACACATCTGCCCCACCGGACGGTGCAGGGCTGGCTGAGTGATCGTGAGCTTGCATGGGCCAAGTGAACCAAACTCAGCCAGACACTCGACCCGGCACCCACTGACTGCTCGGCTAGACCGGACGGCATGTTGCAGGCGTAAATCCCGCTGATCGGCCCGGTTGGGGGGCACAGTGGGCCTCAACATGTCTGAATGGAAAGCGATCGAGCCCACCGACCTCAACCCGACTCTGCTCGGGAAGGTCTTCATGGTGCGCTCAAGAGGCGAGGCTGGCTCGTCCGGCATCGTCGGCACGCTCGCGTGGTACGGCGAGAGCGAAGCCGAAGGAGTGCGGATCGGCCTGCATGGGCTCGACCCGATCGTGCTGCATTTCGGCAAACACGCGCGGCGACCATCGGTCTATCTGCACCAGACCATCCCGGCGCCGATCATCAGGCAGCGCACCCACGCCGACACTTCAGCCAACTAGGCATCCGCGACAGGTAACCTGCCTCCATGCGGGCATATCTCGACCTACTCCAGCGGATCATCGACGAGGGCGTGCACAAGCCTGATCGCACCGGCACCGGCACCACGAGTGTCTTCGGGCATCAGATGCGCTTTGATCTCAACGAGGGCTTCCCGCTGGTCACCACCAAGAAGGTGCACACCCGCTCGGTCTTCGCCGAACTGTTGTGGTTTATGCGCGGCGACACCAATGTCAAATGGTTGCAGGATCGTGGCGTGAGCATCTGGGACGAGTGGGCCGATGCCGATGGTGACCTTGGCCCGATCTATGGCTACCAGTGGCGCTCCTGGCCGGCCCCCGACGGGCGCCACATCGACCAACTCGCCCAAGTCGTCGAGCAGATCCGCCAAGACCCCCACTCGCGACGCCACATCGTCTCGGCGTGGAATGTCGCCGACATCCCACAGATGGCGCTGGCGCCCTGCCACACGCTCTTCCAGTTTTACGTCGCACCCGGCGCCGATGGTGATCGCCTCAGTTGCCAGCTTTATCAACGCTCGGCTGATGTCTTCCTCGGAGTGCCCTTCAATATTGCCTCCTATGCGCTGCTGACCCACATGGTCGCCCAAGTAGTCGGCCTCGGGGTCGGCGATTTTGTGCACACCATCGGCGACGCCCACCTCTATGACAACCATCAAGACCAAGCTCGACTGCAACTCACCCGCGAGCCCAGGGCTCTGCCCAAACTCAGACTGGACGACTCGGTGAGGCAACTCGATGCCTTCGACCTCGAACACATTTCGATTGAGGGCTATGACCCGCACCCAGGCATCAAGGCCCCGATCGCCGTATGACCACCGAGCCTGCCCCCACTGGGGCGTCCGCGCGCAGCGTCGTACTCGTCGCGGCCGTGGCCGACAACGGCGTGATCGGCAATGCCGGTGGCATCCCGTGGTCACTGCCCGAAGACCTGAAGCACTTCAAGGCGGTCACCACCGGGCATCCCGTGGTGATGGGCCGCAGCACTTTTGAGTCGATCGGTCGACCCCTGCCGGGGCGGCACAATGTGGTGCTCACCCGCGATCCGGGTTGGTCGGCGGTCGGCGTGAGCGTCGTACCAAACCTTGAGGCTGCGCTGGCTGTAGCAGGGGAGGGGGAGGTGATGGTGATCGGTGGCGCCCAGATTTATGAGCTCGCGATGCCATTGGCCGACCGGCAGATCTTGACCGAAGTGCATCAGAGTCCAGCCGGTGACACCCGCTATCCGGAGTTTGATCGCTCCGAATGGATCGAGGAAGCCAGGCAGTCGCGTGAGGGCTATGACTTCGTGTGGCTGAGGCGACGATCGGTCGGGGAGATAGCCTAGGGGCATGACGCTCCCACAGGCACCCTTCGGTCGGGTCCTGACCGCCATGGTCACACCTTTTGCCCCAGACGGCTCGCTTGACCTCGACGCTGCCGCTCGGGTGGCCCTGCACCTAGCCGACCACGGACACGACGGCGTGGTGGTCTCTGGCACCACCGGTGAGTCGCCGACCACCACCACTGCAGAAGACGGCCAACTCCTGCGCGCGGTCAAGGAAGCTGTCGGTGATCGACTCAAGATCGTGGCCGGTGTCGGCACCAACGACACCAGGCACTCGGTGGAGTTGGCCCAGCAGGTCAACGAGATCGGCGCTGACGGTGTCTTGCTGGTCACCCCCTACTATTCCAAGCCAGCGGCAGCCGGCATCTTCGCCCACTTCGAGCGGATCGCCTCAGTCAGTGACGCCCCGGTGATGCTCTATGACGTGCCTGGCCGCACCGGCATGCGGATCCCATTCGAGGTCTATCAACGGGCGAGCGAGTTGCCCAATGTGATCGCGGTGAAGGAAGCGGTCGGTGATCTTGAGCAGGGCTTCAAACTGGCCACCGAGCTCGGTTATGCGGTGTACTCCGGCGACGACGGCTACAACCTCGCCTGGCTGAGCATGGGGGCCAGTGGGGTCGTGTCGGTTGCTGGGCATGTCGTGGGCGATCAACTTCGCGCGATGGTCACTGCAATGGAGCAAGGTGACCTACAAGCTGCGCAAGCGGCCTATGCCCAACAACTGCCGGCCATCGACGCGATCATGGGCGTCAGCAATTACGGCGCCACCACCGCCAAGGCTGCCTTGCAGCTGCTCGGCGTACTCGACAATCGCAGGGTCCGCCTGCCTCAAGTGGAGCTGACCGACACTGAGGTCAGCGCCTTAAGTGAAGGCCTGCGTGCCGCGAAGGTCATCTAGACAAACCCCAAGGACAACTACATGAGCCATATCCACCCCGAACTCTCCGCTCCGCGCGCCCTCCCGAAGGGCGGATTGCGGGTGATCCCACTGGGCGGGCTCGGCGAGATCGGTCGCAACATGACGGTCTTCGAGTACGACGACCGCCTGCTGATCGTGGACTGCGGAGTCCTCTTCCCAGACGAGCATCACCCCGGCGTCGACCTGATCTTGCCCGACTTCGATGTGATCCGTGATCGCCTCGACAAGGTTGAAGCCCTGGTGTTGACCCACGGCCACGAGGATCACATCGGTGCCACGCCATTCCTGCTGCGCGAGCGCCAAGACATCCCGCTGGTCGGCTCCGAGCTGACCTTGGCCTTGGTGGGCTCCAAACTGCGTGAGCACAGACTGAAGAACACCATCCAAAATGTGGTCAGCGAAGGGGACCGGATCGCCTTCGGGCCATTCGACCTGGAGTTCGTCGCGGTCAACCACTCGATCCCAGACGCACTGGCCGTCGCCATCCGCACCGGCGCCGGGATGGTCTTGCACACCGGCGACTTCAAGATGGATCAGCTCCCTCTTGACGGTCGGGTGACCGACCTGCGTGCCTTCGCTCGGCTGGGTGAAGAAGGAGTCGACCTCTTCCTCACCGACTCGACCAATGCCGAAGTGCCCGGCTTCACCACTGCGGAGAAGGAGATCAGCCCGGTGCTCGACCGGGTCTTCCACAACTCCGAAGGCCGGATCATCGTGGC
Source organism: Nocardioidaceae bacterium (assembly GCA_020636935.1). GTDB lineage: Bacteria > Actinomycetota > Actinomycetes > Propionibacteriales > Nocardioidaceae > Marmoricola. Next base: position 98,988 of record JACJWW010000007.1, read on the forward strand.
CTGCTTTGCCTCACACATCCACCGGGTGCAGCAGATCATGGATGCCGCCGCCGAGCATGGTCGCAAGGTGGGCTATGTCGGCAGGTCCATGGTGCGCAACATGGCGATCGCCCAAGACTTGGGCTATCTCAAAGTGCCGCCGGGGCTGCTCATCGATGCCAAGGCCCTTGCTGATCTGCCCAGTGACCAACAAGTCTTGATCTCCACGGGTTCGCAAGGCGAGCCGCTTTCGGCCCTCGCCCGGATCGCGCAACGCAATCACAACTTCGTCACCCTCGACCCGCAGGACACCGTCGTACTCGCCTCATCATTGATCCCCGGCAACGAAAACGCTGTCTTTCGGGTGATCAACGGGCTCTCCCGCCTGGGCGCGACCGTCGTACACAGTGGCAATGCGCTGGTGCATGTCAGCGGCCACGCCAGTGCCGGTGAGCTCCTCTATTGCTACAACATCGTCAAGCCGCGCAATGTCTTGCCGGTGCATGGAGAAGTCCGCCACATGCGGGCCAATGCGGAGTTGGCTCGGGCAACCGGAGTGCCTGCCGAGCGGGTGCTCATCGCCGAAGACGGCGTAGTCGTCGATCTCGTTGATGGCTTGGCCAAGATCGCCGGCAAGGTCGATTGTGGTTATGTCTTCGTCGACGGATCATCGGTGGGAGATCTCACCGAGAGTCTGCTCAAAGACCGTCGCATCTTGGGCGAAGAGGGCTTCATCTCGGTGATCGTCGTGGTCGACTCCCAGACTGGCAAGATCGTCAGTGGCCCTGACGTGCATGCCCGCGGGTTCGCCGAAGATGATGAGGCCTTCACCGAAATCAAGGATCCGATCGTCCAGGCGATCAACAAGGCTGTCAGCGAGGGCGTCGAAGACACCTACCAGTTGCAGCAGACCGTACGCCGAGTCGTCGGCCGCTGGGTGAGCAGCACACACCGGCGCAAGCCGATGATCGTGCCCGTGGTCATCGAGGCTTGACCAGGCAGGGCGCGGGTGCTTGTTCGCTCGCATCAGGAGCAGCGCCCAAGGTCAGGACCGTATCCATCTGATCCAGCCCGATCGTTGTGTGGGTGATCCACACGAGTGAGCGCTGTCGACTGGCCTCGAGCAGGTCTCGTGCCACGGCAGTGGCAGTGGCGGTGTCGAGGTGAGCAGTTGGCTCGTCCAGCACCAGCACGGGCAGGTCGGCCAACAATGCTCTGGCCAGGCCGATCCGGGCACGCTCGCCACCCGAGACCTGACGGGCTCCGTCGCCGATCCTGGTGCCCAGCCCCAATGGAAGTTGAGCCAGCCAGGAGTCCAAGTGCGCCTTGTGCAACGCAACGATGATGTCTTCGTCAGTGGCCTCGGGTCGCGCCAAGCGGATGTTCTCGGCGACATTTGAGGTGAACACATGCGGGTCGTCGTCGACCAGACCCACGTGTTTGCGCAACTCATCTCCGTTGAGCTCGGCGACATCGTGGTCGCCCAACCAGTAGTGGCCCTGGTGGGCCGGGAGGAAGCGCAGCAGCAAGGCTGCAAGCGTCGACTTGCCGCAGCCTGATGGACCCACCACGCCGACACGTCGCCCGGGTGGAAGATCCAAGGAAACCCCTGTGATGGTGGGTTCATCACTCCAGCCGGTGCTGACTGAGTCAAGCGCCACGCTCGCAGGCCCATCGAGCTTGGCGGAGGTGGGTGGGTCGCTCACGGCTGGCTCCATGGCCTCGAGGGCGTCAATGCGATTGCGAGCTGCTGCCGTGCGCACGGACAGGCTGCCGGCATCGGCCAGTGGTGAGATCACGTCAACCATGGCGATCGGGATCATCACCAACAGGGCCATCATCGGGCCGGAGAATGACTGCTCCGCGAGGGCCTTGTGCCCAGTCAACGCGATGCCTGCTGCTCCCAAGGGGCCAGCCATGAGGGCGATGGTGCGCCCCATGATCAATCCGGTCGCGGTCCGTTGTGCCGCTGCAGCGCTCTGGCGCCCGATCCGGTCGAGCTCGTTGAGAGTGGCCGGCTGTCTTTGCCAGAGCACGATATTGCGTGCGTGGCTCAGGGTTTCGACGACAAGGGCGGAGAGATCGGCTCTAAGCCTGACGCTTTGCACTTCATGACTTCGTGCGGAGGTCCTGGCGAAGAGCCAGGCGAGCCCGCCACCCATCAGTGAGGTCGCGGCGATCCAGCCAGCGGCAGGCCACCAGATCAGCGCCGCTACCAATGCAGCCAACATGGTGGTGCCCAGCCAGGCCATCACTGGTTGTCTGACCCTGAGTTGTTGGTCGACCAGTGCATCCACATCATCGACCACGGATGCCAGCAGGTCACCGCGTCGTCTGCCCAGGCGAGCCGGCGTCAACGGCACCAGTACGTCGAATACCTGCGCGCGACGCTCGGCGAGCAGGCGCAAGGCCGCGTCATGGGTGACGATGCGCTCGGCATATCGCCAGGCTGGACGACCCAGTCCAAACAACCTCACCGCCACGATGGCCACCATCAGATACAAGATGGGCGGTTGCTCGGCTGCTCTGGCGATCAGCCAGCCGGCAGTTGCGGTCAGAGCCACCCCGAATGAGGCCGCCATGGTCGAGAGGAAGTCGCCGAGTGCGGCCAAGCCGCGCGGTCTCCTGCTGGGGGCGCTGTCGAAGCTGTTGGTCGGGGAACTGCGATGTAGTCCAGATGCGGATGCGGAGGCGCTCCGTAGCTTTCCCCCTGGCTGCTCGCGCATCGGCAGTTCGATCACTTGGGCCGCTGCGTTGACGATTGCTGGACGATGCGCCACGCTCACCACGGCACGTTGCTTGGCGAGGTCGAGCAGGGTGCCCAAGAGTGCTTGCTCGGTCTCGTCATCCAGGTGTGCTGTGGGCTCGTCAAGGATCAGCCACGGTCGGTCGGACACGGCCACCCTGGCCAATGCCAACCGCGCCCGCTGACCGGCGGACAACAGCCGTCCGTCCTCCCCAACCTGAGTGTCTTGGGGGAGTGGAAGGCGAGCCAGTTGCAGGGCATGGTCAACTTCGGTGTCGGTGGCTCCGGGCCTGCCGATGCGCACATTGTCGGCGATGGAGCCACTGACGATCCAAGGGCGCTGGCCGACATAGGCGACCGACTGGTGCCAGGATTCACCGCCGATCTTC
>JACJWW010000008.1 GCA_020636935.1 Nocardioidaceae bacterium
TCGTACGCCCAGTGACGGGGCATCAGGATCTCCGATGGGCCCGTATACGAGCACCTGATAGTCCTTGATGTCACCTCGAGACACCAGTCCAGCGACCAATTGACGAACTTGGGAGTCGGGGTCGGTCGCACTGCTCGCAGAGCTCAACCTCAGCTGTGCATAACTGGTCTCACTTCGCGCTTCAGCTATTGATTGAGCAACCCGCCCCTTGACCAGACCATCGGTGATCTGGCGCATCACCAACCAGCCAACACATCCGATCACCGTGGCTGAAAGCACGACGACCGTCGTGATCACCCGGGTGTGCATCGAACGGCGCCACAGCCGCCAAGGCGCACCAGCGGCCGCACGGATGCGGTCGGTCAACTTGAGGTCACGAAGCGGTGGACTCATCCACGGCGCCTGCCTTGTAGCCCACACCTCGAACAGTCAACACAACCATGGGATCATCTGGATCACGCTCGACCTTCGACCTCAATCTCTGGACGTGCACGTTGACCAAACGGGTGTCAGCGGCGTGTCGATAACCCCACACTTGCTCCAACAGCACTTCGCGAGTCAATACCTTGCCGGGGTGTTGGGCCAGTGACACCAACAGATCGAACTCCAACGGTGTCAGGGCAATCTGGACTCCATCCCGGCGAACCTGATGCCCACTCACGTCGATCGTCAGATCGCCGATCCGGATCGTCTCAGGGGCAGTCGGCTTGGCTCGGCGTACGCGCGCGCGCAATCGGGCCAACAACTCCTTGTGCTTGAAGGGCTTGAGCACGTAGTCGTCGGCCCCCGCCTCCAGCCCCTCCACTACGTCGAGCGTGTCGGTGCGCGCCGTCAGCATCACGATCGGAACCCCAGACTCCTCGCGAATCCGGCGACAGACGTCAATCCCGTCCATCCCCGGCAACATCAGATCCAGCAGCACCACATCAGGTTTGAAAGCACGAAAGGCCGCCAAGACTTGATCTCCCCTGGAGACCATCTCGGGCGCAAAACCCTCACTCTGCAACACCAAGGTGAGCATCTCCGCCAATGCCGCATCGTCATCAACGACCAGCACCCGGGGACGCTCACCACTGGTGTTCACAGCAGAACTCACTGACATGGCTGAGATTATCCCCCAGCCAGGCCGCTAGTAGCGGTAATGCTCCGGCTTGTAAGGCCCCTCAACTGGAAGACCAAGATAAGCAGACTGGTCGTCAGTGAGCCTGGTCAGGTTGACACCCAAGGAGTCAAGGTGCAGTCGCGCGACTTCCTCGTCAAGATGCTTGGGAAGCACATAGACACCGATCGGGTATTCCGCCGGCTTGGTGAAGATCTCGATCTGCGCCAGCACCTGATTGGTGAACGAGTTGGACATCACGAACGACGGATGCCCGGTGGCATTGCCGAGGTTCATCAAACGACCCTCGGACAACACGATGATCGCGTTGCCATTGGGGAAGGTCCACAGATCAACCTGCGGCTTGACAGTCTTGCGCTCGGCAACCCCGTCAGCCTCGAGCTCAGCCATCTGGATCTCATTGTCGAAGTGCCCAATATTTCCGACGATCGCATTGTGCTTCATCGCCTGCATGTGCTGCAGGGTCACGACATCCTTGTTGCCTGTGGCGGTGATGATGATGTCTGCGATTGGGAGGGCATTCTCCAGAGTGTCCACCTGGTAGCCATCCATTGAAGCCTGGAGAGCACAGATCGGATCGATTTCGGTAATGATCACTCGGGCTCCCTGGCCGCGCAAGGAGTCCGCACAGCCCTTGCCCACGTCACCGTAGCCACAAACCACCGCCACCTTGCCCCCGATCAGCACATCGGTAGCCCGGTTGATGCCGTCGATCAGCGAGTGACGACATCCGTACTTGTTGTCGAACTTGGACTTGGTGACCGAGTCATTGACATTGATCGCAGGGAAGAGCAACTTGCCTTCCTTCATCATGTCGTAGAGGCGGTGCACACCAGTGGTGGTCTCCTCGGTAACGCCCATGACCGAGTTGGCGATGGGCGTCCAGTGATTGGCACCTGCCTGGAGTTGAGCGGTGAGGACCTCGAAGATGATCCGCTCTTCACCGCTGCTCGCAGTAGCGGGATCAGGTGCTTGGCCGGTCTTCTCGGCTTCCACGCCCAGGTGCAGGAGCAGGGTCGCATCGCCACCATCGTCAAGGATCATGTTGGGCAGATCCGAACCCCAGTCCAGGATCTGCTGGGTGCACCACCAGTACTCCTCCAGGGTCTCTCCCTTCCAGGCGAAGACCGGCACGCCTTGAGGGTTGTCGACAGTGCCATTTGGCCCGACCACAACAGCCGCAGCCGCGTGATCTTGGGTGGAGAAGATATTGCAGGATGCCCAGCGAACCTCGGCGCCAAGGGCAACTAGGGTCTCGATCAAGACAGCAGTCTGGATCGTCATGTGCAACGAGCCCGCAATCTTGGCGCCCTTGAGGGGCTGCTGGTTTCCATAGCGCTCACGCATGGCCATCAGGCCAGGCATCTCGTGCTCTGCCAAAGAAATCTCAGTACGGCCGAAGTCGGCCAAGGAAAGGTCTGCGACCTTGTAGTCCATGAAGGTTCCCTCACTTGGTTTGTGGATGCGTGCCAGAAGTCAGCGTCTGGCCACGATCTCGTGCGCTAGGCGCGGGTTGATTCTACAAAACGATTCTCAGCAGCGCACGTCACGGGCGTGACTGCTCGCGACGCAGATCCGGCTCCAGATAGATGACCCTCGCGGTTGGTTCGACGGCACGAATACTGGCCTCCGCTGCATCAATGGACCTGGCAATATCGGCAGCAGAGTCCGCGGCTGACACATCGATCTTGGCCGCCACGAGCAACTCCTCGGGGCCAAGGTGCAGGGTCTTCATGTGGATCACCCCCAAGATCCCTTCACTTGAGCGCAACGCCTCAGCGATGCGCTCCTGCGCGTCGATGCTCGCTGATTCCCCCAGCAGCAGACTCTTGGTCTCGACCCCCAAAACAACAGCGACCGCCACCAAGAGCAAGCCAATCAAGGTCGTTCCCATCACATCGAAAATGGGATTATGGGTCAGGAGGCTGAGCCCAACCCCGAAGAGGGCAAAGACCAATCCGGTGAGCGCGGCGAAGTCCTCCAGCAAGATGACGGGCAACTCCGGTGACTTCGCCCGGCGTACGAAATCAACCCACGAGGCTGAGCCCCGCACCTTGTTGGACTCCTGGATGGCCGTGTGGAAGCTGAAGCTTTCCATCACAATTGCAGCCACCAGCACCACCAATGGCACCCACCACCAGCGCCCAGCCATGTCACCCATGTCACCGGGATGCTCCAGCACATGCTGGAGTTTGTGATAGGCCTCGTAGAGGGCAAAGAGGCCACCGACGCTGAACAACACGATCGACACGATGAAGGCATAGACATAGCGTTCACGCCCGAAGCCAAAGGGGTGCTGTGCCGTAGGCGCCCGCTGAGCGGTGCGCCCACCAAAGAGCAACAAGACCTGGTTGCCCGAGTCAGCCACTGAGTGAATCGCTTCGGCAAGCATGGAAGATGCGCCAGTGAGGAAGAAGGCCACGAACTTCGTGATCGCGATACCCACATTGGCGAGGAGTGCTGCCACTACGGCTTTGGTGCCGCCCTGTGTTGACATGTGCGAAGAGTACCGACCAGCCTGCTAATGACCCTGCCCCACCTGCAGGTAAACGGCTGCATATTGCCCGATCAACAACATCGCGGCATAACGGGCCAGCTCTCCGTCAACGGCTGGATTGATCGTCTCAATTCGAAGACGGTTGGCTTGCGCTGCGCCCTCGAGTTTGGCCCGGTCGTGCAGCACGTGAGGGTCATCATTGCCATCATCAAGTACGACGAGCACGGTCTTGTGCCCGGTTGTCCCTGTTGTTGCATCGTCAACAAATGGATCTGCAAACAGGTCCGTCGGCTCAGCGGCCTCCAACATCGGACCGATCTGATCAGCCAAGCCCGCCAAAGCTGCCCTGCCGGTGGCCGCACGGACCGCCTCGGCGAAGCGCCGGGCAGCGCGAGCCGCAAGCGGACTGGTACCCCACATCACTGGACTGGCATCTGCCAGGCCAATCGCCAAGATCTTGGCCGGATTGATCGTGCTCTCCTTGAAGGGAGAGCAGTCCACTGCAACATCCTCCAATGCCTTGGCCAGATATTCGGTGTTGACCTCGGGACCCAAGTGAAGGCGGCTGAGCAGATCAAGTGCAGCCACGGCAACTGCTGAATGATCGCTGGTCTGGGTCGGCACCAGTACTGCATATCGGCCACCGGAGTGCTCGGCAACCAAAGACTTCGCCGGTGCAAAGACGATCAGTTGGCATCCGCGGCGATTTGCTTCCGCGACAGTCGCTGCGACCGAAGGGTCATTTCCTTCCGGAGCCAAGACCACCACCAGGTCGAGACTGCCCACCCAGCCCGGCAGTCCATGCCGCGGCCACGCCACGAATGGCACTGGGCAGACTGGCTCAAGGACGGCGCGCAGCAGGCGCGAATCCGGACCAGCGGCAACCACCGCGCGCGGTTGCTGCTCTGGAAGTCGATCACGGGCCTGAACAAGAGTCTCGTTCGCGCTCATGGCTTCACGCCGCAGTCGGGCACCCGACTCGGCCAAAGCGCGTAGTCTCAGATCAGCGCGCGCCAACCCATCAACCTCGTCAAGCAGGGTGTCGTCAAACACGATCGCACTCAGCTCTTGGGGCCTTTTCTGCCCTCGTCCACGAGTAACACCGGGATGTCATCACGCACTGGATAGGCCAAGCCGCAGCCCGTGCAGACCAACTCATTGGCCGAGTCATCTTCAGTCAGGTCTGCACGGCAGGCCGGGCAGACGATTAGATCCAGCAACTTGGGATCGATATTCATGCTCGTTCTCCTCCGATGATCTGCAATGCCTCATCACGGATCTGCTCCATGGTCGCGGTGTCCATGCCTTCAGCATTGAGCCGAAGCAAAGGCTCTGTATTTGAAGCACGCACATTGAACCACCAGTCGGCAGCAATCACACTGAGCCCATCGAGTTCGTCAATCGTGACTCCATCCACACCCGAATAGCGCTGTTTGATCTGGGTCAGCACTGCTTGCTGGTCGGTGACCCGTGAGTTGATCTCGCCACTTGCGACATGTCGTTGATAGGGCAGCAGCACCTCAGACAGGGTCTGCTCGGACTCGGCCAGAGCCGCTAGGGCATGAAGAGCGGCGAGCATGCCCGAATCGGCTCTCCAGAAATCCCGGAAATAGAAGTGCCCAGAGTGCTCGCCACCAAAAATCGCACCGGTCTCGGCCATCTTCGCCTTGATGAATGAATGCCCCACACGAGTACGTACTGGCTTTCCGCCGTGTTCGGCCACGATTTCGGGCACGCCCTTGCTGGTGATCAGGTTGTGGATGATCGCGGCTCCAGGCTCCTTGCGCAACTCGCGCACGGCGATCAAGGCAGTCAAGACGCTCGGGCTGACCAAAGCTCCAGCTTGATCAACGAGGAAGCAGCGATCGGCATCGCCGTCAAATGCCAAACCTATATCTGCACCGGTCTCGCGCACCTTGTCCTGCAAATCAACCAAGTTGGCCGGCTCGATCGGATTGGCTTCGTGATTGGGGAAGGTGCCGTCGAGTTCGTAGTACATCTCGGTGACAGCTAGATCCAACTTGCCGAGAACGGCCGGAGCGGTGAGCCCAGCCATGCCATTACCCGCATCGACAACGACTTTGAGTCGACGCCCGGCCACGGGAGCAAGACCCAGCAAGAAGTCGGCGTAGGCATCGAGCACATCAACATCTGTGATTGCTCCCTTGAGCGAGTGCGTCTTGACCTCAGAGCGAGCGACGAGATCCTTGATCTCCGCCAAGCCTGTCTCCATGCCCACCGGGGCAGCCAAGGCACGACACAGTTTGATGCCGTTGTACTGCGCCGGATTGTGCGAGGCCGTGAACATCGCACCCGGCCGCTCCATAAGCCCTGAAGCGAAGTAGAGCTGATCGGTGGAAGCAAGACCGATGAGTGTGACATCGGCGCCCGCAGTGGCAGCACCATCAGCAAAGGCAGCCGCCAAACCAGGGCTTGATGGACGCATGTCATAGCCAATCACCAGTGCATCGGCATCAGTGACCACCACAAAGGCATTGCCGATTGCCCAAGCCAAAGGCTCATTGATCTGGTCGTCGTAGGTGCCTCTGATGTCATATGCCTTGAACACCGCATCGAGTTGGTCACTGGAGAAGTTGGCCATGTAGCCACGCTACCGGCTAGACCTCCAAGATCCGCTTCAAGGCCTTGCGTAGGATCTTCTTTGTCCGCTCTGCATGGGCGCGCTCGTGCTCACAGACGTCGGCTTCGTCGTCATCCTCAGCCAGCCGCGCGTCATCCCTGGCGTCTCGCCAAGCTATTTCTTGGCATTCATTCCACTTGATCAGCTCGAGCACCAACTCGGGATCATGGCCACAAATCTTGGCCACGGTCTTTGGGCGCATCCATCCCGGTCGGTCGGCGTCCAGTTGCAAAATCGAGAGCATCACCGGATGAAGGTCACCACCGGAGTCGTATTGGGCCTCCGATCCTTGGCCTGCCCAGGTGCGACCACCGGTACGACGAGCAAGTTGGCGGTCGTTGCTGGCCACCAGCTCACACATCGACCTAAACACATGGTTGAGCGAGTCAAAGAGCAGGGGCATCGCAATCAGGGCAGCACTTGCATGGATCCGGTCGTTGACCACGAAGAAGTTGACTCCATCGATGCGTCGGTTGAGCTCGTTCACCTCATACAGGGCCGCATCTTGATCACTGATATCGGTGGCCACCAAACAAAACAGGTTGACCACCGGAGCATCTTGCGAAGCACGCAAATAGACAACCGACTCCCCCACCTCAATGGCGATATCGCCATCCTCGTCCCGCTCAGGCGTGTCGCCTACATGCGCCAAGAAGAACTGGTCGAGGAGTTGATCCAGATGCTCGCGATCTCGAGGGCGACATGGCTCTAGCAACTCAACGCCCGTCATAGGCGACATGGGCTCGATGCCAAAATCGGCATCCAGAAAGGCCGGGTGGATGACGTCTAGATCGACACGAAGGGTGGCGAGTGCCTGTAGCAACGCGTCATGACTGTCAGCGATCGCGAACTCAACGACGGTTGACCCCTCGGTCGCGGGAAGCATGCGCTGGCGCAGGCTCCGGCGCCGCCGCTCGAATCTGATCCCCTTGGGTTGCGCATCTGCCTCAAGGCCATTGAGCAAGACCTCGAACTCCTGACCCGGCTCCAGTCCGATCAGTCGCTGCCCCAGTCTCTCTGAGAAGTCCTCCCAGGCGTGATCTGTGCTTGCTCCCCAGTCTGATCGTGATCTGCTCATTGCCCCTCCAAGACTCAACCGACAAGTCCACGATAGGGCTCAGCACCGACAATTTCGCGGTCGCGAATCGTCAACAATTAGGGGTGATTTGGCACCGAACGCAAGTGGCCCCGCTTGGGTGAATTAGGGACATTCATCGTATGGGCGGCAGGCAGATCCTCATCCTCGATCGGACGCTGCGAGACCACCGCGAAACCCGAAGGTTGAGGCTCCACTGGAGTTGCAGCAACTTCACGCACCGCATCGGCTAGGGCCGCCAAGTCATCTACGGTCGGCCCCGGATCAGCCTCATGGGCCAATCTGATCACCGACCAGCCCTGTGGTGCCGAGAGCCGTTGAGCATGCACTTCACACAGGTCATAGGCATGGGGCTCAGCGTAGGTCGCCAGCGGCCCAACGACTGCGGTCTGATCGGCGTACACGAAGGTGAGCGTCATCGTCGCTGCCGCACCACAAGTTGTGCGCGAACAGCGTCGTTGGATGGCCACGGAAGGCAGGCTACCTGTACGGCGCGTCTGGTAGCGACTGCCACACCGTGGTGTCTAGGCTGCCTGGAGTGAGCCAGTCTTCACCCGCGCGACCACCGAGCCGCGAACGCCACGGGCGGGGGCGAAGGGGACCCGAGGTGGTGCCCCCTCCTGACTTTGATCTGACCGGATCATCAGTCGCCCAATCGGCGACTTCGTTTCGCGGCTTGCCAAGGGCCTTGCCCACCCGCAGGCAGCGATTCGATCGCTTGGCGATCAGGGCAATGCGTACCATCGAGGCTGATTGGAAGCAGGCGCTCAGCTTCGTCGAGTTGGCCGTTGAGGATGTGCCGATCCTCGCCCCGAACAGGACCAGCCAGCAGATCCCGTTGGCTTCGCTGGTGCCGGGCACCGCCACGACTCCGCCCCGGATCGTGCTGTTCAGGCGCCCTATCGAATCTCGGGCCAAGTCAACCAGTGAACTCGAAGCATTGTTGCTCACATGCTTGGTCGAGCAAGTGGCCAACTTCTTGGGCAAGACACCTCACGAGGTGTATCCCAATCGCAAGGTCACCGACTGACTACCACCCGGGAAGAACCTTCGGTCTGCCGCTGACTTCCGCAGGAGGCTGGAAGGCCCCGCTCGAGGCGCCCTTGCCATGCAGAGCGAATAGTCCTGACACCAGATTTGGTGAGTCCCCAGAGACCCTCACTGCCGCAGCTCCCGCTGGCAAGTCGATGGCCAAGGTGGTGCCAGCATCGACTGTGCGGCTGATCGGCTCCCCAAGGGGTTGGCGAGTTTGGTCGAAGGCCTGGACCTGCAGTTGTCCAGAGCGTCCCAGCGACGAGACGATCACCTTCGACTGAGCCCCCAATGGCAGACCCATCTGGCTTGATCCGGCGAACCCTGTCGCCACCTGACCATAGGTCTGGTCGCCTTGCACCACCGATCGCACCGTGGCGCTGACTGGGCTCTCACTGAGCAGCTTGAGTGCAATTGGCTTGCCGTCGAAGGCGGAACTCACATCAAGAGTGCCGACAGACGCAGCCGGAACGCTGAGGTTGGCAGCACCCTTGGGCGCAAGAGTCCCCGAGGAACCAATCGCCAGGACTTTGACGATCACCTCGCTGTCCGTGGGATTGGCCACGATCAAGGAGGCCCGTTTGGTTTGTGGGGGTAGACCGGTGATCACCAGCTCTCTGGCCGCCGCTGGCTGGCCCGGCACCCACTCACTCCTCGGCTTGCCAATCACGGTGTGTGACCACTCTTCTATCGTCGTCACAGTCACCAACCCCCGAGTTGCCCTCACCCGCAGCGCCAGATCGGAAGCCGATGGGATCATTTGCGCGAGATCGACCACGAGTCTTTGACCCGGATCGATGGTGATGCCTCGAAGGCCGGGCGCTGCGACCGGGCCAGAGCCCGACAAGGCCAAGATGTCAACGATCGCGGTCCCGGATCGAGGGTTGTCAATGACCATCCTCGATGGGTGAGTCTGGGAACCGCCCGCACCAATCACCCACCAGTCCGCACGCGGCTCAGGGCATGTGGAAAAGGCGAATGAACTAGGCCCCTGGGCCCATTGTGAGGCGAACTTGCGATCCTCCCCGGCAACTTCTCCACTGATCACCATGGGCTGGTCCGGCGCCGCGGCTGCACCTGCCGGAGTGGCCGTGGTCACCAACTGAGTGCCCGGAATGCCGCCGCCGCAAACCAATGTTTGGGTGCTGCTCGCTGCACCCGGCACGAGTCGCACAGGGCGGCCTTGTGGACTGGTGACCAAGGCCATCAGGACCAAACAACTCAACACCAGCAAGATCAGCACCGGCAGCAGCCAACCTGCAGTCACGCTGCGAGTCAGCGCTGGCTCAAAGCGTCTGCTTGCTGCACTCCTTGCACCAGTGCTTGTCTTGACCGCAGTACGCCGCCCTCTTGACCTGCTCATGCGCGCACCCATCCAGGCTTGCGGCTCGATGGCATCACCTGCACCAAGACCACCAGACCCAAGATCACTTGCTGGGCCAACAAGAGCCTGTGCAACAGCGCGCCCGACGAACTACTGGGCGCACGGTCAGAAACGAGCACTTGCCAAGCGCGGGTTGCCGGTCTTGGCTCACTGGCACTGACCAAGCCAGGCGCCGCATCAACAGCACCACTGACTACATCGCTCACCGGACGCGAGGCGTACACATAGCGGATACCGCGATCTGCCAACGCCCTTGCGAAACGATCATCAGGATCGGCGATCAGTCGACTCACTGCTCTGGCGATCCCCTCGTCAACCTTGGTGGAGGCAAGCACCGAATCGTCTCCCACCCAAAGCTCGCCTCGACGTAACACCTGGGCACCCACTGGTTGCCCATCGGCACCGTTGGTCAACACCAGGACCGCATTGGTGTTGCCGGCTTGCGCCAAGGCTTGCATGTACGCCGGCAACTGTGGGCTCTTGACTGAGACCACTGAGCCGCTGTGTGCGTTGGCAGCCCACCAGCCAAGCCCAAGTGCAGGCACAACGATCGCCGCAAGCACACCCGCTATCGCCACGAGTCGTCGGCCTCGTAGCACCTCCGGGCCTCCTTGAAGGGCGCCATCAGAAGCCACGGAAAGCGCCAACAACGCTCCCGTGCACATCATGGCCACGGCAAAGCCGGACCAGGGCCGCACCGTGACCCACACACCAGGCAAAGTCACGACCAACATGGAGACCAACGAGGTGAGCGCCGCTGCAGAGATCACCAGCCAGCATCTGATCACCGCTTCTCGAGTCGCGGCCCGCAGCCCAGCCAATGCGGCAACGACAAGGAGCAACCCGATGATCACCCAGCGCCAAGCTGACGGCGAGGAAACTTCGGAGAAGACATCTGGGCGCCCGGCCTCAAACAACCACACTTGCGCAGACGCAAGTGTCTGGGCCAGCCAAGGCAGGGCGAAAAGCAAGGGTACGACGAGGATCGGCATCCAGACCGAAGGGCGCAATCGATGCCCTGAGAGCCAACTCGAAACGCCAATCAAGAGCGCGCCGAAGACCCAGGCAAGTGGAACGAATGCAGTCACAATTGAGAAGGTCAACGCCGTACGCCATGCAGCCCGCACCCGAAGTTCACGCTTTTCCGAAGACAAATGTAAGGCGCTGAGGCCTGCCCACGGGATCATGATCAAGGCGACCACTGTGCCCAGGCGTCCTTGTAGCACCGCTCCAGTCACCACCGGAAGTAGCGCATAGGAGCCAATCAGGAAAAGCCTTGACCATGGGGAGTCCAGGAGCCGATGTGCAAAGACAAGAGCCCCGAGTGCACTCAAGGGGACTGCCAGGCTGAAAATCACACTGATCAGGGCATTGGCTGAACCCATAGTGAACACACTGCCCAGGGCGAGCAGTCCCACATATGGTGCAGCTGGCGCGCTGGTGCCATTGCCAAGCCAGTGCCAGCCCACTCCCCACAGCCGCCACCAGTGCGAAGCATCCGGTGGGCTGCGGAGCAAAGCCCCGCCACGCAGGCTTCCCGACGTCAGCCAGGTGTAATTGAAGATGAGGGCACCGAGCAAGGTGAGCGCCAGAGCCCAACTGGAAGGGCAGGTCAAGATCCGCTTCCAAAGTGGCGATTCGTGCTGCTCGTCGGTGACCACACCACGCACGAAGTCGACGACACCTGACCACACATCAGTGATGAAGTCCCCACCGTGCGCATAGGGCAGCCACCATGGGGCCAGCAAGTGGCGGGCATCATGACCCCGTGGCTCTGTCTTGCGGGCTCTGCGGCCAGCGGCGATCTGGCGCAGGCGCCCCAATCCACGAGCCAGACCCATGAACTCGTCAATGGCATCGTCAACCGCGCGCACAAGCAGTAGTCCCGCGACCCGCAGCAGGCCGCCGAGCAACAGCCTGATTGCTTTGAAAGGCAAAGCCCAGGCAGCACAGTTGACCAGGATCGTGTAGACCGCTGCTTCACGGGCCAGTGCACGCGGGTGTCTGACCGCATGCACATCGCGCAGCCGTCGCCGTGCTGCCTCTGCATGGAAGACCAGAGCACGCGGCTCGATCACGGTGCCCAAGCCTGCCTTCGCCATTCGCCAGCCCAGGTCGACATCGGTGTAGAAGATGGGGAGGTTCGGATCCATCGGCAGGTCATCCAGTGCTGACCTACGGATCAGGAGTCCCGCCGTGTTTGCTGCCAAGGACGGGTGGATGTTGTCGTGTTGACCTTGGTCGAACTCTCCAGGAAGGAGATGGGTCTCTCGTTGCCCAGTGCCGGTGATGGTTACCCCGACTTCAAGAAGACGACGCAGGGAGGGCCATTCACGGATCTTCGGGCCAATGGCGGCGTACTCCGGGCCCGCCTCCCGGGCCGCCGAAGTCAGGTGCTGCAGGCACTCAGGGTCTGGGTTTGAGTCGTCGTGCAGCAACCAGATCCACTCGTCTGGATCCGTAGGAGGTAATGAAGCCAGGGCTAGCGCGACCGCTTGGGGATAGGTAGTCGTGGCTGGCGCAGTAATGATTTCGTGGCCTGCCGCCTGGAGCCGGATCAAACTGTCATCGGTCGACCCGGTGTCTACGACCAAGACCCGGTCTGGAGTCACTGTCTGCGCATCAAGCCCGCCAATGACTGCTGGCAGCCAACGAGCACCGTCATGGCTGACGAGGACAGTGATGACCTTCACGAGCGTTCAGCCTATGAGGCCGAGCGCCTCAACCCCAAACGGAGTCAGACTGCCTGGCGCTTGAGCTTGCGCCGCTCCCGCTCGGACAACCCACCCCAGATGCCAAAACGCTCATCATTGGCCAAGGCATATTCCAAGCACTCCAGGCGGACATCACAGGTGAGGCAGACCCGCTTGGCCTCTCGCGTGGAGCCACCCTTTTCTGGGAAGAAGGCCTCAGGATCAGTCTGAGCACACAACCCCCGCTCCTGCCAAGCCAACTCGTCTGCGTCACCGTCAAGCAAATACAAATCAGTCACTGTGTGCCCCTTTTCGACCCTCCGACCCGATTTGGGTCGAGTTAATAATCACACATATGTGATTACAGTTGTGTCGTTTCTCAAAGTCAAGCCCTTTCTGCGGTATTAGGGACGACCTCAACGTCAGGTTGAAGGTTGACCAACTGCCACAATGGCCCGCATGTCAGAGCGGGCTATTCTTCCTCAGCGCATCACTGTCCTGTCCGGAGGGGTGGGCGGAGCTCGCTTCCTGCAAGGACTCCAGCGACTGATCCAACGAACCACAGCCACCAGTCAAATCACCGTGATCGCAAACACCGGTGATGACATTTGGATGCACGGCCTCAAGGTCTGCCCTGACCTCGACACAGTGATGTACACGCTCGGTGACGGGATCGACACCGACCGCGGCTGGGGACGCAAGGGCGAGACTTGGCATGCCAAGGAGGAGTTGGCGGCGTACGGCGTACAGCCAGATTGGTTTGGCCTAGGTGACCGCGACCTGGCCACCCACTTGGTGCGCACCCAAATGCTTGATGCCGGCTATTCTCTGACCGACGTCACCCACGCCCTGTGCCGACGTTGGCAGCCAGGGGTCAAGCTATTGCCGATGACAGACGACCGGGTCGAGACACATGTGGTGATCACCGACCCAGATGACGGCCAGGACAAGGCGGCCCATTTTCAGGAGTACTGGATCAAACACCAGGCCAAGGTGCCAGCGAAGGCCGTCGTGATGATCGGCGCAGACCAAGCAAAGCCGACCCAGTCGGTGCTCGAGGCCATCTCCGAGGCTGACTTGATCTTGCTGCCACCCTCCAATCCCGTCGTATCCGTGGGCGCCATCTTGGCGGTGCCCGGCATCCGCGATGCGCTCCTGGCCACGAAAGCACCCGTTGCCGGCATCTCCGGGATCATCAATGGTGATCACGTGCGCGGTATGGCCAAGCAACTCCTGGAAGTGATCTCTGTGGAGTGTTCGGCCGCTGGGGTGGCTGAGCTCTATGGAGCCAGATCCCGCGGCGGGCTCCTGGATGCTTGGCTGATCGACAGTTCAGACTCCGCTGCGGTCAATCGGATCAGCGACGCTGGCATTGCCTGTCAAGCGGTGCCCCTTTGGATGACCGACCCCGATGCCACCGCAGACATGTGCCAAGCCGCCATCGACCTCGCCCACCGAAATGCCTGACTACTCAGTCGAAGCAGTCCGCGGTCTTGGCGAGATCACCCCAGACACAGATCTTGATGAACTGATCGGCCAGATTGACCTCAACCCTGGCGACATCGTGCTGATCACCAGCAAGGTGGTCAGCAAGGCAGAAGGCATGATCCGCTCAGGTGATCGAATCGAAGCCATCGCAGGCGAGGCGATCCGTACCGTCGCAAAACGAGCCAACACCCACATCACCGAGAATCGACTCGGTATGACGATGGCAGCAAGTGGCGTGGATGCCTCAAATGTGGCTCACGGCAAAGTGCTGTTGCTGCCTCGAGACCCCGATGCCACCGCCCGCAGACTCCGCAACCATGCCGCGGTCAATCTCGGGGTCATCATCACCGACACCGCCGGGCGACCCTGGCGCCAAGGTCAAACCGACATGGCGATCGGAGTCGCCGGCATCAACCCACTCATGTCATTCTCCGGCGAGATCGACCCCTACGGCAATCCATTGGCGGTGACTGCGCCCGCGATTGCTGACGAGTTGGCCAGTGCTGCGGAATTGGCGACAGGCAAGCTCGGCCAGGCACCGATCGCGATCGTCCGTGGCTTGGGCGAGCACGTACTGCCGCCGGGTGATGATGGTCCAGGCGCTCAGGCACTCATCCGGCAACGTGAAGACGACCTGTTTGCGCTGGGCACCCGCGAGGCAGTGATGGCGGTGCTGACCCGGACACAACTGGACTGCTTCGGCAGCCCTGCGACCAGGGAAGAGGTCGCAGCCGCGCTTGATGCAGTTGGGCTGACCAGCCGATCAAGCGAAGCGGGCTTGCGCGTGGAGGCCACCGATGCTCAATCGCAGACGATCCTGGGCCTGTTGGTGCTGGCCCATTCCTGGCAGCTGGCTGGGGGGCCACCTCAGGGCGGCGACTCGTCGTACCTCCTCACGCCCAACCCGCGCTGAGACAGGGTTTGTTCTGACTGCGTACACTCCGCAATCGTGGCCAAGGCAGAACAACCAACCCAGACCAACCCCAGCGAGCGACGCAAGGGCTTCATCTTTCTTGGTGTCTCGGTTGTCGCCTTCTTGATCATCATCGCGGCAGCCCTTTGGCCTCAACTCAACCAACCGGACCAACCAACCAAGTCTGTAGGCAAGCTCGGAGCCACTCTGGCTGAGGCCAAGTGCAGCCCAGTCGAGAAGAGCAGTGCAGCCGGCAGCGGTGACCATCGTGAGGATGGCACCAAACTGACCTACCCACAGGGCCCACCAGCGAGCGGGCCACACTGGGGCAACTTCTTGTATGGCCCTCAGATCCGCAACTTCTACACGCGCGAGGATCGTCCACCCGTGGAGCAGCTTGTGCACAGCTTGGAGCACGGCCACACGATCATTTGGTACGACGAGACCATCCAACCGGGCACGCCGTCCTATGAGCGCCTGCAGACCTATGCCAAAGGGCTGACGCCCAGCGACTACTTGATGATTGCCCCGTGGAATGCCGATGACGGTAATGGTCTGCCCTCGGGCAAGCACCTCGCGCTGACCCACTGGACCGGGCCGGATGATCAACAGGCAGTCAGACAGTACTGCGCCCTTCCCAGCGGAGAGGCCTTCGATGCCTTCCGCAAGGAGTTCACCAACAAGAATGCACCCGAGCCAGGAGCCCCCTGATCAGATCAAACGACTGATCAGGTCAAATCGCTGCGCTCACTGGCTTTCAGTAGATCGACGATCTCCTTGACCTGCTGTGCATGGGCCAGGTCAGTGACCAAGAGTGCGTCACCGGTGTCGACCACCACGACATCTTGGAGACCTAGCACGGCGATATCACGATCGCCAGTGACCACCAGGCCAGATGCCTCGTGCCCGACTACCAGGTGATCTTGGCCAAGCACCTTCAGACCGGCGCCTTGTTGGAGACCCGCGAGGGCAGCGAAATCACCGATGTCCTCCCAGTCAAACTCGCCTGGGACCATCGCGACCTTGCCCAAGTCTGCGGCTGGCTCGGCGATGGCATGGTCAATGGCGATCTTTTGCAAGCCCGGCCACAGGTCGGGCAACAGCTCAGGTGCCGCCGCGATCCGACGAAGTCCAGCAGCGAGTTCGGGATGATTGAGAGCAAGTAGATCCAGCAGCACACTCGCCCGTACGACGAACATCCCGGCATTCCAGCGGAACGCACCGGTGGCCAGATAACGCTCTGCAGTCTCCTGGTTGGGCTTCTCGACGAACTGTCGCACTGCAGTGGCAGTGGGGAATCCGGCCAGTGGCTCGCTGGCCTCTATATAGCCGAATCCGGTCGCTGCGAAGGTCGGCCTGATCCCAAGCGTGACCACCAGGCCCGTCGCCGCAACTGCGGCTGCCTCTCGCACACAAGCAGCGAAACTGTCACCATCATTGATCAGTTGATCAGCAGCAAATGATCCCAGGATTGCCGCAGGATCTTGGCGTTCCATGATCGCTGCGGCTAGGCCGATTGCAGCCATGGAGTCTCGAGGGCTTGGCTCGGCGACAACCTTTGAGACGTCGGGCAGCTGCATCCGCACTGCACCCTCATGACTGGCACCAGTCACGATCATGACCCTCTCCCCCACAATCGGAGTCAGGCGGTCAACGGTCGCTTGGATCAAGGTCCGCCCCGAGCCAGCCAGGTCATGTAAGAACTTGGGTTGCCCAGCACGTGAAAGTGGCCACAATCGGGTGCCTGCGCCACCGGCGGGAACCACTGCCCACATCCGATCTACAGCGTGGCTGAAACCATCATCGGGGGTCATGAAGGGCATCCTTCCAGCACTGGGTAGCGTCGCAGTCATGAGGTTCTCCGACGCACTCACCGCTCGTCTCAAGCAGAGTCCTGGGAAGCCCTTGATCACCTACTACAACGAGACCACTGGCGAGCGTAGCGAACTTTCCACCACCACATATGCCAACTGGGTAGCCAAGACCGCGAATGTGCTCTGCGATGAGCTTGACATCATGCCTGGTGATCGAGTCGGGGTGACATTGGGTGTGCATTGGTTGACTCCGGTGTTCATGGGTGCGGCTTGGCTTTGCGGAGCGCAAGTCGTGTCGAAACAAGTTGAGCCTGAGCTGGTGGTTGGCGGGCCCGAGTTGGCCGAACAACCCCATGCCCTGGCCTGCTCGTTGCACCCGTTCGCACTCGCCTTCCCAGCCCCGACAAAAGCACACGATTTCGGCCTGCTCTGGCCCAGCCAGCCTGATCTCTTCCTGGGGAACCCGTACGACGCCACCGATATCCAGGCCAAGACACCTGTCACAGACCGGGTGATCACGGATCTGGACCCAAGCCTGCGTCACGAGCTCTTCCTGGACCCTTTTATGGGAGGCGGGTCCATAGTGCTGATCAGGGATCCTGATGAATCAAAATGGCCGGAGCGGATGGCTTCCGAGCACGCCACCACATCAGTACGGCGCTGAACGCACTGCTCCCAGCGCCTCAACCGATCGTGGTGTAGCCCCCGAATCCTGAGGCCAAGAAGCGCGGTACTCCGATCCCTCCAGCTGCCCCCGGTACCAACCACAACACTCCCGTGGCTCGCTCCCGAGCAATGACGTCGGCATAACCATCCCCATCGAGGTCACCGGAGCCCACAATCACGTCGAAACGTGAGCTGTCAAGATTGCCAGCTCCAACTCGGGGTACCACGCCACTTCGACTGCCCACCATGACGCTCCAAGATCCCGCATGCCAAAGGCCCGGACCCACTGAATTGAAGGTGATCATGTTGCTCGGAGCCAAGCGGGAGCCGGTGAATCCAGTCGCCCCGTTTCCGGGGAAGATCACCGTGCCTGCCGTCGTACGCCCCACCAGGTCTGGCTTGGCGTCACCAGTCACATCACCCACGGCCGTCAGGCTCGAGACCGGCTTCCAACCGGAACCCATCACCACAGCTGCCCCAAAGGACCCGTTCGCGTGACCTGGGTGGAAGACCAAGGTGTCTCCGGCTCCTTCGATGGTGATCAAGTCGCCCTTGCCGTCGCGATTCCAGTCGCCGACGTTGAGAACCCGTGTGGCTGCAGGGCGGCGCAGATTGCCGCCAAGCGCTGCCGCGATGTTCTGGGAGTCCTTGTTGGCGTAGGTGAAGTAGCGCCGGCCACTGATCCCGAGAAGCCCGGCCGGGCCGGCACCAGAAATCCGTCCGACACTCATTTGTCGGATGCCACCAAAACCAACAAATGGACCATAGGTATTGCCAAAGCGCCCGGCACCAAGTCCGCTGAGGATCTGAACAGAACTTCCGTCGCTCAAGACGATGTCGACAACGCCATCGCCGGTCAGATCACCGCCACCCGCAATCGACTTCACCCCTGGCACAGACTTGATCACGGTTGCCGGTCTCAATCGCAGGCCGGAGCCTGCGAAGGCCTGCAGGACACCGTCGCTTCGCAAGGCCACGACATCATTCACGCCGTCACCATTGATGTCCCCAGGAACGGCAACGCTGGTGTAGTTGGCGAATCCGCCACTGAGCAGGATCGGCTTCGACCAACGCAGTTTGGATCGGCCGAGGAAGAGGTTGAGATTCGAGCCAACCCGAGCAATCACATCAGGGCGACCATCACGATTCCAGTCACCTGCACCAACGAGGAGATTCGCTCCCCTGAATGCTCGCGTCCTGCCGACCCCCTTCTTGGTCAGGTGTCCACCCTTGACACCACGGAAGACCCGCCCCACGCCCTTTCTCAGGGTCAGCACATCGCCTCGGCCATCGCGGTTGACATCACCAACGAAGGCACTCAAACCGCCCCGGCTGGCCCCGGACCCATTGGTCAACGCTGGGGCCTTGAAACCAACTTGACCTCTGGTCGGCACCACCCGGATGTCGCCATTCTGACCCAAGGTCACAATGCTGGCATTGGAGGTGGCATCCAGGCTCAGCGCCCTGGGATTCGCCAAGGCTGGCTGGGGTGCCACCGCCGCCGGAGTTTGAGTGGGCGCAGAGAATGGGACTGTAGGCATCGGCGGCACCGCTGGTGGCACCTGACTGCCTTGCTGAATGGCGGTGGCCAAGGTCCTGATCTGCGGGAGTTGCGCATAGAGATATTTGCCCGGGCAGGCCGTTGAGCCAGCATCACGGTGACCGTTGATGGCCTGGAAGGTCTTTCCCTTCACCCGCAAGCCTGTGGCATTGGCCGGTATGTTGTACATCGATAGCTTCCAGGCAAATAGCGAAGCGAAAGCATTGATGATCTGTTGTGAGGGCTGGGCGATGTCGAAATTGCCAATGGCTGACATGGCGAAGGAAACCTCGTTGTAGCCGAGTGTGTGTGCCCCCACTGGCGACTTGGCGATCCCGCCGTAGCGCCCTTCCCAGATCCTCCCGAACCGGTCGACCAGGAAGTTGTAGCCGATGTCCGACCAACCTCGAGACTTGGTGTGGTAGGCGTAGATGCCTCGCAGCAGCGCTGGCACATCGGCCTCAGAGTAATTGTTTGCATTGACAGTGTGATGCACAAAACTGGTCTGGATGGTGCCATAGCGAAGCGATGACGCATCGCGCATCTTCTCGTTTGCTCCCCATTGGGCACGCGAATAGATCTGCGGCATGGGAGCCACCCGCATGGCCGCCAATGATGCTTGGCCTGCTTCGGCTTGAGCAGGCGCACTCGTGTCGCTGAGTTCGCTACTGCCACTGAGTTCGCTGTTGGCCAGAGTGCTCGACGAGGCCGGAAGGCGCGAGGTGTCGATGGCGGCCTTCGCCGTCTGAGTTTCTCCAATGCCCGGGTCGATCACAGCCAGCTTCATGTCGGCTGGTGCTGCGCCGTCCTTGGTGAAGGCTCGCATCTGCACCTCGGCGACATCACCCACCACGACTGCGTCGGTACCCGGTCGTTCCCGGTCGTCAGGATTCTCCGCCGAACCCGCATCCGGACCATGGTCAGCGTGATAGCCCACTTCTTCCCAGCCCGACCACTGCCCCTTGGACTGTGTGCGGATCTGCACCTGGATGGAGCTTTCTGGCAACTGGACTCCGTGCTGCCAGGTGACACCGACGGTGCCATATCCCTTGACCTCTTGAGCCTGGCTGGTGACCGCCAGCACCAAGCCGCTGGGTCGTGCCGGATCAGCTGATGCCGTTGATGCCGCTCCAGGAGTTGCACCCGAGTCGTCAACAGAGGTCAACTTGCCATCCATCCCCGTGATGGCAACCTCCTCGACCTTGGGGCTCACTGGAGCGACATCAACGGTGGCCTTGTCCAGGACAACTGCGCGGTGCAGTTGGCTGGCATGGATCTCAGGAGCCGACGGAACGATCTCCAAGGTATGAATGCCAGCAGCGGTTGCCCCAATGGCACCTACCGTGCTGACAACAAGGAATTGCTGGCAAAAAGCTACATATCGCGAGCGCTTCTGACGCATGTGCTGGGCTCCATGTGATCGGGGATGTTATTCACACGAGTACCAAGTTTCACATTAGTAACATGGGTCTTGGCAAGCCGTTTGCCCTAATTACAAACATGTAGTTAATGAAATACAGCGATGTAATTTAAAATCACATCGCTGTATTTCATTAATCGAATATTGCCGAGATATCCGGGGTTTATCCGTTAGATGTCAGCACCCAACTCGGCGTCGATGGTTGCCTCCAGCCCCTCTTCGGCTTCGTCGTACTGCAGATAGCGGATGCCTTCGTCAACAGGGCCATCGAAGTTCAGGTGTCCCGACTCCAGGCACAGCACCCGATCGCACATGGAGCGCACCGACGCTGCCGCGTGGCTGACATAGAAGATCGTGGTGCCTTGCTGCCTGATCTCCTGCATCTTGGTCACGCACTTCTGTTTGAAAGGCTTGTCGCCAACAGCGAGCACCTCATCGGCCAAGAAGATGTCTGCATCCACGTGGATGGCAATGGCAAAACCAAGCCGGGCGTACATGCCCGAGGAATAGTGCGAAACGGGCGTGTCCAGGAACCTACCGATATCGGCGAACTCAACAATCTCGTCAAATTTGCGGTTGAGTTCGTTCTTGCTCATGCCCAGAATGGCGCCATTGAGGAAGAGATTCTCGCGACCGGTCATTTGTGGGTGAAATCCCGCCCCGGTGGCAATCAGTCCAGCAATCCGACCACGGGTGAGCACCTTGCCCTTGTCAGGGGTCATCACTCCATTGATCAGAGTCAGCAAGGTGCTCTTGCCTGACCCATTGAGCCCCATCAGGCCCACGGACTCCCCCTGCTCCACCGTGAAAGAAATGTCATTCAAGGCGGTGAACCGCTCCCGCAACGGCTGCCGGCGTACGGCTGCGGTAGCCATGGCCTTCATCGTCCGGTGGTAGTAGAGAGTGAACTCCTTGGTGCAATTTTCAACCACAATTGAGGTAGCCATCTACAAACGCTCCGGGAACTTGGTTTCGAACTTCTTGAAGATGCGCTGCGCCAGCCACAGCAGCACGAAAGACACCGCCAAGGTGATCAGGCCCCTGACCAGCATGTCCGGGGGAAATTCCACTGGTATGTGGCAGTTGGCGAAAGCCTCAGGATTGCCCTTGAGATGGCCACACCAAGGCATTTTGGTGTCTGCATTCTCAATCGTTGGATACCAGAAGAAGCGCTGAAACATCAGCACCGCCTGCGTCACCGGGTTTGCCATGTAGATCTCATACATCACCGGATGGTCGATCCGAAGTCGATAGATCATGCTGAACGGATAGATCATCGGCACCAAGAAGTGCATGAACTGCATCAAGGTGGTGACGATATTTTGGAAGTCCTTGTACATCGCATTGAGCGCAGAGAACAACAATCCCAGTGCCGCAGAGAAGACCATCAGCAGCAAGAGTCCGAGCCCCCCGTAGCCGAAAGCGGCGAAGTCGGGCTTCCAACCCACTGAAATGGCGGCAATTGTGAGGATTACGACTTGAGGGAAGGTATGCACGGCAGCCACGATCATGGCGGCCACCGGGAAAGTCTCGCGAGGCACTCGCATCTTCAACACGAGGGGGCGGTTTTGCCAAATGGATCGAGTGGCTCCTCCCCAGGTCTCCGAGAAATAGTGCACCGCCACCATGCCGACGAAGAGGTGGAGGGCGAAATTGGGCATCCCGTCGTGCACTCGCAGCAAAGACATCAACATGAAGTAGGTCAAGAAGCGCAGTGCTGGCTGCACATATGACCACATCAGGCCCAAGACCGATGCCGCATATTGGGCCGCCAAGAAGCGTTTGGTGATCAGCCCGAGCAGATAGGGATTGGCCAATACCTCTTTCAGTCCACCCTTGGGGGATGGCGAAACCAACTCAGCGTCCACGTGGCGATCCAGTTGGGGTCCCGTCATCGTGGGTGCCACCGGCATCGCATCGGCCTTGCGATCAGCAAGCGCGCGCGCCCGTTTGGCTGCATTCTTGCGGCGGCCCTTCTCATCGGTCTGGGCACCTTGACGCTTGTTGGCGGCGCGAGCCATCAGGCGTCTGCCTCGTGATCAACACCGAATGTCGTTGCCCATGTCTGTGGCGAGGTAATTTCGCCCAAGGCTGCCTTGTATTGCTGCGAAAGTTGCGGCCATTCCTGCAGGATCTGCTTGTGCAACTGAAGTGCCCTGGCGGACAGGCTCTTGAACAACTCCGGATCACGCTTGACGAACGCCGCAGAGGTACCGTCCGGCATGCTGTAGATCGCCGAATCCTGAGCCGCCATCGTCCACCAGAACGAGTCCTGGGCCATGATCTCTGCTTCAGGGAACTCTCTGGACATGGGCCGCACCGGGAGGAACTGACGCACCGCACCCTTGGCCGCAGCCGTGAGTTGGGCCCCACGACCGATCAACTCGTGGCTGAAGGCCCGTTTGCGTGGTTTGGCTCGTCGTACGGGCGGGAAGGCGTCAGGATCGCTCTTGGTCTGGGCATCGGCAAAGTCGCTACGCAAGGCTCGGACCTCAGGAAGCTTCGTGACCAAGTCAGGATGCAGGCGATGTGGCCCTGCAAGCACGTCTTCCAAGGCCTTGAGGCGCAACTCCACGGTCGAATAGTGCATTGAGAGCAAATGCACGGCCGTGTGATTGAGGCTCTCCCGCACCATGCGCCCACCCCTGGGGAAGGGCGAGTGGAGCAGAGCTGCCACGAAACGGTTGCGCTGATGGAAATAGGCCTGCCAGTCCAAGGCGTCATTCTTGTCTGTCCACGGCACATGCCACACAGCCGCACCCGGCATCGAGATCGTCGGAAAACCAGCCGCCTGCGCCCGCACGCCGTACTCGCTGTCATCCCATTTGATGAACAATGGCAAACCCAAGCCGATCTCCTTGACCACCTCAGTGGGGATCAAACAGAAGAACCACGGGTTGAAGTCGGCATCGATGCGGCGATGCAACCAACGAGTACTACGCAAGTTGCGCGCCGCGAAATCCCAGTCATTCTCCACTGTCAACGGAGACATCCACCAAAAACGCCACCGGTTGATGACCTCACCGAAGCTGTGCAGTTGGGTCTTGCGGAAGAGCGAAAACATGTGCCCGCCCACGATGCTGGGTCGGCGGCACAAATCACCGAAGGTGATCGTGCGCAGGATGCTCTCGGTCTCCATGACGATGTCATCGTCGAGGAAGAGCACGTACTTCGAACGATCAGCCTTGAGGGTCTCATATTGGGCCCGCGCAAAGCCTCCGGAGCCACCGAGGTTGGCCTGCTCGATGACTCTGAGGCGCCCATCCAGCGCGGCCTCAGCCGCTGGGAACTCCGGGTCATCGACAACCTTCTGGGTGCCTTGCTCAGCCACCACCACGTCATCAACCAGTGCCGACACCTCTGGGTCATCGCTGATCTGCTTGATCAGCTTCGCGCAGAAGTCGGGCCGGTTCATGGTGGTGATACCGACAGTGCAGCTACCAGCCTCCAAGCGGTCAGCGGGTACCTCGGCGTCCCAGGTGGCCGCGACCAAGGTGGCGTCTACCTTGCCCGCCACCACATCAAACCAATACCAACCACCATCTTGGAATGGCACCAAGGACAGGTCAAAGGTGAAGGTCTGGGCATCGGCCCCTTGCACTTGGCCAGCATCAACTCGTTGCGAGCGACCATTGGCCATTGACTTGTAGACCACAACGGAGGCGTCGTCACCTTGCAGCGTGACGTTGAGACGCACCTGCTTTACGACGGTCCACCGACGCCAATAGCTGGCCGGGAAGGCATTGAAGTAGCTACCGAGCGAAACGCGTTCTCCGGCAACCACCCGGAGCGAGTGGCGTCCGAGGATGTCCTCGACCGACAACTCGCGCCCAGTGGAGGTCGACTGACGCATGGAGGCCTTGTTGAGATTGCGAGCTTCCTTGGAATAGCCCACCGACAACTTGTCTGCATCCAGGACAGCGGCCTCGACATCGACATAGAGCGGCATCACGTCTAGGTCACGGTCGGCTGGCAGGATGAATCTCTGCAGGATCCGTCGTGCAGGATTTTCGGTGCTCACCTGAGTCATTCGTCGACTCCTCCAGAGGTCAATTCGGCCCCAGTCTCGAAATGAGGCTTCAACTTGTTTTCATACATTGACAACGCGGAGCCGATTGCCATGTGCATGTCGAGGTATTTGTAGGTGCCCAGGCGCCCCCCGAACAACACCATCGGCTCCTTCTTGGCGAGATCGCGGTATTTGAGCAATTTCTCGCGGTCCGCCGGCGTGTTGATCGGGTAGTACGGCTCGTCATCCTCACCTGCGAAGCGGCTGTACTCGTGCACGATCACGGTCTTACCGGGCAGATGGGTGCGCTCGGGGTGGAAGTGCTTGAACTCATGGATCCGGGTGAAGGGCACATCTTGGTCGTTGTAGTTCATCACCGACGTGCCTTGGAAGTCGTCAACCTCAACCACGGAGGACTCCAAGTCGACGGTCCGCCATGACAAGCGTCCCTCACAATTGCCGAAGTATTCATCGACCGGCCCGGTGTAGACGATCGGCACCTTGCCCTTGTAATCCTCTGCCACGTCGAAGAAGTCCGTGTCGAGACGCACTTCGATATTGGGATGGTCGGCCATCCGCTGCAGCCAGGCGGTGTAGCCGTCCGTTGGTAGGCCTTCATATTTGTCACTGAAATAGCGATTGTCGAAGTTGTAACGGACGGGAAGCCTAGTGATGATGTCAGCACTGAGCTCGGTGGGGTCGGTCTGCCACTGCTTTGCGGTGTAGCCCTTGACGAAGGCCTCGTAGAGCGGCCTACCGATCAAGCTGATTGCCTTCTCCTCGAGATTCGAGGCGTCCTTTGTGTCGATCTCACTGGATTGCTCAGCGATCAGTGCGCGGGCCTCGTCAGGCGTGTGGCTGCGACCAAAGAACTGGTTGATCAACCCAAGATTCATCGGGAAGGAATAGACCTGATCCCTGAACTTTGCAAAGACGCGGTGCTGGTAATTGGTGAAGGTGGTGAACCTGTTGACATACTCCCAGACCTTTTCGTTAGAGGTGTGGAAGAGGTGGGCACCGTAGACGTGGACCTCAATGCCAGTCTCTGGCTCGGCCTCACTATATGCATTGCCACCGATATGAGACCGGCGCTCGATGATGAGTACCTTCTTGTTGAGTTCAGCGGCAACGCGTTCGGCGATCGTCAAGCCGAAGAAGCCTGAGCCAACGACAACAAGATCGGGCAGGTCATGCGCGGAGGTCAATGCAGCTCCCATGGAGTCGGATTCTGCCCAGCGTCGTCTGGACAGGGGTCGGCAAACCCGAATCAGTCTAGCCGCGCTTGCCCGCATCGGCGATTTGTGTCGGCGTCCGATCCGTCACAATCAATGCTCATCTAGCCCGCGTCGCCGCGATTTGCCAGCAACCTCCGATATGCGGCTTTCCGCAAGCGCTCAGGCACGAGTCTGTAGCCCGCCCGGACGGCAACATTTCGGACATACTCTCGACGATTGACAATGCCCAAGCGCCAAAAGCGCCGCTGGAGAGCGAGCTCTGATTTGAACAACTCCAGCCCCCCTCGCCGCGCATAGGCACCTTCGCCGACCCGGTAGTAGACCAGTGGCTCGGCGAGATTCGCTGGATTTGCTCCTCCCATCACCATCCGGGTGAACAACAAATAGTCCTCAAGCAGTGGCATGTCACAGTAACCGCCAGCCGTGACCACCGCGCCCTTGCGATACACGATCGTCGGATGATTGAAAGGGTCGCGGAATTTGATCACCCTGCGGATCTCATCAGCCTTGGTGGGCGGAGTACGCCGACCAACCACATCGCCGACATCGCTGCCGAACTCCAGAAGGCCTGATCCCACGATGTCGGCCCCAGCCTCGATCATCGGCAATTGCTTGGCGAATCGATCCGGGAAACTGAGGTCATCAGCATCCATCCGGGCCACGATTTCGTGACCCGCCGCAGCAAGCCCTGCATCCAAGGCTGGCCCCAGGCCCTGGTTTTTCGCCAGAGGCAGGAGTTTCACGGGCACAGGGCTCTTCGAGATGATCAAATCAATGGCCTCGGCCAACGCCTCAGGCACCGGGCCATCCTGCACCAGTACCACCTCGGCAGGCGGCCGGGTCTGGCTGTGCACGGATGACTCGAAGGCGGCAATCAGGAACTCCGGACTGTCCTTTGCATAGGTGCTGATCAACAGCGTGAAGGGTTGTCCTGGCGACAAAACCTGGTCATGGGGGGTTGCGAGTCCAGCCTGAGCCAAGACCTCATGGTTGGCGCGAGGAGCCTTGGTCACACCCGCTTTGAGTCCGCGCCAACCTGCCCGCACCAAGGTACGTCGATCACCCGACTTGCCGATTGTGCGACCCCAACGGCGCAGGGTCGATCCGCCGTACAGCACCTTCTCCAGCGGAGCCAGACCAGCGGCACGAGAGAACAACCAGACTTTGTTGCGCACCTCGAAGAAGAACCGCTCCCCCGGATCGGCATCAGTGGACCCAAACACCCGCGTCTTGTGCACCACGACACTGCTCGGGCAATACAAGCCGACGCCATCACGGATCAACCGCGTTGAATATTCGAAGTCGTCATTCCACAAGAAATAGTCGGCGATCGGCAGGCCCCGCTCACGGATGACTCTGGCGTCGCACATGATCGACACGAACGAGGCCGAACGAATCGGCAGGGCACCGACTTCAGCCGCCGCAGCCAACTCTGCAGTTGAGGCACCCGGCTTGGTCCGGGGTGTGTTCATCGGATGGTCTCGCCCATCGAGCCACTCGACCTTGCTGGCCAGCACAGCCGGTCGCCGATCGAGCGCATCGGGATAGCTCGACCAGGCTCTGACCAACTCAGCCGCACTGTCGGGCTCGGGGATGGTGTCGTCATCCAGCAGCCAGATCAGGTCTGGGCCGAGCCCCAAGGCCGTTTGGATGCCTGCAGCGAAGCCACCCGCACCGCCTGTGTTCTGGGTGAGCCGCACGAGATTCAGCCCATCGTCGGTCCTGGAGGCCAGGTAATCCGCGGTCTCGTCGTCAGAGGCATTGTCGACGACAACTACGGCGCTCGGGCGGTGCTCCTGGGCGAAGATCGCGTCCAGACACTCCTCGATCAAGGGCCGGCGATTCCAGGTCACCACGACCGCGACGACCTTGGTCAGGTCAATGGAATTGGGCGCGGACACGTGCAGAACCCTACGCGAAGCTCAGCACGAGCCTGCCAGGTCTTGGGATTGATTGGCTGCATAACCATCCCTGATATTGCCCAAGGAGCCGCTGGTGGATCCCGTGGTGGCAGGAGTCTGGGACGACCCGCTTGCCGTCTTCGAGGAGGCCTTCGACTTGGCGGGCTTGGGGGGATCGATCGCATCGCGCACCATGCGTTGAATCTTGTCGATATCAGGCCTGCCCGTGTTGATCTGCGGAGGCACGAAGGACACGGTCTTGATCTTCTGATCCTTGGCCTTCAACGCCAGCGGGATGAAAGTGCTCAGCTGAGATGCGGGCAAATTCGTGGAAACCAATGATTCGCTTGCCGCTGCAATCTCTTCGAACTTCGTGACCACCGTTTGGGGCGACAACTGGGTCAGCATCGCGCTCATGACGCACTTTTGTCGGGCCATCCGGGAGTAGTCGTCAGCCGCCGCCCGCGAACGAGCGAACCAAAGGGTCTGGAAGCCATTCAGCTTCTTGTAGCCTGGCTGGATGTAGCCGGTTATCGGAGCACCCACACCACCGATCGGGATCCGGTCACGAACTCGCAGTTTCACGCCCCCAACGGCATCAACCAGTCGCTCGAACCC
This sequence comes from Nocardioidaceae bacterium, assembly GCA_020636935.1. GTDB lineage: Bacteria > Actinomycetota > Actinomycetes > Propionibacteriales > Nocardioidaceae > Marmoricola. Next base: position 28,068 of record JACJWW010000008.1, read on the forward strand.
CCTGAGGTTGACCATCGCCCAGTAGTTGATCTTCAGACCGGTGATGCCCTCAACGGCTTGGGTCGTGGCTTCCACGCCCGGATCGCGGTACTTCTTGAACAACTGCTTGTGATCAGCGGCGTAGGTGGCCAAGGAGTTGAGTTCACACTCCGAACCGCAGTTGTAGCCGCGAGGGAATTGCTTGGCCATGATCGATCCCTTGGCGAAGGGGAAGTTCAACATGTTGCGCGGCAGCCCGAAGAGCACCGTGTGCCCAGTCTCGGCGTCAATGCTGGCCACCGTGATCGAGTCGGCACGCAGACCCCAGCGATCACTCCCGGAGTCACCGCCCAAGAGCAAGATGTTGAATCGGCCATCATGCGCGCCGGTGACTGCACTCGCGCCGAACATGGTTGCGATGAATTTTCGCTGCACGCCCACGACGTGCGAGGCATAGAGCAGGCTCCCAACGAGGGCAATGCACAAACCAGCATTGAGCCCGACCATGACCAGGCGTTGCTTGCGCTGCAAGCTCAACGGATCACCCAATCGCCAGGCATCAACGATGAGGAAGGCCCAACCGAGGGCCAAACCAATCAACACCAGGCGCACCAAACCCAAAATGAAGGTATTGGTCAACAACCAAAAGGCAAAGGAGTTGAAGACGGCGCTGATCAACCCGACGAGGAGAAGGGTGACCGCGAGCGCGACAACCGTGCGGATCACGATCCAGCCCAGCCTCTTGTTGCCGGCAGCCAACTGGGCAGATCCGGGCAAGAGCACAGTCATCAACGAGAGCGCGATCGCACGACGGAACCGGATCCGGCTGACTGCAGTGTCGTATTGAGTCCTGCGAATCGATGCAGAAGGAACCGTCGACGAGATCGTCGCCATGAATGTGCCTCTCTAGGGGGAAGTAGAGGTCGGGCGTTGTAGGTCAAGTATCACCAGTCACAACAGCAACTTGCGTCTCGCCACGCCGTGCTCATTCACGCGCGTCGCGGATCTCCTTCTTTGCCGCCAAACGGTGCGTCCGTCGGATGGAGGCCTCGCGCATCCGGCGGAACTCCTCATCGGTCTCAGGCGCAAGAGAGGGCACCTCCCTGGGCCTGCCGTCTGGGTCAACCGCTACGAAGACCAAGTACGCCGAGGCAACATGTACTGGCTCGATGCCGGCGCGATTCCAAGGCTCGCTCATCACGCGGACCCCCACCTCCATCGAGCTACGACCTGCCCAATTGACCTGAGCACTGGCCCGAAGGATGTCTCCCACGTGCACGGGCGCCAAGAAGGCCATCTCATCCATGGCCGCCGTGACTGCCTGCCCTCCGCTGTGCCGCCCTGCCACCGCGCCAGCAGTGCTGTCCACCAGGCGCATGACCTCGCCACCGTGGACGGTGCCGTAGAGATTCACATGCGTTTGGCCAGCCAGGAGGGTGAGGGTCACTCTGCTGTACGACGGCGGCAAGGCGATCGGGATTTCACGGCTCATGGGGTCAAGCTATCGCTGATCCTCAGGATCTGGGCGGTAGCGTCTTCTCCATGCCAAAACCTCCACGTCCCAACAATGGCCAGGCCGACCCTGAGTTCGGCTGGGTCTATGGAGGCGCGCCCGAAAAGACCAGGATCATCTCTCGCGAGGACCTCAAGGAGTATCAGCGCACCGGGCGCAAGCCGAAGTCAGGCAAGGAAGCCAAACCAGCCAAAGGGCCCAAGCCCGCAAAGGAGCCGAAGCGTCAATCTCAGCCACGCGCACCCAAGCAGCGTCGAATCAGGCTGTTGCCAGTGATCGGCGTGGCCTTGGCCTTGTGGCTGGTGTTCCTGCTCGTCGTACCAATCATGGCGTGGGGTCGGATCAATCGAGTCGATGTTGCCACCAACGATGGGGCTGCGGACCAACCAGGCACCAACTTTCTTCTGGTTGGCAGCGACAGTCGTCGCGGCCTGACCAAGGAACAGAACAAGCGTCTTGGCACGGGTGGTGTCGGAGACGTCGGCCAACGCACCGACACGATCATGATCCTGCACACTGGCAGCGGAAAGCCCGTGTTGATGTCGATCCCGCGTGACTCCTTGGTGCCCATCCCCGGCCACGGCACCTCCAAGATCAATGCAGCATTCGCTTGGGGCGGACCAAAATTGCTGATCAAGACCATCGAGCAAAACACCGGCCTGCACATCGACAACTACATCGAGATCGGATTTGGGGGTTTTGAGAATGTGGTTGATGCCGTTGGCGGAATCACGATCTGCCCCAAGCAGCGGATGGTGGACCCTCGCGCCAATTTGAAGATCAAGAAGGGCTGCCAGGAAGCCGACGGCGCCACGGCGTTGGGATATGCCAGATCTCGCCACACGATGGCCAATGGCGACCTCGGGCGAGCCCAGCACCAACGTGAGGTCTTGAGCGCAGTAGGACAAGAGGTCAAGTCGCCATGGACCTTCATCAACCCATGGCGCTACTACGCAATCAACCAGGCAATGGCGACCTCGATCACGATCAGCGAAGGCACCGGACCGTTCGCCATGCTCGGATTTGGTCGGGCGATGACCCAGGTGAATGGCTCTGGCGGTCTCACGTGTGCAGTGCCGATCAGGGACTTGGCAGTTCACTGGGATACTGAGAGGGCAAGAAAGCTTTTCGAACTACTCAAGACCGACCGGGCCGATGACATCACTCCCGGACTGTGCACGCAAGGGGGCCTGCCTGACTAGGTGGGTCCGATGGCGACAGGGTCGCAGTTCGACCGACCAGTTAGGAGATGGTGATGGCGCAGACGAGCCAGAGCCACGACGCAGGCACCGATTACGAGACCCTCACTTGGCAGGTTGACGGTGACGGCATTGCCCTGCTCACCCTCAACCGCCCGGAGGCACTCAATGCGTTTTCGGTGACCATGGCTCGAGAGCTCCATCGAGTCTTCTCTGTCGACGCGCGCGACGACGCGGTACGTGCCGTTGTGGTCACTGGATCAGGACGCGCCTTTTGTGCGGGCATGGATCTCAATGGTCAAGGCAATGTCTTCGGCCTGGACGAGTCGCTCACCCCAACACCGGCCGACCTGCGTGATCGACTCCATGACCCCGAAATCGATGCGGGGGTCCGTGACACCGGCGGCAAGGTGACCTTGGCCATCCATGACCTGGCCAAGCCAGTGATCGCAGCGATCAATGGTCCAGCAGTTGGTATCGGCGCCACCATGACACTGGCCATGGACATCCGCTTGGCCTCAGATAAGGCTCGGATCGGATTCGTCTTCGGCAAGATCGGGATTGTCCCCGAGGCATGCTCGAGCTATTTCCTGCCCCGCCTTGTCGGGCTCCAACAAGCGTTGGAATGGGTGTACTCCGCTGAGATTCTGAGTGCCCAAGAGGCACTCAATGGCGGCTTGGTGCGCTCGGTGCATCCAGCCGACGAACTGCTTGATGTGGCCATGGACCTGGCCCGCAGCTTCGTCGTCAATCGCTCTGCCGCAGCAGTGGGTCTGGCCAAGCAATTGCTCTATCGAAATGCCAGCGCTGAGCATCCGATCGAAGCGCACAGATCCGACAGCCTGGCGATGTTTTACACCAGCCAGCATGATGGCAAGGAGGGTGTGGCGGCCTTCCTTGACAAGCGCGACCCGAAGTTCTCCTCCTTGACATCAGACATCCCAGACGTCTTCGGAGATTGACCACCAGCTCGACCGATGAGTCAATCAAGCCACATCAAGATCAGGCTTCCACACGTGGAATTGCATGCCCTCTCTTGGGGAGAGCCAACGGATCCATTGGCGCTGTGCCTGCACGGATTCCCTGACTCGGCGTACACCTGGCGACAGTTGGGACCACGTCTGGCCGAAGCGGGCTATTACGTAGTGGCTCCCTTCACTCGCGGCTATGCACCCTCAACCCCTGCCGCTGATCACGACTACTCCGTGGAGGCTCTGGCTCGTGATGCTCTCGCCATCAGGGAGCAGATCGGTGAGCCTGGAGAAGCAGTCCTGATCGGCCATGACTGGGGCGGGATCACGGCGCAAGCATTGTCAGCAGACAAAAGTCGAACTTTCGCACGTGTTGTCTCCCTGGCCATTCCGCCGCTCTCGGCCCTGTCCGCGCAAACCCAGGATCGGCACCGCGAACTGTTGTGGCCCTTGCTCGGTCAAACCCGGCTGAGTTGGTATATCGCGTTCAACCAGCTCCCACTGCTGCCCGAGCGTTTCGCCCACCCACTGGTGAGACATCTATGGCGCAAGTGGTCTCCCGGATATGACTCCACGCCAGATCTCCCCCATGTGTTTGCCTCCATGTCAGATCACGAGCACAGACGCGCGATCTTCAACTACTACCGCGCACTACGCAAGGTGCGACCGGATGCAGCGTGGCTGCAAGACCCGCTGGTGCCGACTCTCTATCTGCATGGAGCACAAGACGGGTGCTTCTCGTCGAAATTGTCCCGAGCTGCAGGCTCGGCTGAGATCCCAGCCGCAGGCCACTTCCTGCACCTCGAGCAGCCCGAAGTGGTCGCTGAAGCTGTGCTGGACTTCCTGGCTAGGAGTTAGCCACCGAGTCACGCACCACCTTCCCCTTGGCATGTGCACTCTCACGAAGGCTGTCTTGGAAATCGATCATTTGCCTTTGCAAGGCCGCGTCGGTCGCCGCCAGGATGCGTACGGCGAGCAACCCGGCATTGCGGGCGTTGCCGATCGCAACCGTGGCTACGGGCACACCGGCTGGCATCTGCACGATCGACAACAAGGAGTCCATGCCATCCAGGTATTTCAATGGCACCGGCACCCCAATGACAGGCAATGGAGTCACCGCCGCAAGCATCCCTGGTAGGTGCGCTGCACCACCCGCACCCGCGATGATCACCTGCAGACCACGCTCGGCGGCTTGACGCCCGTAGTTGAGCATCTCGTCGGGCATCCGATGGGCCGAAACCACATCTGCCTCAAAGCCGACACCGAACTCAGCGCAGGCCTGGGCCGCAGCCTGCATCACTGGCCAATCCGAGTCAGACCCCATCACGATGCCCACCCGCACGCGCTGATGCTCATGCTGCTCAGTCACTGTCATCTCCCAACTCTCCTGCGAACCATGCGGCTGCATGACGGGCTCGCTCAAGGCAATCGTCCAAGTCATCACCATATGCATTCACATGGCCAACCTTGCGCCCCGGACGCATCTGTTTGCCGTAGAGGTGGACCTTCAACTGCGGGTCCTTGGCCATGGTATGCAGATAGCCGTCGTACAACTGCCCTGCATCTTGGGCACCACCCAAGATATTGACCATGACGGTCCATGGTGCCCGAGGTTGGGGGGCACCGAGCGGCAGATCCAGCACCGCACGCAAGTGGTTCTCGAATTGTGACGTGATCGCGCCATCTTGGGTCCAGTGCCCCGTGTTGTGGGGTCTCATGGCCAATTCGTTGACGAGCACCCTGCCATCGGTCGTCTCAAAGAGCTCAACTGCCATCACCCCAACCACGTCGAGCTCGCCACAAATGGTCATTGCGATCTGGAGGGCCCGGTCACCCAAATCTGGGTCAAGATCAGGTGCTGGAGCAATCACTTCGTGACAGATGCTGTCGCGCTGAGTGGTTTGTACGACGGGCCAGGCCGCCACCTGCCCGGACGGTGAGCGGGCGATCAGGGCAGAAAGCTCGCGTCGGAAGTCAACCAACTCCTCCGCGAGCAGAGTGGCACCATTGACCGCCGCTGCATCGACAACGGATCTTGCATCGGCCCGATCGCGAACGATCCACACGCCCTTGCCGTCGTACCCACCCTTGGTCGTCTTCAGCACACATGGGAATCCGAAGGCCTGCACTTCATCGAGGCTCTCCACGATTGCATTCCTCGGGCAGGGGATGCCCAACTCCCCCAATCGTTTCCTCATCCGGCCCTTGTCCTGGGCATAGATCAGGGCATGCGGCCCGGGCCGGACCGCCAAGCGCGCTTCCAGCGCCACCAGATGCTCAGTCGGCACGTGCTCGTGGTCGAAGGTGACCACCGCGCAGTCCTGAGTGACTCGAAAGAGCGCCTCCAGGTCGCGATAGTCACCCACCTGATGGTCGACGATCACCTGGGTGGCGCAGACGCTGTCGTCTTCGGCCAAAAGCCGCAGCGGCAAGGCCAGGGCCGCCGCTGGCTCGGCCATCATCCGGGCCAATTGGCCGCCACCGATCACGGCCACTCTTGGGGCACCTGTAGCACTCACGCGTTTGACCCTATCTATCTTTGATTCCGACATCGCGCGCCAAGCCCCGCAACCCAGGAGAATCCATGCCCAAGATGGTCAGCTATCGCTTCCAACGCATCTCAACCGCATCACCTGAGGTGCTCTTCGATCTCGTCGCCAACGCTGATCAATGGAAGCACTGGGCCGGGCCACTCGTGCTCAGCTCGCACTTCGCCTATCTCGGGCCAGCCCAAGATGGAGGTGTGGGCTCCGTTCGCGCGCTAGGACCTGGCTTCACCGCCGCCAAGGAGCGTACGACGATCCACGAGCGCCCACATCGCTATGGCTATGAGATGGCCAAGGACCAGCCTCCGTTGAAGGGCTATCAGTCAATGGTGGAGTTCGCCAAGCACGAGGCTGGCACACTCGTCACATGGAGTGGCAGTTTTGAAGAGTCCTTCCCCGGGAATGGCCCTGTGGTGTTGGCCGTGTTCAAACCGCTGATGAAGGATTTCCTACGCCGGTTGACCACATATGCAGATCAACTCGGGGCGTCAAGCACTGCTGGCTAGAAGGGATTGGGCCAGCTAGAAGGGATTGGGACGGCTCACCGAGACTGGTTCGGTGATCCCGAAGCCACGGATGTGCCGGGCCGGTAGCACTCGGGTGACATATTCATCAGGCAGCAGCGCTGCCGTACGTCCGTCAGTGATCACCCGATTGCGCCTGGCGACCGCAGTGAGTCTGGAGGCCAAGTTGACCGCTGGCCCGTAGACATCGCCCATTCTCTTCACCACCGAGCCGTAGACCAGCCCGACGCGCACGTCGGGCAGCAGGTCGAAGCGCGACACCATGTCGACGATCTCCCAGGCGATTGCCATGCCTGCCTCAGGATGCGGAGCCACGAAGAGCACTGAATCCCCCAGCCCCTTGATCACTCGGCCATCATGCTTGAAGACCACGTCGTGGGAGTTGCCCTCGAAGACCTCGACCAGCTCACCAACCTCGTCGGGATTGAGCTCATTTGACAACGCGCTGAACTGCACGAGGTCGGCAAAACCAACCGTCGCCATGGACAGGTCTTCAGGGTGGTCCAAGCTCGGGATGCGAGCCACGGCTCCAGCAAGATGCCGGCGCCAGGCATAGGACAACAACTCCTCAAATCGCGGGCGCATCCCAGACAGCAAAGCCGCACTGACTTCTCGGCGCCCTTCCTCGGTGTCTTGTTGCTCTATGAGACCAGCGAACAGACCCACCTGCCAATCTGCCAGCCGGGACATCGTGGCTCCCACTCCACGAGTCAGCGCTACGGCGTAGTTGAGGTCCATGCCGGTGTCGACCATCATCTGAGCAACCTGCCCCATGGCCCAAAAGTCGCTCTGGTCGAAGCTCTCGGGGTCTTCGGGTTCGGGGAAGCCCAACGCCCGCCACAAGCGCAAACCATCGCTCAGGTCGAGTCCGGCTTGCTCGATGGCTCGCTGATCGACTTCACCGGGCAGATCAGAGAGCAGGACCTGCTGGAGTTCGTCAGGCTCCGTCATCGGTCTTGTCACTCGGATGGACGAGCTCTTGCTGAATCGTCAACTGAACGGTCTCGACCTTGGGAATGTCATGCAACTCGACCCGGCCAGTCTCGCTCGCATCGGAGACGATCAAAGTGCCACAGCCCAAGAAGCGGTCCATCAGTCCTCGTTCGAAGGCAACATCGCTGATCCGGTGAACCGGAATGTCATGCCCACGACGCGAGAGCACCCCCGAGCGGGTGATCAGGCGCCTGTTGGTGAAGGCATAGGTGGTACTCAGCCACTTCAAGAAGGGCACCAGCACGAAGACCGCCAAGATCACGACTGTGATCGCAATGATGATGATCCGGATCGTGCCTGCGCTGGATCCACCAACCTTGGAGATCGCATAGCCTGCGACTCCAAAGGTGACCAGCAAAATGACCGTTGGCCAGAGGAGCACTTTCACGTGCGTGCGGGTGGCCACGATCACGTGTTCGCCCTCGTTCAGCAATTTCGGTTGCAAGCCCACAAAGTGATCCTCTCAGATTTGGTCTTGCCGGCGCACATATTCAACATCCCCGACCGCCAAGTGATGCACTTGCCCATCAGCCAGCACCACCAGTTGGCCGGTCTCGTCGACGTCTTGCACCGTACCCCGCAGATCTTGGCCGATCATGTGCACGACGACCTCCCTGCCGATGGTGTCGCACTCATCGCGATAGCGCTCGCGTGGGTCCAGTCCACCGCACCATGCGTCGTACTCGCGGGAAAAGGCCTCAACCAGTGCCTGCAGCAATTGGGTACGGTCGACGGCCGCACCCTCGAGCGCGAGGGAAGTCGCATCAGGCACGGGCAACTCATCTTGTGCCTGATGCACGTTGATCCCGATGCCAACGATCGCAGCTGGCGCAGACTGGTGTTCGACTAGCTCAAGCAAGATTCCCCCAGCCTTGCGACCGTTGAGCAAGACGTCGTTGGGCCACTTGAGCTTGGGGGCAATCTGGGTGACCTCAGCCAGGGCGCTGGCTGCCGCCAAGCCGGTCAACAATGGCAGCCAAGTCCATCTCGTCACCTCCACTTGGGGGGTCAGCAGGAAGGACACCGTGAGCGACGATCGGGCTGGGGTGATCCAGTCGCGATCAAGCCGACCACGACCTGCTGTTTGGTGCTCGGCGACCACCACCAAGCCCTCCGACTCACCTTCTTGAAAGCGAGCCGCAGCCACTGCATTGGTTGACACGGCGGTCTCGAGCACTTCGACCCGGAAGGGCTTCGGCAAGGACAGGCGTGCGGGTTCAAGGGGTGGGCGAACATCTGCACTTGAGTTCATGGAGAATAGATTGGCCGATGGCATCAACATCCACAAGGAGTCTTCGTGAGCGCAAATCCCGGTGAGGGCACTGACGTACCGACCGACATCGACATCCACACCACGGCTGGCAAGCTCGCGGATCTCGAGCGTCGCATCGACGAGGCTGTGCATGCCGCTTCGAAGAAGGCCGTCGAGAAGCAGCATGCCAAGGGCAAGAAGACCGCCCGCGAGCGCATTGAGGCATTGTTTGACGAGGGCAGCTTCGTTGAGTTGGATGAGTTGGCCCGACACCGGTCAACGGCCTTCGGCCAACAGAAGAATCGCCCCTATGGCGATGGCGTGATCACCGGCTATGGCACCGTCGATGGCCGCCAGGTTTGCGTCTTCTCCCAGGATTTCACGATCTTCGGAGGGTCCTTGGGCGAGGTCTACGGCGAGAAGATCTGCAAAGTCATGGACCTCGCGATCAAGACCGGCGCTCCCATCGTGGGCATCAATGAAGGCGCTGGAGCCCGGATCCAAGAAGGTGTCGTCTCCTTGGGCCTGTACGGCGAGATCTTCCGCCGCAATGTGCACGCCTCAGGCGTGATCCCGCAAATCAGCATGATCATGGGCTCATGTGCTGGTGGGCATGTCTATTCCCCAGCCGTCACCGACTTCACGGTGATGGTCGACGGCACCTCAAACATGTTCATCACTGGCCCTGATGTGATCAAGACGGTCACCGGCGAAGACGTCACCATGGAAGATCTAGGTGGCGCCCGCACCCACAACACCAAATCGGGCAATGCCCACTACATGGCAGCAGACGAAGACGACGCCATCGAATATGTGAAGGCGCTGCTGTCCTATCTGCCGCAAAACAATCTCGACCCTGCGCCGAGCTTCGATGCGCCGGCCGAGATGGAGTTCACTGACACGGATCGGGCGCTCGACACAATCATCCCTGACTCCCCCAATCAGCCCTATGACATGCATTCGGTCATCGAAGCCGTGCTCGATGACGAGGAATTCCTTGAGGTCATGGAACTCTTCGCCCCCAATCTGATCGTCGGCTACGGCCGAGTCGAGGGCAAGTCCGTGGGCATCGTGGCAAATCAGCCCATGCAATTCGCCGGCACCCTTGACATCGATGCGTCGGAGAAGGCAGCACGATTCGTGCGCACCTGTGATGCCTTCAACATCCCAGTACTCACCTTCGTCGATGTGCCCGGCTTCCTGCCCGGTACCGACCAGGAATGGAATGGCATCATCAGGCGTGGCGCCAAGCTCATCTATGCCTATTCCGAGGCCACTGTCCCATTGGTCACGGTGATCACTCGCAAGGCCTACGGTGGCGCCTATGACGTCATGGGATCCAAGCACTTGGGCTCCGACATCAGCTTGGCTTGGCCAACAGCCCAGATCGCAGTCATGGGCGCCCAAGGTGCGGCCAATATTTTGCACCGCAAGGAATTGAAGAAGATCGAGGAAGAAGGCGGCGACGTGGAGGCCCGTCGTGCCGAGTTGATCGCCGAATACGAAGACACCCTCGCCAATCCCTATATCGCGGCCGAGCGAGGCTACGTCGACGCCGTGATCTCTCCCCACGAGACCCGCCTCGAGGTGGTGCGGGCCCTGCGGCTGTTGGAGACCAAACGCGAGACCCTGCCACCCAAGAAGCATGGGAACATCCCGCTGTGAGCCCCACGAATCCAGAGCCTTCGCAGTCACCGACCCCAGCACTGAAGGTGCTCACCCCTGATGCCACGCCCGAGGAGATTGCTGCTTTGGTGGCTGTCCTCGCGGCATCGGGCCAGCCAGAGGCAGCTCCTGCACCGTTGCGGTCAACTTGGGCTGCGCCACATCGCGCAACCCGCGACGTACACCACCCCCGACCAGGGGCGTGGCGCGTGAGCGCGCTGCCTCGCTGATCACTTAGGCTTCTGGCCTGTGAATGCCCCTCGGCTCATCTTGGCTTCCGCGTCACCTGCTCGATTGAAGGTGCTCCGCGGAGCCGGACTCGACCCCGAGGTGATCATCAGCGGAGTCCACGAAGAAGGTATCGACGCGCCAAATACCGCTGAACTGACCGTGAAACTGGCCCAACTGAAGGCCGTTGCGGTCGCCACAAATACCCCCAATGCCTTGGTCATCGGCTGCGATTCACTGTTGGAGTTCGAAGGTGAGGCCCTTGGCAAGCCATTCGATGAGGTCGAGGCTGTGGAACGCTGGCAACGCATGCGCGGGCACCACGGCGTACTCCACACGGGTCACTGCATCATCGACACCCAACGTGATGTTTGGCTGGCTCGCAGCGCCGCAACGCAGGTACGCTTCGCAAACATCAGCGACGACGAGATAGCAGCCTATGTCGCCTCGGGTGAGGCGACCAAGGTGGCTGGCGCCTTCACCCTCGACGGACTGTCCGGGCCCTTCATTTCTGGGATCACCGGAGACCCCTCAAATGTGATCGGAATAAGCCTGCCTTTGGTCAGGATGATGCTCAACGAGCTGGGCTACGAGATCACCGATCTCTGGCGTCAGTGACCTGCCGGTCATCGAGCTTGTCCTCGTCGTCATCCCAATCGGACTCATCACCTTCAGAAACCAAGTGCGCATAAGCCTCATTGCGACCAGTCCAAGTGATGTGGTGGCGTTTGAACGCGAACTTGCGAAATGCCCAGAACCTGAACACTGTTGCGGCACCACCGCCGATCAGATTGCCGGACAAGTTGTCCATCCAGATCGAGTTGTTGTCGAGCACATTGCGGGTGAACCACAAGCAAGCCATCGGGATCACGAAGGACGAAAGATTGATCGCCGCGTAGACAACCACTCCCCCGCCCGGGCCAATCGGCCGCCGGTCCTTGAAGACCACATGCCTGGACCCTAGGAAGCTGATCACCATGCCGACACTGTTGGCCACGGCATATGCCGTGAGCGGGTAGTGATGCATGGGGCCTGCAAACAACCCCTTGACACCGTGGGTAAGGAAATTGAAAGCCACCAGCGCCACCGCAGTGGCCACGATATTCACGCCGGTGAACTTCGCGGCCTCTCCACCGACCCGCTTGGCTGTCTCCCTCATCAGCTACTCGACTGGGAGTCCCAATCCGCGCGCAATCAGCATGCGCTGGACCTCCGAGGTGCCCTCACCGATCTCAAGGATCTTGGCATCACGATAGAAGCGCGCCATCGGATTTTCTTCCATGAAGCCATATCCGCCAGCCACCTGCGTCGCAATCCGGGTGGCGGTCACTGCCGCTTCAGAGGAATAGAGTTTGGCCACCGAAGCGGCCTGTTTGAACTCCTGCATCGAACTGCCGGAGTCCTTCAACCAGGCAGCCTGGTAGGTCAGGGCACGAGCCGCGGAAACCATCACCTGAAGATCGGCGATCTGGAAGGCAACGCCCTGCTTGGTGCCGATCGGGACCCCAAATGCGGTGCGCTCATTGGCGTACTTCACCGAAAAATCCAAGCAGGCCTGGATGCAGCCGACCGCAAGTGCAGAGATGGCAACCCGCCCGTCATCGAGAGCAGCCAAGAACTGGGCATAACCACGCCCGCGCTCCCCCAACAGGTTTTCCTCGGGCACGACGACATCGACGAAGCTCAACGGGTGGGTATCTGAGATATTCCAGCCCAACTTGTCGTAGCCCTTCTCCGCGGTGAACCCGGGCGTGCCCGCAGGGATGATGATCGTTGAAATCTCTGGGCGATCATCGGCACGCTCTCCGGTGCGGGCCGTCACCGTGACCAAGGAGGTGATCTTCGACCCGGAGTTGGTGATGAACTGCTTTGATCCGTTGACCACCCAGTTGCCCTCGCGCAATTCCGCCTTTGTGCGGGTGGCGCCGGCATCTGAACCAGCCCCGGGCTCGGTCAACCCGAATCCGGCCAACTTCTGACCGCTGACCAACTCAGGCAACCAGGCCTGCTTCTGGGCTTGCGTGCCGTGCGTGAGGATTGGGTTGATCCCCAGGCCAACCGCAGCCTCCAAGGTGATGCCCAGTGCCTGATCGATGCGCCCGATCTCCTCGATTGCCACGCACAGGCTGGTGAAGTCACCGCCAGATCCGCCGTACTCCTCAGGGGCCGTGAGGCCGAACAGACCGAGATCTCCCATCTGGTGGATGACTTCCACCGGGAAATGATGATCGCGGTCCCATTGCGCAACATGTGGGGCAATGACTTGCTCAGCGAAGTCTCTGACCGACACCCGGAACTGCTCGTGCTCCTCGGACAAGGCAAAAGTCATTTGCCCACCCTATCGGGCATGAGTTGGCGCGTCGTAACATCAGCTCAACATCCACCGAGAGGGCCAATCCATGCGCTTAAGTTCGCCGCACATTTCCTTGGCGGTCGGGTCAGCTCTGCTTGCCTTGCTGGTAGCTGGATGCGGCGCGCCCAAGCCCCTGACCGAAAAACAGGCAGCCCAAGTGGTATTCACCAAGGCCAACGCAGGCCCCACGTTCGTGAAGGGCGATGACTCGGCCTTGACTACGCGATTGGGGTGCCTGGAGACGATGGCCAGCTTCTCCGGCAAAGCGGCCACCAAACCGGCAAGCAGCGCGATCAGCCAATTTGGCATCGACAGCCTCTCGGGGCTGCCTGCAGTCCGCACTGAAGTGCGCAGCTACGACGACCAGGCCACGGCCGCCGCCGTGATGAAGGCGATCAAGGCTCAGGCCACCAAGTGCACCGAGGTCAAGATCGACGGTGAGACGAGCCATTTCCAGATGACGGTCCAGCACGACGAGAAGAAGTCGCTGAAAGATGCCAATGCCCAACTGAACACCATCGGGCTCGGTGAAGTCAGCAGCACGAAGGGCATGAAGTTGCCCACCGGCTTGTGGCTGACCCACGCCATCAAGGACAACAACCTGCTTGCCATCACCTATTTGAACTACTCCGTGACCGACGAAGACGTGGCGCTCGCCTACAACAAGGCAGCCTGGCAGCGACTGACTGACGTGATGAACGGCAACAAGCCACCAAAGGGGGCTGTTGAGCTACCCAAGCAGCCAGCGGGCCAGGAGACTCAAGGCCAGTAGCACAGTGATCATCAGCGAAATCGCTAGTTCGCGCCGCCGCCAGACCACTTTGACAGCCGCGGACTTGGGCTGATCGCAGACAAGCTGACGCAACCTCTCCTCGAAAAACTCAGCATCGGTGGGCGAGCGACTGCCCCTCGCGATGGCAGGGGTGGAGTAGACGCCATCCACCGTGATGACCTTGGTGTACTTGCCAATGAGCACAGAAGTGATTGACGAAACCGCGATCTCTCGATCACGCAGTGCCCCTTGAAGGGTCAGCCAATCAACGCTGAGGAAGACCCGTGGGCGCCACAGCACTAGGTAGAGCAGCCAGGCGACCCACAGCACTGCGAAGATCACCGGCAGTTGATGCCAACTTGGGGCGCTGGCCAAGACGCTGATGAGCACCAAGGCACAGACAATCCACCCGATGATGGCCGTCGCCCAGCCACCAGTTGGGCCATAACGCTGTCCTTGCTGTCTGGGCACCTCAATCATCGATCACACCCTAGACTGCCTTGGTGACCTTGATGAGCTCGCTGACCAACTCTGCACACTTGGGTGAAGTGACAAACTCACAAAGCGCACTACGCAATTTTCTGCACGGTCTGCCTGGCGTGGACCAGGTTGGTGCCGACCAACGTGCAGCCGCACTGGGCACCCGCTCGATAAAGACCTCTGCCAAGGCCCAAGCCTTGGACTTGGCGATCTCCATGGTTGACCTAACCACCTTGGAGGGTAGCGACACCCCCGGCAAGGTGCAGGCCTTGGCGACCAAGGCGATGCATCCCGACCCGGCTGATCCGACTTGCCCGAAAGCAGCCGCGGTTTGCGTCTATTCAGACATGGTGGCCCATGCCAAAGAACGGTTGGGCACCTCTGGCGTCAAGGTCGCCTCGGTGGCCACAGCCTTCCCCAGCGGGCGAGCCAAACTCGAAATCAAACTGGCCGACACCGCCACTGCAGTCGAGGCTGGCGCCGACGAGATCGACATGGTCATCGATCGGGGCGCATTCCTGGCCGGTCGCTATCTGCAGGTGTACGACGAGATTGTCTCGGTCAAACAGGCCTGCGGCAAGGCACATCTGAAGGTGATCTTCGAGACCGGAGAGTTGCAAACTTATGACAACGTCAGACGAGCATCGTGGTTGGCCATGATTGCAGGCGCCGACTTCATCAAGACTTCGACCGGCAAGGTTGCTCCAGCAGCCACGTTGCCAGTCACTCTGGTGATGCTTGAGGCCGTTCGCGACTTCCACCTGGCCACCGGAAGCATGGTTGGGGTCAAGCCTGCAGGTGGCATCCGAAGCGCCAAGGATGCCATCAAATATCTCGTCATGGTCAACGAGGTGGTGGGCCAACAATGGCTTACCCCCGACTGGTTCCGCTTCGGCGCCTCGACTCTCCTCAACGACCTACTGATGCAACGCACCAAACTCAAGACCGGCCACTACAGCGGCCCCGACTACTTCACCTTGGACTGAGCCTGATGACCCCATCCAAAGACGTGGCCCGTACCGCAGCCGCCTTCGAATATGCCCCTGCACCAGAGTCCAACTCGATTGCCACCATCCGGCCACACGTTGGTCTGTTTATCGACGGCGACTTCCGCGATGGTTCAGGGCGTGCTTTCAAGACGATAAATCCGGCCACCGAAGAAGTGCTGAGCGAAGTCTCGGAGGCCACCGAGGTTGATATTGACCGCGCGGTCAAGGCAGCCCGAGCAGCTCAGCGCAGATGGGCTCGATTGACCGGTGCCGAGCGAAGCAAGTTTCTCTTTCGGCTCGCGCGGATCATCCAAGAACGCGCCCGCGAAATCGCCGTACTCGAGTCGATCGACAACGGCAAGCCGATCAAGGAGTCGCGTGACGTCGACATCCCGACGGCCGCAGCGCACTTCTTCTACTATGCCGGTTGGGCTGACAAGCTGGAGTACTCCGGTCACGGGCCAACGCCAAGGCCCATCGGAGTGTGCGCTGCAGTCATTCCCTGGAACTTTCCCTTCCTGATGCTGGCCTGGAAGATCGCTCCTGCGTTGGCTACCGGCAACACCGTAGTACTCAAACCAGCCGAGACCACCCCGTTGACCGCCCTACTCTTCGCCGAAATCTGCCAGCAGGCCGACCTGCCGCCAGGAGTGGTGAACATCGTGACCGGCGCAGCCGCAACCGGAGCTGAGTTGGTGTCGCATCCCGGCATCGACAAGATCGCCTTCACCGGATCCACCGTTGTTGGGCGCCAGATCGCGAAGTCCGTGGCCGGCACCGACAAGTCGGTGACCCTGGAGCTTGGTGGAAAAGCCGCGAATATCGTCTTTGATGACGCTCCGATCGATCAGGCAATCGAGGGGATCATCAATGGAATCTTCTTCAATCAGGGCCACGTTTGTTGCGCTGGATCCCGGTTGCTCGTCCAGGAGTCCGTCTTCGAAGAGGTGATCGATCGTCTGAAGCGACGTATGGCCATCCTGCGCGTCGGTGACCCACTCGATAAGAACACCGACATCGGCGCGATCAACTCGAAGTCTCAGTTGGACAAGATCACTGAACTCACCGAGTCTGGTCTGGCCGAGGGCGCCGACTCTTGGTCTCCAGAGTGCACCCTGCCCGCCAAGGGCTACTGGTTCGCGCCAACGGTGTTCACCGGCGTGAGCCAGGCGAATCGGATCGCCCGAGAGGAGATCTTCGGTCCGGTGCTGAGTGTGCTCACCTTCCGCACCCCCAAGGAAGCCGTGGAGAAGGCCAACAACACCCCTTATGGCCTCTCTGCGGGAGTTTGGACGGAGAAGGGATCGCGAAGCCTGTGGATGGCCAGCCAGTTACGGGCCGGGGTCGTGTGGTCAAACACCTTCAATCGCTTCGACCCCGCTAGCCCGTTCGGTGGCTACAAAGAGTCGGGCTATGGCCGAGAAGGCGGGCGCCATGGCCTGACCGCCTATCTTGCGCCGACTCACTTCACAACCTCCGGGAGCCGATGAGATGACCAGACTGAGCGTCAACAAGACCTACAAGCTCTACATCAACGGCCAGTTCCCGCGCTCTGAGTCGGGGCGTTCCTATCCGGTGACAGACGCCAAGGGCGACTTCTTGGCCAATGCCTCTTGGGCCTCACGCAAAGACGCCCGTGATGCGGTCAAAGCCGCCCGCGCAGCCTTCCCGGACTGGTCGGGCCGCACGGCCTACAACCGCTCTCAGGTCATCTATCGGATCGCAGAGGTGCTTGAGTCGCGACGAGGTCAATTCGAGGACGAAATCAGGAGCCAGGAAGGCGCCGCTGCCTCCCTGGCCCGCAAGGCCGTCGATGCAGCCATCGACAGGCTGGTCTGGTACGCCGGATGGTCCGACAAACTGCCCCAGGTGCTCGGCGGCGCCAACCCAGTAGCCGGACCCTATTTCAACCAGTCAACCCCCGAACCAAGTGGCGTGATCGCAGTGATTGCCCCGAAGGGACCCCTACTCGGGCTGGTCAGCGTGATCGCACCCGTGATCACCTCCGGCAACACTTGCGTGGCCATCGCGTCCGAGCCACACCCGCTGAGCGCAATCACCTTGGGCGAGGTGATGGCCACCAGTGACTTGCCTGCAGGGGTGGTCAACCTGCTGACCGGCCCCCAGCATGAGATCGCCCCTTGGCTGGCCAGCCACATGGATGTCAATGGCATCGACCTGACCGGTGTCCGGGATGCTGACTTGGCGATCTCTCTGGAGCAAGCAGCGGCCGAGAACCTCAAGCGGGTCAGACGCTCGGGAGTCGAGGATCTCTTCTCCGCCCCGGATCTTGACCGGATGACAACCTATCTGGAGATCAAGACCGTGTGGCACCCCATGGGGTTGTGAGACTCACAAAGCGGCGTACCCCGGTTTGATCACGTCGTTTATCAACGCCAATCTTTGGTCAAAGTGCAAGAATGCGGACTTCATGGCATTGACCGTGAACCACTGCAGATCTGCCACTGAATAGCCGAAAGCATCTACCAACGAGGCAAATTCCTTCGACATTGAGGTGTTGCTCATCAACCGATTGTCGGTGTTGACGGTGACTCTGAACCGCAGCTCGGTCAGCAAGCCGATCGGATGCTCAGCAATGGATGCCGCGGCACCGGTCTGCACATTGGAGTGCGGACACATTTCCAGCGGGATCCGCTTGTCCCTGACATAAGTGGCCAGTCGCCCCAACTTCGGCTGTCCATCGACCATCGAGATGTCGTCGATGATCCGTACTCCGTGCCCTAGGCGATCAGTGCCGCACCACTGGACCGCCTCCCAGATTGAAGGCAGCCCGAAGGCCTCTCCTGCGTGAATGGTGAATGGGAAGTTGTCTCGTTGCAGATATTCGAAGGCATCCAGATGTCGAGTGGGCGGATTGCCCGCCTCTGCCCCGGCTATGTCAAAGCCAGCAACTCCGGCATCACGATATTTCACCGCCAACTCGGCAATCTCTCGCGAGCGGGCCTGATGACGCATCGCTGTGAGGATTTGTCGTACGACGATCCGCCCGCCGGCAGCTGCCGCAGCCTCATCGAAACCGTCCTGGACCGATCTGACGACCTCATCCAGGCTCAGACCACCGTCGACGAAGAGCTCAGGGGCATAACGCACCTCGGCGTAGACCACGTTGTCACTGGCCAAGTCCTCAACGCACTCTCGGGCTACCCGCCGGATCTGGGCGGCGCCCTGCATCACTGCAACGGTATGGCGGAAAGTCTCCAGATAGCGCACCAATGAACCAGAGTCAGCGGAGTCGGCAAACCACTTCCCCAAGGACTCAGCGTCATCGGCCGGGAGTACGTGGCCCACTTCGTCAGCCAAGTCCAAGATCGTTTGGGGGCGAAGACCACCGTCGAGATGGTCATGCAGCAGCACCTTGGGGGCCGCCTTGATCTGATCTGTGGTCGCAGCGATATCTTCAGACATAACGGCATCCTTCCACCAACAGACGGGTCAGGTCAGCACATGCGCAAGTTCACCACCTTCGAGGCCCTCGAAGCGGCTGCTGGTGAGGAGATCGGAGCCAGCGACTGGACGACCATCACCCAGGAGCAGGTGAACACCTTCGCTGAGGCCACCGGAGATCACCAGTGGATCCATGTTGATGTCGAAAAGGCCAAGTCCGGCCCATTCGGCACCACCATCGCTCACGGCTATCTCACCTTGTCGATGATCCCGGGACTCAGTGACTCCGTGATGGCCTTGGAGACTCCAGGAGCCCGACTCAACTACGGCGTAAACAAGGTGCGCTTCCCCAATCCAGTGCCCGTTGGTTCACGGGTGCGCGCGATCGTCTCGATCAAGGAAGTCACTGACATCCCAGCAGGCAAGCAGCTGACTTTGGGCTATGTCATCGAGATCGAAGACCAGTCAAAGCCCGCCTGTGTCGCGGAGACCGTCGTACTCCTGCTGCCCAACTGATCTCGATCAGCGCGAAGTTGACTCCTCATGGACGATTCAGCACCTGAAGCACGCCTGGCGACCCTCTTGGAGGGCAACCGCAGATTTGCTTCCGGGGCAGCCCAAGGACCAAACCGAGACCACGTGCGCAGAGTCCGGATATCCGAAGGACAAAACCCACATGCCCTGGTGTTGTGCTGCTCGGACTCTCGTGAGGTGCCTGAACTCATTTTCGACTGCGGTTTGGGAGACCTTTTCGTGGTGCGCACAGCTGGACACTGTGTTGGCGCCACGGTGCTGGCCAGCGTGGAGTTCGGCGTACTGGTCCTGGGCATCAAACTGGTCGTGGTCTTGGGCCACACCCGTTGCGGCGCAATCGCTGCTTCACTTCGGGCTCGTCATGAGCAAGAAGGCCCAAGAGGGCACTTGCCTGCCTTGATGAAAATGATCAGACCGGCGGTCGATGATGTCAGTCTGGCCGGCCCGCCCCATGATGCACTTGCCGAGCAGGTGATGCTCCAGCACGTACGCCGATCAATCAGCGTGATCGAAGAGTCAGCCGATTGGGAGGAGCACCCACTGATCGTCGGAGGCCGCTATGACCTTGAATCTGGCCTGGTCAGTCTGGTCGATCGGTGAGCTTCAGCTGATCCGGTCGATGATCAGTGGGCTCAGCTCAGGGAGGTTCGCGTCAGAACTGATCTCGAAGGCATCGCTCAAGGCTTGCGACGCACGCTCAAACCGGTTCGGCTCGTCGGTATGCAAGGTGAACAAGGCCTGCCCCTGCGTGACCGAGTCACCGGGGCGAGCGTGCCACTGCACACCCGCTCCGGCTTGAACCGGCTCGCCCTGGCTGGCCCGACCTGCCCCCAGGCGCCAGGCCGCAAGCCCCACTGACAGCGCATCGAGTCGGGTCAGCACCCCTGAAGCAGGCGCGCGAATCACTTCGCTTTCACGAGCCTCCGGCAGCGGCGCGTCAGGATCGCCGTCCTGCGCTGTGATCAGGGCACGCCAAGTGTCCATCGCCTTGCCTGATCGCAAGGCTTCTTCGGGGTCAGCCGCAACGCCTGCAGCGGCCAACATCTCCCGTGCGAGGGCAAGGGTCAACTCGACCACGTCGTTGGGGCCTCCACCTGACAAGACCTCCACTGACTCGCGCACTTCGATGGCATTGCCCGCAGTGTTGCCAAGTGGCGTGGACATGTCGGTCAATAGCGCGACCGTATGGACCCCTGCATCCTTGCCCAAGGACACCATGGTCTCGGCGAGATCACGAGCTGATCCAAGATCCTTCATGAAGGCGCCACTACCGACCTTCACGTCCAGAACGAGAGCCCCCGTGCCTTCGGCGATCTTCTTGCTCATGATCGACGATGCGATCAGGGGGATCGCCTCCACTGTTCCAGTCACATCTCGTAGCGCATAGAGCTTCTTGTCGGCAGGAGCCAAGCCAGCACCCGCAGCACAGATCACCGCGCCCACTTCGCGAAGCTGTTTCATCATCTCGGCATTGGTCAAAGATGCCCGCCAGCCAGGGATGGACTCCAACTTGTCGAGCGTGCCTCCAGTGTGTCCAAGCCCTCTGCCAGACAACTGTGGGACGGCCACGCCACAAGCAGCCACAATCGGGGCCAGAGGCAGGGTGATCTTGTCACCGACGCCACCGGTGGAGTGTTTGTCCGCGGTGGGGAGCCCGAGCGAGGAAAAATCCATCCGCTCCCCGCTGTCGATCATGGCTTGAGTCCATCGGGCCGTCTCACGACGTCTCATCCCGCGCAACAAAATCGCCATGGCCAGTGCCGACATCTGTTCGTCAGCCACCACGCCTTTGGTGTAGGCGTCAATGACCCAATCGATCTGGCTGTCGGTGAGCTCGTGGCCATCGCGTTTGGCCATGATCACCTCAACGGCATCATGCATGATCCGTGTCTACCAGAGGTCACCGATAGACACGCTACTTTGCGCCAACACCTCGATAGAGATAGGTCAACGGTGACTTGTTGGCCAGATAGCCCTCGTGGTCGACACGCACCTCAAACTCCTCCGCCACCAATGCAGGGATGTCCCTGGACAGATTGCAGCCTCCACCGACGGTGCGTTGAATCGGGTCGAGTCGGCGCTGCCAGGCAGCCATCCGGGGCGACGGGGCCAGCCCATGCTCCAGGAAGACGAAGACCCCATCGTCCTTGAGTACTCGCCTGGCCTCTTGCAGGGCCAGTCTCACATCAGGGATGGTGCAGAGTGTGAAGGTCGACAAGACCGCATCGTAGGCCCGATCAGGCTCAGCCAGCCGCTGTCCATCAAGGTGATGTCTCAGGATTGGCAACTCGGTGCGCCCACGGCGTTTCGTCGAGATCGACCACCCCACATCAGATGGCTCCACCGCGACCACTTCGGTGACCTCGGGTGGATACCAACGCACATTGAGACCGCCACCGAACCCCAGCTCCAACACCCTGCCAGTCAGCTGAGCACAGGCAAGGCCACGCAACTCACCGACCTCTTTGCCCTTCAAGGCAGCATCTGCCAATCGGGGCACTACCTGGTCTGCCCAAAGTCCCATGGTAATTGATCCTAGATCCCGCCCTGGCCGATCAACCGCTCACGGACACATGCGTGTAGCCCCGGAGCACGAAGGTGCCTCGAGAAGTTGGATCACCGTCGAGCCTCAGCCCTGGATATCTCTGGAAGAGCACGGTGAGCGATTCAACCAACTCCATCCGAGCCAATGGAGACCCGAGACAAAAATGCAATCCCGCGCCGAAGGCCAAGTGGTTGTTGGGGTCACGATCGGCCACGAAATGGTCCGGATCAGCAAAGACGGCCGGATCTCGATTGGCGGCACCTAGCAGCGCAGCGACCTTTTGGCCCGGCTCAAGCAACACTTCGCCGAGCTGCACGGGCTTCATCGCAGTACGCTCGAACAACTGCAGGGCCGAGTCAAAACGCAGCATCTCCTCAACAGTCAGACTCGGGTCATCGGCTGGGCGAGACCCAGATCTGAGCAGACCCACGAGACCATTGCCGAATACATTCACCGACGCCTCATGCCCGGCATTGAGCAAGAGCACCACTGCGGCTACAACTTCGTCGTCACTGAGCTCGCTTGCAGCCAACTCGGTGATCAGATCATTGTCGAGTGGCTGGGACCGCCGAGCAGCGACCAACTGCCGGGAGAAGTCGGCGAACTCCTGTGCTGCGACCACTGCGGCATCGATCACTTCTTGCGTGGGACCAGGCTCATACATCCGCACGATCGCCTGCGACCAGGCCCGCAGGGAAGCCACATCTGCATTGGGTACGCCGAGCAGTTCCGCAATCATCAAGACGGGCAAGGGCTCAGCAAAATCCTCGATCGCATCAAAGCTAGGCCCGAGTTCGTCGAGGAGTTGTCCGGCCAGCGCCTGCACCCTGGGCCGGAGTCTTTCGACATGGCCACGCTGGAAAGCCGCCGCCACTGGGCGACGTAGCCGAGTGTGCTCAGGCGGCTCATTTTCCATCATTTGATTGCGATGGAGCAGATTGAACGGCTCCAAGTACGACGCTGGCTCTCGGTCTATCCAAACCCTGCCCAGGCGCCGATCACGGAGCACTGCACTGGACAGCTCATGGGTGAAGGTGAGGTACATGCCCATGTCTTCATGCCAGGCGATGTCATGCCTGTCTCGCTCCTGGGCCAAGAAGGGATAGGGATCAGCAATCACCTCAGCAGCCATCAGGTCGATCATCATTCCTCCACTGCACCGAGGTCGTGAGGGCCAAAGGCATCAGGCAACACATCACTCATCGAGCGAATCCCACTGACAGTCATGATGAGCAGGTCAGGGCCTCCGTGCTCAAAGAGAAGTTGGCGACAACGCCCACACGGCATGATCACCTCACCTTGCTTGTTGACGCACACAAAATGGGTCAGGCGTCCACCACCAGTCAAACGCAGTTGGGACACCAGCCCACATTCGGCGCACAGGCCCACTCCGTAGGAGGCATTTTCAACATTGCAACCGGTGACCACCCTGTCGTCGTCAACTCGCGCAGCGGCACCGACCTGGTAGTTCGAATAGGGAGCGTAGGCAAACTCCGAGGCCGAGATTGCCCGGGCAATCAGGCCATCCCAATCAAACTGTGGATCTTGCGGACTCATCCAGCCGACCCCCGTCTGTACACCAGTCCGTCGGCCTTGGGCATTCGCAAGCGTTGAGATGCAAGTGCCAAGACCAACAAGGTGGTCACATATGGAGCCATCTTGGTGAAGTCAGAGGGGACCACGTCGGTGCTGAGATACCAAACCAGGAATGCCGCACCGAAGACCGCACCGCTGACTGCTTGGAGGGTGTTCTTGCGCCAGAGTTGATAGGCAGCCACCAGCAGCAGCAAGATCGCCACAAGTAGAAGTAGCGCATGGATTGACACTGTGGCCTCACGACGAAGGGGCAACGCCTGGGTGTAGCCGAACAGGCCTGAACCAAGCAGTAAGCCACCTGGACGCCAGTTGCCGAAGATCATCGCAGCGAGACCGATATAGCCACGCCCTCCTGTCTGACCGACTTGGAATCCCGATGAAGCAACCATGGCCAAGAAGGCACCGCCCAGCCCAGACAGGCCACCGGAGATGACCACCGCGATCATCTTGTAGTTGTAGACATTGACGCCCAATGACTCAGCGGCTGCTGGCTCTTCGCCGCACGAACGCAATCGCAATCCGAATTTGGTCCGCCACAACACCCAGAAGGTCAGCACAAACAGCGCCAGACACAAGATGGTCAACACAGGAAGATCATTGACGAACACCCTGAGCAGGCCAGCAAAATCGCTGACAAAGAACCACTGCTTGGCCTCGATACTGGCCAATGGGTTGTCGAGGAAATCCACGTTTATGGTCATCGGCGCCGGCAACGGCGGCGATTGCGTGGGCCCACCTCCCTCAAGCCCGGTGAAATAGGTCTCAGCCAAGAAACCGGCCGCACCCAAAGCGATGATATTGATCGCCACACCGGACACGATGTGGTCGACCCCGAAATAGACCGTGGCGATGCCGTGGAGCAAACCACCGATCATGCCGAGCACGATTGCACCCAGGATCCCGGCGATGCTGCCGTAGTGATAGCCGAAGTAGCCCGCACCAAAGGTGCCCAGAATCATCATGCCTTCAAGTCCGATGTTGACGATGCCTGCCCGCTCCGACCAAAGGCCGCCAAGTCCGGCCATGGCAATCGGAATGGATGAGGTGAGGGCTGCTTGGATGGTGCCAGCTGAGGTCAACTCCTGAGCCCCGGTGATCACCCTGACCAACGAGAGCAGGGCGAAGCCCACGATTGCGATCAGAGTCAGATTGCGCACGCGCAGGCGCCGCTGCCATTGACTGCTCGGAGTTGTGACAGGCGCAGTTGAAGCCACGGGTGCACTCATGCGCTCGCTCCCTTCAACGCCGTGTCGCCTTGTCGCTCGGCGTCCAATTGAGTGGCGACCTGACGCTGTTCGATCCGGGTTGCCAAACGCCTGATCACCTCGAATGCGATCACCACGCTGAGCACGATGATGCCTTGGGTCATGTTGACGATGTCTGGTGAAACACCGGCCAAGATGTTCAGCAGATTCGCCTGCTGCCCAAGGAAGGCGAAGATGAGGGCGCCGAAGGCAATCCCCATTGGGTGGTTGCGACCCAGAAGAGCGACCGCGATACCAGTGAAGCCCAAGCCGGTCTGAAAGGCCGAGCCGTACTGGTGAGCCTCAGAAAACATCATGGGTACGCCGATCAGCCCGGCCACTGCACCCGAGAGCAACATCGACACCACGATCATCTTCTTCACCGAGACTCCGCTGGAGACCGCAGCGGACTCCGAAGCACCGGCCGCGCGCAGGTCGAAGCCAAAACGGGTGTAATAGACCAAGATGAAGAAGGCGATGCCGACCAGAGGAGCCAACAGCGACAGGTGATAGGCCCCGTCGCTGACATCGGGGAAGAGTCGGAAGAAGCCAGTCCAGGAATCCTCGGGCATCATCTTCGTGTTGCGGGCATTACCGGTGCTCTCACCCCATTTGACCAAAAGGAATCCGATCAAGGAGCCAGCAATTGCGTTGAGCATGATCGTTGAGATCACCTCGCTGACCCCACGCCACACGCGCAACACACCAGCGATGCCAGCCCAAAGAGCACCCACTGCCATGGCCACTAGGATCGCTGCAGCGACATTGAGTTTGCCCGGCAGCAAACCTTGGGCTGCAAAGGCGCCGGCGAACAGCCCTGCCAAGCGATATTGACCTTCGACTCCAATATTGAACAGGTTCATCCGGAAGCCGATTGCGGCCGCGGCACCGGAGAGATACAGGATCGCAGTCATGTTGATGATGTCGACCAGGTCACGCTCGGAAGGCCAGGTGAACAACACCCGCCAAAACCCCACGACATCATCACCGGTGAAGAGCAATACCAACGTGGCCACCACGCCGGAGAACACCAGCGCCAGAACTACGGCTGCCACTGGGAGTCCAAGTCGCATCCAGCGGCTCATGAACGCTCCTCGCTAATCGCATCTGCGCCGGTCATTGCCGATCCGAGTTGTTGGGGGGTGACCGATTGGGGATCAAAGGTCGCGACCAACTTGCCTCGCAGAATCACCTTGATCGTGTCGGAGAGGCCGATCAGTTCGTCGAGGTCGGCGCTGATCAAGAGCACCGCCAATCCGGCCTTTCGAGCCCGCTTGATATGCCCCCAGATCGCTGCTTGTGCCCCAACATCCACGCCTCTTGTCGGATGTGAAGCGATTAGCAGGATCGGGTCACTGCTCATTTCACGACCCACGATGAACTTTTGTTGATTGCCACCTGAGAGAGCTCTGGCCGTGGTGGTGATGCCTGGAGTGCGTACGTCGTAGGCCGACACGATCCGCCCGGTGTCCGCCTTTGCGCCTGGGGGGTTCAGGAAGGGACCCTTAACCGAAGGAGGCCTGGTCTGATGACCAAGGATGCGATTCTCCCAGAGGGGAGCATCGAGCAGGAGCCCGTGTCTGTGACGGTCTTCGGGGATGTAGCCC
Organism: Nocardioidaceae bacterium; assembly: GCA_020636935.1. Lineage (GTDB taxonomy): Bacteria > Actinomycetota > Actinomycetes > Propionibacteriales > Nocardioidaceae > Marmoricola. The sequence goes on from JACJWW010000008.1 coordinate 54,463, forward strand.
ACCCCGGTTTCACGTCTCCTGCGAGTCGACCACTCAGAGATCTCTTCACCCGCAAGCATGATCGTGCCCCGCGCTTGACGTCTCATCCCGATGATCGTCTCGACGAGCTCGGTCTGCCCATTGCCCTCAACCCCTGCGATGCCCAGGATCTCACCGGCATGGATCGCAAAATCGATGTCGACCAGCTCCGGGCGACCCGTCGCATCATCAAGCTCAAGGTCAATGACCTCAAGAAGCACCTTGTCAGTGACGGTGGACCCTTCGGTGCTTGGCGAGGGCAGCACACTGCCGACCATCAGCTCAGCCAACTGTCGGGCATTGACCTCTGCGGGTTTGACTGATGCCACCGTGGTGCCTTTGCGAATCACGGTGATGTCATCGGCCACTGAGAGCACTTCGTCGAGTTTGTGAGAAATGAAGATCAGGGTGTGGCCTTGATCCTTCAACTCCCGCAAATTGTCAAAGAGCGCATCAACTTCTTGGGGCACCAACACCGCAGTGGGCTCATCAAGAATGATGATCTTTGCGCCACGATAGAGCACCTTGAGGATCTCAACCCGCTGTCGCTCCCCCACCCCCAGGTCTTCAACAAGATCATCGGGATCCAGGTCGAAGCCGTAGTCGTCACTGATCTGCCGGATCCGGTTGCGGGCATCATCGCCAATCCCGGCGATCTTCTCGGCACCGAGAACCACATTCTCCAGCACCGTGAAGTTGTCAGCCAACATGAAATGTTGGAAGACCATGCCAACGCCAATCGCGATCGCGTCAGATGGCGAGGAGAGACTGACTTGATGGCCATTGACGGCGATGGTTCCGCTGTCAGGCTTCTGCACGCCGTACAGGATCTTCATCAGCGTCGATTTGCCAGCGCCATTCTCACCGACCAACGCGTGGATCGTGCCGGAAGTGATCGTGATGTCAATGTCATGGTTGGCGATCACGCCAGGAAATCGTTTGCCGATCCCACGGAGTTCGATGGCTGGCACAGCCTGAAGGTCTTTGGTCAAGTGGATCTCCTCATGCACATTTCGATGCAAACTGCCCGGGCCACACGTTACCGCGCAGCCCGGGCAGTCTTTGGGTATCAGCCGTTGATCAAGGCAAGTTGATCAGTTGGGTCACGGCTTCTCGGGCACCTTGACTTCTCCGCTCTTGATCTTGTCAGCAGCAGCGTCGATCTGAGCCTTGATCGGATCAACGAAGCCACCACTAGTGGAGTAGCCAACCCCATCGACCTTCAGGTCATAGTTGACGAAACCAGACTGGACCTTGCCCTCCTTGAAAGCCGTGACGAATTCGAACACAGCTGTGTCGATGCGCTTGAGCATCGAGGTGAGGATGTGCGGCTGCTGGTCTTTGGCAGCGGTCAAGTACTGATCGGAGTCAACACCGATGGCCCACTTGCCCTCTCCGGCAGCCACTGCGGCTTCAAACAGGCCCAGACCTGACTTGCCAGCAGCGTGATAGACCACGTCGGCTCCGCCTTGGTACATCGCAGTCGCGGCTTGCTTGCCACCGGCGGGGTTCTCGAAGCCGGTGGCCGCATCACTGGGGTCCTCGGTCAGATATTGGATGTCGATCTTGATCTTCGGGTCAATCGACTTCACACCAGCGACATAGCCAGCTTCGAACTTCTTGATCAGGTCGCCGTGAGTGCCGCCGATGAAGCCCACATGCTTGGACTTGGAAGTCAACGCGGCAGCAACACCAACGAGATAGGAGCCTTCGTTTTCCGCAAACACCAGATCGGAGAGATTCTTGGCATCGGTGGCGATGGTGGTGCTGTAGCCGTCAATCACCGCAAAATTGGTGTTGGGGTTTGCCTTCGCAACCTTGGCTGCGGCCGGGCTGTAGAGGAAGCCGACGGCGATGACCGGGTTGAAGCCTTGGTCGGCCAGAGTCTGCAGCCGCTGCTCACGGATGCTGTCATTGTCACTGGTCGTTGCCTTGGCTTCGATACAACTCGCCCCAAGATCCTTGACCGCCTTTTCAAGGCCACGATAGGCGGAGTCGTTGAAGGACTGGTCACCACGGCCACCGACGTCATATGCGACGCCGACCTTGGGCTCGCCCTTGCTGCCCTTGCAGACATCAACGCTCGAAGAACCGCTGGCATTGTTGTCTTTCTCAGAACTCGTCTTGCCGCATCCGGTGAGCGCGAGGGCCCCCACCATCACTACTGCTGCCATCTTGGCGAAGGTGCGCAAGATTGCCTCCTTGATCTTGGTGCACCCGGGTGGGTGCGGGACTCCTGCACCATAGTGCGCAAGACCGCGGACTCCCAGACCCAACAGACCAGAATTGACCAGTTGTTATGAGTTGGTGACCAACGAGCGCAGAGAAGCCACACTCAGGAGCTTGGCCGCCAGAGAAATCGCCCGCTCGTCCACTTGAAGATCTCCTTGATGAAGGTCATAGGTGGGGCCACCCGGGGTGCGGGTGCCCAACCGGGCCATCGCGCCCGGCACCTGCTCGACGAACCACGCGAAATCTTCGCCGCCAAGGCTTTGCGCTGTGCTGAAGAGATTGTCAGGGCCAACCACCACGTCGATGGCCTCACCCAGAATCCTGGTGGCGACGGTTTCATTGACAACCGGAGGTACGCCGCGTACGTAGCTCACTTCGGCCGTCACCCCGTAAGGCGCTGTGATCTCGTCGATCGTCTTGCGCACCAAGGCCTCCGATTCAGCCCAGGTGACATGGTCGAGCATGCGCACCGTGCCTGCTGCACGGCCGACCGAGGGGATCACATTCATTGCCGAGCCTGCGCGCACCAGGCCCCAGACCACCGAAACACCTGCGCGTGGGTCAAGGCGCCTCGAAAGCACCGCAGGCAATTCTGTCACCAATTTGCCCAAGGCAAAGGTCAAGTCTTCGGTCAGGTGTGGTCGAGAAGTGTGTCCTCCTCCCCCGCTCAGCCGCACATCAAGTGAATCAGCCGCGCCGGTGAGCGGCCCCTCACGCAACCCGATCATCCCAACATCAATGGCTGGGTCACAGTGGACTCCGAAGATGAAGTTGACACCATCCAGCACGCCAGCCTCGATCGCCATCAGCGCACCTCCGGGCATGACTTCTTCAGCCGGCTGGAAGATCAGTCTCACTCTCCCTGGCAGTTGCTCTTGGTATCGGGCCAGGGCCCGGCCGACCCCCACCAGGGCGGCAGTGTGTACGTCGTGCCCACACGCATGTGCCACACCAGGGACCGTGCTCATCCAGGGAAGCCCGGTTGCATCATCGACCGGCAAGGCGTCAAGGTCGGCCCGCAGCGCAGTGATCGGCCCGTCGGAGCCGATGTCAACCATCAGGCCACCTCGAGGAAGTAGCACGGGCGCCAGTCCAGCCTCGTCAAGGGTCTTGGCCACGACATTGGTGGTGCGCTCTTCCGCCCAACTCAACTCTGGGTGGGCATGCAAGTCTCGACGCAGGTCGACCAACTCGGCGGCAAGCAGATCGATCTCCGCCTGGATTTGGCCAGTCAACGATGAGATCGGTTTGGACACAGTGAGTTGAGTTTACTGGCCGATCGGGGTCGCGCGCGCAGCAATCGGCATCGCTGGACTCAACCCTGGTCGTAGGCCTCAAGGATCAAGTCTGCTGCAGTTGGCGCCAGCAACTCACCAGCGAGCAGTTGGCGGCTCACTCGCTCGCCCACCTCACTGACCGCCGGAGACTCACGCAGACGTTGGTCGAGCTCGTCTCGCACCAACGCCCACGTGAAGTCGAGTTGCTGACGCGCCCGCTTTGAGGCAAGCCCATCGGAGCCCATGGCTTCTCGATGGCTCTGGATCCGCTGCCAGACTTGATCTACCCCATCACCAGTCAACCCCGAGCAGGTGAGCACCGGAGGAGTCCAGGCTGCGCCAGCTGGCTGTACGAAGCGCAAGGCCCCAGCGAGGTCTCTGGCCGCCACCCGTGCTTCAGCGGCGTGATCACCATCGGCCTTGTTGATCGCGATCACATCAGCGATCTCCAAAATGCCCTTCTTGATGCCCTGCAATTGATCGCCCGTGCGGGCCAGTGACAAGAACACGAATGTGTCGACCATGCCGGCAACGGTGACTTCAGACTGGCCCACGCCCACGGTCTCAACCAAGATCACATCGCAGCCGGCAGCCTCCAAGACCATCATCGCTTGGGCCGTGGCCCTGGCCACACCCCCGAGAGTGCCAGCCGATGGAGAGGGCCGGATATAGGCACGCGGGTCGGCCGAGAGTTTGGCCATCCGAGTCTTGTCACCGAGCACCGAGCCGCCGGTGCGCACGGAAGAAGGGTCAACGGCCAAGACCCCCACCTGGAGTCCCTGCGCCGTCAGATGAGTGCCGAATGACTCGATGAAGGTGCTCTTGCCGACACCAGGTACCCCTGAAATTCCGATCCTGATGACCTCGGGACGCGAGTCCAGTTTCTCCAAGAGTGTGCGGGCTGAGGCCCGGTGATCGGGGCGGTCACTTTCCACCAAGGTGATCGCGCGGGCAATCGCTGCGCGCCCACCAGGTGCGGACATCCCCGCTTGGATGCCGTCGACCAACTCCTCGACGTCGTAGCCCATCGGACTTCAGCGTGGGTGACCGAGAGACTGCGACAACTTGTCCAGGAGTTCGAGTGCCGACTCCGCAATGACCGTGCCCGGCGGATATACCGCGGCTGCTCCCATCTCGAGCAAGGTGGGCACGTCATCGGGTGGGATCACGCCGCCGACCACAATCATGACGTCTTGGGCGCCCAAGTCGGCAAGCGCTTGTTTGAGGGCGGGGACCAACGTGAGATGGCCCGCCGCCAAGGAATTGACCCCAACCACGTGTACGTCGGCATCAACCGCCTGCTGGGCCACCTCTTCGGGCGTCGAGAACAGGGGGCCCACGTCGACGTCAAAGCCGAGGTCGGCAAATGCCGTCACCACGACCTTCTGGCCACGGTCGTGACCGTCTTGGCCCATCTTGGCCACCAGAATCCGTGGGCGTCGACCTTCGTCATGGGCGAACTTGTCCGTGGCCGCCAACACCTTCTGGACGGACTCGTCGCTGCCAGCTTCACGCTTGTACACACCGGAGATCGTACGGATGACGGCTTGATGGCGCCCGTACACCTGCTCAAGCGCGTCGGAGATCTCACCAACAGTGGCCTTGGCCCGGGCTGCGTCGACAGCCAGAGCCAGCAAGTTGTTGTCGAGTGAGCCCTTGGAAGCACCATCCTGTGCCGCCTTCGTGAGCGCCTGGAGCGCCGCTCGGACATCGTCAGCGTTGCGCTCGGCACGAAGTCTTTCCAATTTCGCGACCTGTTGTTGATAGACCGACGCATTGTCGACCTTCAAGACATCAAGCTTGTCTTCATCTGGCAAGCGATAGGTGTTGACCCCGATCAGCTTCTGGGCACCCGAGTCAAGACGAGCCTGAGTGCGAGCTGCCGCCTCCTCGATGCGCATCTTGGGGATGCCCTGCTCAATGGCCTTGGCCATGCCTCCGGCACGCTCAGCTTCCTCGATATGAGCCCACGCCTTCTGAGCCAGCTCATGGGTCAGGCGTTCCACGTAGTAGGACCCTGCCCAAGGGTCGATCGTGCCCGTCGTACCCGACTCCTGCTGCAGGAGCAATTGGGTGTTGCGGGCGATCCGCGCCGAGAAGTCGGTCGGCAAGGCGATCGCTTCGTCGAGCGCATTGGTGTGCAGCGACTGAGTGTGCCCCTGGGTCGCCGCCATGGCCTCAATGCAGGTGCGTTGCACATTGTTGAAGACATCTTGCGCAGTGAGCGACCAGCCAGAAGTCTGGCTGTGGGTGCGCAACGACAAGGACTTGGGATTCTTGGGGTCGAACTGCGAGACCAGGCGGGTCCACAAAGCGCGGGCCGCCCGCATCTTGGCGATCTCCATGAAGAAGTTCATCCCGATCGCCCAGAAGAAGCTGAGCCGGGGCGCGAACTGGTCAATCTCAAGCCCAGCGTCAAGGCCGGCGCGGATGTACTCCACCCCGTCGGCGAGGGTGTAGGCCATCTCAAGATCGGCGGTGGCCCCGGCCTCTTGGATGTGATAGCCCGAGATGGAGATCGAGTTGAACTTCGGCATCTTGGCCGAGGTGTAGGCGAAGATGTCGGAGATGATCCGCATGCTTGGAGATGGCGGATAGATATAGGTGTTGCGGACCATGAACTCCTTGAGGATGTCATTTTGGATGGTGCCAGCAAGTTGCTCGGGCGCCACCCCTTGCTCCTCTGCCGCCACGATGTAGAGCGCCATGATCGGGAGCACGGCGCCGTTCATGGTCATCGACACCGACATCTGATCAAGTGGGATGCCCTCAAACAAGGTGCGCGCATCATAGATGGAATCGATCGCCACACCTGCCATGCCGACATCACCGCGCACCCGCGGATGATCCGAGTCATAGCCTCGGTGGGTAGCCAGGTCGAAGGCTACGGAGAGCCCCTTCTGCCCGGCCGCCAAGTTGCGACGATAGAAGGCATTTGACTCCTCAGCAGTGGAGAAGCCCGCGTACTGGCGGATCGTCCAAGGCTGGGTGGTGTACATCGTCGGGTATGGCCCGCGTAGATATGGGGTGAGTCCGGGATAGGTCGCCAAGGCGTCCAGTCCATCGAGATGCTCCGGCCCGTAGACCGGCAAGATGCCAATGCCCTCGGGAGACTCCCAGGGCGCAGCGGCGCTTGTGCTCTTGGGGAGCACGGCCCCACCCAACGGCAGGTCGGCAAAACTCTTGGGAATCATCGCAGTTGCTCCCTCGTCCGGGCCAAGAAGTCCAATGCATCAACACCCATCGCGGCTGAATCATCAACACCCAAGTCGCCAGGCTTGCCAGCCACGATCACCCACTTGGCTCCGGCTTCACGCAATGCGCTGACCGTCTGGGCTCCGGTGTCGGCGTACGCCGCGTCATTGCCAACCAGGCAGACCACAGGTTGTCCGCCGTCTGGACCGGTGTAGCTGGCCAGGAGTGCCTCCAGGCTCTCGTGGGCACCAGGATTGACGACGTCAATGCCCCCGGCCGCAAGGAGATTGCTGATGAAGGTGGCCCGGGCTGTGTGGGCCGCGACCGTACCGAGTGTGGCCAGGAAGACCGGGGTAGCGACCGGATTGTCGCGCAATTCTTCGAAGGCCCAGCCATAGCGGCGCACTGGTGTGGATCCACCGGGGTGAATGGCACGGGTCGGCAGGGTCTCGTGGAGGTTGGGAAACTCTGAAACCCCTGTCAAGGGGCGCCTGCGCCGGGCCACCTCTGCATCGCGACGCTGCGCCACCTCGGCCACTCGAGCCAGCAAGGAGGGCAATGCCTCGAGGATGTCGCCTTCGGCTTCAATCCGGGTGAACTCTGCCCACCCTGCCTCAGCCAGGTCATTGGTCAGCTTCTCAACCGCATAAGAGCCACCCGCGGGATCACTCACCTTGGCGACGTGGGATTCCTCGATCAGCAGCGCGGAAGTATTACGCGCATTGCGTCGACTCAGTGGATCAGGCAGCCCCAGAGGCTGGTCATATGGCAGGACCGTCACCGAGTCGGCCCCACCCACACCGGCCGCGAAGGCCGCGACGGTGGTGCGGAGCATGTTCACCCAGGGGTCGTACTTGGCCATCATCGGCCGTGAAGTCACACCATGTAGGAGCAGTGTGCGTTGTTCTTGGGGCACGCCGCTGAGCTCAAGCACCCGACCCCAGAGTCGCCGAAGTGCGCGGAACTTGGCAATGGTCGGGAACTGTTCGGCTGTTGCCGACAGGCGGAACTCCAGCCCTTGGGCTGCCTGGGTGGGGTCGACGCCGTGGTCGGCGTAGCGGCGTAGGTAGTGCACTCCAGCCGCAAGCACATAGCCGAGCTCTTGGGCGTCGGATGCACCTTGATCATGCACAGCGGTGCCGTCCACGACGAACAACCGGGCACCGAGGGTGTTTGCGATCTGGGCAAGTTGGGCGATGTCCGCATGGGACTCTTCGCCGCGCGCGGCCATGCCAATCGGATCGAGTCCGAGACCCGACCCAGCGGCCAGCTTCGTCTCGCCAGCGATCCGGGCGAGTGTCTGAGCTGCCTGAAGTGGCTGGTCGGGGGCGTCCAAGACCACCGGGGCCACATCAAGGAGTACGCCGGCAAGTGTCGTTTCGAGTTGGTCAACGGGCACACCATCGCTGCCAACTCGGATCCAAAGAGAGGTAACTCCATTCTCGAGATCGTTCAAGGCTGCTTCTGCGGCTGCCTTGCCACCTGGCTCGGAGATGAGGGATCGGACATCCCAAGCGCCGCGACGGTCGGGACGATCACCCTCGGTTGGCCCAGCAAGCTGCTCAGGAGTGCCAAGCGGGCTGATCTTGATCCCGTCGAGGGTCGTGCGGGCCAATTTGTCCCAGACATCAGAGTCATTGTCGCTGTCGGTCAAACGCCTGGATTTGCGGAGCACATCTGCTGCCGCCTTTTCCCATTCGGCCAACGCATGGGCAGGCCCCTGCTCAAGAGGCAGGTCAGCTTCGGTCATGGTGCAAGACTATGAAATCTGGGTAATCCGCCGCCAATTGGCGCCTGCTTTGAGACGGCGGTGGCTGGGTGAGGTCTAGCCGACCAGATCACCCGCACCGACTAGTAGACCAGGTCAAGCCCAAGGTCGAGGCAAGTGACCGAGTGAGTCAATGCGCCAATCGAGATCACATCAGGCCCGGCCTCTGCAAGCGATCGCACGGTCTCCTCGGTTATCCCACCGGAGACCTCCACGACCAACGCTGCCGGATGGGCACGCACCAGGGCCACTCCCTCGGCAACCATCGCGGGCGTCATGTTGTCAAGCAGCACGGCATGTACGACGGGCAAGTCGCCGACCGCGACCCTGGCTGCGTCGAAGTGAAGGAGCTCGCGCAACTGGTCGAGGGTGTCCACCTCAACCTCAACCCTGACCAAATGCCCGGCACCTGCTGCCAGCCGTTGCAATACCGACCCGAGTCCGCCGCCGAGACCGAGATGGTTGTCTTTGACCAGCACGGCATCGTGCAGCCCGAATCGATGGTTGACTCCCCCACCGTCGATGACCGCTTGTTTCTGCAGCGCCCTCAGCCCCGGCGCCGTCTTTCGAGTGTCCACGATCCGCACACCCGTACCCGCAACCAGGTCGACGAAATGGGCTGTCCGGGTGGCAACTCCACTGAGTTGCCCCAGGAAATTCAGCGCAGTCCGCTCGCTGGTCAAGATGGAGCGTGCCCGTCCGGTCACTCGCAGAATCTCCTGGCCCGGCACAACTCGTTGACCATCCGTAGTTGACCAATCCAGCTCCAGTCCGGGGTCAACTGCTGCCAAAGTGGCCACCACGGCTGGCCCACCCGACAGCACGCCTGGCTCTCGGGCCACGATCTTGGCGGTGCCGAGAGCAGCTTCTGGCACCGTCAGGGTGGAGGTCAGGTCACCTACCAACCCGAGGTCCTCGGCGAGCGCCGTCGCAACAAGTTGCTCAATGTTGTTCGTGATGGCGCTGTTGTTCGTCATGCCGCTCCTGCCAGGGTCCGATCGTCGATGCGGCGGTGTGCCCCGATGCTGGCTCCATGCAAAAAGGCCGAGCGTGCGATCAGCCAGCCGACATATCCAGCATTGTCATCGGTCAAATCAGCGAGTTGCTCAACCGCAGCAAACAACTCTTCGCCTTCGCGGAGTACTCCGCATGACTTGGTGAGGAGTGCACGCACCGTGGCCAAAACCTGATCGTCGTGGCCTGCGGGACCATCCAAGTGCTTGATGATCAACGGGTCGGCTGGCGCCACAACGGCCGGCCACAACTGGCTCTCCCGTTGCTCCTGGTCAGTGGCATCCAGCCCAGCAGCCCGGCCGGTGACCACTGCCTCGAGAAGGGAGTTGGACGCCAACCTGTTGGCCCCATGAAGTCCGGTACGAGCCACCTCACCCACTGCCCACAGGCCAGGGACCGACGTACGCGAGCACTCATCCACCGTGACCCCGCCCATCGAGTAGTGCACGGCTGGGCGCACCGGCAGGAGATCCTCGCTCAAGCTGAGACCAGCTTGAGCGACCAGCGCCGCAACCCGGGGGAACCGACTGGTCACCTCCGGGAGGCCTCGGGCATCCAGACTCACCTTGCGCCCCTCTTGCAGCTGGTCCCACACTGCAGCACTGACCACGTCTCTGGGTCGCAACTCATCCACGAATCGACGCCCATCGGCCAGCAGAGTCGCGCCGGCACCGCGCAGTGCTTCAGTCAGAAGAGGCATGGGGTCAAGCCCAACATCAAGGGCCGTGGGATGGAATTGCACCAGATGGAGGTCGTCGAGTCTGGCTCCGACTCTCCCCGCGATGGCAATGCCTCGACCGGTGGCGCTCAGCGGGTTCGTGGTGTGCGCGAAGAGGGCACCCAGGCCACCGGTGGCCAGGATCACTCGGCGGGCCTCGATCACCTCAGCCCCGCGCGCGGAGCTGACCTCGACTCCACTGACCGCACCCAGGTCGTCGACAAGGAGTCGGAGCAATTCGGTGTGTTCACGGACGTGAACCCCGGGCAAGGTACGCACGTGCGCTGCCAGGGCTGCGGTGATCGCAGCTCCGCTGCGATCACCGACATGTGCGATCCGGTTGCGGCCGTGACCGCCCTCAAGCGCAAGATCGAACGAACCATCCACCCTCCGGTCAAAGTCGACCCCGATGCTCACCAATTCGCGCACCACGCCAGGCGCCAAGTTGGTGATCCTCGAGATGGTGTCCAGGTCACCTGCCCCAGCACCTGCCGTGAACGTGTCTCGGGCATGCAGGCCGGGGTGGTCGTCTGCCCCCAGCGCTGCCGCGATGCCGCCCTGTGCCCAAGCACTCGCCGTACCCTCCCCGAGGGCATTCGCGGTCACGAGCACGACATCGGCGGGCGAGATGGCCCATGCGGCCGAGAGCCCAGCGAGGCCCGAGCCGACCACTACGACTGGCGCGTTCACAACTCCAGCATCCTTTCGATCGCCCGACGCGCAGGCTGGGCGAGGGCCGGATCTACGTGTACCTCGTGACTGCCGGTCTCCAGGCTCCTGCGGATCGCGCTCAAGGTGTTGCGCTTCATGTGCGGGCAGAGGTTGCAGGGCCGCACCATCTCCACGTCTGGGTTGTTGGCGGCAATGTTGTCACTCATCGAGCACTCGGTGATCAGGGCGACCTTCGCGGGCCGGTTGTCGACGACGAAGGCATTCATCTGAGCGGTCGAACCACTTGAGTCAGCGGCAGCCACCACCTCAGGCGGGCACTCCGGGTGAGCTAGCACGACCACGCCGGGGTGGTCCTCACGGATCTGCTCGATGTCGCCTGGAGTGAATTTCTCGTGTACTTCGCACGCCCCCGGATGCGTGATCACCTCGACTCCGGTCTGAGCCGCGATATTGGCCGCCAGGTATTGGTCGGGGATCATGATCACGCGGTCAACCCCGAGCGACTCGATCACCGCGACTGCATTGCCCGACGTACAACAAATGTCGCTGGCGGCCTTCACCGCTGCCGAGGTGTTGACATAGGTGACCACCGGCACCCCCGGGTGCTTGGCTCTGAGTACCTCGATGTCAGCGACGGTGATGCTCTCGGCGAGCGAGCAACCGGAGCGCAGGTCGGGCAGGAGCACGCGCTTGGCGGGGTTGAGCAACTTGGCGGTCTCTGCCATGAAGTGGACCCCTGCCAACACAATGGTGCCCGCCTCGACGGCCTGGGCCTCGCGAGCCAGCGCCAACGAGTCGCCGACGATGTCTGCAACACCATGGAAGATCTCGGGCGTCATGTAGTTGTGCGCCAAGATCACTGCATCCTGCTCGGTCTTGAGTCGGGCGATCGCATCAATGTCATCGGCGAAGGTGGCAAACTCGACGGCTGGGATCACCCGCAGCAGTCGATCCTTGACCAGCTCCGATGCGGAGGCAGTTTCGAGGGGCATTGATGTGACTGACATGGCCAACTCCTTTTACTCACAATGAGTAGATGCTCAGGTTGAGCATAACTGGATCATGAGGAGCCGCCAAGACGGCGAGGCAGTGATCCATGTCTCAGCGCGGTCGCGGCAGTATCTCAGCGCGGTCGCGACAGTGGCAGCTTCGTGCCGACGTGCTGCCGCTCGCCGACCAACTCCCGGCGATAGCGATAGAGCCGGGCTGGGCGCCCTCCAGTGGAGCGATCGAACTCCCCCGTGGGCTCCACCAACTGGTGCTGTTGCTCGATCAGACGTCGGAAGTTTTGAGTGTGCACGGGCTGCCCTGCGAGTGCTTCAACAACTTCTTGCAGTCGACCCAGGGTGAAGGTCTCCGGCACCATCTCGAAGACCATCGGGCGATACTGCAACATGCTGCGCAGTCTGGAGAGTCCGGTCGCCAAGATCCGCCGATGGTCGTGCAACATCGGCCTCCCAGGATCGGCCTGCCTCTTGGCGCTCGCCCGGTCTCGTGACTCGGCCAATAGCCCGGCCTCCCACATCACCTCATAGCGCTGAAGGGCCAACTCGGGTCGCCACGGAAAACCGGCCTCTCCCATCAGATAGCCAACGCGTTCCTGCCGCTCGAGGCTGCCGCGTGCCCAATCCGCAAGCGCAGCGCGCATCGTGATCAGTTCCTCACCCGGTCCTGCTCGTAGGTCTTCCCAAGGCAGGAGTCCGTAAACAGGCTGCCACCAGCCCTGTTGAGATTCCCCTCGATCCAGGCCGGTCAAACCCAGATAGGAGACCGAAACGATCCGATCAAGCCGTTCCCCTGTTTCACTGATCCGGTCAGCATCGGCAAAGGTGTAAAGCTGCTCGACATAGCCGATCGCACGCCCAGCCTGCTCCGCGGCAAACTCCCTGACCGACCCCTGCAACGATCTCTGATCTGAGGCCAACGGCCCCGAGGGCAGGCGAGCTGGATCTCCAGACGCCAAGACCAAAGGAGTCGCTCCGTCAACCGCCAGCACGACGGCGACCAACTCACCTCTGATCCGCATCCAGAACCCTCCACATGTTTGGCGTCAACACCTAAACTCGCCGGGCGGCTTTTGTCTCCGACTGGGCCCACGGTAGCCTGACCCCTTGTGGCAACCGACACTCTTGTGAAGAATGCGCGCGCCGCGCGCACGACCATCGCCCTCAAACTCGCGATGGCGACCTCTGGACTCATCTTCATCGGCTTCGTGCTGATGCACATGTACGGCAATCTGAAGGCCTTCGGCGGGCGCGACGCCTTCAACAAGTACGCCGAGCATCTGCGCACCTTCGGCGAGCCGATGCTCCCCCACGAAGGGCTACTGTGGGTGATCCGCGTCGTACTCCTCGTGGCCTTGGTGGTGCATGTGGCTAGTGCGGCACAACTCGCAGCACGGGCCAGCAAGTCACGGCCGGTGAAATACGAGGTGAAGAAGAACAAGCACTCCTCGATCTCCTCGCGCACGATGCGTTGGGGCGGAGTCGCGCTGCTGCTTTTCATCGTCTGGCACCTGATCAACTTCACCATCGGCAAGGTCAACGTCTCCGGCGGCGCCACCACCGACCCCTTCAACCTGCTTGTTGACTCATTCGACGTGTGGTGGCTGACGCTCATCTACTTGTTGGCGATGCTCGCCCTGGGCCTGCACCTGCACCATGGCACCTGGAGCGCGCTGCAGACCCTCGGGCTCACCAACTCCGCACGCTCTCGCAAGGCGGCCAAGACCACCGGGTTGATCGTCGCCGTGGTGATCGCCGGCGGCTTCATGCTGGTCCCCCTGTTCACGCTATTCGGCGTCATCTCTAAGTGAGGCAAGAGATCTCTAATGGCTAACCAAAAGACAAACCCCCCTGCCACCAACCAGCCAGCAGTGCAAACCTCCGATGATGCCAAGGGGTTTTACACTCTGGGCGAAAAGATCGAAGACACCAAGGCACCGGCAGGACCAATCGACCAGCGCTGGACGGATCGCAAGTTCGAAGCCGGCCTCGTCAATCCCGCCAACCGACGCAAATTGTCGGTGATCATCGTGGGCACCGGCCTGGCCGGTGGCGCCGCTGCCGCGACCTTGGGCGAGGCTGGCTATCACGTCAAGTCCTTCTGCTACCAAGATTCGCCGCGTCGAGCCCACTCGATCGCGGCCCAAGGCGGCATCAACGCCGCCAAGAACTACAAGGGTGACGGCGACTCCGTGCATCGCCTCTTCTACGACACCGTCAAGGGTGGCGACTACCGCTCACGCGAGAGCAATGTCTACCGCTTGGCCGAAGTGTCCCCCAATATCATCGACCAGTGCGTGGCCCAGGGCGTACCCTTCGCCCGTGAATACGGCGGCCTGCTCGACAACCGTTCGTTTGGCGGGGTGCAGGTCTCCCGCACCTTCTATGCCCGAGGTCAGACTGGTCAGCAGTTGTTGATCGGCGCCTACCAGGCAATGGAGCGTCAGATCGCCGCCGGCACCGTTGAGGAGTTCACCCGTCACGAGATGCTCGAAGTCATCGTTGCCGATGGCCGTGCCCGTGGCATCGTGGCCCGCAATCTGGTGACCGGTGAGATCGAGACCCATTTCGCAGACGCCGTCGTGCTTGCCTCTGGGGGCTACGGCAATGTCTTCTACCTGTCGACCAATGCGATGGGCAGCAATGTCACCGCCGCTTGGCGAGCACACCGCAAGGGTGCCTACATGGCCAACCCCTGCTATACCCAAATCCACCCGACCTGCATCCCAGTCTCTGGCGATCACCAGTCGAAGTTGACTCTGATGTCGGAGTCGCTGCGCAATGACGGTCGCATCTGGGTGCCGAAGAACAAGGCCGACAAGGACAAGGATCCTCGTCAGATCCCCGAGGAAGATCGCGACTACTACTTGGAGCGCATCTACCCGAGCTTTGGCAACCTCGTCCCACGCGATATCGCCTCTCGTGCCGCGAAATATCAGTGTGACGACGGCAAGGGCGTCGGCCCCGGCGGGCTGGGCGTCTATCTCGACTTCGCTGATGCGATCAAGCGCATGGGTCGTGACACCGTTGAGGAGAAGTACGGCAACCTCTTCGACATGTACGCCCGGATCACCGGCGAAGACCCCTATGTCACCCCCATGCGGATCTATCCCGCGGTGCACTACGTCATGGGCGGACTGTGGGTCGACTACGATCTGCAGTCCAATATCCCCGGTCTCTTCGTCGCCGGTGAGGCCAACTTCTCCGACCATGGAGCCAACCGCCTCGGCGCCTCTGCATTGATGCAGGGGCTTGCAGACGGCTACTTCGTGCTGCCCAACACCATCCGCGACTATCTAGTGCATGGCCCATATGACGCTATCGACGAGTCACACCCAGCCGTGGTGGAGGCCAAGAACGACGTCGAGGCGCGAGTAGCGAAGTTCTTGTCGATCAACGGCGAGCGCAGTGTCGACAGCTTCCACAAAGAACTCGGCAACATCATGTGGGAGTACTGCGGCATGGAGCGCACCGCCGAAGGCCTGAAGAAGGCCATCGGTCTGATCCGCGAGCTCAAGAAGGAGTTCTGGTCGAATCTCAAGGTGCTCGGCACCGCCGACAGTCTCAACCAGTCACTGGAAAAGGCCGGACGCACTGCCGACTTCTTGGAGCTCGGTGAGTTGATGTGCATCGATGCACTGAACCGCCGTGAGTCCTGCGGTGGCCACTTCCGGGCCGAGTCCCAGACTGAGGACGGCGAAGCCTTGCGCCACGATGACGAGTTCTCCTATGTCGCGGCTTGGGAGTTCACCCCCAACGAGACCGGCACCAACGATCCTGGGATGGGCACCCCCGTCCTGCACAAGGAAGACCTGATCTACACCGCCATCGAGATGAAGCAGCGGAGCTACAAGTAATGAAACTGACCCTGAAGATCTGGCGGCAGGCCAACCAAGACGCCAAGGGCGCCATGCACACCTACGAGCTCGATGAGGTCTCCGAGGACATGTCCTTCTTGGAGATGCTCGACGTACTCAACGAGAAGCTGAATGCTGATGGCGAAGAGCCGATCGCCTTCGACAGCGATTGTCGTGAAGGCATTTGCGGCATGTGCTCGTTGATGATCAACGGTGAGGCTCATGGCCCCGAGGTCACCACTACTTGCCAGTTGCACATGCGCTCATTCAACGACGGTGAGACGATCACGATCGAGCCGTGGCGGGCCCAAGCCTTCCCGGTGATCAAGGATCTCGTCGTGGATCGCAGCGCCTTCGACCGGATCATCCAGATGGGTGGCTTCATCTCGGTCAACACCGGTGCCGCTCCCGATGCTGCGACCATGCCCGTGCCCAAGGACAAGGCCGATCGCTCCTTCGACATGGCCACCTGCATCGGCTGTGGCGCATGTGTGGCGGCCTGCCCGAATGGCTCAGCTTCACTCTTCCTAGGCGCCAAGATCACCCACTTGGGCGAATTGCCCCAAGGCCAGGCCGAGCGCAATGAGCGCGTGGTCAACATGGCCGCCCAGCATGATCACGAGCACTTCGGGGGCTGCACAAATATCGGCGAATGCTCCGCGGCGTGCCCCAAGGAGATCCCGCTCGACGTGATCTCCCAGCTCAACAAAGACCTGCGTACGGCGATGAAGCAGGGCCGCTGACCCCAACCAGCTAGTCACCATTTAGGCGGCGCCCCAGGGCGAACGAACGCTCTGGTTGCCACCCTGATTCATCATCATGCAAGTAGAGCCAGCAATGCGTGGCCTCGAACTCCGCCTCGAAGCTGGCCAACTCTGTGTAGGCCTGATCGAGCATCTCTTCGGAGACCTCGTGGGCCACGGTCACATGCGGGTGATAAGGGAACTTCGACTCCACGGCTAATGGTCCTTGACGGACCGCCTGTGACAATCGCTCCAGCTGGGAGATGCCGGTTGCAACATTGATGAAGACGACCGGCGAGACCGGCCGGAAGGTGCCGGTGCCTCTCAGATGCACCTTGATCGAGTCACTTTGACCTGCCGCCACTTGCAGATGTCTGATGATCCCGCCGATCTCCGCTGGCGCGACCTCTAGAGGGGCCAGCAAAGTGATGTGGGTCGGGATCTGGATAGCAGCCAAGTCGCCCAGGCGCACCCGGTAGTCCTGGAGTTGGCGACCCCAAGGCTCGGGCACTGCGATGGAAACTCCTATCCGATGCACCCGATCACACTAACGATCCCCCACCCAGATTGCTTGAAGTGACCACTTTGTAGAGTTGCTCCGCTCATCGAGGAGGAGACAAATGACCAGCAGCACGCCCCCAAGCCCCCCAGCGTCCAAGGCGTCTGCGACCTATCAGGCTGCGCTCGAGCGCAGCGATGCGATTGCGGCCCGGATCCGTACCAATCCCGAAGAGTTCAAGATGCTCACCGGCGAGCGACCAACTGGCGCCCTGCACATCGGGCACTACTTCGGATCCATCGCCAATCGCTTGAAGTTGCAGAGCAGCAACGTGGAGATCTTGCTGATCCTGGCTGACTACCAAGTGATCACCGATCGTGAGGTCGCCGGTGACATCCGGGGCAGCGTGCGAGACGTGATTCTGGACAACTTGGCGGCCGGCATCGACCCTGACCGGGCCACCATCTTCACTCACTCAAGCGTGCCGGCACTCAATCAGCTGCTCCTCCCCTTCCTCAGCCTGGTTTCGGTGGCCGAACTGCAGCGCAACCCAACCGTCAAGGAAGAGGCCACGACCGCAGGGATCACCTCGATCAACGGCCTGATGCTCACCTACCCCGTGCACCAGGCCGCCGATATCTTGTTTTGCAAGGCCAATGTCGTGCCAGTGGGCCGAGACCAGCTCCCACACATCGAGCAGACCCGGGTCGTGGCCCGACGCTTCAATGACAAATACGGCGCCACCTTCCCCGAGCCATCCGCACTGCTCTCTGAAGCGCCCCTGATCCTCGGCACCGACGGCACCAAGATGAGCAAGTCCAAGGGCAATGTGATCGAGCTTCGGATGAGCGCAGACGAGACTGCCAAGAAGATCAAGGGCGCCAAGACCGACAGTGAGCGCCAGATCACCTATGACCCCCAATCCCGACCCGAGGTCGCCAACCTGGTGCAGTTGATCGCCCTTTGTGAAGGTGGTGACCCCTACGCCATTGCCGAAGAAATTGGAGATGGTGGCGGTGGTGGTCTGAAGAGGCGTCTCACCGACGCGATCAACACCCACTTCGCGCCATTGCGAGCCAGGCGCGCAGAGCTCAGTGCCGATCCGGCAATCGTCGATGACGTCTTGGCTCGAGGTAACGCCGCCGCCAACGAAATCGCGGAGGCGACTCTCGACGAAGTGCGAGAGCGGATGGGGATGACCTATCCCTGACCGCCCCCGCCGCTCGTCGTACCGGCCTCAGAGCGAAGCGATGGCCTCGTTGAGCGTCTTTGAGGGCCGCATCACTGCACTCGCGAGAGCCTCGTCTGGCTGGTAGTAGCCCCCAATATCGGCTGGTTGGCCTTGTACGGCGATCAACTCCGCGACGATCTTCTCCTCAGCGGCAGCCAGGCGTTGGGCCAACGGCGCAAAGCGAGCCGCAAGCGCACTGTCGTCGGTCTGCTTGGCGAGCTCTTGAGCCCAGTACAGCGCCAGATAGAAGTGACTACCCCTATTGTCGATGCCACCTAGGCGTCTCGTCGGCGACTTGTCCTCGTTGAGGAAGGTGCCGGTCGCTCGATCCAAGGTGGCGCCAAGTACTTGGGCGCCCGCATTGTCGTTGACCTCACCGTACTTGAGCAGGCTCTCCGCAAGGGCCAAGAACTCACCCAGACTGTCCCAACGCAGGTAGTTCTCCTTGACCAACTGCTGCACATGCTTGGGTGCAGAACCGCCTGCACCGGTCTCGAAAAGTCCACCACCATTGATCAGCGGCACGATCGAGAGCATCTTGGCTGAGGTACCCAACTCCAGGATCGGGAAGAGGTCGGTGTTGTAATCGCGCAAGACATTGCCGGTCACCGAGATGGTGTCTTCTCCCCTTCGGATCCGCTCCAAGGAATAGGCGGTGGCGTCGGCTGGGTTCAAGATCTTGATGATCAGGCCCTCAGTGTCATGCTCGGTCAGATAGCGGTTGACCTTGGAGATCAGATTGGCGTCATGTGCTCGAGTGTCGTCAAGCCAGAACACCGCCGGAGACCCCGTGGCTCGCGCCCGAGTCACGGCCAACTTCACCCAATCCTTGATCGGGAGATCCTTGGTCTGACAGGCCCGCCAGATATCGCCCGCCTTCACCTCATGGGAGATCAACTCCTCACCCGCGGTGTTGACCACGCGCACAACGCCAGCAGCAGCAATCTCGAAGGTCTTGTCGTGGCTGCCGTATTCCTCAGCTGCCTGTGCCATCAGGCCAACATTGGGTACCGAACCCATCGTGGCTGGATCAAAGGCACCATGAGCCCGGCAATCATCGATCACGGTCTGATAGACCGACGCATAAGAGCTGTCGGGGATCACTGCCAAGGTATCGGCTTCCTTGCCATCGGGACCCCACATGTGCCCAGAAGTGCGGATCATGGCAGGCATCGAAGCATCCACGATCACATCGCTGGGCACGTGCAAGTTGGTGATCCCGCGATCGGAGTCAACCATGGCCAGACTCGGACCTGCGGCGAGTTCGGCATCGAATGACCGTTGGATTTCTTCAGCATTGGGCAGTTCACTCAGACCCGCCAACACACTGCCCAAACCATTGGTCGCCGACAGGCCCGCGGCGGCGAGTTGCTCGCCGTACTTGGCGAAGGTTTCAGGGAAGAATGCCTCGACGACATGTCCGAAGATGATCGGATCAGAGACCTTCATCATGGTCGCCTTGAGGTGCACCGAGAAGAGCACGCCTTCTGCCTTCGCCCGTTGCACCTGCTCAGCCAAGAAGGTCTTGAGCGCAGCCACGTCGAGGAAGGTGCCGTCGACTACTTCGCCGGCCAACACAGGGATCGACTCCCGCAGCACCGTGACAGTGCCATCGGCCGCTACGTGCTCAATGCGCAACTCGTCATCACCATCCATGACGACGGACTTCTCATTGCTCCGGAAGTCGTTGACTCCCATCGTGGCCACATTTGTCTTCGAATCAGATGACCACGCACCCATGGAGTGCGGGTGGGCCTTTGCGTAGTTCTTCACGGACTCAGGAGCCCGTCGATCGGAATTGCCCTCACGCAGCACCGGGTTGACCGCACTGCCTTTGACCCCGTCATAGCGAGCTCGGAGATCACGGTCGGTATCGCTGATTACTGCGTCTGGATAGTCAGGCAAGGCATAGCCCTTGTCCTGCAACTCCTTGATCGCGGCCTGAAGCTGCGGGATGGAGGCAGAGACATTGGGCAACTTGATGATATTGGCCGATGGCGTCTTCGCCAGGGCACCCAGCTCGGCCAGCGCATCGCTAGCTCGTTGAGACTCTGGCAGGAGATCGCTGAACGCCGCGATGATCCGACCGGCAAGAGAGATGTCCCGAGTCTCCACATCGACTCCAGCCACGGAGGCATAGGCAGAGACGATTGGCAGAAATGAATAGGTCGCCAGCAACGGCGCTTCATCGGTGTAGGTGTAGATGATCGGGGAGCCATTTGAGTCAGTCACGCCGAAAACTTTATCGCGATGCCAGTTTTGAGCTACGACCGCGTTGCCCACCCAAGATGCCACCCAACTGCATCGGACTCTGCTGATCTTGCTAGCGTCAGTGCGGTAATCATCCCTATGTCTCGACCCGTTGGAGTTGACGTGACCGAACCCCTCAAGGTTGCCGTAACCGGCGCTGCTGGCCAGATCGGCTACAGCTTGCTCTTCCGCCTCGCTAGCGGTGCTCTGGGTGATCGTCCCATTGAGTTGCGCCTGCTGGAGATCACCCCTGCCTTGAAGGCACTTGAGGGTGTGGTCATGGAGCTTGACGACTGTGCTTTCCCGACCTTGGCTGGCGTTGAGATTGGCGATGACGCAAACAAGATCTTCGACGGCGCGAACCTTGCGCTGCTGGTCGGCGCCCGCCCCCGTGGTCCGGGAATGGAGCGCGGCGATCTGCTTGAGGCTAATGGCGCCATCTTCACCGCGCAGGGCAAGGCCCTCAACGACAGTGCTGCCGATGATGTCCGCATCGGAGTCACCGGCAACCCCGCCAACACCAACGCCCTGATCGCGATGAGCAATGCCCCAGATATCCCCAAGGAGCGGTTCTCGGCCCTGACCCGCCTTGACCACAACCGGGCGATCTCCCAGCTCGCCACCAAGACCGGGGCTGCGGTCACCGATATCAAGAAGATGACGATCTGGGGCAATCACTCCGCCACCCAGTATCCAGACCTGTTCAACGCCGAGGTCGGCGGGCAGAATGCCGCGGCCTTGGTCAACGACCAGGCATGGCTGGCCGACAACTTCATCCCGACTGTCGCCAAGCGCGGCGCCGCCATCATCGAGGCCCGTGGGTCTTCCTCAGCTGCCTCGGCCGCCTCGGCAACCATCGATGCAGCGCGTGACTGGCTCTACGGCAGCGCAACAGGTGACTGGGTTTCCATGGCAGTTGCCTCAGATGGCTCCTACGGCGTGCCTGAGGGCCTGATCTCGTCATTCCCAGTGACCACCAACAATGGCGACTGGGAGATCGTCCAGGGTCTGGAGATCAACGATTTTTCCCGGTCAAAGATCGATGCTTCGGTCGCTGAACTCGCCGAAGAGCGCGACGCAGTCAAGGAGCTTGGTCTGATCTGAGCGGACCTGATCTGATCTGATCAGCCTGGTTGGTCTGGGATCGTGATCGCCAACGCGATCAAGGCCAGGCCAATCAGGCTGAGCATGGTCACATCGACCCAGCGTTTGCGTCGTACCTTCAACATGCCCGCGCCATAGGGACTCAACTGAAATCGGGCTGCTGCCGCGATCAGTTGCGAGCCGCCTATCATCACGACACCGACCCGCCAATGGCCAACCGCGATCACGATCAAGCCGGCGCCAACGGTGGCACAGACACCCAAGAAGATCACGCCACCGATGGTCTTGGGCCAAAATGGGATCCGGCGACCTGATTCATTCGCTGTCGACTCGACGGGCTCGCTCATCAGTTGGCGATTTCAGCCGCCGCAACCACATTTGACAGCAGCATCGCACGAGTCATGGGCCCGACTCCCCCTGGGTTTGGCGAAACCCAAGCAGCGACTTCACGCACCGACTCATCAACATCACCCGCAAGCCTGCCGTCAACTCTCGACACACCCACATCCAACACCGCTGCGCCTGGCTTGACCATGTCGCCAGTGATCATGTGCGGGACACCTGCCGCAGCCACCACGATGTCCGCCTGCCGCACTTGGGCGGCCAGGTCTCGGGTGCCGGTGTGGCACAAGGTTACGGTCGCATTCTCCGAGCGTCTGGTCAGCAGCAGGCCTAAGGGGCGCCCCACCGTGACACCACGGCCCACCACACAGACCTGTGCACCGTTGATTTCAACCCCATGACGGCGCAGTAACTCCACGATTCCGTACGGCGTACAGGGCAACGGGGCAGCCTTGCCCAATACCAGCCAGCCCAAGTTGGTCGGGTGCAAACCATCAGCATCCTTGACCGGATCGATGGCACCGAGAACGGCGTTTTCGTCGATACCCTTGGGCAGCGGCAACTGGACGATATAGCCGGTGCATTTGGGGTCTGCGTTGAGTTCGGTGACCGCCTGCTCGATCTCGGTTTGTGAAGCATTCGCAGGCAAGTGGATCCGGATGGATTCGATGCCGACCTCGGCACAGTCTTTGTGCTTGCCGTTGACATACCAAGTGGATCCGGGGTCATCCCCGACCAGCACGGTACCCAATCCGGGGACGATGCCGCGCTCTCGAAGAGCCGTGACCCTAGAGCGGAGTTCTTCCTTGATGGCCTTGGCAGTTGCGGTGCCGTCGAGAATCTGTGCAGTCACGAGTTCAGTCTATGGATCAGATCAGTGGAAGAAGTGACGGGTGTTGGTGAAATACATCGTCACGCCCGCTTGCTCACATGCCTTGATGGTGAGCTCGTCACGCACCGACCCACCGGGCTGCACAATTGCCTTCACCCCGGCATCGATCAGGATCTGGGGGCCATCCTCGAAGGGGAAGAAGGCATCAGAGGCAGCCACCGACCCAGCAGCCCGATCACCAGCGCGCTCGACAGCCAACTTGCAAGAGTCAACCCGATTGACCTGTCCCATCCCAATGCCGACCGATGCTCCCGACGCGGCCAACAAGATGGCATTGGACTTCACCGAGCGGCAGGCCTGCCAAGCAAAGACCAGGTCGCTCAGAGTTTCGTCATCGGCGGGATTGCCGGTCGCCAAGGTCCAAGTGGCCGGGTCATCGCCTTCAGCATCGACGTGGTCGACCTGCTGCATCAGCAAACCACCTGAGATCGGCCGGGTCTCCACTGGTGATCCAGCCTCAGTCGGCGCCACCAAGATCCGAATGTTCTTCTTGCCCTGCAAGATTTCTACTGCGCCCGCTTCATACCCCGGGGCCACGATCACTTCTGTGAAGACTTCGGCAACCTGCTTGGCCATCTCCACCGATACGGGCCGGTTGGCCGCGATCACGCCACCGAAGGCCGACACGGAGTCGCAGTCATGGGCCAGACGATGCGCTTGGGCGATATCTTCCCCGATGGCAATCCCGCACGGGTTGGCGTGCTTGATGATCGCCACCGCTGGCTGGTCGAAGTCATTGGCTGCGCGTCGGGCAGCATCGGTGTCGACATAGTTGTTGTAAGACATCTCCTTGCCGTGCAACTGCTCGGCCTGGGCAAGTCCCGCTGGCCCGAAGCCGTTGAGATACAGGGCGGCCTTCTGGTGGGGATTCTCGCCATAGCGAAGCACATGTGCCTTGTCATAGGTGCCAGCAAGCCAACCAGGAAAACCGCTGCCCTCACTTGAGTCCGTCAGCACCGACCCCATCCAAGATGCGACGTGTACGTCGTAGGTCGCCGTGTGCACGAAGGCCTCTGCAGCTAGCCGCTTGCGTTGCTCCAAGGTGAAGCCACCGGCAGACACAGCCTCAAGGATCTCGCCATAGTGCTGCGGTGAAGTCACGATCGCAACGGAGGGGTGGTTCTTGGCCGCGGCCCTGACCATGGAGGGGCCACCGATGTCGATCTGTTCCACGCACTCATCAACGCTGGCACCTGAGGCAACCGTCTGGGTGAATGGGTAGAGATTGGAAACGACCAGATCGAAGGGGGCTACCCCAAGATCGGCCAGTTGGGCCACGTGCTCGGGCAGACGACGGTCAGCCAAGATGCCAGCATGAACCTTCGGATGCAAGGTCTTGACCCGCCCGTCAAGGCACTCGGGGAAGCCGGTCAGCTCCTCTACCCGGGTCACCGGCACGCCGAGGCCGTCGATCAAGGCCGCTGAGCCTCCCGTGGAGACGAGTTCCACGCCTGCCGAGTGCAAGCCACGCACCAAATCCTCTAGATCCGTCTTGTCATAGACCGAGACCAGGGCTCGCTTGACCGGGATGCGACCTTCAGACATGACACGGGCTCCTTTGTGGGATCGACTTCACTTGTCGCGCACCCAGGCGGGCGATGCGCGTGTGCTCCCCGGATGGGGACACTCCCTGGTGGTTGCCCACCTGCGCCAGTCGTGTGGGGTCAACTCTAACGGCTGAAACTCACCCGGCGGCCAGCGACCCTGATGCCCTCGCGCGACATCCGACCGATGTTGTCGACCAGCATCTGGCGCTCGGCCAATTTGATGCGCTCGTGCAGCGTTTCCACCGTGTCATCGTCATCAACAGGCACGACCACCTGAGCGATGATCGGGCCGGTGTCCACACCTTCGTCGACAACGAACAGGGTCGCCCCGGTGACCTTGACGCCATAGTCGAGTGCGTCAGCCGGGCCAGTCGTACCCGGGAAGGCTGGGCACAGGGCCGGGTGGGTGTTGACCACCCGATTGGGGAAGGCTCGCAAGAATCTATCGCCAACGAGTTTCATGAAGCCCGCCAGCACGATCACATCAGGATCGTGGGAGGCAACCGTCTTGGTCAGGGCCAGGTCCCAATCTGAGCGGTCTGCATATTGGTTCACCTTCTCGATGAAAGTCGGCACACCATGTCTTTGGGCTCGGACCAATCCCTCGATACCGTCACGGTCTGAGCCCACAGCAGCGATCTGCCCACCCCAACCCGGATCCTGTGCGGCGTCGAGTAGCGCTTGCAGATTGGTGCCAGACCCAGACACGAGTACGACGATCCGCGCAGGCCGCTCAGTCACGTCGTCCCCTTCGCTGCCAAACTGCAGTGGACAGGCCACCAGCAAGCCCACCCAAGCTCATTGCCGCACCTGCAGCCATTAGCACCTCCCAGCCATTGGGCCCGATTTGAGCCATCCGCCCATCGCCAAGCGAACCAGCCGACAACCAGCAGATTATCGACAGCACCACGGCTGCAGCGAAGCCAACTCCGAAGCCGCGAAGTGCAGCTGAGTCCAGGGCGGGAACGGCGTAGATGCGCTGTGCGATCACAGCGGCGATCAGGCCCGCCACCACAGGTAGGACCAATAACCCAAGCAAAGCGGCTGGTGGCGCTCCGGGTTCAGGCAAGGAGGCGAACCACGGCAATGCCGGGACTGGACCCAAGTCGACTTGGTTCAGCGACACCACCGTGTGTGCACCTGCGGAAAAGCCCGGGCCAACGACATACGCAATCGCGAATCCCACGGCATTGGGCAAATAGAGGAGGTTCAGCAGCGCAAAACTCGCTAGGTCCTTGTCTGACAGATCCAGTCCGGCGACCACGGCAGCTGTTTGATTCATCGTCATGATCAGGTGTACGGCTACCACCACTGCCCCTGCGGCAACCATCAACAGGGCCGCAATGACTGCTCCACGCAGCATCACCTGGATGAATCCGGGGATCCTTGCCCAAATGACTTTGGCTTGACCGGAGCCCGCGAGGATGCCGACACCCCCGAAAATCAAACTGAGGGCGCCGACGCCCAGCACCACACTGGGCAGGTCGATTCTTCCCACCCGAGCCGGGATCAAAATGGCGGTGGTCACTGCCACCAGGAGATAGCAGAAGACATACGCTCCCAAGGCGAGGACAAGGGTCTTCTTGACTGAATGCCGTGGACTCTGGAAAACCAAACTGGACGACTCAGCGGCGTCCATCTCCCCGGCGGCACGCATCGGCTCTGCACTCTGCCCTGCCCAACTGCCGAAGCGATAGGCGACCAAGGCGAACACACCCGTCAAACCCAACGGAATGATCCCCAACTGCACTCCGGCCAAGCGGATGGAAGCACCGTGGCCAGCCAGCCAGACCAGAGCCCCAGAAGCGATCGCATCATTGGCGTCACCGTGGACTCCGGCATCGGCAAAGAACCAGCCGGCAATCGCAATCGCAATGCAAACAAGCAGCGTTGCACCAGCAGCACACAAGGCTGCCAAGGAACTCGTAAACGCAAGCGAACGCTGCGCCGATTGCGCGGATGTGTCCATGCCTGGCCTCGGTTTTGTGAGCAGATCGGTCATGGTGCCCCCCATTTTGACCGAGCCGGGCCGCTCACGCTTTGAGCCACGCGGGTAATCTCGCATCGTCATGGCTGATTTCCCAGATTTCATCGAACTCCACGAGCGCAGCCACGAGCGACTAGCCCTTCAGGCGCTTGCACTCACCGGAGACCCACACGCCGCGGCTGCTGGCGTGCGCGAAGCATTCATTGCTGCGAGCCAGCATTGGAAGAAGGTCTCTCTGCTTGCTGATCCTGAGGAGTGGGTCAGGTCTCGCGCTTGGTCCATGGCTACTCGCAGGCACCTCACCCACCCGTGGCATCGCGATGATCGAGTCACTCCCGAGCAGTCAGCGGTGCTTCGCAGCTTGCAGCAATTGCGCGACAACCAACGACGCGCCCTGCTCCTGCATCATCTGGCTGGCCAATCAGCATCAGACATTTCTGCAGAATTGGGTCTGACTCAGACCCAGTGTGCTCAAGCACTTCAGGATGCGGTCGACGCCTATACCCGAGCCCTCCAGATCACGGGAGATCAGGTGCTGGCATCACTGCAGCAACTGCAACCCCTCGTCGAGCTGAGCCAAACACCTACCGCCGATCAACTGATCCGCAAGGGGGCACGCAGGCGAGTGACTGCACTGGTCTTGGGCTGCGTCGGTAGCGTGACACTTGTACTACTCGCCGGCTACTTCGTGTCCAGTGGCCATGTGGCGCCCGTGTCGGACTCGGCTCCTGACTCCAAGCCAGTCACCCAGTCCATGCTGCTGACCGAGAAGCAGCTCAGCACGTTCACACCGGTTCAGCCTTGGACGATCACTTCCACCAATGACAACACCTCGGGCACCGGGATCAACTCCACTTGCCAAGGTGATCGTTTTGCTGATCCTGACGGAGTCGGCACGTTGGTCAGGAAATTCAACTCCCCTGGAGTGCAGCCCAGGACCTTGGTCGAGACCGTCGAGATTTCAGACAACCCCACCAAGGCAAGGGATGCTTACGAAACGACCCGAGGTTGGTTTGCTGGCTGCGAACTGGCTCGCCTACAACTGACTCAGGCCTGGCAGATCAATGACTTGGGAGAGCAGGCGGAGTTAATCGCTTTCCGGGTATTGAGCGAGCCAGCCCAAAATCTCATGGTTGGCCTAGTACGGAGCGGATCTGTGACTGTGTCAACGGTGATGGACGCGCAAGCCGGGGCACAGATCGACCCGCAGGCATCAGCCAACCTACTCAATGAGGCGTTGGGCAGACTTTGCAAAAGCACTGCCGCTAAGGCCAAATGCTCTTACCAATCCGTCTTGGTAGCCGCCAATCCGCCACGATCCGGCGAACCAGATGGTTCATTGTCGGCAGTGGACCTGCCACCGGTGGCTAAGATCTCCGCCCCCTGGATGGGCAGCGACTTGTTGCCTGGTGAGCCAAATGTCGCGAGTACGCCGTGCGACAACACCAGTTTTGTCGCAGCCGGTGCAACAGACGCCCGCACCAGAAGCTATCTGATTCCACAAGCCGGCCTGCCAGCCCGATTCGGAGTTACCGAAACCTTTGCCAGGCTGCCCAACCAGGCAAGAGCCCGTAAAGCGATCAACACAGCGTTCAACAAGATGACTGTTTGCGAGAAAGACATCTTGGGCACAAAGGTGACCCAGGCCAAGGTGCAACGCAAAGCCGGAGCCAACAGTGAATACGGGTTGTGGCGGGTTGAGTCGCAGATAAACAACCAACAGGAGACCATCCAGTGGTGGATGGGCATCATTCGTGTCGGCAGCAGCTTGGCTCAGGTCAATTTTGCGCCCGTGGGCGTCAATGACATCGATCAAGCGATCTTCACCGCCTTGGTGGAGCGAGCCCGTGATCGCCTCTATGAGCTGGAGCCAGACGCACCGAATGCCGCACAAGACGGCAACAGCGTCGCCACCCCATCTACAGCAGCGCCACCTTCTCCCAATAAATGACTGAACCGGAGCCAAACCCCAGCAATCTAGTTAGCTAGGGCCGACTCCGGTTCGGTCAGACTCTAATCAGAGGTTCTGCAGGATTTCCCTCATCAGCTGCGCCGTCTCCGATGGGGTCTTGCCCACCTTCACTCCAGCAGCCTCCAGAGCTTCCTTCTTTGCCTGCGCCGTACCGGACGAGCCGGAGACGATCGCACCAGCATGGCCCATCGTCTTGCCCTCAGGAGCAGTGAAGCCAGCAACATAACCAACCACGGGCTTGGTCACATTTGCCTTGATGTAGTCAGCGGCACGCTCTTCAGCATCACCGCCGATCTCGCCGATCATCACGATCGCCTTGGTGTCGGGATCGTTTTCAAAGGCCTCAAGCGCGTCAATGTGCGTTGTACCAATGACCGGATCTCCGCCAATGCCAATGGCAGTGGTGAAGCCATGGTCGCGCAACTCGAACATCATCTGGTAGGTCAGGGTGCCTGACTTCGAAACCAGGCCAATGGGGCCCGCTCCAGAGATCGTGGCCGGGGTGATGCCGACGAGGCACTGCTCCGGGCTGATGATGCCAGGGCAGTTGGGCCCGATGATCCGGGTCTTCTTGCCTTGCGCATATGCCCATGCCTCGGCGGTGTCTTGCACCGGCACGCCTTCGGTGATCACCACGAGCAACGGGATCTCGGCATCGATGGCCTCTACCATTGCGTCCTTGGTGAAGGGCGCAGGCACGAAAGCGATCGATACATCGGCGCCGGTCTTCTCCATGGCCTCCTGCACAGTGGCAAAGACCGGGAGTTCCACGTCACCGTGGGTGACGGTGGTGCCTGCCTTGCGAGCGTTGACACCACCCACCACGTTGGTGCCAGCCTTCAACATCAAAGCAGTGTGCTTGGTGCCCTCACCACCGGTGATGCCCTGCACGATGACCTTGCTGTCCTTATTTACCCAAACAGACATCTCTTATCCCCTCACTTGCTCGCGAGCTCGGCGGCCTTGTCGGCAGCGCCATCCATAGTCGGCACGTCAATCACAAGCGGATGGTTTGCCGCATCCAGGATTCGGCGACCTTCCTCGACGTTGTTGCCGTCCAGGCGTACGACGAGTGGCTTGTTGGCATCATCGCCCAGGATCTCAAGTGCCTGCACGATGCCATTGGCAACGGCATCGCAGGAGGTGATCCCGCCGAAAACGTTGACGAAGACCGACTTGACCTGTGGGTCATTCAAGATGACGTCGAGACCGTCAGCCATGACCTGCGCTGAGGCTCCACCGCCGATGTCAAGGAAGTTGGCTGGCTTCTGACCGCCGTGGTTTTCTCCTGCATAGGCGACCACGTCGAGGGTCGACATGACCAGGCCCGCACCATTGCCAATAATGCCTACCGAACCGTCAAGCTTGACATAGTTGAGACCCTTGGCTTTCGCCTTGGCCTCCAGCGGATCGGCTGCTGCCTTGTCCTCGAAGGCCGCGTGGTCCTCGTGGCGGAACTCAGCGTTCTCGTCCAGAGAGACCTTGCCGTCAAGAGCCTCCAAGCGATCACCTTCGAGCCGCGCCAACGGGTTGACCTCAACCAAGGTGGCGTCTTCTTCGGTGAAGACCTTGTATAAGCCAACAACCAAGCCGATGGCCTGGTCACGAAGCTCAGCGGGGAATCCGGCCTCATCCACAATCGCGGCAGCCGTTGCCTCGTCGACTCCCTTGCCGGGATCCACAGGGATCTTCTTCACCGCATCGGGATTGGTCTTGGCAACTTCTTCAATCTCCACGCCGCCCTCGACGCTGGCGATGCACAGATAGGAGCGATTCGCCCGGTCGAGCAGGAAGGAGAAGTAGTACTCCTCTTCGATCGACTCCGCAGGCACAATGAGCACGCGGTTAACGGTGAGACCCTTGATCTGCATGCCCAAGATGGCACGCGCATGCTCTTCGGCCTCCTGCGGGGTCTTGGCTAGCTTTACGCCGCCAGCCTTGCCGCGCCCTCCGGCCTTGACCTGCGCCTTGACCACGACCACGCCGCCGATTTCTTGGGCAGCCGCTCTAGCGTCTTCAGCGGTCTCGACGGTCTTGCCGAGGGTTACTGGCACGCCGTGTTTGGCAAAGAGTTCCTTTGCCTGATACTCCATCAGGTCCACGGTTCACCCGCTCCTTTGATGCGTTGGGGTTGAAGGGGACGCCCTATGGTTTTGGGACGCCCATCGAGTGACCCTAGTCGCTGCGATATCACATGCGCCAAATGGGTCACCTGCTGGAATATGCCACGCCCAAGGTCCATCTGCACAAATGGATTCGGCATTTGTGGCGAGCCTCACATTACTTGGACCTCAGGCGTAACTTCGCGGCATTTGGCGGGTTTAGCACCATGCTGGTCCACACAACCGACCAAGGCGAATTGGTTTGAAGTGGCACCCTCGCTAAGGTGCTTCGCGGTGCACTTCGTGGCAACGCACTTGACAAGAGACGTCGTTAGTTAGGAATCCAATGGGCAACCATCGGGCCGAAAACCGAACACGCTCCCTATCTTCCCCTGCTCGCTCCAGCGCCAATCAGCGCGGAGGCAAGCGCAAGGCGAGTCGATCACGTTCCCCCTTGTCGGTTGCCCAACTCCCCGTGATCCCAACCGTCGTTGGCGCCACCGCGCTTGGCCTCGCAGGCGCAGGCGCCGCCATGGACAGCGGCATGAACATAGCTTCGGGCCCTGCCTCAACTGCGCAGGCGAACCTCTCCTCCAGCTCAATCGCTGGTGCCCTTGAAGATCGCACCCAGGCGATCAGCCGTGACAACAAGCGCACAAGCGCCACCACCAGCGCGCAAGAGCAGCTTCAAGACACAGTCGATGCCCAGGCCGCCTCACGAGTCACCACTTTGACCAAACTGGGCAACCAGGCGGCGAACCGCAGCCAAGAGATCGTCAAGAACCTCTGGCATGTGCCCACATCTGGCTATCGTCTGACTGCACGCTTCGGGATGAGCAGCGGATTGTGGGCACACAACCACACCGGCTTGGACTTCGCCGCTCCTTCAGGCACCACCATCGTGGCAATCGCAAATGGCACCATCATCTCCACTGAGTACGACGGCGCCTATGGCAACAAGACCGTCGAGCGGCTCGATGATGGCACTGAGCTCTGGTATTGCCACCAAATGGCCTTCAAGGTCTCAGTCGGTGACCGAGTCACGGGTGGGGAACCAATCGGGGTACTCGGCAACACCGGCAACACCACCGGCCCCCATGTGCACGTCGAAGTACGCACCCCCGACGGGACGCCAACAGACCCCTACACAGCCTTCTTGGCCCACGGCGTCACTCCCTGACCTGAGTCACAACTTCTCAACCGGCGCATAGCGCAAGAGCAGTCGCTTCACTCCGTCTGTGCCAAAGTCGATATTCGCGCATTGATTGGTGCCCTGACCTTCGATCGAGACCACTGTGCCCAGGCCGAAGGAGTCATGTTGGACCCTGTCTCCGGGATCGAGATCCGGGATCTCACCAATAGGTCGCGCCGCGCGGGCCTTGGCTCGCGAATCAGCTTGAGCAGCAGCCTTACTGAAGCGACGCTGGGCACTCGCATGCAATAGCTGAGGCAAGCCTGCGCCAGCCCCGAAGCTGGTAGCTGAATCGGCGCGGTTCCAAGTCAGACTCTCGGCCGCCGTTCGGCGCCACTCGATCAAATCCGTTGGGATCTCATCGAGGAATCTGGATGCTGGATTGTGGGCTGGGGTGCCCCAAGCCGACCGCACTACTGCTCTGGTGAGGTACAAGTGACTTTGTGCCCGCGTCAAACCAACATAGGCCAAGCGGCGCTCTTCTTCTTGCTCGGCCGGATCTCCCAAGGATCTCGAGTGCGGAAACACTCCGTCTTCCATACCAGTGAGGAATACGACTGGAAACTCCAGGCCCTTGGCGGTGTGCAAGGTCATCAAGGTGACCACCCCCTGGACATCGTCGTCCTCAGGAGCATCGGGGATCTGGTCGCTGTCGGCCACCAGCGCAACCCGCTCCAAGAAGGCCGTCAGGCCGGGCTCATGGTCTGTTTCGTCAGGATCCACGCTAGGGCCAGGTTGTGGATCCTCCACGAACTCCCTGGCCACCGCCACGAGCTCGGCAAGATTCTCGAGCCTGGTCTGATCTTGCGGATCTTCAGAGTCCTCCAAGGAAGCGAGATATCCGCTTGCCACGAGGAGTTCTTCGAGCACAACATCGACCCGCTCATCCGCAGCAACCATTGATTGCAGGCGCTGGACCAGTGCCACGAAACCGTTGATCGCTTTGAGAGATCTCGATGCGAGACCTGGCGCCTGGTCAGCCTGCTGCAGGGCGTCCCAGAAAGTGATGCCGTCTCTTTGGCTCAGAGCTTCAATACACGCATCGGCCCGGTCCCCGATGCCACGCTTTGGCACATTGAGGATCCGGCGCATCGACACTGCGTCATCGGGATTGGCCAGGATCCTCAGATAGGCAAGGGCATCCTTGATCTCCTTGCGCTCGTAGAAGCGCACCCCACCGACCACCCGATAAGGCAGACCAACTCTTATGAAGGTCTCCTCGAAGACCCGTGACTGAGCGTTGGTTCGGTAGAAGATCGCCACCTCACCGGGGCGCACCTGTTCGGCGTCAGTCAGTCGATCGATCTCATCTGCCACAAAGCGAGCCTCACCGTGCTCGTCTTCGCTGACATATCCAACCAGGACCGAGCCAGCACCCGCATCTGTCCACAGACGCTTGGGTTTGCGGCCGCTGTTGTGGCCGATCACCGCATTGGCTGCTGACAAAATGTTCTGTGTGGAACGGTAGTTCTGCTCGAGCATGACCACCTGTGCATCTGGGAAGTCCTTCTCAAAATCCAAGATATTGGCGATATTGGCCCCCCGGAAGGCATAGATCGATTGGTCGGCATCGCCGACGACCACGAGCTCGGCGGCTGGAACTCGGGGTTCGGCAGACTCCAACACACCAGCACTATCTGCACACAGTTCATGGATCAAGGCGTACTGCGCATGGTTGGTGTCTTGGTATTCATCGACCAAGACATGTCGAAAGCGTCGTCGCCACAGCTCACGCACCTGTGGATTGGCCCTGAACAACATGACCGTAGACATGATCAGATCATCGAAGTCAAGGGCATTTGCTTGCCGTAGTCGGCGCTGATATTCCGCATAGCAATCCGCATAAGTCTCTTCTAAGGCATTGGCTGCCACCTCGCGGGCAGCCTGCGGTCCGCGAAGCTGGTTCTTGGCGTTGCTGACCCAATTGAGTACGGCATTGGGCTGGTATCGCTTCGGATCAAGATCGAGCGCTCGGATCACGAGTGTCATCAGGCGCTTTGAGTCGGCAGCGTCATAGATCGTGAATGACGATTTCAGATCCAGTTTGTCGGCTTCTTTGCGCAGGATCCGCACGCATGCTGAGTGGAAGGTCGCCACCCACATCAACCTTGCCCGATTGCCGATCATCTCCTGGACGCGCGCACGCATCTCTGCAGCAGCCTTGTTGGTGAAGGTGATCGCCAAGATCGAGCCCGGGTGCACCTTCCTCTGCTCAATCAGCCAAGCGATGCGACGCGTCAACACTCGGGTCTTGCCCGATCCGGCTCCAGCAATCACCAGAAGGGGCGGACCCTCATGGGTGACGGCTTGACGTTGGGCGTCGTTGAGATCTTGAAGTTGCTGTGTGGGAGTCGTGGAAACCATGGCGAGCCAACCCTACGTGCCTTCAAAACCTCACTTGCTTGCCAGCATCACGATGCCACTGGTTTCCGACACTCTTGAGACAGGAACTCGCAAATCGGGTCATACTTGCGGAACTACTTGTCAGAACTGGGGATGCCCGCGTGTACTGGAAACCCACGCTCCTGTCACTCGCTTCGTTGGCGAGTACAGTCATCATTGCCGCCTTGGCTGTCCGAGGCGTCGATGGTCCACTCGCACTGACCGTGCAGTCTCCCGGGGTCGCACTTTGGGCAGTGCATTTCAACCGAAGCCGATCTGTACCCATTCGCGTGTCGTGGATTGTTGCCATGTGGCTGGCTCTCGTCGTGAGCTTCAGTCTGGCTGGTGGCCCACTCGCCATCACCTTGTTCTTGGGTACGTCAGCAGCCGTAGGTTGCTTGATCGGTTATCAGGTGTTGACCAGTAGTTTTCAAAATGAGCCCTTCCTGAAGACGCGTGATGACCTGATGCTGTTCGGGAAGGCATTCATCGCATGTGTCCTGTCGGCGATGATTATCGCCTTTGTAGGGGCTTGGATCACCGGGGCAGGCTCGGTGCTAGTCGCAGCGCTGGCCATGGGCACTTTGACCGCGATGTCGTTTGGGTTGGCCATCCCGATGATCTGCCATACGACTCCGTCCAAGCACTCGCCATGGGTCACTGAGCACCTCCTGCACTGGGTGGCAGTCTGCGCCTTGACCCTATTGTTGTTCTCCACGCCCAAGGGCCAGAGCTTGATCTATCTCCTGGTGCCGTTGGTGGGTTATGCCGCCCTACGTTTCCCGCTCAAGGAGGCGATTGCGCCAGTTTGGGTAATCGCAGGATCGGCAATAGTCCTCGAATACGGCCTGGTCCCCGGATCTCATGCGATCAAGACCACCTTCAGCATCCCGCTCCCGGCTGACTTGCATCTGGTCCCGGTGAGCACCTTGACCTTGGTCTGCCTGTTCGTGGTGATCATCGCCAATATCACCAATGAGCAGCTCACGAATGTGAGAGGGGAACTCAAGGAGACAGCCGCTCAACTTGAGGAAACCTTGCAAACCGCGACGGGCACAGCACTACTTGAGACCGACATGCTTGGCAAGATCGTGTTCTTCTCTCGTGGCGCCGAGTTGATGACTGGGTATGAAGCCGAGGAAGTACTCGGCCGCTCCCCCGCGATCTTTTTTTCTCCCGAGAGCCTCACCGACATCTCCCGACGCGCCGGTGTCCCGGAGCCGGATGCTGATCAACGAAAATCGCATGCAGACCGTTACAACCACATCGGTTTCACACTCGGCAAGCGAGCCATCACTCGTCCTGCCAAGGGATACGACTGGAAGTTCACCCATAAGGATGGCCGCAACCGCTGGGCCTCGACGTTCATCACGCCAAAACTGAATGAACATGGCAAGTGGGTTGGTTTCGTGGGCACCTGCGAAGACGTGACCCGTAGGGTGGAATCGGCAAGATCACTCAACGAAGCTCTCAGCAAAGAACGCGAAGCCGTCTTGAGGCTGGCAGAAGTTGACCGGGTGAAGGATCAGTTCATCTCCACCGTAAGCCACGAGTTGCGTACTCCGATCACCAATATCATCGGCTACACCGAACTCCTTGAAGACGGTGATCTAGGGCCCTTAAACAAAGAACAAGACCAAGCAATAACCAGAATCAGCTTCAGCGGTCGGCGCTTGTTGTCACTGGTAAATGACCTCCTCACTCTCTCCAGAGTTCAACAAAGAGGGCTGGAGAAGAAGACCGCAGCCTTCGACCTGCGCGACATTGTCAGGAGTTCAGTGGACCTAGTGAAACCCGCTGGTGGTGGGGCCCAACAACCAGAGATCACAGTGGACCTTCCCGAGTCACCTGTTTGCATCGCGGGAGATGGGGAAAAGCTCGAGCGAGCCGTGATCAATCTGCTCAGCAATGCCACGAAGTTCACTCCTCCCGACGGTACGGTGCACGTGAGTCTGGTGACCGATGAAGAATCCGTGAGAGTCAGTGTCGCTGACTCTGGTCGCGGGATGAGCGAAGAAGAGCAAGCCCTGTTGTTCACTCGCTTCTTCCGAGCAGAGTCCGCGGAGCGCGATGCCATCCCTGGCTCTGGCCTCGGCCTGTCGATCGTCAAGACCATTGTTGACCTCCATGATGGCGAGATCGATGTCGTGTCTGCACCAGGCGAGGGGTCGACCTTCACCATCCGCTTGCCCAAGGCCGAGTGTCAAGGTGACGGCAAAACTCCCGCTGCTTGAAAAACACGCGCCTTGCTAGGGTTGACGGCTGACCACCTTCGCCGCCCAACACTTCAGAGCTGACTCAACAAAGATGGACCAACCCAGAATCGACCCGGCTGAACTCGCGATCACCTTGAAGGTCTTGGAGGAATTGCCGCAACTCCCTCCCGAACACGAAGACATCCGTACGGTCAAACGTGCTGCTTCCTATATGTACAAAATGATAAAGAAGGCCCGTCGTGCCGAGATCCGGCGTACGCGTCAGGAGCACGATCAACGGATCATCGAGCAGACCGCGACTGGTTCGGCCCTGCGGATCGATGATGAGACAGCTGGGATCCCGCTGGTTTCCACCGCCAGTGGCG
>JACJWW010000009.1 GCA_020636935.1 Nocardioidaceae bacterium
GGGTGCGCTTGACCAGATCGACCTGGTAGGCCTGATCCTCGATCGACAGGTTGCGATGCAGGATGCCTATGCCACCCTGGCGGGCCATTGCGATCGCCATCCGGGCCTCGGTAACGGTGTCCATGGCGCTGGAGATGAGCGGCGTACGCAAGGTGATCTTGCGGGTCAGTTGAGTAGTGGTGTCGACATCGCTGGGGATCACATCGGTCTCACCGGGCAGCAGCAGCACATCGTCGTAGGTCAGGCCGAGCGTGGCGAACTTAGCGGGTACGTCGTGGAGGTCGCCGGAAGTCATGCTGCAGTCTAACGAGTCGGGCTCGAGCCGGCATCCAGGGCGCTATACACATCGGTCAGGCCACATCGGTCTGGCCACATCGGTCCGGCCACATCGGTCTGGGTCCGCCTGTACGGATGCAGTCTCAGGGTTTCTTGAAGACATCATGGTTGCCGACGCGTCGCCACCGCACAAATAGCTCACCATCAACGGTGACCAACTCAAAGGTCGCGCGCCCGTCTGGGCTCGCGAATGACCAAGTCATTTCAAGCACGCCCGATGCACCACGCACTGCCTTGACCCGTAGCGAGCTGGGCCAGGGGCTCGCGGGATCCGTGCTCATCGCATCACAGGCCGGAATGAACTTCTCGCGGACGACCTTTTTGAACTCAGCAGCATGCTCGGGTTTGAGTCGGCGATAGTCGCTATCGAATGCGGGCGTGGTCAGGAACTTCACAGGCCCACTCGAACTTCACCGGCCAACTCGTTGACGTCAGCGTTGAGCATCGAGGTCATCCAGATGCCTCAAGAAATCTTCACCGCTGTCGTGCACCTCAACTTTTCCTTCACCGAAGTATTGGTCAACGAGGCGTTCGCGTTGTTGCCATTCTTCGGTCCAAAACCATGCTTGATCGGCCGGCACGGGCAGGGACGGCCGCAACTCAATGACGCCGTCAGCGCGCTCAGTTATCTCCACCTGGGCACCGGGCTCATCGAGATGCAGGCGCTGGCGAAGCGACGCAGGCAGGGCGATCACGCCTCTGCGCTGTACGCCGACATACCCGTGGTAGCCGTCGTGGTCTCCATCAGGTTGAGCAGTCATGCTCCCAGCCTACCCAATTTCAACCGCAAAACTGCAAAGCGGCTAACAATCGGCCACCGCTCCGTCTGCATGGATTCGCACAAAAACAGCGGCCCCAGGCATTGAAGCCCGGGGCCGCTGTTTGTTGTTGATTGGGGTCAGTGACCGTGGCCGTGCCCGTGGCCAGCGGCCTCGGGCTCTTCCTCTTCAGGCTTGTCGACCACGAGAGTCTCGGTGGTCAACAACATGCCAGCGATCGACACGGCGTTGGTTAGCGCCGACTTGGTCACCTTGACCGGGTCGAGGATGCCCTGGGCGATCAGGTCGCCGTACTCACCGGTGGCGGCGTTGAATCCCTTGCCCTCACCAGCTTCACGGACCTTGGCGACCACGACATAGCCCTGGTCGCCACCGTTTTCGGCGATCCAGCGCAGGGGCTCGTCCATTGCGGAGCGTACGACGCGTACGCCGGTGGCCTCGTCGTCGGTCAAGCCGAGGTCGCCATCAAGCACCGAAACAGCGTGGATCAGCGCGGAACCACCGCCGGGGACGATGCCCTCTTCGATGGCGGCGCGGGTCGCGGAGACGGCATCTTCGATGCGGTGCTTCTTCTCCTTGAGCTCCACCTCGGTGGCAGCGCCGACCTTGACGACGCACACGCCGCCAGCCAGCTTGGCCAAGCGCTCCTGGAGCTTTTCGCGATCCCAGTCGGAGTCGGTGTTCTCGATCTCGGCCTTGATCTGGTTGACCCGACCGGTGACGTCCTCGTGAGAGCCGCCGCCCTCGACGATGGTGGTGTTGTCCTTGGTGACGACCACGCGACGAGCAGTGCCGAGCACGTCAAGACCGACCTGGTCGAGCTTGAGGCCGACCTCTGGGGCGATCACTTGACCACCGGTCAGGATTGCGATGTCTTGCATCATCGCCTTGCGACGATCACCAAAGGCCGGGCTCTTCACGGCCACCGCGTTGAAGGTGCCGCGGATCTTGTTGACCACGAGGGTGGACAGCGCCTCACCCTCGATGTCTTCGGCCAAGATGAACAGCGGCTTGCCGGCCTGCATGACCTTCTCAAGCACCGGAAGCAGCTCAGCGATCGCGGAGATCTTGCCCTGGTGCAGCAGGATGTAGGGGTCGTCGAGCACGGCTTCCATCGACTCGGGGTCGGTGACGAAGTACGGCGAC
The DNA here is from genome assembly GCA_020636935.1 of Nocardioidaceae bacterium. GTDB lineage: Bacteria > Actinomycetota > Actinomycetes > Propionibacteriales > Nocardioidaceae > Marmoricola. The sequence goes on from JACJWW010000009.1 coordinate 2,262, forward strand.
AAGTAGCCCTTGTCGAACTGCATGCCCTCGGTGAAGTCAAGCTCGGTGCCCATGGTGTTGGACTCCTCGACGGTGATCACACCGTCCTTGCCGACCTTGTCGAAGGCCTCGGCGAGGAGTTCACCGATCCGCTCGTCGCGACTGGACACGGTGGCCACGGCGGCCATGTCGTTCTTGTCGTCGACATCGCGGGCAGCCTTTGACAGCGCCTCGGTGACGGCGGCAGCGGCTTGGTCCATGCCGCGCTTGAGACCCATTGGGTTGGCTCCCGCAGCGACCGCGCGCAGGCCTTGGTGCACCATCGCCTGGGCGAGCACGGTCGCGGTGGTGGTGCCGTCGCCAGCGATGTCATTGGTCTTGGTGGCAACTTCCTTGGTCAGTTGCGCACCGAGGTTTTCGAACGGGTCATCAAGCTCGACCTCACGGGCGACGGTCACACCGTCGTTGGTGATCGTGGGGGCACCCCACTTCTTGTCGAGTACGACGTAGCGACCCTTGGGCCCCAGGGTCACCTTGACTGCATTGGCGAGCGCGTCGACACCGCGCTCAAGAGAGCGACGAGCTTCTTCGTCGAATTCCAAAATCTTGGGCATGTTTGCTCCTCAAAGAGTTACAGGTTGGGTGCTGTGGTCGCCGAAGCCACCGCAGCACCCAACCCGCAGAAGTTGAATGATCAGGAGATGACCGCGAGCACGTCGCGAGCCGAGAGGATGAGGTACTCCGCACCGGCGTACTTGACCTCGGTGCCGCCGTACTTGCTGTAGATGACCTTGTCGCCGACGGCGACGTCGATCGGGACGCGCTGGCCGTTGTCGTCGACGCGACCGGGGCCCACTGCCAAAACCTCGCCCTCCTGGGGCTTTTCCTTGGCGGTGTCGGGGATGACCAGGCCAGATGCCGTGGTCTGCTCGGCGTCGAGCGGCTGTACGACGATCCGGTCCTCGAGGGGCTTGATGTTGACCGACACTAGTGATCGACCTTCCTGGAGATCTGGTTGCTGATTGATTGGCACACTCGAAGGGAGAGTGCCAATGGCAAAACTAGCACTCACCGCAAGCGAGTGCCAGTCGGGGTGGCTCTAGTCTTGCCTGCGTGGACTTGGAAACCTTCAGGTGGCTCCTCACCGAGAGCGGTCAGCAACTTCTGGCCGAGGCAGGCCAGACCAGTGACCCCGAAGGTCGCCAACTGCGTCGCACGTACACCGGAGAGCAAGTCGCCGCAGCGTTGACCCAGGCCGAGCTACGCACCAAGGCGCAGGGGAAGTTTGGAGACTTCGCCACGGGGATGTACTTCACCCACGACGCCTTGGAGCAGGCCACCCGCCTCAGCGTGAGTCGCCATCGAGCAGCCCGGGTGCAGGCCGCTGGACTGGAGACCGTCATCGATCTGGGTTGCGGCATCGGCGGTGACTTGATCGCATTTGCGTTGGCAGGCCTCACAGCAGCGGGCATCGACCTCGACCCACTCCGCGTCGAGATGGCGCAGGCCAATCTCGCGGCCGCAGGGGTCGGTGGCGCCACCATGGTCGCCGATGCGACCACCATCAACCTCGACCCCTTTGATGTCGCCTTCGCCGACCCTGCTCGTCGTACGGCGCGGGGACGCGCGTTTACCCCAGACGACTGGCAACCATCTTGGGACTTCATCACCAAACTGTTCGCGCGCGATGCAGTCGTCAAGACCGCTCCGGGCATCGACCACGGGCTGATCCCCGAGGGCGTGGAGGCCGAGTGGGTCAGCGAGGGCGGCGAAGTCAAAGAGGCAGCCCTGTGGTCGGGTCGGTTGGCGAGCGTACGCCGCCGCGCCACCGTGATCGGCGACTCCGGGCTAGCCACGCTCACCGATGAAGACGAGCACACCGAAGAAGTCCGTGACCTCGGACGCTGCCTCTACGAACCCGATGGCGCAGTGATCAGAGCCGGGCTGGTCGGTGCCGTTGCTGCCGGAGTCGGTGGTGGGCTCGTTGATGCGAAGATCGCCTATGTCACCTCTGATGAATCATTCCGGACGCCCTTCGCGAAGTCCTATCTGATCAAAGAAGAAGTGCCCTACCGCGAGAAGCAACTCCGAGCAGCCCTCCGTGTGCGAGGGATCGGCCGCCTGACCATCAAGAAGCGCGGCATCGCGATCACACCAGAGGAGCTTCGCAAACGACTCGACCTCAAGGGCGACAACGAAGCCACCCTCGTGCTCACCAGAGTGCAAGGGCAAGGCACGGCCTTGCTGGTCGCTCCGTTCTGACGAGCCCATCCCCCGGGCTCAACCCGCCAACCACTGATCAGTTGTTGATCTCAATTCACCCTGGTAAACGTGTGCTCGTGGGCTATTTCCTTCACCGTGGGTGGGCCAATGGCGGCCAAGACGGCCGCTTTTGTAATTTCACCCCCACTACAGATCGATGCCGCGCGATCGAAAGTCTTGGCCCGGGTCATTTTGCCAAAATCATACGTAGTCGTGAAGATCCCGTTAATGGAAGTGATTCGCCCTTGCGCATCAAGCTCCGGGGTTAGCTCATCCTGAACATCTGGGCCGGACTCCATCACCACCTCCCACATCGGGATGCTCTTCCCGCCATCCTCTGGATTGCAGACCCAAAACAGCTCCGGACGGCTCGCGGCTACCTGAGTGTCGTAGGTCAAGACGACCCGTTTGCCGTCCCAAGCGTAGTTAGCAGTCATCCTGCCTGCTGGCTTCATCGTGCCCTTGCAAGGCTCGCCCTCACAGGCGCTGAACACAACCCGGACGCGATCCTTGTCTCCCACCTTGACACCTCTGAAGAAGTTGCTCTTACTTGCGGGTTTGGTAAATGACTTCACGATCGATATTCGTTTCCAATTGCCCTCTGGGCCGGTTTGGGTCAATGGCAGGGCCGACTCCGAACTAGTAGGTGACTCTGATTTCGACTCTTTGTCAGCACTCGACCCACACCCACTGATTGCGATGGCGGCAAGAGTCCCAAACGTGATGGCAATCATTCTCGTAATGGTTTTCATGATGCCTCCCCAAAGGCCACGGGCATGAACCTATTGAGTCTCGACGCTACTCCCGCTCCTAGGGCACGTAAACCCCTAGATCAGACCATTGCCCCGCCTCTGCATCACCGGTTAATTTGACTGCCATCACTTCAGCACGAGATGAGGCACAACTCATGAAACGCTGCACCGCCATACTGACCTCACTATTGATGAGCGCCCTGGGGATGGCCATCCTCACAATCGGGCCAGCAACAGCAACCCCGAACCAACCCGCAGGCACCACCGTGTCAGCCACCCCCACCCACACCACCGGCACCACCGTCCAAGACCGAGCAGACAAGAAAAAGAAAAGGAAAAAGAAAGCCAAGAAGAACAAGAAGGCGCACAAGTATGGCGACCGGCCTCTTGGGAAACCGCAGTAGATATGACCCGTCGCACCGGGTCCACCGTCGAACAGGGTGTTTCTGGAGAAGTCGCAGACGAGATCGGGTGCGTAGAAGCAGCCGACTCCCGGCGCATGGTCGGCGTGTGTAAGACCCGCAAGGTCGCCTGACCGACGGCAAACTGTTGCCCTTCAACCAAAGGGGTTGAACCTTGGGCCACGGAATCTTGACCCTACGTAGTTGAGCGTGGTCGTGGGATGTGTCCTAACACGGGGTGGCTAGTGGCCTCGCGGTGAATGGTGTTGCGAAGCATCCAACCCATAAGGCACGAGCCTTGAACGAGGCTCCGTGTTCGCCGACGTGCGCCCACTACTGAAGCGCACCAAGGTCAGCATCAAGAAGCTCGTCCGGTCCCGCTCCCCTGCAGGACATCACCATCCCCCTGGTCGGCCGGACCATCAACGCCCGCCCACAGACCCCACCGACGCCCAAGAGCTCAACGGCCGCGTAACCCACAAAATCCGCGCCACTCAGGGCATTGACCACGGGCTGATCCCCGAGGGGTTGGAAGCCGAGTGGGTCAGCAAGGGCGACGAAGTCAAAGAAGCGGCCCTGTGGTCAGGTCGGTTGGCGAGCGTACGCCGCCGCGCCACCGCGATCGCACACAGCGGCCTAGTCACGATCACCGATGAGGACGAAAGCAACGAGGAAGTCGTCGATCTGGGCAAATACCTCTACGAACCCGATGGAGCAGTGATCAGAGCAGGCCTGGTCGGCGCGGTGGCTGCCGGAGTGGGTGGTGGGCTCGTTGACGCGAAGAGATCGCCTATGTCACCTCTGACGGATCATTCCGGACCCCATTCGCGAAGTCCTATCTGTTCAACGAGCAGGTGCCCTACCGCGAGAAACAACTCCGGGCAGCCCTCCCGCGTGCGCGGGCAAGGCGCAGCCCTCCTCGTAACGCCCTTTTGAGCCGATTGATCTAGCTGCGCATACCCACGAAAGAGCTAGTGCGACGCCCCGTTGTCGGACGATGAACCGTGACCAATCCGGTCAATAAGCGCCAAGGCCACAGCTGACACCACGAAGGTCAAATGGATCAGGGTTTGCCACATGATTACCTTGGGCTCCAGCGATCTCGCCTCAATGAAGGTCTTGAGAAGATGGATTGACGAGATTCCGATTATCGACATAGCGAGCTTTACCTTGAGGATATTCGGATTTACGCTACTCAGCCATTCGGGTTCATCAGGATGACCACGCATATTGATGCGTGACACAAAGGTCTCATAGCCCCCAATGATGACCATGATCAAGAGATTCGCAATCATGACGACATCAACCAGCCCGAGGACGACAAGCATGATGTCTTCTTCGGTCAAATGGCCGAAGTCCGTGATCAGGTGCACCAATTCTTTCCAGAAGAGGATGACATAGACCGCCTGCGCCAAGATCAAGCCGAGATACAAGGGCGCCTGCAACCACCGACTCACGAAGATGGTTGTCCCGGTCACCCGAGTGAGGGCGTTTCGACTTGATGCAAATGGCTCGGTCGTTGACATGACGGATGACTATATCTGGGGACCCATAGAGGCTCACCCATGCACTTCAAGCGTCACAGCAATGAACTGCACCCATAGTTCACGTCGATCGCACGCCACCGTCGCTTTGAGCAATCACAAAGAAGCCACGCTCGCGCTCACCAAGGCGCCCGGGCAAGGCACAGCCTTCCTCGTGACGCCCTTCTAGCTCAAATGATCCGCCTGACAAACTCAGCACGAACCACGCCGGGACACCAACAGTTTGGGTCTGCATGTAGCCAGGGCAGGCCTGCCATACGGGTCCTCACCAGTGCGCTGAGCGCGCCCGCTCGGCGCCAATCGAGGTGTCCTCACCATGCCCGGTGTGTACGACGGTCTCGTCCGGCAGCGCGAACAACGCCGTACGGATTGACTCCTTGATCAGCCCTTCATCGGAAAATGAACGGCCGGTCGCGCCGGGCCCGCCGTTGAAGAGGGTGTCTCCGGAGAAGACACAACCCAGATCGGCGGCGTAGAAGCAGCAGGCTCCCGGGGCATGCCCGGGAGTGTGCAGCACTTGGAGGCTGACGCCACCGACGATGATCTCCTGACCATCTGCGAGGTCGTGATCCCAAGACGCCGTGGGGTGGGTGAGCTCCCAGACCGGCCGATCATCAGGATGAAGATGGATTGGGGCCCCAGTGAGCTCGCGCAACTCGGGCGCGACTCGCACGTGATCATCGTGGGCATGAGTGCACAAGATCGCCTTGAGCCGCCGGTCACCGACCACGGCCATGATGTCGGCGACATTGTGCGGCGCGTCGATCACCACGCATTCGTGGTCGTCTCCGATCACCCAGATGTTGTTGTCGACTTCGAAGGTCTCACCATCGAGGCTGAAGGTGCCAGCGCTCACGGCGTGGTCGATCCTGGTGGTCATTGCTCTACTCCTGGTCGTAGGGACAGCTGATCTCCCACCCGGATCTGCCCCGGAGTGGCCACTTCGGCGTACACAGCGATCATCGCATCACGCTTGTCTCCCAGAGGCTTGAGCCAGCGGGTTGGTGAGCCAGCTCCGTTTTGGTCGAGGTCAATCACTCGGCAGCGGCGGTTGCGTCTGATCACATCGAGTACGACGCCACCGACGCAGATCTGACCACCAAGCCAGGTCTCCTCCACAAAGGGCTCCTCGGTCTCCACCACGAGGTTGACCCGGAGTCGCTGCGGGATCGCATCAGCGCGCAACTCGCGTGCACACCACGCCAATGAAGCGGTGCCGATGATCGAGACCGGCATCGCATCATGATGCGGGGCCAGCCCTTCAGGTCTGACCTGCACGGGCGTGCCGGTGGCTTCGCTGAGGGTGACGTCAAGCTCGGGCTGACCAGGGCTCCACTGCCCACCGCGGCCGGTGACGCAAACTGCTCCTTCGGGGTCGGTGCGGGCAGCGAAGTCGAAGACCTCATCGTGTTGACTGAAGCGCTTGCCGTTCTTGCCACACGCCAAGCGTCCATCAGCGGTGTGGATCGCAAACCAGCGATCCCCCACCAGCCCCCTGCCGTTGACCTCCACCGCCTCCAGTTGCTCCCCCGCAAGAGCCTTGACGGGATAGCGCCATATCTGACTGACCTGGGTCACAAGACGACGACCGAGCGAAGCACATCACCGTGATGCATCTTTTCGAAGGCCGCCTCAACGTCATCCAGGGTGATCTCTTCACTGACGAAGGCATCCAGATCGAGGCGGCCTTGTTGATAGAGATCGACCAGCATCGGGAAGTCACGCTCAGGCAGGCAGTCGCCGTACCAACTCGACTTCAGTGCTCCGCCGCGTCCGAAGACGTCGATCAGCGGGATGTCGGGGAACTTCATGTCGGGCGTCGGCACGCCCACGAGTACGACGGTGCCGGCCAGGTCGCGAGCATAGAAGGCCTGCTTGTAGGTCTCGGGCCGCCCCACCGCTTCGATGACCACATCGGCGCCCTCCGCACCATCGGCGCCGACGATCTCCTTGACAGCCTCGACCGGGTCTTGGGCTTTGGAGTTGATCGTGTGGGTGGCTCCAATCTCGACCGCTTGACTGAGTTTGCGGTCGTCGATGTCGATTGCGATCACCTTGCTGGCCCCAGCGAGCACGGCTCCGGCGATCGCAGCCATCCCGACCCCGCCGCAACCGATCACCGCAGCGGTCATGCCGCGGCCGATCTGCCCGGTGTTGATCGCTGCGCCAAGACCTGCCATCACCCCGCAACCGAGCAGGCCGACCGCTGCCGGGCTGGCGCTCGGGTCAACCTTGGTGCATTGCCCAGCGGCCACCAGCGTCTTCTCGATGAAGGCGCCGATGCCCAACGCAGGGGTGAGCTCAGTGCCGTCTTGCAGTGTCATCTTTTGCGTGGCGTTGAAGGTCGCAAAGCAGTACCACGGCTCACCGCGGCGGCATGCACGACAGTTGCCGCACACTGCTCGCCAGTTGAGGATCACGAAGTCACCCGGCACCACATTGGTGACATCTGGCCCGACACTCTCCACAATCCCGGCCGCCTCGTGTCCCAGCAAAAACGGGAAGTCGTCGTTGATGCCACCCTCGCGATAGTGCAGGTCGGTGTGACAGACCCCGCAGGTCGAGATCTTGACTACGGCTTCACCTGGGCCTGGGTCTGGCACATTGATCGTCTCGATGCGCACAGGCGCACCTTTGCCATGGGCCACTACCCCTTTGACCTGCTGCATCTGCTTGCTCCCACTTGTTGAAGGTCACGCGCTGTACGTCGTACACGCCACCTTGGTGACAATAGTCGTGTTGCCCCGATGTTGGCCCACCCTGCGTTTCAGATTCGACTAGGACCGAGAGGTCGGGGGTCTAGGCTCACCGTATGAGTCATCCCCAGATGTACGACGATGACGATCCCTATCTCGCGCGCCTTCGCCAGATCTGCCTGGACCTACCTGAAGCGATGGAAAAGATCTCTCATGGTCGACCGAACTTCTACACCAAGAAGGTCTTCGCGATCTTTGGCGGGTCGATCAAGGGTGATCACTATGCGCAGTTGGCGCGCTGCGCAGTACTGATCAAGGCCGATCCTGTCGAACAACCAGCGCTATTGCAGTTGGAGCACTTCTTCACGCCCGCCTATGTCGGGGCAGCCGGCTGGGTCGGCCTGAGCTTCCTTCCCGCAGGAAGTCCAAAACGAGTCGACTGGGGCGAGGTGGCTGAGCTCGTGGAAACCTCCTATCGGCTCACCGCACCGACTCGATTGGTGGATCAGCTCGAAGGCTGAGCATTGACATGCCCGACAATGTCTCGGTGACATCGCAGGTTGGGCAGACCCAGGGCAGGCGGATCCTGCAATTGGCGATCCCTGCTTTCTTGGCGCTGATCGCCGAACCCCTATTCCTGCTCGCTGACTCCGCAATCGTCGGCCACCTTGGCACACCCGCACTTGCAGGCCTCGGGATAGCCGGAGCGGTCTTGGCAACGGTGGTGTCGATGTGCATCTTCCTTGCCTATGGCACCACCGCTTCGGTGGCCCAACTGATGGGCGCAGGTCGCCCCGCGGACGCGCTTCGCCAGGGCATCGACGGCATCTGGCTGGCGGTGCTGATTGGCGCGGTCAGCACTCCGCTGGTGCTCGTGTGGGCCCGCCCGCTCGTCCTCATTTTCGGAGCAGACACCGACGTTGTCGACGAGGCCTTGAGCTATCTCCATGTCGCTGGGCTGGGCATCCTGCCGCTTCTGGTGATGCTGGCCGCGACCGGCGTACTGCGTGGCCTACAAGACACCAAGACACCGCTCTACGTGGCCGTGGTCGGCAACATCCTCAATGTCATCCTCAACGTGGTCTTTGTCTATGGCCTCGACTTGGGCATCGCAGGCTCGGCGATCGGGTCGGTGATCGCACAAGTCTTCAGCGCCGTGTGGCTGGTGTGGGCAGTTGTGGTTGCTGGGCGCCGCCAAGGGGTGCTGACGAGTTGGCGGCCCAGCCGTGCCGGGCTCCGAAGCGCGGCACATGCTGGCACTCCCTTGTTGTTGCGCACGCTCAGCCTGCGCGCCTGCCTATTGTTGATGACCTTCGGTGCCGCCTATCTGGGCACCGTCGAGGTCGCCACCACCCAGTTGGCCATGACCATCTGGACCTTCTTGGCCTTCGCTCTTGATGCGATCGCGATCGCTGCCCAAGCAATCATCGGCGAGTACGTCGGTGCCCGCGACGTACTCGCACGCCAACAGGCCACCTGGATGATGGTGCGCTGGGGCTTGGGCTTCGGCGTGATCACCGGTCTCGGGCTGGCCGCCCTGTCGCCCTTCCTGGGCATCCCTTTCACCCCCGACCCTGAAGTCCGCTCGGCACTCACGGGCGTGCTGCTGGTCGCAGCGATCGGGCAGCCGATCGCTGGTGTGGTCTTCGTACTCGACGGCGTCTTGATCGGTGCGGGCGAAGGGCGTTATCTGGCCGTCGCGGGGCTCGTCGTACTCCTCGTCTTTGCGCCCTTCGTCTGGTTGGCGGTGGTCGGCGCCCAGTCTCTGATCTGGCTGTGGGTGGCCTTCGTGGTGGCCTTCATGGGCTCGCGCAGCGTCGTACTTCTGCGACGGGTGTGGCAGTGACTGCTCCACAACCGATTCAGAAGCCCAGATAGTCGGCCAGCCACTCTCGGATGGACCCAAAGGTCTCCTCGTCGATACGGCCGATATATCCATCGCAGCGCGCCCTGGAAATCGCCCTCAGTTGCTCAGTCATGGCAAATCCTGACAACCCAGGCAACCCAACGGGCACGTGGTTTGGCCAGCGGCGTTCGGTCATGGTGATCGGCACCCCAAGGGCTAGGGCGTCGACAAGCTCCAGATATTCCTCAGAGGCAACGATGACGAAGGGGCGACGGCCTGATTGCTCACGGCCCACAGTCGCGTCAGGCCGCACCCAGTAGACATCACCGGCCCGCATCCGAATCGGAGCAGGTGGATCAGTCACGAGGCTCAACCTCGAGCGTGTCAAACTCCGCAACCTCGGCCCAGTAGCCATGATCTGGCGGGTTGGCACGCATCGCCTCAGCCATGGCCTGCAAACGCTCACGACGGCGGGCTTCGCTGATCACTTGATCGAGATACTCCCCGATGGTCAGTGCGCGAGCACGCGCAGCCGAGCTGATCCGATCACGCAGCTCAGTTTCGACCTTGATCGTCGTCAGTCCCATTCATTTAGCATACTCGAACAGCATACTTAACGACATACCAAATCGGACCCACGCTGCTGATTTCCACAGGCTGCATGAGCTTGCGCATCTCACACAAGTACGTCGGTGACGGGCAGCGCTGAGTCGGCCGGCAGATCGAGTGATGAGGGAGTCCTCCCGCGGGCGACCATCTCGGCCCCAAGCGCCGCGACCATGGCGCCATTGTCGGTGCACAGGCCCGGCCGGGGCACTCTGACCCTGATGCCATGTGCTGCGGCTCGCTCCTCGGCTAGAACCCGCAGACGTGAATTTGCCGCGACCCCACCCCCGATCAGAATGTCCTCAATACCTGCGGTCACAGCGGCGTCAATGGCCTTGCGGGTCAACACATCACAAACAGCCTCTTGGAAGGATGCGGCCACATCGGCCACCGGCACTGACTCCCCTGCATCATTGCGGGCTTGCACCCAACGCGCGACTGCTGTTTTGAGTCCAGAGAAGGAGAAGTCGAAACGATGCCGCTCGAGGTCACGTCGCGAAGAGAGCCCGCGTGGGAAGTCGATCGCCACCGATGATCCTGATCTGGCCTCCTTGTCGATGTGCGGGCCACCCGGGAAGGGCAGCCCCAAGAGGCGAGCCACCTTGTCGAAGGCTTCACCAGCGGCGTCATCGATGGTGGCACCCATCGGGTCGATCACTCCGGTCACGTCATCGACCCTGAGCAAGGAGGAGTGGCCACCAGAGACCAGCATCGCAAGGCATGGCTCGGGGAGGGCCCCGTGCTCGAGTTGGTCGACGGCCACATGCGCGGCCAGGTGATTGACGCCGTACAACGGCTTGTCGAGTGAGAGCGCCAAGGCCTTGGCCGCGGCGACCCCGACCAACAAGGCACCAGCCAGACCCGGGCCTGAGGTGACCGCGAGCGCATCCACGTCACGCAGGGAAATCCCTGCGGTCTGACAAGCTCGCTCGATCGTGGGCACCATGGCTTCCAGATGCGCGCGTGATGCGACTTCGGGCACGACTCCCCCGAAGCGCGCATGCTCATCGACCGATGATGCGACCGCGTCTGCCAGCAGGTCATGGCCAGAGACGATGCCGATGCCCGTCTCGTCACACGACGTCTCGATGCCCAGCACCAAGGGTTGCTCAGCCACGTCGGCCTCCACAACCAAGCCCCAAGGAGCGCCGCAGGATCACCGCATCGCTGCCGTCAGAGTAGTAGCGCGGACGGCGATCGATCTCGACGAAGTCCTTGGCTGCGTAGAAGGCCAAGGCGTCGGCATTGTCGGCGCGCACTTCGATGAGCATCCGGTCGGGTGGGCGCCGTTCGGCCATGATCGCGGTAGTGATCGCCAGATCCAACAACTTGCCCGCCACGCCCGTGCGACGCACCCGCTGCGTCACGCCAAGGCGCTGCAGATCTGCGATGTCACCTGCGATCGACACCACCACATAGCCGGTCACGCCATCGGCATCTTCGCTCACCAGATAGGTCACTGTGGGCAATTCGCCGGCGAGGCCAGGGGCGATGAGTTGCTCGCCCCAGGGGTCGGGGAAACACTCCTGCTCCAAGGCGAGCACGGCATCAAGATCAGCCGGAGTGGCTGGTCGCTGGCTCATCAACTCACTCGTTTCGGCGGTCGGGGCGCCATTGTGTCGGGGCGCCGCAAATAGAGGGGTTCAGGATCGAGTCTGATCACCGCATCTTGGTCGACGACCCTGCAGAGTGAGGCTGCTGAGGGATGGCTTGGGGTCACCGCATTGGGGAACTGCTCTGGATACATCAGAGCTCCCTCACCGGCCACCAACTGGTCGCTGGCAGCATCGGCCGGCTTTACAACAGCGGGTCCGTCGATCCGGAGGCCATTGCGATAGCTGGCTAGATAGACCTCTTTGCGCCTGGCGTCGGTGGCCACCAAGAACTCCTCAGCCTGCACATCAGCAGCGATCACATCGAGGCTGCAGACCCCCACGACCGGCACTTGGAGGGAATATCCCATGGTGCGCGCGGTCACCAGGCCGACGCGAAGGCCGGTAAATGGCCCCGGACCGACACCAACCACGATCTCCTCCAAATCAGAGACCATCAGCCCAGCTTGGGTCAGCGTGCTGGCAATCGCTGGAGCCAAGTCTTCTCCGTGCCGCATATTGCTGGCACTGTCGAAAACTGCAAGCGGTTCGACTCCTGAGCAGATGGCCACCTGTACCAGTGACGTCGAGGTGTCAATGCCGAGTCTGATCATGGCTTCACCCACCGTCGTCCGATCCGGGTGATGGTGGCGACTCGTACGTCGTCATCGCGACGATGCAGGTCAATCTCGATGCGGTCTTCGGCTAGGGCCTCGGCCAGGCCCTCACCCCACTCGACCACTGTCACTGCTTGATCGAGGTCGGTGTCGAGGTCGAGGTCGTCCAGCTCAGCTGCGCCTCCGAGCCGGTAGGCATCCACGTGCACCAGCGCCGGCCCGGCACCCAAGGATGGGTGCACTCGAGCGATCACGAAGGTCGGCGAAGTCACCGCACCTCGTACGCCGAGCCCCTCGCCGAGCCCTTGGGTGAATGTGGTCTTGCCGGCCCCCAGGTCACCGGTGAGGATCACCAGGTCGCCGGGCTCGAGCTCCGCAGCCAACTCCAGGCCCCACCTCTTGGTGAGCTCTGCAGTTGGGAGCTCCAGTGTGACCGGGAGGAGTTTGCGCATCGTGATCTGCGGACCGACAAGGCTGGCTTCCACATAGCCCTGGCGCTGCCAGAATTCTTGAGTCTTGGGCAACTCCACTCGCGCCTGGAGTTGAAGGCCCACATGGCCGCGCGCCTGACCAACTGCCTCGGCCGTCATCGCGAGCTTGGTGGCCACTCCCTTGCCCTGGGCCGCAGCCACCACACCAACGCGTCGTAGGCCCAGCCAGTCTTCCAGGTCAGAGAAGAGCAAGGCGCCGACGGGGTGCACCCCATCGAGGGCGAGGAGTCCGCCGTAGTCGGCAAGTGCTTTGGCGATCGAGGATTCGGTCTCCTCAAGCGCCGTGGCTGGGGGGTCGAGGACAGGTCGGTTGCCGAAGGCATCTTGGATGACACCAAGCACCTCGACAGCCCGCTCTTGGTCAACGACCACAACCTCAATCACGAACCGGCCTGCTCCACCAGCCAGCTGATCGCCTCATTGACGTCATCTTGACACTCGATCATCACCATGTGACCAGCTTTGGGGCACTCCACCAGCCGCGAGCCCGGGATCAGCTCGGCCATCCGTCTGGAGTGCCTGATGTCGGTGATCCGATCAGCGGTGCCACACAAGACCACGGTCGGCTTGTCGGCAAAGGAAGCCAAGGTGTCGTATTTGTTGAGTGCGGAGAAGCTCGGGAAAAACTCTGCGAGCACTTCCATCGGAGTGCCGTCGAGCATGGCATTCAAGAACTCGATCTGCGCCGGGTTGGCGAAGTCTCCATAGCCGAAGAGATCGGAGACGATATAGCCGATATTTGAGCCAGACTTGCGCGCGGAGTCGACCAGGTCAGGTGCGCTGGCCAGGGCCTTGATCAACCGAGGAGCCACCATGGTCCCGAGCAAGTCCGGTATCCACTTGCTCAAGATCTTGTGCACCTTGAGGTCACCGGCGGTGGTCGCCACCAAGGCCGCGCCCACCACACGCTTGGCGAACACCTCTGGGTGCCGTTCAGCGAAGGCCAAGACACTCATCCCACCCATCGAGTGACCGACCAAGATCACTTTGCCCTTGCGGGCAACCCGGTTGATCACGCTGAGCATGTCATCGCCGAGTTGGTCGATATTGGCATTTTCGCGATCAGACTTGGGCGAGCGACCGTGCGAGCGCTGGTCATAGAAGACCATCCGATATTTACCGCGAAACTCCCTGCGCTGGTAGTGCCACGAGTCGAGATTGAGCGAATAGCCGTGCGCAAAGACGATTGTGATGTCATCGCGCTTGCGAGACCGGGAGCGCGCTTTGTAGGGCGCAATCTCATCGACCTCACAATGGAGCAGCAGACCGTCATCGCAGATCACCGGGATCGGTTCGGAGCGAAGGCCCCCCAGCCGCTCGACCCCAGAGCTCTCACGAGTGCGGGCCACTCGACGCTCGACGACTGCGCCGGTGGCTAGTGCTGCTGCCGCTGCGGCACCGACGCTGCCCAGCGCATATCCGATCCGACTGTTGGCGCTCATGATCCCTCCTGCACTCTCGGTGTCATGACAACGCGTTTGGCCCGCCCCCCGATGCGGGTCACGATCTCGTAATTGATGGTCTGGCACCACGCAGCCCATTCATCTGCCGTGGGCTCTCCGTGATCGCCTGGCCCAAACACGATCACGTCGTCGCCGATCTGCGCCCGAGGGGCCGCAGCCACGATTTGGTCCATGCACACAAGCCCAAGCAGGTCGGCGCGCTGGCCGTTGAGCCAAACCTGGGCTTGGTTTGAGGCATGCCTGGGGATACCTTCGGCGTAACCCATAGGCACCAGGGCCACGCGGGTCGGGTGCTCGGTCACGAAGGTGTGCCCATAGGAAACACCAGCCCCCTTGGGAAGATCCATCGCATTGACGACCGTGGCCTTGACCGTCATCGCTGGGGTGAGCCCCAGGTCACGACTCGACGCGATCTGCGGGTTTGGGCTCAAGCCATAAATGCTGATCCCACACCTGACCAGGTCGAAGCGCGCAGAGGGGCGCCACAATGTCGCTGCCGAGTTGGCGATGTGCTTGAACTCTGGCTCCAACCCGATCGCTTCTGCGTGGGAGATCGCCGTACGGAAGACCAATTCTTGTTGTTCATTGGCCGGATGGTCAGGCTCATCGGCACAAGCAAAGTGCGACCACAGACCCGTGACGATGATGCTTCCTTGATCCTGCAATGACTTGGCCAGCGCAAAGAACTCAGCCCACTGAGCCTCGGGGGCGCCATTGCGCGACAGGCCGGTGTTGACCTTGAGTTGCACCCGTCCGACGACACCACCAGAGCACGCATCAGCGATCTCGCGCAGTTGTGAAGTACTTGAAGCTGTGACATCGACTCCCGCAGCGATCACTGACCCAAAATCAGCACCGGGCTCAGCCAGCCAGCACAGCGCCCGTCCTGTGTCCCCCGTACGGCGCAACTCCAGCGCCTCATCGAGTGTGGCCACGCCAAGCCACTCGGCGCCCCCTGCGCGAGCGGCGCGGGCAGCCGAGCCCATGCCATGCCCGTAGCCATCAGCCTTGACCACACTCATCATGGCCACACCTGACCCCACGGCAGAACGAAGAGTGCGGACGTTGGCAGCGATTGCCACCTCGTCCACACAGATCGTTGCGAGGTGAGCGGACCCCACTGATTTGGCGTTCATGACCCTTCAATCTTTACAAATGCGCGCGATCCGTCACACAGATCCCCCTAAATAATGAGGCTTTCGGCCCTTGCGTTGCGTGCGGCCCGCAACCGAGTCGAGTGCTTGGCGACCCAGGTCCAGGCGATTCGTTGAAGGAACAGCGCGATCGCGCCGGCCAAGATCATGCCCACAATATTGATGCCTAGTTGAGCCACGCAGGACCAAACCTCATCCCACATGCCGGCAGCGATGCAGACGGCAGCAGCACCAACGGCCGGGATGGTGGTCACCGAGATGAACACCCCCACCAGTGGTCCTGACTTGGCCGTGGTCAGCGACAAAGTGCCGGCCACGCCCGCGAAGACCGCGACCACGAGTGACCACCCATCGGGCTTGATGATGAAGTCCGTGTGCGCGCCAGTGGCCGCCTGATCAGCAGTGAAGGCGCCGAACTGGAAAGCAATGAACCAGATCGCCGTAGCGATCAGGACAGCTGCCCCAAAACCGACAAGCATGGAAACCACGGCCTGGGGGATCATCGCCAACCTAGGGCGAGACAGGGCGAAGCAGATCGCTGCAATCGGCGCAAACTCCGGCCCCACCACCATGGCGCCGACAATCAAGATGGGCTGGTCAAGGATCCGGCCTGCACCTGCGATCAAGGCGGCAAGGGTCATGAAGGCCACGAACGCGATCGACAACTGCGAATCGCGACGCAGTTTCTGCTCCACCTGCACCCAGACCACGCCATCATCAGGCGACCCGGGAGCCATGCGTTCGCTGCGCTCCGCGTCGCGAGAGAGCATCGTGTCGACAGGGTCAACTGCGATGGCGCCCTCACGCTCCAAGCCGTAATCCCGCAGCCGACCGATGACCGGAGTGGCGTTCTCACGCGCCACATCAGCGAAGACCAAGGCGCCTTGCGGGTGCATGTAGCCATCGGGCACGACACCCATATTGGTAACAGTGGGCTCTTGGGTCAGATCGTCGACGACTGTGTCGAGCAGATCAGGCGGGACGCGCAGTCGCAGATGCAGCACACGTCCAGCCTATGGCGCTCAAGGGTCGCTGATCCTCAGGCGCGCCAGCCGCGCACAGCGTCGGCGCTCTGGGCGTAGTTGGCATCCCCGGGCACCACGAAGTTGAGGCAGATCTGCCCTCTAGGCACTCGTAGCTTCTTGACCGCAACGCCGAACTTGTTGGTCTTGACCCGGCCTGCAGGGCGCCAAGCAGAAGAGCAACTGGGATCCTTCTGGACCGTCACAAAGCGCTTGGCGTACGACGGCGAAACAGCGATCCGGATCCTGGCCGAGCCACGGAAACGAGCAGGGAATCGCAGGCCCACGGCACGGGTCACGGGGCCTTGGGCAACAGTCGAAGAGGGCGAATACTTGTACAAATTGCCAAAGCTACTCTCAGTGCCGCCCGAGTACACAACCTGATAGGTGGCATTTCGCACAGCAGGCACCGACAGCGAGAAGGTAGATCCAACAGGCGTGGAGCCGATCGTGGTCATGCCCGGCTCCCCACTCAATTGCCGCAGGACAGTCACGGTGCCGACGTCGACATAGCCCTGATCACCACCCAAGGTGCCGATGACCTGGCCCTGGATCTGCTGCGTCCCGCCCACTGGCGTTGGGGCAATGGTCTGCAGTTTTATCCAGGTCGGCACTTGAACGGTGGCAGCAGAAGCCGAGGGTGCGATCAGAACGACCGAAGTCATCGCCAAGGTCAGGCCCAGCATCCCGATCACGGTCCTGCGAAAGATTGAAAGAGTGTTCATCGTCCCCCCATAAAGAGTCTCTGGCATCGTGTTCTGAGCGCAAACTACGCTAACTGGACCTTTGAGCTGAGAGCAGGGTCGGCTACAACTTGCGCAGGCGTACCCATCGTACAGAGTGGTCTGCATCCTTGCGCAGCACAAGCGAGGCCCGCGACCTGGTGGGCAAGACATTCTGCACGAGATTGGGGCCGTTGATTGAGTCCCAGATCTGATTGGCCTGGGCCACTGCCTCGTCGTGGCTCAGGTCGGCATAGCGACTGAAATACGAAGCCGGATCGCGAAAAGCAGTGTCGACCAGCTTCAAGAAACGCTCGGTGTACCACCTACGGATATCGGTAGTGGCGGCATCGACGTACACCGTGAAGTCAAAGAAGTCGCTGATCGCAAGTCCGGCTCGACCATCGGCCCGGATGGCCGCCGGTTGGAGCACATTGAGCCCTTCGACGATCACGATGTCGGGCTTCTCGATCACCAAACGCTCTTGCATCACGTCATAGGTGAGGTGTGAATAGACCGGCGCCTCCACGCGATCGCGCCCTGACTTGATGTCAATCACAAATTTCATCAAGGCCTTGCGGTCATATGACTCCGGGAAGCCCTTGCGATTGAGGATCCCGCGGCGTTCGAGCTCTGCATTTGGATGCAGGAAGCCATCAGTGGTGACCAGGGCGACCGAAGGATGCTCGGGCCAGTGAGCCAACATTTCGCGCAGGACGCGCGCGATGGTCGACTTGCCGACCGCCACCGAGCCAGCCAGCCCGATCACGAATGGGGTCCGCGGTGGCTGTGGCCGCTGCAGGAAGTCCCACTGACGGCGGTGCAGGGCACCGGCGGATTCGGCGTACATGCTGAGCAGGCGAGACAGCGGCAGATAGACCTCCTCAACCTCAGTCAGGTCGAGCTCATCCCCCAGACCACGCACCCTGACGATCTCTTCGTGGGAAAGCGGATTTTGAGTCTGGGCGCCCAAAGCAGCCCATGCATCGCGCTCCAACTCGACATAGGGTGAGCCATCTCCTCCACCCGGGCGCGAAAGATCTGCTTCGTGGGGAGCAGTGGCCATGCCCTCACTGTAATGAATGCCAAGCCACGGTGCCCACTAGACTCTGGCTCATGTGTGGAATCGTCGGCTACGTCGGAGAGCAATCTGCCTCCGGCATCATCATTGAAGGTCTGCGTCGGATGGAATACCGAGGCTATGACTCAGCCGGCATAGCCATGATCTCCGAGGGCTCGATCGTCTCCGACAAGAAGGCCGGCAAGCTGGCCAATCTGGTCGACTCCCTCGCCGAGAACCCCCTCCCCAAGGCACAGATCGGCATCGGCCACACCCGTTGGGCCACCCATGGCCCGCCCAATGACGTCAATGCCCACCCTCACCTTGGCCAGCAGCGCCGCGTGGCCGTGGTGCACAACGGGATCATCGAAAACTTCACCACCCTCCGCGAGGAGTTGGAGAGCGATAACGCTGATCTCATCTCCGAGACCGACACCGAGATCGCCGCGCACCTGTTGGAGCGAACTGTCGCAGAGACCGGCGACCTCACCACCGCCATGCAACAGGTGTGTCGCCGGCTGGAGGGGGCTTTCACACTCGTGGCCATCGACGCCAATGACCCTGAGCGGGTCGTTGCCGCACGCCGCAACTCGCCGCTCGTGGTCGGCCTCGGCCAGGGCGAGAACTTCCTCGGCTCCGATGTGGCCGCCTTCATCGAGCACACCCGTGATGCCCTTGAGCTCGCCCAAGACCAGGTTGTGACGATCACTCGTGACAGCGTCGAGGTCACCGACTTCGACGGCACTCCAGCCACCGGCAAGCAGTACTACGTCGATTGGGATCTGTCTGCCGCTGAGAAGGGCGGCTACGACTGGTTCATGCGCAAGGAGATCTTCGAGCAGCCAGAAGTGATCAGCGATGCGCTGCTGGGTCGCCACACACCAGAAGGCACCCTCCAGCTCGATGAAGTGCGGATCAGCGAGGGCGAGCTCCGCGACGTCGACCGGATCGTGGTGATCGGTTGCGGCACCGCCCACTACGCCGGATTGGTCGCCAAATATGCGATCGAGCACTGGACCCGGATCCCGTGCGAGGTCGAGCTGGCTCATGAGTTCCGCTATCGCGACCCGATCTTGACCCGCAACACCTTGGTGGTCGCGATCAGCCAGTCGGGTGAGACCGCAGACACTTTGATGGCGATCAGGTATGCCCGTCAACAGCGCGCCAAGGTACTGGCGATCTGCAATACCAACGGCTCCACGATCCCTCGTGAGTCCGACGCCGTGATCTACACCCATGCTGGCCCGGAGATCGCCGTGGCCTCCACCAAGGGCCTGATCACTCAGCTGATCGCCTGCTATGTGCTCGGCCTCTATCTGGCTCAGGTGCGTGGCACGCTCTACGGCGACGAGATCGCCAACACCATCTCCGCGCTGGGGCAGATGCCCGACAAGGTGCAAGCAGTGCTCGACGATGCCGAGACCGTCTATCAACTCGCCCGTGACCACATTGATGCTTCCTCGATCCTGTTCCTGGGGCGCCATGCCGGCTATCCGGTGGCCCTCGAAGGCGCCCTGAAGCTCAAGGAACTCGCCTATATCCACGCCGAAGGATTTGCCGCCGGTGAGCTCAAGCACGGGCCGATTGCGCTGATCAAGGAAGGCTTGCCGGTCTTTTGCGTCGTACCCCCCAAGGGACGCGACCAACTGCACGACAAGATGATCTCGGCGATCCAGGAGATCCGCGCGCGTGGCGCAAAGACGATCGTGCTGGCCGAGGCAGGCGACGACAGTGTGAAGCCTTTTGCCGACGAGCTGATCGAGCTACCCGTCGTACCAACCATCCTGCAGCCGGTGGTGGCGCTGATCCCGCTGCAGCTCTTTGCCTGCGAGCTGGCCACGCTGCTTGGAAATGACGTCGATCAACCCCGCAATCTAGCCAAGTCGGTCACTGTCGAGTGATCATCGGGATCGGGGTCGATGTGGTTGCCCTCGACCGCTTCGCAGCCGCCATCGAGCGCACCCCGACGCTCCGTGATCGCTTGCTCACACCGGCCGAGGTCGAGTTGCCTCTCGAGTCGATGGCGGCCAGATTCGCGGCCAAGGAGGCCCTCGCAAAAGCAATGGGGGCGCCGGGCGACTTGTCATGGCACGATGCTCAAGTGACCAGCAACGGGCAACCCCATTTCGTCCTCAGCGGCAGCGTGGCGGCTCGGGCCAGTGAGCTTGGCGTACGCCGCACCCACCTGTCGATCTCGCATGACGCCGGAGTGGCAGTGGCCATGGTGGTCTTGGAGTCCTGATGCGCTACGCCCACACGGTCGACCAAGTACGCCGCGCAGAAGCAGCGTTGATGGCCCAGGTGCCTGAAGGCACCCTGATGCAGCGGGCTGCGCTGGGCTTGGCGACGGCCATCAGCGACTTCCTCGGTCACACCTACGGCGCCCGCGTCTTGTTGGTGGTCGGCTCTGGTGACAACGGCGGCGATGCCCTTTGGGCCGGCGCCATGCTCGCGCGCCGAGGTGCTGCAGTGGAGGCGATCTGCCTGTCAGGCGTCCCGCACCCGACGGGCATGCCGGCCTTCCTTGCTGCAGGGGGCCAGATCGTAGCCCCGACCGAGACCAAGCGCCCTGACGTGGTGGTCGATGCAGTTGTGGGCATCGGCGGCAAACCCGGTCTGCGACCCGATGCCGAGCAGGCCTTCGAGCTCTTCCCGGAGTGTCCAGTGATCGCCGTGGATGTGCCTTCCGGCGTCGAGGTCGACACTGGTTGTCTGGATGGGGCGGCGGTCTGTGCAGACCTGACCGTCACCTTTGGCACCCACAAGGTCGCCCATCTCGTTGAGCCAGCAGCGTCTCGATGCGGCAGCGTCGAGATCGTCGACATCGGGCTTGATCTCCCGACCGCAGCAGTGGAGTCATTTCAAACCAGTGATGTCGCCGAGCTCATCGCGCTGCCGTCCGCAAGCGACCACAAATACACCCGCGGGGTCTTGGGGATCAGAGCTGGCTCCAGCACTTATCCAGGCGCGGCAGTGCTGTGCACGGCCGCAGCAGTCCAGGGCCTGATCGGCATGGTCCGCTATGTCGGCAGCGCGGTCAGCGAAGTACTAACCGCACATCCCGAGGTCGTCGTCGGCCCGGGCAGGGTCCAGGCATGGGCCGTTGGCTCCGGTGCCGCCGAAGAAGCAGGTAGTGCCCTGGCTGCGGCATTGACCGACGGCGTACCCCTGGTGATCGATGCCGACGCCCTGCAGCACGTCTCCGGGCCGCTGCCGATGCCCGTCGTACTCACCCCACATGCTGGCGAGCTCGCCATGATGCTTGCTGTCGAGCGGGCTGAGATCGAGGCAGCGCAGCTTCATTACGCGCGGCTGGCCGCGGCCCGATTCGAATGCGTCGTACTCCTCAAGGGGCACCACACCCTGATCGCCAGGCCTGACGGGCGAGCACGGGTCACCACCATCGGCTCGTCGTGGCTGGGCGTGGCTGGGGCTGGCGATGTGCTCACCGGAGTGATCGGGTCGCTACTGGCCGCGGGGCTCGAGCCCTTCGATGCGGCCAGCGTGGGGTCATGGCTTCATGGCGCAGCCGCCGGTCTGGCAGGTGGCGGCGGGCCGCTCACCCCAATGCAGGTGGCAGCGAAGCTCCCCGAGGTCGTGCGAGCACTCGTGGCTGAAGGCTGACTGAGCCGCGATGGATCCTGACCGTCGGCGCTCACTCATAATCGCGCTGTTCTATGTCGCCGCACTCGCCTATTCCACTTGGGTGATCGCCCCATGGGTCGGCTCCGAGCTCTCACCACGCACCTCCTTCGTCTCGGAGTTGTACGCTGAAGGGCAACCCTTCGCACGGCTCTTCCGGCTCAGCGATGCCTTCGCCGGAGCCACTCTGCTCGCTGCAATGTGGCTTTGGCGGGCACCGGCTACGCCAGCCTGGTGGCGAGTAGGGCGCTGGTCGATCGCTGGTTTTGGCCTGTCCACCATGTTGGATGCGATCTTCCCGATGAGTTGCACCCCGACCAATGACCCGGTGTGCGAGAAGCGAGATGCGGCCTTCGCAGTGCCGCTGAGCCACAACATCCACAACATCACCTCAACCCTGGCCGGACTCTTCCTCCTGATCGCCTCGGTGGCGCTGGCGATGGCCCTGGCCCATCACGACCGACAGGTGCCAGAGACCTGGGTCACGTGGACACTGGCGATCCTGCTATTGGCCACGTCTGTCTGGACGATGTGGGAGATCGTTGCCTTCGAATATTTCGCCCTGCCCGGCCCCGACGCGCTTGGCCTGGCCCAGCGCACGCAGGTGTTCTTGGCGGTCTTGTGGCTGCTCTACGTGCCCCACCATCTGAAGTCGATCGGCAAATGACCCGCCGATGATCGCTGAGCCACACCTCCTCGCGGACTTCCCAGACCAGCCCCTCGTCGTGTGTTTGGGAGGCGCGGGCGGGCTTTGGTCAGAGTGGTTGCCGATCGCTCACCATCTCCACCAAAGGGCCCATGTTGTGTCTGTGCAACGGACCGAAGGCCTCACCTCGCTAGCCACTGCTGCGAATGGGGTGGCACAGATCATCGACCGCCAACCAAGCGACTCAGCAGTGCTCGTGGCCCACTCGATGGGTGGTTTCGTGGCTGAAGCATTGGCCCGGCTCAGGCCAGAGCTCGTCAGTGGTCTGGTGTTGGTCGATGGCAGCGTGGCCACCAGGCCCACCACGCTCAGCTCCATCACAGAGCGCGCCATCCCGCGCGAGTTCCAGCGATTCAACAACACTTTGCAACGACTGGGAGCACGGCCAATCGTTGGGCCGTTGATCCACAAGATGACTGAGCCCCGCTCTGCCAGCGTCGACCATGATCGCAGACCGGCGACAGATCGACTGGCCGCCGCGGGCGCCACCTGGGATTTGTTGGCCAGCGATTTGGCCAACTACGAGCCATGGCAGGAGCAACTCCTGACCCTGCGCAAGAGTCATCCGTTGCCCCAGATCGCCGTCACGGTGATCACTGCACTGCCCTCACACAATTGGTCGAGGTCATGGGCACGTCAACAAGACGGTGTGGTGCGGGCCCTACGCCGCGAAGGCACCGCACTCCGGGTGCGGCACGTCGTACTCCGTGGTGCGCCGCACCAGGTGCAGCTGACTCATCCCTCTGAAGTGGCCGATGAGATCAGCGCCCTGCTGTGATGTGCGATTGGTCGTCGGCGCGGTCATAGCGCGAGTTGTTGCTTGACAACCTCTGCCAGTCGTTCGGCGATCGATTGAGCCTGGTCGGCGGTCTGAGCCTCGACCATCACCCGCACCAAGGACTCCGTGCCCGAGGGTCGTAGCAACACCCGACCACCATCGGCCAACTCGGCTTCGGCCTTGGCGACTGCTGCGGCCAGCACGAAGTCGTCGTCTGCGCGCGACTTGTCGACGTCAGAAACATTTATCAAGACCTGTGGGAGCCGAGTCATCACTGCAGCGAGGTCGGCCAAGGACTTGCCCGTCTGCTTCATCCGGTCGGCGATGTGCAGTGCGGTCAGGAGCCCATCACCGGTGGTGGCGTGGTCGCTCATGATCACATGCCCAGACTGCTCACCGCCCAAGGTGAAGCCGTCTATCTTCATTGCCTCAAGCACATAACGGTCGCCGACTTTGGTCTGGCGTACCCCGACTCCGGCGGCCTTCATGGCCTGCACAAAGCCCAGATTGCTCATTACCGTGGCCACCACGGTGTCGTGCGCGAGCACCCCACGATCCTTCATCGCGAGGGCCAAGATGGCCATGAGCTGGTCTCCATCGACGAGCTCACCATTGCCCGCCACGGCCAGGCATCGGTCAGCATCACCGTCGAGCGCAAAGCCAGCATCCGCGCCGTGCTCTACGACGGCTGCCTGCAAGAGCTCCAGGTGAGTCGACCCGCAACCCTCGTTGATATTCAACCCATCTGGCTCATTGCAGATCGCGATCACTTCGGCCCCGGCATCGGCAAATGCCTTGGGGCCGACCTCGTAGGCGGCCCCATGGGCACAATCGAGTACGACGCGCAGCCCCGCCAGCGAGCCGACCGTGGATGTCAGGTGTGCGGCGTACTCCTCCACTGCGGTGTCATGGGTGATCACTCTGCCGATCTTCTCGCCAAGCGGGCGATCCCAGGGCTCTCCGAGGCGGCTCTCGATTTGGCGTTCGATCAGGTCGTCTAGCTTTTCTCCGCCGCGGGCCAAAAACTTGATGCCATTGTCAGGCATCGGGTTGTGCGAGGCAGACAGCATGACTCCCAGGTCGACACCGAGCGAGTCGGTCAGCCAAGCCACCCCTGGAGTCGGCAGCACTCCCAGGAGAAGTACGTCGACACCAGCGGAGGCCAAACCAGCCACAACTGCGGCTTCGAGGAATTGCCCCGAAATCCGGGTATCCCGCCCGACCACTGCCAGTGGCCGATGGCCCTCGAAGGTGCCGAGTTCGGCCAACACGTGGGCAGCCGAAACCGACAGATCCAGCGCCAACTCGGCGGTGAGGGTCTCGTTTGCCAGACCCCGCACCCCGTCGGTACCGAAGAGTTTCTTGCTCATCTGGTCACCACACCCCTGTCGGCCAGGATGCCCATGGCAGCGCGCAGCGCCGCCAAGATCAGCGCTTGCTGTATTGCGGAGCCTTACGGGCCTTCTTCAAGCCAGCCTTCTTGCGCTCGATGATGCGAGCATCGCGAGTCAACAAGCCAGCCTTCTTCAGCAGGGCACGGTTGGCCTCGACGTCAACAGCATTGAGCGCACGAGCCACACCCAAGCGCAAGGCGCCGGCCTGGCCGGTGATGCCGCCACCGTCGATGCGGGCGATCACGTCGAAGCGGCCTTCCATGCGCGTGGTGACGAAGGGCTCGTTGACCACTTGCTGGTGCAGCTTGTTGGGGAAGTAGTTGTCAAGGGCACGCCCGTTGACGGTCCACTGGCCGGTGCCGGGGATGATCCGGACACGAGCCACGGCCTCCTTGCGGCGACCGGTTGCGGCCGCTGGGGCCACATTGGCCACGCGGGCGGGGGTGTCAGGGGTCGGTGCGCTCTCGCTGGAGTAGGCAACGCCCTCTTCGTTGACGGTGTAGTCGTCTTCGATGTTTTCGGTCACGTCGTTGTTTTCAGCCACGTTGAATGTCCTTACTGGGAAATCTGCTTGATCTCGAAGGGCTTGGCCTTCTGGGCGGTGTGCGGGTGCTCAGGGCCTGAATAGACCTTCAACTTCTTGAGCATCTGCCGGCCGAGGCGGTTCTTGGGCAACATGCCCCAAACGGCCTTCTCGATGGCCTGGCGGGCATCCTTCTCAAGCAGGTCACCAATCGGGGTGGCGGTCAAGCCACCGGGATAGCCGGAGTGACGATAGGACATCTTCTTGGTGGCCTTCTGACCTGACAACGCCACCTTGGAGGCGTTGACGATGATCACGAAGTCACCGGTGTCGACGTGGGGCGCAAAGATGGGCTTGTGCTTGCCACGCAGGAGATTTGCGGTCTGGCTGGCTAGGCGACCAAGGACGATGTCGGTGGCATCGATGACATGCCATTCGCGCTGGATGTCGCCGGGCTTGGGGCTGTATGTGCGCACGCGCTACTGCCTTCTACTCGTTCGTAACTGGTCGGGGGTTCCCGACCAGCGGTGTTGCTGCGACGCCTGACGAACACTGCTCCCGCGACCAACGACCGGTTGACCGATGCTGGGTGGAGTCTGCCTGGCGGATCGAAATCCTCAAGGCGGCAGGAATCGCAAGGACAAACACTACCTGTGGCGAGGAGTTAGAGCCAAATCAGCGCTTCAAGAACTCAAAGTTGGCCACCACCGTCACCGGGGCTCCCCCATTCGGCACATAGATGAGCCGCACCCGGCACTTCACCCGCCCGACTCTCAGAGCGGGATTCTTCGTCGCCCTCGCCCTGCGCTTGGCCTTGGCAAAACTGCGATTCAACTTCTTGTGCCCAGCCCTGGTCAATGACAAGGTCACCGACGAGCGCCCCGCCGCGAGCGGGGATTTCACCGCTCGCACAAGTGGCCTGCGCTTTGGGCGCACCGATCGCACAGACAAGCTCCCCGGAGCAGGCGCCACCAAAGACAACTGCGCACGCGCGTTGGGGCCACCGGCCTGTTGATGTACGTCGAAGATGATCGGAGTCACCGGGTGCACTGGTGACACAGGCAGCGGACCAGTACGCCACAACTCTCGGGCATGGATCCCATCAGTGGCGGCATACAACAACGCAGGCCCGAGTGCAGTCAGGCCCACGGGAAAACTGCCACCGGGCCCAGAGTTGATATCCCTGACCATGATGGTGCCTTGGTCAGAGCCGTCGCTGCGCCACAACTCCGCACCTGCTGATCCATTGTCGGCCGAGAAGTAGAGCTGCGACCCGACGGCCGTGAGCTGGATCGGGTTGCTGCTGGGTGAGCCTGGGTTGATATCCCGTACCCTCATCGTACCCAACTCGGTGCCGTCGCTACGCCACAGCTCTGAGCCAGAGTCACCGTCGTCAGCCTGGAAGAACAGGTCTACCCCGACTGCGGTGAGCTCGCTCAAGTAGGAGCTGTTTGCCTCCGGATTGATGTCCTTGACCATCCCGGTGCCCACTGATGTGCCGTCGCTACGCCACAACTCGGCGCCTTTACCCGTCCCGTCGTCGGCACGGAAAAACACCTGGTCGCCGACTGCAGTCAACATTGAGGGGCCACTAGACCCTGTCGTGTTGATGTCCTTGACCATCTGGGTGCCACTGGTGTTGCCATCACTGAGCCAAAGCTCGACACCATTGACACCGTCGTCGGCCGCGAAATAGACCACATCCCCGACCGCAGTCAATGAGGTGGCCGGGATGTCCTTCACCAACTTGGTGCCCGCCTCGGTACCATCGCTCTTCCAGACAGACACCCCGTTGACCCCATCATTTGCCGTGAAGAAGCCGTCCCCGTCGCCGACCGTGATCGGCCCAGGATCGCTTGATTGGCTTCCAGGTCGAATGTCTTTGAGCATCGAAGTGCCAGTGAGGGTGCCGTCGCTCTGCCACAACTCCTTACCGTTTCCGGCATCAACTGCCTCGAAGAGGACTCTCGTGCCCACGACGACAAGGCGATCCGGAGAGCCAGATGCCGCCCCGACGTTGATGTCCTTGACCATCGTCGTACCCGCACTCGTGCCGTCGCTCTTCCACAGCTCGGCGCCATTGGCGCCGCTGCCGTCATCTGCTCGGAACAAGACCGTGCTGCCCAGCGCGGTCAGGGAGGTTGGCGAGCTTCCCAGTGGGCCCGAGCGGATGTCTTTGACCAAAGCAGTACCGGCGGGTGTGCCGTCTGTCTTCCACAGCTCAGCACCATGGGTGGGATCTTCAGCGACGAAGAAGGCAACCTGCCCGGCGACCACGAACTCTCTTGGACTGCTCTCCCCCAACCCCGGCGAGATGTCGCGCACCAGATCTGTTGAATCAGCCGCCGAGGCCGGGGATGCCGCGGCCCATGCAACGGCCAAGCACAGCGAGATCACCACACCCAGCATCCCCTGCACTCGTGGCCGTCTCAGCATCCCTTCAGGGTAACGCCGAACAGGCAGCGGCATGGGCGGTTCGCGGACCCACAGCCTGCCCATCCTCGTTGTCCGAACCTCGTGCTTCCGGTGGTAGACCGTGGCCCCATGTCATAGGCTGGAGGTGATCACGACCCGATCCGACGAAGGCAGCGGCACCCATCGGAGCTGAGGCCACACCAAGAAGGAGTTCGCGTGGCAACCGCCAACGACAACCAAGCCACACACAGCACCCAGCCCGATGGCTCACTGACGATCACCGACAACCGCACCGGCAAGTCCTATGAGGTGGAGATCAGCCAAGGCGCGATCAAGGCCAGCGACCTACTCCAGATCAGGACCATCGACGACGAGCCGGGCCTGACCACCTATGACCCCGGCTTCGTGAACACCGCTTCCTGCAAGAGCGCGATCACCTATATCGACGGCGAGCACGGGATCCTTGAATATCGCGGTTATCCAATCGAGCAACTCGCCGAAGGAGCAAGCTTCCTTGAGGTTGCCTATCTACTGATCAAGGGTTCACTGCCCACCAAGGCCGAGTACGAGCAGTGGGTGCATGAGATCACCTTCCACACCTACGTGCACGAGAATGTGCGCGGCTTCATGCAGGGATTCCGCTACGACGCCCACCCGATGGGCATGTTGATGGCTTCGGTCGGCGCGCTGTCGACCTTCTATCCGGAGTCCAACAACATCGACGACCCCGACAATCGACACATCCAGATCATCCGGATGATCGCCAAGATGCCGACATTGGGCGCGTGGGCCTTCAGGCATGCCCAAGGCAAGCCCTACATCTACCCCGACAACGATCTCGGCTACACCGCGAACTTCTTGTCGATGCTGTTCAAGATGAGCGAGCAGCGTTATGCGCCAGACGAACGCCTAGTCAAGGCCCTGGACACGCTGTTCATCCTGCACGCCGACCATGAGCAGAACTGCTCCACCAACGCCGTACGCTCGGTGGGCTCAAGTCATGTTGACCCCTATTCCTCGGTGGCGGCTGGCATCGGTGCCCTGTACGGCCCGCTTCACGGCGGCGCCAACGAAGCCGTACTCCGGATGCTGCGCCGCATCGGCAAGGCCGAAAACATCCCCGATTTCATCAAGGGCGTCAAGGCCGGCGAAGAACGCCTGATGGGCTTTGGACACCGCGTCTACAAGAACTACGATCCTCGGGCCAAGATCATCAAGAAGGCCTGCGATGACGTCTTCGAGGTCACCGGCACCAATCCACTGCTCGACATTGCCGTGGAGTTGGAGAAGATCGCTCTTGAAGACGAATACTTCGTCAAGCGTCGTCTCTATCCGAATGTCGACTTCTACTCAGGACTCATCTACGAGGCCTTGGCCTTCCCGCCAGAGATGTTCACCGTGCTATTTGCGATCGGTCGCACTCCTGGCTGGCTGGCCCAATGGGTTGAGCTGACCGAAGACAAGGAGCAGAAGATCGCCCGCCCCAAGCAGATCTACACCGGCGATCGGCGTCTGGACTTCATCCCGTCAGAGCAGCGCTGGAGCTAGGGCTCACACCCCTGGGCCTGATCAGACCCGACTCCGCGAAGGCCCTGGCCCAAAAGCCGGGCAACTCCTTGGCCATCCCGATGCCGACATGGCCGCCGTTGTAGACCAAGGTCTTGGGATAGTCCCAGTGCGCGATCATCGGGGCCTGATGATCCGCGAAGTCCACGAGTCGGTCAACGGCACCGGCGTAGAAATAGCGCCGCTCCCGTGGCAGTTTGGGCTGCATCCGCAAGGGCGTGGTCATTTGACCGAGTCGGGCGCCCAACTCGAAGTTCTGCACGCGCAAGTCGTGGCCATGCCCAGTGCCGTGGTGTCGTTCGAGCAGCAAGACGAGGTCCATCGGTGCCACCCCGATCAGCGCGCAGGCCAGCTCAGTCTCCAGGCTCGCCACGATCGCGCTGATGTGTCCGCCCAAGGAGATGCCGTGCAAACCGATTGGCTGGCCGGGTTGCTCATTGCGGATCCAGGCGAGGGTACGCCGCACATCGGCGACCGCCTGCAAGACCCCGTGCACGTTGTGGGCGGTGACCTCGGAGGGGAAGTGCCCTCCTCCAGCCCGCGGACCATGCAACGGCATGACCGGCAGCGCGACATTGAGACCCAACTTTTCATGCATCCACTTGGCTCGAAAAAGCATGAAGTCAACGAAGGGCCGACCCATCTCAGCACCATGCACCCCTAGCAACCAAGGGCGAGGCCGCTTGTGTCTGAGCACCCAGGCATGAACATCTCGATTGGCCCCCATCGCCGCCCAGCGCCGAGACGAAGGATCATCGGGGTGCGGCCGGTAGCCGCTCGGAAACTGCAGGTGCTCAAACTCGATGCCACCACTGCGTCCGGGGCGGATTGCTAGGTCATTGGACGACGGCGCATCTTGCGCGGCATAGGCCAGCTCCGGTTGAGCTAGCCAGCCAGCTTCGTCGTACACCGCGAGCGCGGCCTGAGCTTCGGCGATCACCTCTTGGAGGCGGCGCGTCGAGCGGCGCGTGCGCGCGACCCGGAAGCCAGTCACGATCAACTCATCAAGCAGTGCCTGGCTGCCCTGTTCGTAGGCGACCCGCACGTCGGTTGGGGTCCAGTGCCTGGGGTCGGCAAAATGAAACAGTCCCAAGGGACGTCGACGCGAAACTATCCGGGACTGATAGGTCATCTATGCACCCTTCGCCAGCAACACCGCACGGCCCGCCTCCAACCTAGCGACAGGGGCGCGAAATGGGGAGCAAGATACATAATCAAGGCCGATCTCTTCAAAGAAATGGATGCTCACCGGGTCGCCACCATGCTCACCGCAGACACCAACCCGCAGGTCTGGTCGACTTAGTCGACCACGCTCAACGCCCATCCGCACCAACTCGCCCACCCCGTCAACATCGAGTGAATCAAACGGCGATACCGACAAGAGCCCCTCGTCAAGATAATGGGGTAGGAAGGTTGCCTCCACGTCATCTCGACTGAAGCCCCACGTCATCTGAGTCAAGTCGTTGGTGCCGAAGGAGAAGAACTCCGCGTGGGCTGCGATCTGCCCGGCAGTCAGTGCAGCTCTGGGCAGCTCGATCATGGTGCCGATCTTGTAGTCGCAGGCATAGCCGGTCTCTTGCCTAACCGAGTCAGCGACGGCCTCGACTTGGCGCTTGATCACGGCCAACTCATCAGTAGTGGCAACCAAAGGCACCATGATCTCCGGTCGCGGCTCCAGTCCGCGAGCAGTCTGAGCAGCAGCAGCCTCCAAGATCGCCCGAGCCTGCATTGCGAACAGGCCAGGGATGATGATGCCTAGACGTACGCCTCGCAGACCCAGCATGGGGTTTTGCTCATGCAGGCGTTGCACTTCACTGAGCAGGCGACGAAGTCGTTCATCCGGGGCACCCTGCTCCCGGGCCAGCGCCACTTCAACCGAGAGTTCGGTCAGGTTGGGGAGGAATTCGTGCAGCGGCGGATCCAGTAGGCGGATCGTCACCGGAAGTCCGTCCATGGCGGCAAAGATGCGCTCGAAGTCTTCGCGTTGGAGCGGCAGAAGAGCCTCCAGAGCAAGGTCTCGCTCCCGGTCGTCTTCTGCCACGATTAGATCTTCGACGAGTTGGCGGCGCTCACCCAAAAACATGTGCTCCGTGCGACACAACCCGATCCCCTCTGCACCGAATCGGCGAGCTCTGGCCGCATCCTCAGGCGTGTCTGCATTGGCCCGCACAGACAATCGGCGTACTCGATCTGCGTGTGCCAACAGTCTGGCTACTGCCGTCGCCAATTGACTCTCTTCATGATCAGAACCTTCAAAATGCTGTACGACGATCGAGTCATGGAAGGGGATGGCCCCACGGAAGATTTCGCCACTGGTGCCGTCGATGGAGATGACTTCACCTTCCCTGACTTTCGAGCCGTCGGGGAGCGAAAAGCACTTGCCGTTGACGTCTACTTGCAGGTCGTCAGCGCCGCACACGCACGTGCGCCCCATCCCTCTGGCCACAACGGCAGCATGTGAAGTCTTTCCACCACGGCTGGTCAGGATGCCATTGGCCACAACCATGCCATGCAGGTCATCGGGATTTGTCTCCTGCCGCACCAAGATCACGTCTTCGCCCCGCTGCGCCCAAGCGACCGCCGTCGCGGAATCGAAGACTGCCTTGCCGACGGCTGCCCCTGGCGAGGCCCCCATGCCGGTCGCAATGGCGTCCACTGCGGCATTGACTTCAAATCCGGGGAACATCAGTTTGGTCAATTGTTCACCGCTTACCCGACGCAAGGCTTCATCCATGTCGATGAGTCCTTCATCCACAAATCGCACAGCGAGCTTGAAGGCTGCCTCCGGCGTGCGCTTGCCCACTCGGGTCTGCAACATCCACAACTTGCCACGCTCGATGGTGAACTCGACATCACACATGTCGAGGTAATGCTTCTCCAAGGTATCCATGATCTGAAGCAACTGGTCATAGGAGTCCTTGTCGATGGCCTCCAAGGCAGCCAACGGCAAGGTATTGCGAATCCCTGCGACGACGTCTTCACCTTGGGCATCTTCCAGATAGTCGCCATATACGCCTTGGTTGCCGGTTGCGGGGTCACGGGTGAAGGCCACGCCCGTGCCAGAGCCATCACCCAAGTTGCCGAAGACCATCGCCAAGACATTCACCGCAGTACCGAGATCCTCCGGGATTTTCTCCTGTCTGCGGTAGAGCCGAGCACGGTCGGTATTCCACGAGTCGAAGACCGACCTGATCGCCAAGTCGAGTTGCTCACGAGGGTCTTGCGGAAAATCTCGGCCGGCATGGTTTCGAATGATCGCCTTGTACGACGCCACCAGCGCCTGCAGCGAAGCCACGGAGAGCTCTTGATCTTTGTCGACTCTTTGATCCAACAACTGCTCCCCCAAAGCCGCGGAGAAGTACTCTGCGTCGACCCCGAGCACGGTGGATCCAAACATCTGAAGCAGCCGGCGATAGGAGTCCCAAGCAAAGCGCGGGTCAGCTGCCACCGTCGCCAGCCCCTGCACGGACTCATCATTGAGACCGACATTTAGGACTGTCTCCATCATGCCGGGCATGGAGAACTTCGCGCCGGATCTGACTGCAACCAGCAGCGGATCATTGGCCTCACCGAGCGTCTTGCCCATTGCGGCTTCACAGGCGGCGAGGTGAGCACTGATCTCCTCGTCGAGACCAGCAGGGAAGTCACCTGTAGCGAAGTACTCCGTGCACGCCTCGGTGGTCACGATGAACCCTGGCGGGACCGGCAGCCCCAAACGAACCATCTCGGCAAGGTTGGCACCTTTGCCTCCGAGCAGATCCTTTTGATCTTTGTTGCCCTCGGCAAAGTCGAAGACGAACCTGCTCTTGCTCCTATTCATGGCGATCACTTCCCCAAGTAGAGCCCGGGTGCGAACTGGCTTACTCCATCATCCCCCAGACGCTCGAGTAGAGCCGTCAAGGGGCGGCTAACTCTCGGCAGGTTTGGGGCCAGCAATGGCTGCGTGCTCGATCTCCATGACTGATTCGCGATGCATCTCGTCCACGAAGGCCTGCACGCCACCCCGCAAGCCAAACAGGCGTTTTGTCCAGACAATGTAGAACACCAGCAGGAGGTTGAGGATCAGAGCCGAGACCCTGATCCAGGTCACCTTCTCCACGATCTCGTGGATCTCGAAGGGGATGAATACCGAGGTCGCGATTGCTGCGACGTACTCTCCCCATCTCTTCATCGACCACAGGCCGACTCCTTGGACGAGCAACAAGAAGCTGTAGAGGACGATCATCACGATCACCCAGTTGAGGGTGTCGGGGTTGATCTGCAAGATCCTGTCCACCAGGCGCACCGGTCCGAAGGTGTCCAGGTCGACACCCATCTTGCTGGCAGCAGGCTGCAGCAATGGCACATAGGTCTCGAACAAGTCGTTTAGCGCGTGACGTGAGTCTTTGAACAGATATACACCCACTGCTAAGAAGGCCATCAAAGCGCCCCGAACCACCCGCTCGACCGCATAGGCGCGCAGAATCAACGCATCGCGAAGGGCTCTGCCGCGCACCACGAGCGGCGCATCTTGAGCCGGGCCGACGCTATGAGGCTTGCCGACCACATAAGCCTCACAGCGCAGACAACGCCAAGCCACTCCGTTTGGAGTTTCTATGCTGATCCGCTTCGCCAGGTCGGTTTCCGTTGGTGCGTAGAGCACGTGTCCACGCCATCCGCAATTGAGGATGTTCCAGTCGAAATAGGCGAATAGCTTCCGCACCAGTCCAGATTAGGGGCCACCTGATGCCGGTGGGGAACTATTCGTGGACTGCACCAGACCAGCTCCGCAGGCGACGACTCGGCCGATGTGGGGCACCATGTCCACATGCGCCTACGACTGCGAGCCCTTTTGACGACACTAGTCGGCCTGCTCACCATCGGGTTGATGATGATCGGGCAAGGCCCTGCATTTGCTGCGGGCCCTTACACTCCAGATCCACAACGGCCAATCCATCCGGGCACCCAAGTGGTCACACCGTTCACGGTGTGTACGACGAATTTCGTCTTCACTGACGACACTGGGGCGCTCTACCTCGGCTACACCGCGCATTGCAATCCCAAGGAAGACAACCAGACCTCGCTCAATGGCTGCCTGATGAACCCTGCCCCCCTGGGTGATCGGGCCGACTTCGTGGTCAACAAGTCGGCCAACGACTCCGGTACGGTCGTCGGCTCGGGCACGATCGTCTACAGCTCCTGGGTGGCCATGCACGCCGAAGGCCAAACAGACCAGACACTGTGCAACAACAACGATTTGGCATTGATCAAAGTGGACGAGTCTGACCGAGTCAAGGTTGACCCCACGGTGCCGCACTGGGGCGGCCCCAACACCACCGTGGCTGCGGGATTCCCGGGCTGGTTCCAGTTGCTGTATGGCTATCTGAACAGCCAATATCGCACCGGCCACGACGATGCAAAGCCCACCATGGCGATGATGTTTTGGCCGGCTCCGTGGAATGCCTTCATCTACAGCTTCAACTTCGGCATCGAGCATGACTCAGGGGCCGGCTACATGGATCGCTCGGGTCGCCCAGTTGGCACACTGACCTCATTGAACTTCTGGCCGCCACTATCCAACACCTTGGTGTCGTTGAAGCAATCGATCGACTATGCCCGCAGCCACGGCATGCCGGGTCTGCGGATCGTCAAGGGTGAGCAGGCCTTCGCCATACCGAGCAGTTGAGTCACACCTTGATCGATCAAACGATCGAGCTCTCCCTGCCCTGCCAATAGGGCTGACGCAGGTCACGCTTGAGGATCTTGCCAGTGGGATTGCGCGGCAGGAGTTCCACGATGTCGACCGACTTGGGGCACTTGTACGACGCCAACGACTCCTTGCAATAGTCGATCAGCTCGGCTTCGGTCGCAGTGTGGCCTTCATTGAGTGACACGACCGCCTTGACCACCTCACCCCAGGTGTCATCGGGTACGCCGATGATCGCCACCTCCATGACCGCTGGATGCTCAGCGAGCACCCGCTCGATCTCTGGGCTGTAGATGTTTTCGCCACCAGAGATGATCATGTCCTTGAGCCGGTCCTGGACGAAAACATAACCACCGTCGTCGACCTTGCCCATGTCTCCGGTGCGGAACCAACCATCGTCGGTGATCACTTCGGCAGTGGCCTCGGGCTTGTTGAGGAAGCCCAGCATTAGCTGCGGCGTACGCATCCAGATCTCGCCGTGCTCGCCGACCGGCACTTCCTCGAGAGTCGCTGGGTCAACGATCTTGACTTCGACACCTGGCACGGGAGTGCCTGCAGAGACCAACCGCTCAGGATGGTCTGCATCTCGATGATCATCAGGCATCAGGTGGGTGGCCACTCCACAAACTTCGGTCAGACCATAGACCTGGATGAAGTCGGTGTCGGGCCATGCCGCCATCGCCGCGCGCAACAGCGGCAATGGCATCGGCGAGGCCCCATAGCAATATGTCTTCAACGCGCCGAACAATTTGATGGCGTCTGGACCGGCCTGCAACACCTGGGCCAGCACGGCCGGCACCAAGAAGGTGCGATTGGCTCCCTTCAAGATCGCCCCTGCCAAAGAGGCGCCATCGGGGTCTCGAGTCATCACACTGGGCACCCCATCGTGGATGCCGAACTGCACATATGAGGTGCCGCCCACGTGGAAGAGCGGCATCGCGACCATGTTCTTGTCACCGGGGTCAAACTCCCAGCCGTCATGGGCGTTGAGCGTGTGCGCGATCAGAGCGCGTTGGGTGATCATCACACCCTTGGGGCGTCCGGTCGTGCCAGATGAATACATCACGAGTACGACGTCATCCGGCGTGACTGCCGGGTCACGGTCAATCTGCTCCGCCTGCCCCAAGGCTTGCTCGTATTCGTCTCCCTCGGCTCCGTCTGGGGTCACCTCCCAGATGGTTTGTACGCCGGGCAACTGGTCCTTGATCTGATCGATGGTGGGCAGCAATTCGCTGCCCACCACCAGGAGTTTGGCCCCAGAGTCATTGATCGCATAGTCGATCTCGGCTCCAGCCAACCTGAAGTTGATCACCGCATTTGCAGCACCCAACATCGCTGCGGCGATGGTCATCTCGACACAGGCCGGATGATTCTTGTCGAGGAAGGCAATCACGTCACCACGGCCCACGCCAGCCTGCCGCAGAGCCCCGGCACAGCGGCGTACTCTCTCGTGCCATTGGCCGAAGGTCCACGATCGTTCGAGATAGGACATGCACTCGACATCTGGGGTGACCTGAGCCCAATAGTTGAGGCGGTCATCGAGGTACTGGGGCGCGGGCGCGTCTGTCATGCCCGCAACTGTGACACAGGACACATCGCCTTGTCAGCCATCAGGCACCCTCAATCACGCCGGGTTCTTCAGCCAAGGTCCGTGCCGAAGCGCCTGACCCAAGCACCAGGGCACTGGCCAGCACAACCAACGCCAAACCAGCGACCTGCAGAGCAGAGAGTCGCTGACCGAGCACGACAAGGCCCGCCATGGCGGCCACGGCTGGCTCGGTGGACAACAAGACCCCAAACACCCGAGCAGGCATCCGCCGCAAGGCCAACAACTCGAAGGAATAGGGCACCAAGGAAGACAAGAGAGCCAAGCCCACCCCTTTGAAGATGTGCTCAGGCGTCCACAGCTCCTGGGATTGCAAGCCTGCTGGGAGCACAATCAGCGTGGCCACAACCAACGCGATCGCCAACCCATCCAGGCCTTCGAACACCGCCCCCGTGCGAGCACTGAGCAAGACATACGCAGCCCAGAAGCCGCCCGCCAAGGATGCCAGCCCCAAGCCGGTCCAACTCAAATCCCCCAATGGCACGACAAGTGCATTTGAGGTGAGTACGACGCCCGCCGCAGCCGCGAGCACCGCGAAGAAGTCGACCGCCCGCCGCGACATCGACGCAGCCAGGAGGAGGGGCCCACAAAACTCGACCGTGACGGCCACCCCAATCGGCAGATGGGCCAATGATCCGTAGAAGGACCAGTTCATTCCCCCCAGCGACAAACCAAAGGCCACAACTGTCAGCCAGGCCTGCACCGAGAGCCCACGAAGGCGCGGTCGGACCAACAAGACCAACGCTGCCGCAGCGAAGACCAGGCGCAGTAGAACTGCTCCCCCGGCGCCGATCTCCGGGATCATCGTCGCGGCCAGGGCACTCCCAAATTGCACCGAGAGGACCCCACCGAAGACCAACAGTGGCGCGGGTATCCGCTCCCCGTGTGTCGCGACGCTCACTCCAGCAGCCTATTCATCACGGCGTCTAAGCGGCTGGGTTTCGCCGTGCCTCCAGCACCCGAAAGCCCTTGCTGCTCGAGGTCTTGATGGTGGGAAAGTCCTGTTCGCTGAGCCAGCGGGCCAATGAGTCCGCCCCCAAATTCTTGCCCACCACTAGTCGCGCGTGACCAGATTCGGTTAGGCGTGGCAGCCACCTGAGCAAGAGTTCGTGAAGGGCGTCCTTGCCCACTCGGATCGGCGGATTCGACCAGATCTCGTCGTACTCCTCATCTGCCGGCACCTGATCAGGCAAACAGGCATGGAAACGATCGGCCACCCCGAGTGACGCTGCGTTTTCGTTGGCGAGCAGGATCGCGCGCTCATTCACGTCGACGGCCGTGACCTGACAGTCAGGTACGGCGACCGCAATCGCCAACCCGATCACGCCGAAGCCACAGCCGAGATCGAGCACCCGTCGGGCTGTCAGTGGTGGCGGAACCTCCCGCAGGAGCACACCGGTGCCAGTGTCGAGTCGACCGTGCGCGAAGACCCCACTGCCTGACGTGAGCTCGAGCCAATGGCCCCAGACCAGGGCCCGGATCGGCGCACGCTTGAACGGCACTGACGGATCTGCCGTGAAATAGTGCTCCTCAGCCATGCAGCAATCATGCCCGGTTGTCATCCACAAGGATCAAAAGGGAGCGACTTCTCCACAGATCCGCACCATCTCAGCCACCGCCCCCATCCGCCGTACATCATCGACGCATGCAAGTTGAGTCGTTGACAAACAATGAAGTCAGATTGATCGGCCGGGTCAGCGCCGAGCCCATTGAGCGAGAGTTGCCAAGTGGTGATCTGATCGTCTCTTTGCGGGTGATCGTCGATCGACCCCGACAAATGGACGACCTACGCCGGAAGGTCGATGTGATTGATTTGGCCTGCTGGTCTGCCCGCACTCGGGCCGCGGCGATGCGGCGGCTGCCAGGTGACAGCGTGTTGGTCATCGGTTGTCTGCGGCGCAGGTTCTTCACCACAGCTCAAGGGCGCACCAGTCGCTATGAAGTCGAGGTTGAGCGGCTCAAGAAGATCACTGCAAAGGAGTTGGCAGCAATTCAGACTCGGCCTTCCTGAGAGCTCGATATTTGAGCACCAGGTCAGCGATCACGGGATTGTGGTCGGAGTAGCCACCCTTGGGTGAGTACTGCTTGGTGAAGCTCAACTCGGGGTTTCCCTTGGGGAGATCACTCCACAAGGCGATGTAGTCGATCCAGCGACGGCTCTTTGGACTCGTGGGCGGGAAGGAGAAGCCCAAGGCCGTGTAGTTGGAGATGATTGGGCCTTCACCACGGCCCTCCAATCTCACAAAGGGCATGGCAGCGGCCTGCACTCGCCGATCTGCGAGTGCATTCACATTCCAGTCGCCCACAATGACCACATTGCCAGCGGACGATCCGGACTTTGCCGCCTTGGTCAACTCAGGCACGAAGGACTTAAGTCTGTCCATGTAGACGGCGTTGGCCCCCACTGTCGCATTGGGGCGAGGTACCCCACGTCGCTCCACGGCAGGATCCATATGCGTAACCAAGAAGTAGAGGTTGGTACCACTCTTCTTGATCTTGAACTTGGCCCAGGTGATCCAACGCGAATCAACCGCGTATTTGCGGGTGCCCGAATGGCTGCCGAACTCGCTGCCGGAGTCCAGGAGTCGCAAACGCGCGTCATTCCACAGCAGTGAATTGCTCACCCGAAATCGCGTTGGGGTAGTGGGTGGTGCGTAAAGGTGCCAACCTTTGTCGTCACCAAGCCATCCCTTGATCTCCGCGACCCGCCCGGGCGTGATCTCGTTGAGGCCGATCACATCTATGTTGGCCTCCATCAGGCGCTCCAAGTCAGCAGCAGCCCTCGGCCAACTCAGGCGTTGATAGATATTGGCAGTTGCCACCCTGAGCGGCAGTTGTTTGTGCACAAGATCCAAAACAGGGTCTGGGCCAGCAGTCGGGGGGGATGGGACTGCTGGGGTCGGCAGCGCAAGGGGAGGCAGTTTCACCGTGGACCGCTCCGCCCTCGGAGAGAGCACCACAGTGGCGAGGCCGGCGAGCAGGATGAGGGCAGCCGTGATCACCACGGCTGTTTCCCGATGCGGTCGCCGCACCGAATGCCGCTGCCTCTTGTCGGTGGTCCTCACCTTGAAAGAGTACGTACCACCCGGGAACGCTTGGCCTGATCTGCAAGATCCAGGTCGTCTGGATAGCCCACCTCTTCGAGGGTGAGGCCGTGCGCAGCCACCACGCCGACGGCACTGTCGCGGGCCCGGGCTTCCAGGATCTGTGCAGCCCACGTGACCGGCTTACGCCCTTCACCAATGGCGATCAAACAGCCCACCAAAGATCTCACCATGTTGTGGCAGAAGGCATCCGCTCGCACAGTGCCGACAAGTACGCCGCTTTGGTCTCGCTCCCACTCCAAGTCGAGCAGCGTCCGGATCGTGGTGGCGCCCTCCCTGCGTTTGCAGAAGGCCGCGAAGTCGTGTTCCCCCAACAGCGCCTCGGCAGCGTCATTCATCAGGGCCTCATCCAGGTTGCGCGGCCAGTGCAGGACGAACCCTCGGGTCAACGGGTCTCGACAACCCGCGTGGTCGGCAATGCGATAGCAATAGCGACGCCAGATCGCCGAGAATCGAGCATCAAAGCCTTCTGCTGCCATAGCGATCGCCCTGACCCGGATGTCCGGTTCGAGGACGCCGTTGACTCGGCGTACCAAAGAGGCCAGCGGGCTCACATCTGATCGCCCTGTGACGGACTCGAGAACCGCAGGGGCTAGGTCGAAGTGCGCCACCTGACCGCGCGCGTGTACGCCGGTGTCAGTCCGGCCAGCGACGGTGAGTTGGATTTCCTCAACCCTCAGGACTTTTTGGAGGGCCGAAGTCAGTTCGCCTTGAACGGTGCGCAGGTCAGGCTGAGTGGCCCAGCCATGAAAGCCGGCGCCATCGTAGGAAAGATCGAGTCGCAACCGCACGTCTTGAATCTATCGTTGCCTCTGGCAACTCAATATCTGCCACACTCTGCTCCATGCCAACTGCCCGCCAACTCATCGTGCTGCTCGTCGGATGCTGCAGTCTCGGTCTGGGGGTGGGGCTGCTCTTGACTGCAGACCTAGGCGCTGACGGATATTCAACCCTGATCACGGGCCTGTCTCTGAGTACCGGCCTGGCTTGGGGCGTGGTGAGCGTGATCGTCGCAGTGCTCTTCTTGGTGCTGGCGTTCGTGCGAGGCCTGACCCCCGGAGTGGGCACTGTGGCTCAAGTTGGCGTGGTCAGCGCCACCGTGCCATTGACCATGCACTGGCTGGACACCCCCGCCAGTCTTGTGGGCCAAGTCATGATGCTTGTCCTGGCCTTCCCTTTGCTCGCCGCCGGCATCGCAGGCTATTTGGGAAGCCACACCGGGGCCGGCCCCACGGAGGCAGCGGCCCTGGCCTGGGATCCACCGATCCCCTTCAAGTGGAGCTACAGCGCCGTCCAGTTTGGCGGCGCCTTGGTCGGCTGGTTTGGGGGGGCCACGGTCGGCCTTGCCACGATCGCCGTGATCGCACTTCTAGGCCCCGCAGTCACCCTGGCTGGCTCCTTGCTGCGACTCGACGTACACCAACACAACCGGCACGACGTCTGATCTTGCCCCATTACCCACCCCCTCATGCAGGCCCCTTCCGGCTCCCTGCATCGGGATCAATCACTGAATTGATGGCAGAGTTCTCTTCATGACAGGTCATCTATTCGTTTTGCATGGTCGGATTGAATCCCTGGTTCACGACGCCGCCATCATTTCGTCTGATGATCGTTTTAAGATCGAAGATCACTGGAAACGCCTGAGCCGCAGCTACCCGAAGAACCCCGCCCCTTGGGCCGAGCCAGAGGATTGGCCACAACGTGGCTGGGGGCGCGTAAGCGATGAAGTTTGGGCAGTCAGCATCGGTGGCTCCTCAGCACTGGAATACGAAGCGATCCTGAATCGGCTCTCTTCAGTGCTGCAAGAGATCGCCACAACACTTGAACATGAAATCCCGAAGGGAGATCGCGCACTTCCGTTGATCGCCCTACCGTTCATAGGGCTAGGTGGCACGGGATATGGCGACCAGCGAGGCGAAGTGATCAGCGATTTGCTTGATTGGGCAGATGAAAACGTAGCGGTTCACAATATCGACCTTGCGCTGGTAACGCCCGAATCATCTGTCTATGCAGCGGCTCAACAGACGCGTCTTCAGAACCACGCCAGTGAGGAAACGAGCTCACCCGATGCGGCAAGAAGTCCACATGGATTGGCAAAGCTTGCAAGGATGCGTGGTCTTGCCCTCCTAACTGGTGCTGGTATAGGCGTTCCGGCAGGCTTACCGACGTGGCCCAAACTCCTCGAGCGCCTATCAACGGATGCTGAGGGCTTGGATGTCGAGGCCATCAAGCAGTTGTCCCTCGTCGACCAAGCAACCCTCATTGAGATGCAGGACCAAGAGGATTTCAGAGCTCACGTTGGCAAAATCATCAGAGAAGCAACAACGCCATCCCTACTGCATGTCTTGCTTGCTGGGCTCAACATCCACGAAGTGGTGACGACCAACTACGACACCCTGTACGAAGATGCTGTCGCAAGCACCGACCTCGACCAGGGAATTGCGCTACCTTGGACTGCGTGCAAGGTCGGAGACCCTTGGATTCTTAAGCTTCACGGCGACGTGAACCATCAAGACGACATCATTCTCACCAGACGCCACATGCTGCGCTACGACGCGGACAATCGCCCTTCGGGATCTGTTCTCCAGAGTCTGCTATTGACTCGCCATGTTCTGATGATCGGCGTGTCACTCACTGACGACAACGTGATCAGGCTGGCCAGCGAAGTACAGGACTATCAAAAGGCCCACCATCTACCCGCGAAGATTCTGGGGACTCACTTGGACGTTTCTGGGGATGACATCCGAGCCAAGTTATGGGAAAAGCAAATAAGTTGGGTGCCAATGGAAGGTGAAACCCTCCCACAACGCGCCCGGTCCCTCGAACTCTTTCTCGACGAGATGGCTATGCATGCCAGCGAAGACTCGGCTTGGGTACTCGACCCTAGGTTTGCTGGCCTTTTGGCACCTGATGAGCAGACACTTGCCGAGGAAGCCCGTTCGCTAGCTACGCGACTTGATGGCGAAAAGTGGAAGGCCATCAAGGCCGTGCTCAAACAACATGGAGCACCAACCACCAAGTCCGAATGACGCAACAAAGGGTCTTGCGTTCGCGATGAACACAAGACCCTTTGTTGAGCTTGAAGGACTCAGGCGGTCTCTTCGTCCTTGGGTGCTTCTTCAGTAGCCTCATCAGCAGGCGCTGCCTCAGCAACAGCCTCGTCGGCTGCAGCATCTTCGGCCACGGCTTCCTCGGAAGATGCCTCGTCAGCGGGAGCCTCGGTTGGCTCTTCTGCCTCGACCTCTTCTGCCTCGACCGGCACGGGAGCGGCTTCGGCCTTGGCTTCCTTCTTGGTGGAAGGCTTCGGCGCATAGGCCTCGGTCACGAGCTCGATCACTGCCATGGGTGCGTTGTCACCCTTGCGTGGGCCGATCTTGGTGATCCGGGTGTAGCCGCCGGGGCGATCCTTGAAGGTTTCGGCGATGTCAGTGAACAACACGTGTACGACGGACTTGTCGCGGATGACCTTCAAGACCTCGCGACGGTTGTGCAGATCGCCGCGCTTGGCCTTCGTGATCAGCTTCTCTGCGTAGGGACGCAGCACCCGAGCTTTGGTCTCGGTAGTGGTGATCCGGCCGTGCTCGAACAGCGAGGTTGCGAGGTTGGCCAAGATCAGCCGTTGGTGCGCCGGGCTGCCGCCGAGGCGCTTGCCCTTACGTGGAGTTGGCATTGTGTTTCTCGATTCTCCTGAGCCGGACTAGGTACTCAGGTAGCGGGTGTTCAGTTCGGCGAGTTGTCGGTTTGAGCCGACCAACTCACAGTTGCTCGTCTTCGACGAAGGTGTCGTCGTAGTCGTCTTCTTCGTAGGCTGCCAAGGCTGCGGCCGGGTCGAAACCAGGTGCGCTGTCCTTGAGGCCCAGGCCCATCTCGTGCAACTTGAGCTTGACTTCGTCGATCGACTTGGCGCCAAAGTTGCGGATGTCGAGGAGGTCCTGCTCCGAGCGCTGCAGCAGCTCACCGACAGTGTCGAGGCCCTCACGCTTGAGGCAGTTGTAGGAACGCACGGTGAGGTTGAGCTCCTCAACCGGCATCGCGAGATCCTGAGCCAACTGCTCATCGACCGGAGACGGCCCGATGTCGATGCCTTCAGCCTCGACATTGAGCTCTCGAGCCAGACCGAACAGCTCCACCAGGGTGCTGCCCGCAGAGGCGAGAGCATCACGCGGAGCGATGGCCGGCTTGGTCTCCACGTCGATGACCAGGCGATCGAAGTCGGTGCGCTGCTCGACACGAGTGGC
Source organism: Nocardioidaceae bacterium (assembly GCA_020636935.1). Taxonomy (GTDB): domain Bacteria; phylum Actinomycetota; class Actinomycetes; order Propionibacteriales; family Nocardioidaceae; genus Marmoricola. The sequence continues at coordinate 46,127 of JACJWW010000009.1, forward strand.
CTCGACCTTGTAGGTCACCTTCAGCACGGGGCTGTAGATGGAGTCGACCGGCATCCGGCCAATCTCGTCATCAGGGCCCTTGTTTTGTGCCGCAGAAACATAGCCTCGGCCACGCTCGACCACGAGCTCCATCTCCAGGCTGCCCTTGGAGTTGAGAGTCGCGATGTGCAGGTCTGGGCTGTGGATCTCCACACCAGCGGGGACCTCAATGTCAGAGGCCTTTACTTCACCGGAGCCAGACTTGCGCAACACCAAGGTGACTGGCTCGTCATGCTCGGAGGAGACCACCAGTGACTTGAGGTTGAGGATGATCTCGGTGACATCCTCCTTGACCCCTTCAATGGTGGAGAACTCATGAAGCGCGGAGGCCACCTTGATGCTGGTGACTGCCGCTCCGGGGATGGATGACAACAGGGTACGGCGCAACGAGTTGCCGAGCGTGTAGCCGAAGCCGGGCTCGAGTGGTTCGATCACGAAACGTGACCGGAACTCGTCTACTACTTCTTCTGAGAGCTGCGGACGCTGAGCGATGAGCACTTGTTTTTCCTTCCCGAGTCCAACCACTATTTGATGGACTCGAACTCACACAGGCGGTCGGTTTTGAGTTGGGTTGATTACTTCTTGGAGTAGTACTCGACGATGAGTTGCTCTTGCACGGGGATGTCGATCTGCTCGCGCACGGGCAGGGAGTGCACCAAGATCCTCATCCGACTGGGCACAGCCTCGAGCCAAGCAGGCACGATCCGCTCACCGTGAGTTTCGCGAGCCACGATGAATGGCGTCATCTCCAGCGACTTCTCGCGTACGTCGATGACGTCCTTCTCGGTGACCTGGAAGCTCGGGATGTCGACCTTCTTGCCGTTGACCTTGAAGTGGCCGTGTACGACGAGCTGGCGCGCGTGGCGGCGGGTGCGGGCGTAGCCGGCACGGTAGACCACGTTGTCCAAGCGGGTTTCGAGCAGCTGCAGCAGGTTGTCACCGGTCTTGCCGGGACGACGGCTGGCCTCGTTGTAGTAGCGGTGGAACTGCTTCTCCATCACGCCGTAGGTGAAGCGTGCCTTCTGCTTCTCCTGGAGCTGATTGCGGTACTCGCTCTCCTTGATCCGCGCGCGGCCGTGCTGACCTGGGGCGTAGGGGCGCTTTTCGAATGCGGCGTCCCCGCCTACCAGGTCGACGCCGAGACGACGCGACTTGCGAGTCATGGGTCCGGTGTAACGAGCCATGTCTAAGCCTTTCTAAGTCTCTTGGTCGATCAGACGCGGCGGCGCTTGGGCGGCCGGCATCCGTTGTGGGGGGTGGGCGTGACGTCAGAGATGCTGCCGACCTCGAGGCCGATCGCACCCAGCGAGCGGATCGCGGTCTCGCGGCCAGAGCCGGGGCCCTTGACGAAGACGTCGATCTTCTTCATGCCGTGGTCCATCGCGCGGCGACCAGCGGCTTCAGCAGCCATCTGCGCAGCGAATGGGGTCGACTTGCGTGAGCCCTTGAAGCCGACGGTGCCGGCTGAAGCCCATGAGATCACTGCACCGGTGGGATCGGTGATCGTGACGATGGTGTTGTTGAACGTGCTCTTGATGTGGGCTTCGCCCTGGACGACGTTCTTCTTTTCCTTGCGGCGCACCTTGCCTTTGGCGCCGGCCGCTGCGCGGCTCTTGGGAGGCATCTAGTTACTCCTGATTTCTGGTTGAAAGCTTGTTGTGCAACCGAAGCGTGGTTACTTCTTCTTGCCGGAGACCGTGCGCTTGGGGCCCTTGCGGGTGCGAGCGTTGGTCTTGGTGCGCTGGCCGCGGACAGGCAGACCCATCCGGTGGCGGCGACCTTGGTAGCTACCGATCTCCATCTTGCGGCGGATGTCGGCCTGGACCTCACGGCGCAGATCGCCCTCGGTCTTGAAGTTGGCTTCGATTTCGTCACGGAGCTTCACCAGCTCCTCGTCACCCAGCGTGTGCACGCGAGCGTTGGGATCAACGCCGGTCGCGGCCAGAAGCTGCTGAGCACGGGTACGGCCGATGCCGTAGATGTAGGTAAGTGCGACCTCAATGCGCTTGTCGCGCGGCAGGTCAACACCAACGAGGCGTGCCATTTTTGGCCTTTCCTGAAGGGTTTCCCCTTCGATTTCACGGCGGTGTTGGCGTGTCGCATCTGGTGTCAAGGACCCCAGCTCCGGCCATCCGTTCCGGAGGTGTTTTCAGTACGTCGTACCTAAGCGAACACGTTGTCTTGTCGATATTCAGTTGTGGCTGCGATCAGCCCTGGCGCTGCTTGTGGCGCGGGTTTTCGCAGATCACCATGACGCGGCCGTGGCGACGGATCACCTTGCACTTGTCACAGATGGGCTTGACGCTTGGATTGACCTTCATGTCAGATCTTTCTTGGCAGTAGCGGCTGGACGCAGGTCACTTGTAGCGATAGGTGATCCGACCTCGGGTGAGGTCGTAGGGAGTCAGCTCCACCACCACGCGGTCCTCGGGGAGGATCCGGATGTAGTGCTGGCGCATTTTGCCGCTGATATGGGCGAGAACCACGTGTCCGTTGGTCAACTCGACCCGGAACATGGCGTTTGGCAGGGCCTCCACGACGGAGCCCTCCATCTCAATCACGCCTTCTTTCTTCGGCATGTCCTCCACAATCTGTTTGGCTACTGGTGCACTGCTGATGCAGTTGTACGTCGTGCCCGGGAACCGCCTAGCTGCATGCAGCCAGTGGACCTCGTGAGAGGAACGAGCACCTCAACCTGCATCAGGCGCAGGGCTACCCGAAGGCAGCACCTAAGCTTGTTGCGGGCAGCCGCGAGGCACCCAAGACCATACCCACGTTGGGCAGACACGTCAGTGTATGGGATTACACCCCAGAAATCCTAATCGAGGTCGGGCGCAATCGCGGACACCGGACTCTGATCGACGCAGTCTCGCTCAGCGCAGGCTGCGATTGACGAAAAAGGTCACCGGGTTGAAGGGTGCCAGCAGGCGCCGCTGAGTCGAGCCAGCCTTCTTCAATGCCGCGATCTCAACGTCGATGCGATCCCAGTAGGCCGTGGCTTGCCCTTCGGTTGGCTCACGCTCAGCGAAGCTGGCCTCATCGGCACTGTGCGACAAACTGGCGCCAGCCGGGGCGTGCACCAGTTGCTTGGCCTGGCTCGGCCTGGCCGCACCAAGTGGCGCTTGGGTGCCCATGTCACGCGCACTGTCCAACAATTCAGCCCACGCACCTGCGATCCGGTCACCAGGAGCGCCCGTACGCCGCCGCCGCCTGCGCCGCAGCCTTTTGAGGAGCGGCACGGTCAGCAACAGCAGGAGGAGCAGCAGGATCGGCACTGCCGCCTTGATCCAGCCGCGCTTGACCGCCTCTTCGTTTTGTTGCTTCTTCTTCTGCTGCTGCTTCTTCACATGGGGCTGGTTTTGGGGCTGGTCCTGCTTCTTCGGTTTGGGCGGCATGATGTTCAGGTTTGGCACATAGGCGCGAGGCGGGGGCTTTGTGCCGGTGAATGCTTCACGCGGCAGGACCCGCCAACTCCCATCGGCAATCCGCAATTCAACCCAGGCTTGGATGTCCTTGCCCTTGATCTGACGATTCTTGGGCAGGACCGCCCCGACCACGACACGAGCAGGCACTCCCGCCGCATTGGCCATCAGGGCCATAGCAGCGGCGTACTGCTCGTCGTCACCAACGACATATGGGGCCCCCATGAAGCTGCCAAAGAGTCGCTTGACGTCTTGTCCGGCGAGGTACTGGGACTCCCACTCTTCTGAGCCGCTGGAGTAGTGCCCTTGGGTCCTCAGATATTCGGCGATCGTGAAGACCTTCTGCATGGGAGTGCCCTTGCCGCCGAGGCTGCGCACGAAGAAGTGCGCCTCTGCCAATCCTTTGTCGATGGAGGTCATCGCTTGTGGATAGGGCTTCATCCCCCGACGCAATTTGTCGTCTGGCACCGTGCCTTCGAAGTCAAAGTCGTTACCGCTGCCGATCCCAATCGGCACCACAGTCGAGTTGGTCGCTTGGTTGTAGAGCAGCCGATTGCGGCGATTGTCTTCATCGGTGTAGACGAAGGCCAGCGATCGGATTGCCCCCACGGTGGGCAACCAGTCGCCCTTGTAGGGCCTCTGCACCTTGACGGTTGCCGCAATCTCTTCGCCCGACGCCTTGCGGGCCATGGTGGTGTCCATCCGCAAGAAGCGATCCGATGTCGTTCCCGGCGTGGTGTCGTTGGCGGCAAACCAACTGCGGCCGTCATAGGCATCAAGAGCCACGAGCCGCACTCGAGACTCGACGGGTGCACCTTCTACGACAAACAAGAGCTTGTCGTAGACATTGTCCTTGTCTCCCAGGCGCTGCTTGGTGAAGGTGCGGAAGCGGCTCAACGGATTGTCGAAGTCGCTCGTATCGGGCAAAGTGCCGACCTGACCGCGCAGAGACAAACCTGGATCCTTGCGATCAGGCGAGGTGATCACAAAGGCAATGCCCGAGGCCACGCCCAGCACCACCAACAAGACCACCCCTTTGGTGATCAACCCACTCTTGGCTCCACTGAGCAGGGTCTCCCGGTCCGAATGGACCAGCCCTCGCAACATCACCCACCCCAACAGCGCCAAGGTCAAGGCGAGTGGCACCCAATCAGAGAGATTGCCCAGTTGGCTGACCGACAGGGCAGCCGCTGCCCCAAGCAAGATGGGTAGGGCAAAGAGCCCAGGGCTGCGCCCACGGAAGGCCAAGCTCGCAGCGATGGCAGCGGTGGCATAGGAGATCACGAAGGGCACCATCGCCGGTGGCCCCTCGACATCAACCCATGGCCAAGTCGTGAGCAGGTCATTCCATCCCGTGAAGGTGCCAGTCATGACATCCGCGAGGGTCTCGCCGTTGGGTACGCCGAGCGCGAAGCCGGGCGAGCGGAGGGCAAATGGGCCAGCCAACAACAGCCAACCCATGAACAGTGCCGGGATGAGCACCCAGACCGATGCCCGAGTCAATGCAGCCGAGATCAAGGTTGCGCAGAGAGCACCCGACAGTCCGATCACCCAAAGCTCATTTGAGGCGTACGACGCACGCAGCGGGGTCAGCACGGCAGTGGCGGCCAGCACCACTGCCAAACCCTCCAAGGCAATCCGGCTCCATTTTGGGCTCATCAGCGATTTGCCCCGTCCACTAGCCGAGGCAGGTCTTCAAGCTTGGCGATGTCGATCTGGGTCACGCCGTAGTCCCTGCCCAGCAATGACATGTTGCGATGGTCGGCCTTCACCAAAAGTGCGTTCACCTCGATGGGCAGGCTGGATCGGAGCATGCTCCCAGAGTCACGCCCTGCTTTACCGCCCGTGACCAGCACGAGTTGACTGGTCTCGGGGGCCAGTCGCATCCCTTGACGCACGCTGGCTCCGAGATCGGTTTCTTCCAACTCCGCGCGACAGGTCGCGTCGAGCACGGCCTCGGCCCCTCTGTTGGTGACAGCATGTGCGCCACAAAGGAAGGACAGGTCGAGTCCGTCGCTGGCGGCGCGGATGGCAAAGGATGCTGCGACTGACAGAGCCAACTCGAAGTCATCGTCATGGCGATATGACTCCGGTGAACTGTCGACGACAATCGTCTGGTGATTGCGGCGACTGTCGAGATATTGCCTGACCATAAGCGTGTCGGTCTTGGCTGAGGATCGCCAGTGGACATGCCGGAGATCATCGCCGGGCACATATTCACGCAAAGCGTGGAAGGCCAAGTCGCTCATTGACACCTCGTCGCTGGGTCGGCCCTCCTGATCGCGGATCGCACCGCCGGGCAACGTCGGCAGGTCGATGGTGCGAGGCATCACCAAGATCTCATTGGAGTGCGTGATCTGCTGAAACCAGCGGATCAGCCCGATCGGGTCACCCCGCTCCTGTCTGGCCGGGCTGACTGGGATGACTCCTCGTGGCAGGTCGGTGAAATACAACTCCTCAGTGACCTCATCGCCCCGGCGCACGGTCGGCAAGCGCACCGCATGACGCTCATTGCCAACATCGATGTTGACCACTGGGGAGAGCACCGGCACGGCCCCTTCCGTGGAGGCCGAGAGCGCCACGACCGCAGACTCCCCGGCAACGGTGCGAGCAGGTACGACGGTCGCGCGACCGGTGAGCGAGCCCGGGATCACCACAGTGACCAGCGCCACCAACCACAAGATCAGACAGGTGATTGCCGCGATCTGCATGACCGGCCACTCACCAAAGACAGCCAAGAGCCAAGCAAGTAGCCCGATCAGCAGCAGCGAGCGACCAAGCGGAGTGACCAACCGCTTGAACGCATCGAAACTGAACTCGATGTCGCCCATGCGGCTACTGCTTGCGTACGGCGGGTGCAGCGACCTGCTTCAGCAGGCCATCGATGACCTCATCGATGTCTACGCCACGGAAGACCGCCTCCCCGTCAAGGATCAGCCGGTGGCCCAGGACAGGGTGGGCGAGGTCGGCGACGTCTTGGGGTACGACGTAGCTGCGGCCATTGGCCACCGCCCAGGTCTTGCAAACCCGGATCAGAGCCAGGCAGCCGCGCACTGAAAGACCCAACTTCACGTGATCGGCGTCGCGAGAGGCCTCTGCGAGCTCGCGCACATAGGTGATGATCGCTGGGTCGACGTACACCTCGTCGGCGATGGCGCTCATCGACTCGATCAGGTCGGTACTCATGATCGGTTTGATCAGGCCAGCACGATCGCGCGTCTTTGCGTCTTGAAGGAGGTCTTCGGTGGCCTGGGCGTCTGGATAGCCAACCGAGCTCTTCATCAAGAAGCGATCAAGTTGGGCCTCGGGCAGACGATAGGTGCCTGCCTGCTCAATCGGATTCTGGGTGGCAATCACCATGAAGGGTTGCGGCACCTCATGAGTGACGCCATCGACCGTGACGTGTCCTTCTTCCATCACCTCGAGTAGAGCAGCCTGTGTCTTGGGGCTGGCCCGGTTGATCTCGTCGGCGAGCACGATGCCATGGAAGATCGGGCCGGGGTGAAATTGGAAGGCACCACGCTGTTGTTCGTAGACCGTGACTCCAGTGACATCGGAGGGCAACAGGTCCGGGGTGAACTGGATGCGCGCGTGTGAGCCGTCGATGGTGGCCGCAAGCGAGCGGGCCAGCATCGTCTTGCCGGTGCCGGGATAGTCCTCAAGCAGCAGGTGTCCCTCTGAGACCAGACAGGTCAACGCCAGATGGATCACGTTGCGCTTGCCGAGGATGGCGCGCTCCATGTTTTGGGTCATCGCCTCAAAGGTGTTGGTAAACCAAGTGACGCGATCTTCGCTCAGTGCCATGGCGGCAATGGTAGACGTCAAGCTTGAGGTGGCGTTGCCCATATCAACTATTCGTTTGGGCAGGCCAGGCTCAACGTCCTCCGAATGGCACTCCCATGGCGGCCAATCGCTCCTCACCGCCGTCAAGGGCAGTCAGGATCCATGGCCCTTGGGGGGTGAGGGTGAAGGTGTGCTCGAAATGCGCCGACATGGACCCATCGGCGGTGATCACGGTCCATTCGTCCTCGGCGACAACGGTGTCACGGGAGCCGAGAGTGATCATTGGCTCCACAGCCAAGGCGAGTCCGCGCCGGAGTTTGGGACCCTTGCCGGGTTTGCCGAAGTTGGGCACATTTGGCGGCTGATGCATCTCGGTGCCGATGCCGTGACCGGTGTAGTCACGCAAGATGCCAAAACTGCCCCCGCTTGGATGCGGCTGGCTGGTCACATAAGACTCGATCGCATGGGAGATGTCACCGACATTGCCGCCCAGTCGAGCCGCAGCAAATCCCTGCCACATCGACTCCTCGGTGATCCTCATGAGTTCGAGTACGGCGGGCTCAACCTCACCGACTGCGACCGTGATCGCCGCATCGCCATGCCAGCCGTCCACGATCGCGCCACAGTCGACCGAGATCACATCGCCATCGTGCAAGACCCGATCTCCGGGGATGCCGTGCACCACTTCATCATTGACCGAGGCGCAGATGGTCGCGGGGAAGGGCGGATAGCCATATCCCAGAAACGAAGGGATGCCTCCACCAGAGCGAATGGTGTCTTCGGCAAGGGCGTCGAGACTGCCGGTCGTGACCCCGGGTCGCACGGCCTCGCGAATGAGCTCGAGAGTGCGTCCGACGAGCAGGCCCGCGACCCTCATCTTGGCGATCTGATCAGGGCTCTTGATCTCGATGCCGCGCTCACCAAACAACATCCACGGACTCCTCAGGACTGGTTGACAGCCTCAAGTGCAGCCATGATGCGATCAGTGACCTCATCGATGTCACCCATGCCATCGACCTCAATCAGCAAATCGCGCTCGCGGTAGAGGCTGATCAAAGGCTCGGTCTGCTCGGCGTAGACCTCTTGGCGGCGGCGGATGACCTCTTCGGTGTCATCGGCTCGCCCCTCGGTCTGGGCTCGCTGCAACAAGCGCGCGACGAGCTCATCGCGATCTGCGGTGATCACGAGAGCGACATCGAGCTGATGGCCGGTGGCTTTGATCATGTCGTCGAGCTCGTGCACCTGATCGAGCGTGCGCGGATAGCCGTCGAGCAGGAAGCCCTTCTCCGCATCGGGCTCGCCGATGCGATCGCGCACCATCTGATTGGTGATCTCGCTGGGCACATAGTCGCCGCGGTCCATGTACTCCTTGGCCTTGAGGCCAAGCGGCGTCCCGGCCCCCACGTTGGCGCGGAAGATCTCGCCAGTGGAGATGGCTGGAATGTCATAACGGGTCGCAACCTGCTTGGCCTGCGTGCCCTTGCCTGCCCCTGGAGGGCCCATGAAAATGAGTCGCATTAACGGAGGAACCCTTCGTAGTTGCGTTGTTGTAGTTGGCTCTCGATCTGCTTGACCGTGTCGAGGGCGACGCCCACCATGATCAGAAGTGAGGTGCCGCCGAAGGGGAAGTCTTGGTTTGCGCCCACCATCACCAAGGCGATCAGGGGGATCAACGCCACGATGCCCAAATAAAGCGAGCCGGGGGCGGTGATCCGGGAGAGCACGTAGTTGAGATAGTCCTCAGTCGGCTTGCCGGCCCGAATGCCTGGGATGAACCCGCCGTACTGCTTCATGTTGTCGGCCACCTCTTTGGGTTCGAAGGTGATCGCGACATAGAAGTAGGTGAAGAAGATGATCATGAGGAAGTATGTGGCCATGTAGAGCGGGTGGTCACCACGCACGAAGTACTCGCTGATCCAGCGTACCCAAGCCGCATCTGAGTTCTGGTTGAACTGCACCAGCATTGCGGGCAGATAGAGCAGGCTGGACGCGAAGATGACCGGGATGACGCCGGCTTGGTTCACCTTGAGCGGGATATAGGTGGAGGAGCCACCAAACATCTTGCGCCCTACCATCCGGCGGGCATATTGCACCGGGATGCGGCGCTGGGCCTGCTCGATGAAGACAACCGCACCCATGACCGCCACGCCAACGATAATCACGGCGGAGAAGATCCAAGGGCCCTTGGCCTTTTCAACCTGCCACAGGGCGATCGGGAAGGTCGCAATGATCTGGGCGAAGATCAGCAAGGACATGCCATTGCCGATGCCGCGCTCAGTGATCAACTCACCGAGCCACATGATCACCACGGTGCCAGCGGTCATGGTGATCACCAAGAGGACCGCGGTCAGCGTGTCGTTGTTGTAGAGCAGGTCCTTGTTGCAATCTTGGAGCAGGTTGCCGGTGCGGGCCAAGGCCACGATGCCCGTGGCCTGCAGGATCGCCAGACCCAAGGTGAGATAGCGGGTGTACTGCGTGATCTTCTGCTGGCCGGCCTGGCCTTCCTTCTTCAAGGCCTCCAGGCGGGGGATCACCACAACCAGGAGCTGCAAGATGATGCTCGCGGTGATGTAGGGCATGATGCCCAAGGCGAAGACGGTGAGCTGCAACAGCGCACCGCCGGAGAACATGTTGATCAGGCCGTAGATGCCATCTTTGCTGTTTTCGAAACAGGCTTGCACATTTGCGGTGTTGACACCTGGAGCAGGCACCTGTGATCCCAGCCGGAAGACGGCAATGATGAACAGGACGAAGAGCAACTTCTTCCGCAAGTCCGGAGTCCGGAATGCACTAACGAATGCGCCGAGCAACGTGCCCCTACTTTCTGATCCTGATCAGTCACCAGCTGCCCTGTCGGGCCCGGTGAAGCCTAACAGGGCAGACCCGCTCCGCGACGATTAGTCGGGAGACAAGCCTGCCCTGCAAAACTCATTCGGCCTCGGTGGTGCTGCCGCCGGCGGCAGCGATCTTCTCCTTCGCCGCCGCGGAGAACTTCTCTGCAGTGATCTGGACAGCAACGGTGATGTCGCCTTGACCCAAGACCTTCACAGGATGCCCCTTGCGGACTGCGCCCTTGGCCACCAGGTCAGCGACGCTGATCTGGCCACCCTCAGGGAACAACGAGTTGATCCGGTCAAGGTTGACGACTTGATATTCGACCTTGAAGGGATTCTTGAAGCCACGCAGCTTCGGCAAGCGCATGTGGATGGGCATCTGCCCACCTTCGAATGCGGCCGGCACCTGGTAGCGAGCCTTGGTGCCTTTCGTACCGCGACCAGCGGTCTTGCCCTTGGAGCCCTCGCCGCGACCAACACGGGTCTTGGCGGTCTTGGCTCCGGGCGCTGGGCGCAGGTGATGCAACTTCAACGACATGTCAGTTTCCCTTTCCCTGGGTCACTTCCTCGACCGTCACCAAGTGACGGACGGTGTGGACCATACCCCGGATCTCAGGGCGGTCCTCCTTGACGACCTGGTCGCCGATGCGCTTGAGCCCCAGCGTGCGCAAGGTGTCGCGCTGGTTCTGCTTGCAGCCGATCGTCGACTTCTTCTGGGTGACCTTGAGTTGCGCCATCACGCCTCACTCCCAACGGCCACTGGCGCCTGGTTGTCAGCATCAGCTTGAGCCTTCAACAAGGCTGCCGGGGCCACTTCTTCAACAGGCAGACCACGACGTGCGGCCACTGCCTCAGGGGCTTCCAACATCCGCAATGCCTCAACAGTGGCGTGCACGATATTGATCTGGTTGGACGAACCCAACGACTTGCTGAGCACGTCGTGAATGCCCGCGCACTCCAGGACTGCGCGAACAGGGCCACCTGCGATCACACCGGTACCGGGAGAGGCCGGACGCAGCAGGACCACGCCAGCAGCCTTCTCACCCTGTACGGGGTGCGGGATTGTGCCCTGGATCCGGGGTACGCGGAAGAAGTTCTTCTTCGCCTCCTCGACACCCTTGGCAATGGCGGCAGGCACTTCACGGGCCTTGCCATAGCCGACACCGACCATGCCGTCGCCGTCGCCGACGATCACCAAGGCGGTGAAGCTGAAGCGACGGCCGCCCTTGACGACCTTGGCCACACGATTGATGGCAACTACGCGCTCCAGGTAGTTGCTCTTCTCGCCGCTGTTGCGGCTGTCACGGCCACCACGACGGTCATTGCGACCACCGCGGTCATTGCCACGATCATTGCTCCGGTCACCACCGGCACGTTGCTGAGGTGCGCTCATGAGAGTTCCCTTCTTCGAAGAATAGTCGCGATCAGAACGTCAGGCCGCCCTCGCGGGCGCCATCAGCTAGGGCCGCGACACGGCCGTGGTACTTGTTGCCGGCACGGTCAAAGACCACGCCCTCGATGCCCTCGGCCTTGGCGCGCTCTGCAACGAGCTCACCAACCTTCTTGGCCTTGGCAGTCTTGTCTCCGGCGAAACCGCGCAGATCTGCTTCCATGGTGGAGGCAGAAGCCAGCGTCTTGCCTTCCAGGTCGTTGACTACCTGGACAGTGATGTGCTTTGAGGAGCGGGTCACGACCAGGCGAGGACGCTCGGCAGACCCTTGGATCTTCTTGCGGCCACGGATCTGGCGACGCAGGCGCGAAGCCTGACGACCAGCCATGTGCTTGTGTTGCTTCAAAGAGACGGCCATGATTACTTGCCAGCCTTTCCAGCCTTGCGGCGGACGTGTTCGCCTGCATAACGCACACCCTTGCCCTTGTAAGGCTCAGGCTTGCGCAGCTTGCGGATATTTGCGGCCACCTCACCGACGAGTTGCTTGTCGATGCCAGCGACGCCGAGGCGAGTTGGGTTTTCGACGTTGAAGGTGATGCCTTCAGGAGCATCGAAGATGATCGGGTGGCTGTAGCCCAACTGGAACTCCAGCTTGGTCGGGCCCTTGGACAGGACGCGATAGCCGACGCCCACGATCTCAAGGCGCTTCTCATAACCCTCGGTCACACCCACAACCATGTTGTTGATCAGGGTGCGGGTCAAGCCGTGCAGCGCCTTGTTGTTGCGGTGGTCATCGGGGCGCTTGACCTCTACTGAGGCGTCACCCTTCTCGACCGTGATCGGAGCGGCAACAGTGTGAGACAAGGTGCCCTTGGGGCCCTTCACCGTCACCACTTGGTCATCGACCTGCACGTCAACGCCGGAGGGGATGGTCACCGGGAGCTTGCCAATGCGAGACATTGCGTCATACCTCCCTTGTCACCAGACGTAGGCGAGGACTTCCCCACCTACACCCTTGCTATTGGCCTGACGGTCTGTGAGCAGACCCTGGCTGGTTGAAATGATGGCCACACCCAGACCGCCCAAGACCTTGGGCAGCGCAGTGTGCTTTGCGTAGACCCGCAGACCGGGCTTGCTGATCCGGCGTAGGCCAGCGATCGAACGCTCGCGGTTGCGGCCGTACTTCAGCTCGATGTCGAGGGTCTTGCCGACGCCACTGTCTGCATCGCGGACCGCATAGGAGGTGATGAACCCCTCCTGCTTGAGGATCTCTGCCAGACCAGTCTTGATCTTGCTATAGGGCATCGACACTGAGTCGTGGTACGCCTGATTGGCGTTGCGCAGACGCGTGAGCATGTCTGCGATTGGATCAGTCATCGTCATGATGTGGATTTCTTTCTACTCTGTGGTTTCCGCACGAAGCGGACCTTCAGCTTCGGTCACCAAGAGCTCTTGGTGACCCCGGGCAGCTCACCGCGGTGAGCCATTTCGCGCAGGCAGATCCGGCACAGGCCGAACTTGCGGTAAACCGACTTGGGTCGGCCACAACGCTGGCAGCGGGTGTAGGCGCGCACCGCAAACTTGGGCTTGCGAGCTGCCTTGACCTTGAGTCCAGTCTTCGCCATTTCAGTTGCCTTCCTTGAACGGGAAACCGAGATTCTTCAACAGGGCCCGGCCTTCGTCATCGTTGGTGGCGGTCGTGACGATGGTGATGTCCATGCCACGCGAACGGTCGATCTTGTCCTGGTCGATCTCGTGGAACATCACCTGCTCGGTCAGACCGAAGGTGTAGTTGCCACGACCGTCGAACTGCTTGCCCGACAGACCACGGAAGTCTCTGATCCGGGGAAGAGCCAGCGACAGGAGTCGGTCGAGGAACTCCCACATGTGATCACCACGGAGCGTGACGTGGGCACCGATCGGCATGCCTTCACGCAGCTTGAACTGCGCGATCGACTTGCGGGCCTTGGTCACCTGGGGCTTCTGGCCAGTGATCGCGGTGAGGTCCTTGACCGCACCCTCGATCAACTTGGAATCACGAGCCGCCTCGCCGACACCCATGTTGACCACGATCTTGGTCAGGCCGGGCACCTGCATGACGTTGGGATAGTTGAACTCGCTCTGCATGGCCGAGATGATCTCCTCGCGATAGCGAGTCTTCATGCGCGGCGGCTGCTTGGTGGTTTCACTCATCAGATCTCATCTCCGGATTTGCGCGAGATGCGGACACTGCGCTGCACCTTGTAGGTCGAACCATCAGAGCGACGCTTGGAGGCCTCGGTCTTCTTGAAACCGATCCGGGTGGTGCCCTTGCCTTCGACCAACATCACATTGGAGATGTGGATCGGAGCCTCGGTGTTGACAATGCCACCGGTGCCACCAGCGGGTCCGCCCTGCTGGGGAGTCTTGGTGTGCTTCTTGACCTGATTGACACCCTCGACGATCAACCGCTGTTGTTCGCGGTAGACCCGGATGACCTTGCCTTCCACACCCTTGTCTTTGCCGGCGATCACCTTGACGGTGTCGCCCTTCTTGATATTGACACTCATCTCAGAGCACCTCCGGCGCCAACGAAATGATCTTCATGAACTTCTTCTCACGCAGCTCGCGACCAACCGGCCCGAAGATGCGGGTGCCACGTGGCTCGCCATCGGACTTGAGGATCACGGCGGCATTCTCGTCGAATCGGATGTAGGAACCATCGGGACGACGGCGCTCCTTGGCGGTGCGCACGATGACGGCCTTGACCACATCGCCCTTCTTGACATTGCCTCCGGGGATGGCGTCCTTGACGGTGGCCACGATGACATCGCCGATGCCTGCGTAGCGCCGACCCGAGCCACCGAGGACGCGAATGCACAAGATCTGCTTCGCACCGGTGTTGTCGGCGACCTTGAGTCGCGACTCCTGCTGGATCATTTCGCCTTCTCCACAATCTCCACCACACGCCAGCGCTTCGTAGCACTGAGCGGGCGGGTCTCCATGATCAAAACGCGATCGCCGATGCCAGCCTCGTTGGCCTCATCATGGGCCTTGAGCTTCGACGTACGACGCATCACCTTGCCGTAGAGAGCGTGCTTCACGCGGTCTTCAACAGACACGACGACGGTCTTATCCATCTTGTCGCTGACCACCAGGCCCTCACGGACCTTGCGGCGCGAACGCTCCTCGGCAACCTCTGGGGTAACTGCTTCAGGGCTCACGCAGCACCTTCCTTATCCTTAGCGGCCTTGTCTTTGTTGTCCGGGTCCTGGCGAATGCCGAGCTCACGCTCACGCACCACCGTGTAGATCCGGGCGATGTCCTTCTTGACCGCACGCAGGCGACCATGGCTTTCCAACTGACCAGTTGCGGCCTGGAAACGGAGGTTGAACAACTCCTCCTTGGCCTCGCGCAACTTCGACTCGAGATCGATGTTGTTGAGGTCATCGAGCTCAACTGCGGTAGCCATCAGAAATCACCTACTTCGCGGGTAACGAACCGGCACTTCATCGGCAGCTTGTGCATCGCGCGACGCATGGCCTCGCGAGCAACATCCTCAGGAACGCCGGACAGTTCGAACATCACGCGGCCAGCCTTGACATTGGCCACCCACCATTCGGGGGAGCCCTTGCCCGAGCCCATGCGGGTTTCGGCTGGCTTCTTGGTCAACGGGCGATCTGGATAGATATTGATCCAGACCTTGCCACCACGCTTGATGTGACGAGTCATGGCAATACGCGCAGACTCGATCTGACGGTTGGTGACGTAGTGACCTTCAACGGCTTGGATGCCGAAGTCACCGAACGCCAGCTTGGTACCGCCCTTGGCCATGCCGCCACGCTTGGGGCTGTGCTGCTTGCGGTGCTTGACCCTACGGGGCATCAACATATGACTCAGCCCTCTCCATCGGTCGCAGCGGGAGCTGCGGCCGCCTCAACGGGCGCTGCGGCAGGTGCCTCAGCAGCCTCGGCACGATCATTGCGAGTGGGGCGCTCGCCACGTGAATCACCACGTGAGCCCCGGTTGGGGCGATCAGAGCGACCACCACGGCCTCCACGGCCAGGAGCGCCAGCGCGAGCAGCAGCTTGGGCTTCACGCTCAGCGCGAGTGCCGGCCACTTCACCCTTGTAGATCCAGACCTTGACGCCGATGCGACCAAACGTCGTACGGGCCTCGTAGAAGCCGTAGTCGATGTCGGCACGCAGCGTGTGCAAGGGCACGCGGCCTTCGCGGTAGAACTCAGAGCGTGACATTTCGGCGCCATTGAGACGACCCGAGCACTGGATCCGGATGCCCTTGGCACCCGAACGCATCGAGGTCTGCATGGCCTTCTTCATCGCGCGACGGAATTGCACGCGGCCGCTCAGCTGCTCAGCAACACCCTGGGCGACCAACTGTGCGTTGATCTCGGGGTCCTTGACCTCGAGGATGTTGAGCTGCACCTGCTTGCCGGTGAGCTTCTCCAACTCCGAACGCAACCGATCAGCCTCGGCGCCACGACGACCGATGACGATGCCCGGACGCGCAGTGTGGATGTCAACCCGGACCCGATCATGGGTGCGCTCGATCTCGACCTTGGCGATGCCAGCACGCTCCATGCCCTTGGACAGGAGTCGACGGATTGCGACATCCTCCCCAACATAGGCCTTGTAGAGCTTGTCGGCGTACCAGCGGCTCTTGTGGTCAGTGGAGATACCGAGACGGAAGCCATTTGGATTGATCTTTTGACCCATCAGGCATCACCCTTCTCACTCTTGGACTTGGACTTGGAAACTTCGTCAGCAGGCTGCACCACCAAGGTGATGTGGCTGGTGCGCTTGTTGATCCGGGTGGCCCGACCTTGGGCACGGGGGCGCCAACGCTTCATGGTTGGGCCTTCATCGACCAGGGCCTTCGACACCACGAGAGTGTTGCGATCCAGGTCTTCGGTCGTGGTGGCATTGGCCACCGCGCTCTCCAAGACCTTGTAGACCGTCTCGCTGGCAGCCTGCGGGGCAAACTGCAACAGCGCCAAAGCTTCATCGACCGGAAGACCACGGACGAGGTCAACCACACGGCGGGCCTTCATCGGGGTGATCCGGACGAAGCGCGCGCTGGCGAACGCTCCCGGCTGATCGCCGAGAAGCGAGTCACGGCGGGCGCTGCTGCGCCTGCGCTCAACTGTGCTCATTGGTTATCTCCTTGCAGCGCCGCGATCAGCGGCGCTTGCTCTTCCGGTCGTCTTTGACGTGACCGCGGTAGGTGCGAGTCGGGGCGAACTCGCCCAACTTGTGGCCCACCATCGAGTCGGTGATGAAGACAGGCACGTGCTTGTGTCCGTCGTGTACGGCGAGAGTGTGACCGATCATGTCGGGCACGATCATCGACCGCCGTGACCAGGTCTTGATCACGTTGTGAGTGCCGGCCTCGTTTTGAGCGTCCACCTTCTTCATCAGGTGGTCGTCAACAAACGGGCCCTTCTTCAGGCTGCGAGGCATTCCCTTACTCCCCTACTCAGCGCTTCTTGCCGGACTTGCGGCGACGGACAATGAGGGCATCACTGGCCTTGCGCTTGCGCGTACGACCTTCTGGCTTGCCCCAAGGTGACACCGGATGGCGACCACCAGAGGTCTTGCCTTCGCCACCACCATGTGGGTGATCCACCGGGTTCATGACCACACCGCGAACGGTCGGGCGCTTGCCCTTCCAACGCATCCGGCCAGCCTTGCCCCAGTTGATATTCGACTGCTCGGCATTGCCGACCTCACCAACGGTGGCGCGGCAGCGGACGTCTACGTAGCGCATTTCGCCAGAAGGCAGACGCAACTGCGCACGTGAGCCTTCCTTGGCGACGAGCTGGGCCGACATGCCCGCGGAGCGAGCCATCTTGGCGCCACCACCGGGGCGCAGCTCGATGCAGTGGATCGTCGTACCGACCGGGATGTTGCGAAGCGGCAGGTTGTTGCCGGGCTTGATGTCAGCCTGCACACCCGACTCGATCGGGGTGCCCTGCTTCACGCCAACCGGAGCGATGATGTAGCGCTTCTCGCCATCAGCGAAATGCAGCAACGCGATCCGGGCAGTGCGGTTGGGGTCGTATTCGATGTGGGCGACCTTCGCTGGCACGCCGTCCTTGTCATAACGACGGAAGTCGATGACGCGATAGGCGCGCTTGTGCCCACCACCTTGGTGACGCGTGGTGATCCGGCCCTGGTTGTTGCGGCCACCCTTCTTGGGAAGGGGGCGCACCAGAGACTTCTCCGGCGTCGACCGGGTGATCTCGGCGAAGTCAGCGACCGACGAGCCACGACGGCCCGGTGTGGTCGGCTTGTACTTGCGGATTGCCATGTTGAGTCCTTAGTCCTCCCCCGGTCAGCCGACCGGGCCTCCGAAGATGTCGATGCGGTCACCCTCGGCCAGGCTCACGATGGCGCGCTTGGTGTCTTTGCGCTTGCCCAAGCCCGTGCGAGTCCGGCGGGTCTTGCCGGGCCGATTGAGGGTGTTGACTGCAGTGACCTTCACATTGAAGATCTTCTCGACCGCGATCTTGATCTCGGTCTTGTTGGCGTCGGGATGCACGATGAAGGTGTACTTGTTGGCATCGAGCAGGCCGTAGCTCTTCTCGCTCACGACCGGCGCGATCAACACATCGCGGTGATCCTTGTGCAGGGTGCTCACTTGTCAGCCTCCTCGGCGGTCTTCTTCTCACCAGTTGCCTGGCCGACGAACACGTCGTAGGCACCCTTGGTGAAGATCACGTCGTCAGCCAGCAGCACGTCGTAGGTGTTGAGTTGGTCAACAGCCAAGATGTGCACGTCGGTGACATTGCGCAGCGACAACCAAGTGATCGCGTCATCACGCTCGAGTACGACGAGCTGACGACGGTTGTTGGTCAGCTCATTGAGCGCCTTGACAGCCGCCTTGGTCGAGGGCTTGTCGAGGCCGAGCGACTCGACCACGTGCACACGACCGTCGCGGGCCCGGTCAGACAGGGCGCCGCGCAGAGCAGCAGCCTTCATCTTCTTGGGCGTGCGCTGGTCGTAACTGCGTGGCTGAGGGCCATGCACGATGCCGCCGCCAGCGAACTGTGGCGCGCGGGTCGAGCCCTGGCGAGCACGACCAGTGCCCTTCTGCTTGTAGGGCTTGCGACCACCACCGCGGACTTCGCCGCGGGTCTTGGTGGCGTGGGTGCCTTGACGAGCCGCCGCCTGTTGAGCCACCACAACCTGGTGGATCAACGCGATATTGGCGTCGACGTCGAAGATCTCGGCGGGGAGGTCAACCTTGACGGTCTTGGGGCTCATGCGCCGGCCTCCTCACTGATCTTGGCTGCCGAGCGGACCACCACGAGGCCACCCTTGGGGCCGGGGATCGCGCCAGTGAGGAGGATCAAGCCCTTCTCAGCATCGACAGCGTGGATGGACAGATTCTGGGTGGTGACGGTGTCGCTACCCATGCGACCGGCCATCCGCATGCCCTTGAAGACACGGCCCGGCGTCGCGCAGGCGCCGATCGAGCCCGGCTTGCGGTGGTTGCGGTGGGCGCCGTGGGATGCACTCACGCCAGCGAAGCCGTGACGCTTCATCACGCCGGCGTACCCCTTGCCCTTGCTGGTGCCGGTGACGTCAACTACCTGGCCGGCGGTGAAGATCTCCGGGGAGAGCTCCTGACCGATCTCATAACTGCCGGCATCGGCGGTGCGGATCTCAGCCACATGGCGACGAGGGGTGACACCAGCCTTGGCGAAGTGACCCGACTCGGGCTTGGTGACCTTTTTGCCGTCGACCTCGCCGAAGCCGATCTGGATGGCGGCGTAGCCATCCTTCTCAGCGGTGCGGATCTGGGTGATCACATTGGTGCCAGCAGCAATCACGGTGACCGGGACGACACGGTTGTTGTCATCCCAAACCTGGGTCATGCCGAGCTTGGTGCCCAGCAGGCCCTTCACGTTGCGTTCGAAAGTACTCATATCGATGACCTCAGAGCTTGATCTCGATGTCGACGCCGGCAGGCAGATCGAGACGCATCAGCGAATCAACCGTCTTGGGCGTGGGGTCAATGATGTCGATGAGACGCTTGTGGGTGCGCATCTCGAAGTGCTCGCGCGAGTCCTTGTACTTGTGGGGCGAGCGGATCACGCAGAAGACGTTCTTCTCGGTCGGCAGCGGCACTGGGCCAGCGACCTTGGCGCCCGTACGGGTCACCGTGTCCACGATCTTGCGTGCCGAGGTGTCGATCACCTCGTGGTCATAGGCCTTCAGCCTGATGCGGATCTTCTGTCCGGCCATCAAACTTCCTTTTCGTCGTCGTGTGACTTCCTACAGCCAACCTCCGGTGAGGCCAACTGCCCTACTCCCCAGACCCGATTCGAGCGCCCCACGCGGTCGGGCGTGTCGCACGTCGTACGCACGATTGGATCGCGCTTGGTTCGGTTGTCTGGTTGGCCGCCCGGTTGGGTCCGAGCGATTGAACGGGATCTCCAGGTGCGGCGCAGACACGCACAACCACCAGCCGCCATTCAGACGGCTCAGGAGAACCTGTTCAGTAGTCAAGTGCCTGCGCCCCGGCAATCCCGCCGGAGCAACCTGAGTAGTTTGGCAGACCGATGCCGGTGGATGCAAATCCGGGGCACCTGCAGGTGTGACGGATTCCCAAGCTGGAAACATGCAACCCCATCAAACTCTACCTTTGCGGACATAAGCGAAGTCGTGGATGGTGCGGTCGGCGGCACGACCCTTGCGTTCAAACTTGGTGATTGGGCGGTCAGGCCAGCGGTCAACGGGGCCACCGTCGAGCGCAGGCTCAGCATCGAGTACGACAGACATCTGCTCGGCGTACTCCGCCCAGTCGGTGGCCAGGCGCCAAACGCCTCCCGGGCGCAGGCGTGACGCGACGAGTCTGACGAAGTCGGGGGTGACCAGACGGCGTTTGTGGTGACGCTTCTTGGGCCAGGGGTCTGGGAAGAAGGTCCAGAGCTCCTCCAGCTCACCCTCACCGATCAGGTGTTGCATTGCCCACACGGCATCCACCGAGACCAGGCGCACATTCTCGGCACCGGCCTCACCCAGTAGGCCCAGGGTGTGCGCCACCCCGGGCGCCCACACTTCAAAGGCCAACACATTTACCTCAGGGCGAGCAGCCGCAAGGGCCGCGGTCGCCTCACCAATGCCTGAGCCGATCTCGACGATCAGGGGGGCCTGTCGACCAAAAGCGGTGCTCAGCGAAAAGTCAGGCTGGTCGACCTGAGCCTCGTCGATCACCCATTTGTGCTGGTGCGCGTCCCACGACTCTTGCTGGGAGGGGGTAAACCTACTCCCCCGCCGCGAATAGGTGAGCACCTCACGCATCCGCCGTCCCTCTTCGGTGTACTTCGTGTGGGGCCGGGCGGCGGGCAGGCTGGAGTCAGACACCGGGCTAGGGTACGAGCGACTCAGGCCACGAGCACATCCGGTCTGGTCAGGTAGTCCACCAGTGGCCGTAGTTCACGCCAATCCCTTCGCACCCAGTCGCATACTTCGGGTGAGTCCAAGCCCTCAAATCCGTGATCCTTATTCAGCGTCAAGGCCCGGTGTCGCAACAAGTCGATGCGCGGATGGTCGATCGAATATCCGCGGGGTGCGGTCTTGACCTTCTCTCCACCGAGCACCCAACCCTGATCGAGAAATCCCGAAATGAGCCGCGCCAACTCAATCCCGGTGTGCTCGTTGTCGATCGCGGCCCTCAGCCCCGCCAGTCGACTCGGGGTTGCTTCATAGAAGCCCGCACCCGTGCGCAAGCCTGCTCCCGAGATCTGCACATACCAGCCGGTGGCCGGGGAGGCCACCACAAAGGCCCCTTGGTGAGTCTTGTACGGCGTCTTGTCTTTGCTGAAGCGCACGTCACGATAGGGCCGAAAGATTTTGGCGGTACCGAACTCGTCAGCCAGCGCCTCTGTCAGCGCGACCATGGGAGCCCGCACGCTCGCTTGGTAGATGTGCTTGTGGGTCTCCCAGAAGGACTTGGTGTTGTCGAGTTCGAGGTCGTCGTAGAAGTCCAGGGCAGACACAGGGAAGCCGTTGAAGCTCATGGCATCGACTCTAAGCCTGTTGCTTGCCGCTCTGCGCGGACCACCAGAACCGAGCTATGTCGAAGCGTGAAGTTCCATCAAGACGCTGAAGGATGTCACTGATGTGCTTCTCAACTGTCCGTGGCGCGACTCCCAGTCTGGAAGAAATTTGGATATTGCTGAGGTCTTGGGCAATGAGACCCACAACCTCCATCTGCCGTGGTGTCAGCTGAGCAGTGTTTCTGGATACGCGAAGGTCTTCAAGGGGTCCGGGGCCGACGCTTGCGAGGAGTCCGACGCGAGTCGATACGTTGAAAGCGCACAGGATCCGTGAAACGTAGCCGCGCACGGTTCTGACCGATAGTGACATGTGAGTGGCCATCTCTGCCACAGCCAAGCCCTGGATGATGAGGTGCGCCACCTCGGCCTCTCTGGGAGTTAGCGCAGCCCACCCCAATCCGGCGATTGGCGGTAGCCGTCGGTTGACCGTGGCCAGTGTCGCCCCGGCACTACGGCGCACCGCACCGTGACCCTGTCGGTCGGCGTGCTCAACCAAGGAACGCAGTCTACGCGTGGCAGTCGCCACATCGGAGGAGGCGATGTTGACCTGAGCGAGCAGCAATTCGCCTTCAGCGGCTTCAATCGCCCGTTCTTGGCGGCGGCAGTCGTCGATGCTGCGAGTACACAGCACTGTCGCCGTGGGGTAGTCACCGGCTGACAATGCGTAGCGAGCCAGGGCGCGATCGACCGATGGTCTGCAGATTCCACCACCTTCCAGGCTCAACAGTTCATGCAGCCAAGCATCCGCAGCCGTCTGATCGTTGTCAGCCAGTGCTGCCATCAAAAGGAGCTCGAACCCGAGGGCGCGGTCGATGAGCGTGCAACCGCTCAGTCTGGAGTCGCCACCAGCCCTGAAGATCGCTCGTGCGGCATCGGAACGGTTGCCTGCTGCTTGCGCACCGTATGCCATCAAGAACACCACGCCACGCTCCAAGAGGTCTTCGACTGACCGAGCCCGGAAGGTACTGCCCTCCCGTGTCATGGTCGACGGTAGGGCCGAGGAGTGATTCAAGACCATGTAGTCGAGAGCTTCGGTGAGATCTTCGAGTCGCCTGCTCGAAGCTGCTTGACGGGCTACTGCCATCAGCTCCGCCGCGTCGCCCAAGTAACCGCGAAACGCGGCGAGACGCACTGCGCAGACCGTCATTACTGTGCCGAAGGGGTGGCCATCCCAACCCGACGCCGGTCCACTCGCGAAGGTCGTGATGCGAGCTGCGGTGGCCAGTTGCGCACACATGAGTGCGGCCTCGACGGAGAGATACTGGACCCCAGACCACCACGCGTCATCGGCAAAGTGCTCAAGGACAATGTCAGTCGATGCTCTCACCGGGTCGTCGTGGCACGGCGAAGCCTCTCCAGCGGATGCCAGAGCTGAGGCT
Organism: Nocardioidaceae bacterium; assembly: GCA_020636935.1. GTDB lineage: Bacteria > Actinomycetota > Actinomycetes > Propionibacteriales > Nocardioidaceae > Marmoricola. The sequence continues at coordinate 69,040 of JACJWW010000009.1, forward strand.
GCGGCAGCCAAAGCATGATCTTCGAGATGAATCGCAGTTGACCGCGCGCGAGTGGCATCCGAGGTCGCTTGGGGAAACTCACCGCACCAGAATGCCGCCACCGAGGCCAGCGCAGCTGCTTGGGATCCGAGATCTTGCTCTTTCCCACGCGCTCGGTGCCAACCCTGACGCGGACGGCCCGCTGCAACATCCTCAAACACTTCTTGCATGAGGAGCAGGTGCTTCACACCCAAGAGCCTAAGGCCCGATCAGCTTGACGCAGTGTCAATCGCTCGCAAGATTCCCTCCGCGACCGCCTCGAGGTCAGGACGAGCCATCCCCTTGCCTTGGGTCAGAGTCACCTGCAACAGATACGTGCCATGGTCGGTCACCCCTCCAGCCATGAAGTTCTCCCCCGACCCCATCTTGGGCAGCCCCGTGAACACGACCGCTTGGTCACCCAGCCCAGCAACCTGGACTTTGCTCACCTGGTCCATGGTCGCTTCGATGCCAGTCAAGTAGGTGTCATAACCGCCGTTAGTCGAGGCATTCTCCACGGTCCCGAAGCTACCCTGCAACCCTCGAGGGTCGTCTTGAGAAATCTCGCAGTCCCCTGTGGGGCCAACACTGAAAGTGACCGGTTTCGCGATGACATCCTTGACCTTGTCTTGGATCTCCTTCGAGCACAGGTCACCGGGGGCCGAACTCTCCCCGCCCGATTCCGACCCCGCAGAGATCGAAGGCACGGAAGAACCAGTGGTCGGTGCATTGGTGTCATTACTATTCGCGCACGAAGCAAGCAGTGGCAATGTGGCAAGTACGGCGACTGCCATCCGGTTTGCAAAGCTCCTTCCCACCGACCTTTGGTGAAGCCTCACTCGACTGGAGCTACTCGGCCTGGTGTGCAACATCAAAGTCTCCTGAACTTGCTCAAAGGGTCGACGGCGCCCGGTGTGTCCGGCGTTGAGCCTAGATGGGTTGGATCTGCATGGACAGTGAGGTTTTGGCGTAAAGCCGGTGGAAAATCACAGGGACCCAGACGCCTCCACAAGACGCCCAGGCTGCGCCCTCGTTACGCTGATGGTGGTGAGCATCCCTCAACCAAACACCCATGGTTCTTGCGGGATGGCATTGGGATCAAAGCGGTCCAGCAACACCTCCACATCGACCTGCTCATCGTCGGCGCACAAACCAAGTGACGCGCCGAGCATGGCCAACACCAGGTGAGCCGGCAGCCCGAGATCACGCATGGTCACCGGCCCATCCCGCTTGGCGAGGCGTTGCCCCTGCGCGTTGAGCACCAGTGGCACGTGCACATATGACGGTCGCGGATGCCCCAACACGTCGTACAGATAGGCCTGCCGGGGTGTGGAGGCCAGCAGGTCATCACCACGCACCACTTGGTCAACACCGATGTCGTGGTCATCGATGACGACCGCGAGATTGTAGGCGTGCACTCCGTCGGCGCGCCGCAACACCATGTCGTCGACGCCTCCCGCAAAGGCACCGTGCAACTCATCTTCGATCGTCAATGCGGAGACTTCCGCGCGCAGCCGCAGGGCCGGCGTACGCCCCGACGCATGCTTGGCCTCGATCTCAGAGCGGGTCAGTGACCGGCAGGTCCCCGGATAGGCCCCTGGCGGATGATGGGGAGCCGTCGGCGCTTCGGCAATCTCTCGGCGGGTGCAAAAGCATTCATAAACCAGGCCTCCCTCGATGAGGCCGTCCAGCACCTTCGCGTACGACGAAGTGCGCGCAGACTGGCGCACGATCGGCCCGTCATGGGTGAGGCCCAGCGCAGCAAGATCCGCCAGTTGGCCAGCAGGGTCTCGCGAGCGATCCGGGTCGAGGTCGTCGATGCGCAGCCGGAAGGCTCGCCCCGTACGACGAGCAAACAGCCAGGCGAGCAGCGCGGTACGCAAGTTGCCGATGTGCAGATCACCAGATGGTGTTGGCGCATAGCGCCCTGCCCCTGCAGTCACCCGGCCAGCCTAGAGGCTGGCAGGATGGGCCGGTGGCCAACGACAGCACAGACACCAGCTTCCGGGTCGACAATCGCCTCGACCTCGAGGGCAATCAGCGTGGCCGCACGGGCATCCTGACCACCCCACACGGCACCATTGCCACGCCGGCCTTCACCCCGGTGGGGACCAATGCCACCGTCAAGGCGATGACTCCTGAGCAGCTCACCGAGACTGGTTCGCAGGCGGTCTTGGCCAATGCCTATCACCTCTACCTGCAGCCAGGCGCGGAGATTTTGGATGCTGCTGGCGGGCTGGGGAAGTTCATGAACTGGCCTGGCCCGACCTTCACCGACTCCGGCGGCTTCCAAGTGATGAGCCTGGGCGCTGGCTTCAAGAAGGTGATCGACATGACCGGCGGTCAGACCCCAGACGACAAGGCAACTGCCGGTGGCAAGGATCGGCTGGCGAAGGTCGACGAAGATGGCGTCACCTTCAAGTCACATCGCGACGGCAGCAAACACCGCTTCACGGCTGAGATCAGCATGCAGATCCAGCATCAGCTCGGGGCCGACATCATGTTTGCCTTCGACGAGCTCACCACTTTGATGAACACCCGTGACTACCAAGTGCGCTCCGTGGAGCGCACCCACCGCTGGGCCGACCGCTGCTTGAGTGAGCATCAGCGACTCACCGACGAGCGCACCCACCGCCCCCTGCAGTCTCTGTGGGGCGTGATCCAGGGGGCGCAATATGAAGATCTACGTCGTCAGGCAACTCGTGGTCTGGTGTCATTGAGCGAGCAGGCCCAGTCCGAAGGTCGCCGTGGTTTCGGCGGCTATGGCATCGGTGGCGCCTTGGAGAAGGACAACCTCGGGACGATTGTCGGCTGGTGCGTCGACGAGCTCCCGGAGTCGGCTCCCCGACATTTGCTCGGGATCAGCGAGCCCGACGACATCTTCGCCGCCGTGGAAAACGGCGCAGACACCTTCGACTGTGTGGCACCGACCCGACTGGCCCGGCACGGCTATCTGCTGACCCGTGACGGCAAGGTCCGCATCAACAACGCCCGTTTCAAGACCGACCAGTCCGTGATCGATGCCAAAAGCCCCTTGCCCTCCTCGCGCAGCTATTCACGCGCCTATTTGCACCACCTGTTCAAGGCCGATGAGCACCTGGCCAACACGATTGCCAGCATGCACAATGTCTGCTTCCTCAACCAGATGATGAGTGACATCCGTACCGCGATTGACTCGGGCAGCTATGTCGACTTCAAGAGTGACTTCTTGGCGAGGTACTACGGCACGACACCGCGCAACACCTAGCTCAGGGCTGGCATCTAGACTGGTCTGGCGAGGAGGTGTTGGGATTGCGCATGCGTGCTTGGTTGACCGCATTGTCGTGTGGAGCCGGGGCCGTCGCGGCCCATTCACTGGCTGGCGGCCGAGTTGACCTGACCACTGCCACCTTGGCTGTGGTGGTGCCCGTTGTCCTTGCCCGCCTTCTCGTGAACAGGCGCCTCAATCTCGTCGGAGCCGGTCTTGTGGCCATTGGCTCCCAAGCCACGCTCCATCTGGTCTTCATCACCTCCTGCGCAAGCGAGGTCGGTTGCCTGCTGACGCCTGCGCAGATGGTGACCGCACACTTGTTGGCCGCAGCCTTCTCGGTGACCTGCGCGATGGGCGGCGAGCAGGCCCTGCTGCGCGTCATCCGAGCAGCAGCAGCAAGCCTGGGCCTCGGCCGGCGAATGGGCCTTCCAGCCCTACCCAGGCCAGGTCGCGTGGTCGCCTCAGTGCCAGCCCCGACCTTCCCGGACAACTGGATCACCAGCACCCGCCTCGCTCGCGGGCCTCCTACTCGCTGAGTCACCCTCACCCCTCAAACGCCCGCGCCCACTGCGCCTGGGCGTAAAACCCAACGTCTGGAAAAGGCACATGAATCTCAAGAACTACTTGCTCCTGCCCATCTTCATCGCACTACTTGCACTCAACGGCTGTTCTGGCTCCAACGACTCAGACAAGTCATCAGCCAGCCACAACTCTGTGCACTCGGGGATCAAGGTCTCCGATGCCTGGGTGGCTCAGAAGCCCGACATGACCGGGGTCTTTGGAGTCGTGATGAACCACACCGACAAGGACATCACCATCACTGGCGGCACCAGCGAGGTGGCCACCAAGGTCGAGTTGCACGAGACCGTGGCCGCTGCCGATGGGTCCATGAAGATGCGTCCCAAGCCGGGAGGCTTCACCATCAAGGCCAACAGCATGCATGAGCTGGCCCCCGGCAAGGATCACATCATGCTGATGGGTCTAAGCCGTGAGCTCAAACCTGGAGAACAGCTCAGGATCACTCTGGAGCTGTCAAACGGAGACAGCTTGGAGTTCACGGCTCCGGTCAAGCCATTCACCGGAGCCGAAGAAGACTACGACCCGGAGAGCTGAGATGCCCACCCGCCGCACCATCTTGCGGGCTGGGGTCCTTGCAGGTGCTGGTGTAGCAGCCAGCGCCTGCAAGCCGCTCAGCCCAGAGAAGTCCACATCAGTGATTGCCTTCCATGGCTTGCGCCAGGCAGGAGTGCAAACCTCGCCGCAGAGCCACCTGGTGCTACTAGGCATCGACCTGACCCCGAAGTCAGGGGCAGAAGACTTGGGTCGCCTGATGTGGTTGTGGTCTGATGACGCCGCCCGCCTGACCAGCGGGCAGCCCGCTCTCGCCGACACCGAGCCGGAGTTGGCCGTCGATCCAGCAAATCTCACGGTCACTTTTGGGATTGGCCCCCGGCTCACCCAGCTCGTCTCCGGGGTCACACTCGACCCGCTGCCCCACTTCTCCACCGACAAACTGCAAGAGCGCTGGGGGCAGACCGACCTAGTGGTGCAACTCTGCGCCGATGACCTGATCTCGTTGACCCATGCCCAACGGATGCTGCTCAAAGACATGGCGGGACTCGGCGTACTCCGCTGGACTCAGAGCGGATTCCACCAGCGCACCGACGACGGCTCCAGCGGGCGCAACCTGATGGGCCAACTGGACGGCTCGGTAAACCCACGCAATGCCAATGAGCATGATGCCTTGGTCTGGGCTGATGGGGCGTGGAAGCACGGCACCTTCCTCGCCGTACGCCGCATCGAGATGCATCTGGACACCTGGGACGAGCTCGATCGAGAAGCAAGAGAGTTCACGATCGGCCGCAAGCTGAGCAATGGGGCACCTCTGAGCGGCGGCAAGGATGAGTTCGCCGACCCTGATCTGCATGCCACAGATAAGCATGGATTTGCGTTGATCGATCCGGCCAGTCACGTGGCTCGCTCGCGAAGTGCCATGAACGGCCCGCAGTTCCTCCGGCGCGGCTACAACTATGTTGAGCCCACCGACGGCACCTCCGGTCTGATCTTCATGGCATATGCCTCCGACTTGGCCGGCCAGTTCGTGCCCGTGCAGCAACGACTTGCCGAGCAGGACCTGCTCAACCAGTGGACCCAAGCGATTGGCTCGGCCGTATATGCGATCTGGCCTGGCGCCCCAAAGGGTGACTATGTGGGCAGAGCCCAGCTCGGGTTGCCGCGATGAAGGCGCTGTCGGCATCAGCTCCTCGGGCCATCGCCCGGCTGGCCGCCTGCCTGCTCATGATCGCCGTAGGAGTTGTGGCCAGCCTGCCCCTGCCAGCGCAGGCTCATGTGCTGTTGCTGCGCTCTGACCCCGCCGACGGCTCTGTCCTGAAGGAGGCTCCCACCCGAGCAGTATTCGAGTTCAACCAACCACTGGCACCCACTGCCTATGTGATCCTGACCGGCCCAGACGGCCCCCTGACGACCGGTCCGGTGAAGGTGCAAGCCAAGACACTCACGCTCACCCTGCCCAAGGTCACCGACGGTCGCTACCGACTTGCCTATCGAGTCATCTCGGCTTCAGGTCATCCATTGACCAACTCGATCAGCTATGTCGTCGGCAAGATCGCCCCGCGCACCATGAAGCAGCCACCACGCGAGCGCTCACCCGACTGGATCGCTGCGACGGGTGTGGGGGCGGTCGTGCTGCTTGGGATTGGGGCGGGTTGGTTCGTCGTACGCCGCAAACGTCAGCGTCAGACCGGCTCGCCCCAGTAGCTGGGCTCGCGCTTCTTGATGAACCCGATAGTCACATAGGTCACCGGCATCACCACGGCTTCGACGAGGGTCTTCCACACAAATCCGACCACGATGTAGTTCAACAGGTCACTGCCGGTGCTGATCCCGATCGCAGATGCGGCGATCAGACAGAAGATCGTGGTGTCGGCCAACTCCCCGGCCACGGTTGAGCCCAGCAGTCTGGCCCACAAAGTGCCTTCACCAGTGCGAGCCTTCATCGCGACCAGCACATATGAGTTGAGCAGTTCGCCAGCCACAAAACCGGCCATCGAGGCTAGCAGGATCTGGGGCACGACTCCGATCACGGCCTCAAGGGCAGCTTGATTGGGATAGAAGCTCGCCGCGGGCAATGCGATGGTGATCCAGAATGCCCCAGCCACCGCAGCCATGATCACGAAGCCGAGCAGCACCACCTTGCGCATCGCCTTGAAGCCGTAGACCTCACTGATCACATCGCCGATGACATAGGAGAAGGGAAACAGCCAAAAGGCCCCGTCGGTCACGAGGCCATTGACATGCAGTGGGCCAAGATCAAACTCCAAGCCAGGGAAGAGCAAAACCCCCTTGGTGGCCACGATATTCGACACGACCACGCCAACGACAAAGACACAGACCAAGGTGGTGAAGTACGACGTGGGCACCTTCGCGAATCTGACGGGAACGACTGCGGATTCGGGGGCACTTGTCATGCCCCCAGCCTAGGGACTGGGCGCAGACGCCAAGAGCCCCGCCCTACCGAAGTAGGACGAGGCTCTTGGATCAGTCAGATCAGTGAGTCAAAGGCTCACTTGGTGATCTTGGTGACGCGGCCAGCGCCAACGGTACGGCCACCTTCGCGGATGGCGAAGCGCAGGCCGTCCTCCATGGCGATGGGCTGGATCAGCTCAACGCTCATGTCGGTGTTGTCGCCGGGCATGACCATCTCGCGACCCTCGGGCAGGGTCACGACGCCGGTCACGTCGGTGGTCCGGAAGTAGAACTGCGGACGGTAGTTGTTGAAGAACGGCGTGTGACGGCCGCCCTCTTCCTTCGACAAGATGTAGACCGAAGCCTCGAAGTTGGTGTGCGGGGTGGTGGTGCCGGGCTTGATCACGACCATGCCGCGCTCCACGTCTTCGCGCTTGGTGCCACGAAGCAACAGACCAACGTTTTCGCCAGCCTGGCCCTCGTCGAGCAACTTGCGGAACATCTCCACACCGGTGACGGTGGACTTCTGCGAGCCTTCGCGGATGCCGATGATCTCGACTTCCTCGTTGACCTTGACGATGCCACGCTCGATGCGGCCGGTGATGACCGTGCCACGACCGGTGATGGTGAAGACGTCTTCGACAGGCATGAGGAAGGGCTTGTCGATGTCGCGCTCAGGGGTCTCGATGTACTCGTCAACCGCAGTCATGAGCTCGAGCACGGACTCGCCCCACTTGGCATCGCCATTGAGAGCCGGGTAGGCCGCAACGCGGACGACGGGGATGTCGTCGCCGGGGAACTCGTACTCGCTGAGGAGCTCGCGCACCTCCATCTCGACGAGCTCGATGAGCTCTTCGTCATCAACCATGTCGCACTTGTTGAGCGCGACCACGATCGCGGGCACGCCAACCTGACGAGCGAGCAACACGTGCTCACGGGTCTGGGGCATGGGGCCGTCGGTGGCGGCAACCACGAGGATCGCGCCGTCCATCTGAGCCGCACCGGTGATCATGTTCTTGATGTAGTCGGCGTGACCTGGGCAGTCGACGTGGGCGTAGTGACGCGCCTCGGTCTGATACTCGATGTGGGCAATCGAGATCGTGATGCCGCGCTGGCGCTCCTCAGGAGCCTTGTCGATGTCCTCGAACGCGAACTGTGGGTTCAGCTCGGGGTACTTGTCATGCAGCACCTTTGAGATTGCTGCGGTCAACGTCGTCTTGCCGTGGTCGATGTGACCGATGGTGCCGATGTTGATGTGCGGCTTGGTCCGCTCGAACTTCGCCTTCGCCACTTTGGGCTCCTCCTGTTTGTTTCGGTCTTGCTTGGTCTGGTTGTTTTGCTGACTGGTCGCGCAGAGAACTGTAGTACCTCTAGGGCACTACTCGCCACGCACCTTCTTGATGATCTCTTCGGCGACGTTCGAAGGAACCTCGGCGTAGGAGTCAAACTCCATCGAGTACGACGCCTGGCCCGAGGTCTTCGACCGCAGGTCACCAACGTACCCGAACATCTCCGAAAGCGGCACCAGCGCATTGACCACCATGTCGCCATGGCGCTCTTCTTGACGCTGGATCTGCCCACGGCGGGAGTTCAAGTCACCAATCACGGTGCCGAGGAAGCCATCTGGGGTGGTCACCTCGACGGCGAACATCGGCTCAAGCAGCACTGGCTTCGCCATCCGGGCGGCTTCCTTGAAAGCCTGGTTGCCCGCGATCTTGAAGGCCAGTTCTGATGAGTCGACATCGTGATAGGCGCCGTCTTCGAGAGACACCTTCACGTCGACCATGGGATAGCCGGCGAGCACGCCGAACTCCATCGCCTCTTGGGCGCCCTGGTCAACCGAAGGGATGTACTCACGGGGCACGCGGCCACCAGTCACGTTGTTGGCGAACTCATAGCCACCGCCGGTGCCGGTCTCCTCATCGATGCAGGGCTCGATGGAGATGATCACCTTGGCGAACTGGCCAGAACCGCCGGTCTGCTTCTTGTGGGTGTAGGAGTGGTTCTCGACCTTCTTGCGGATGGTCTCGCGATAGGCAACCTGCGGCTTGCCCACAGTCGCCTCGACACGGAACTCACGCTTCATCCGGTCGACCAGCACCTCCAGGTGAAGCTCACCCATGCCAGCGATGATCGTCTGGCCGGTCTCTTCATCGGTCTTGACCGTGAAGGTGGGGTCTTCGTCGGACAGGCGCTGGATCGCGATGCCCAACTTCTCCTGGTCGCTCTTGGTCTTGGGCTCGATGGCCACCTCGATCACGGGAGCGGGGAAGGTCATCGACTCGAGCACAACCGGCTTGGTGTTGTCACACAAGGTGTCGCCAGTGGTCGTGTCTTTCAGACCCATGACGGCCACGATCTGACCAGCGCCCACGGAGGCGATCTCTTCACGCTTGTTGGCGTGCATCTGGTAGATCTTGCCGATCCGCTCCTTGCGGCCCTTCACCGAGTTGAGCACGGTGCCGCCCGCTTCGAGCTTGCCCGAGTAGACGCGCACGAACGTGAGCTTGCCCAAGTGGGGGTCAGCGGCGATCTTGAAGGCCAAGGCAGCAAAAGGCTCATCGTCAGAAGGCTGACGAGTGATCACTTCTTCTTCCTTGTTGACCGCGTGACCTTCAATGGCCACGACGTCAAGGGGGCTGGGCAGGTACTTCACGACGGCATCGAGCAGTGGCTGCACGCCCTTGTTCTTGAACGCCGTACCGCAAAGCACTGGGTTGAGCTTGTCTGCCAAGGTCGCGCGGCGGATGCCGGCCTCGATCTCTTCGACGCTGAGCTCTTCGCCCTCGAGGTACTTCTCCATGATCTCGTCATCAGCCTCGGAGAGCGTCTCCAGAAGCTTCTCGCGGTATTCCTCGGCCTGAGCCTGGAGCTCCGCGGGGATCTCCTCGACCTCGTAGTCCTCACCGATGGTGGTCTCGCCACGCCAGGTCAGCGCGCGCATGCCGACCAGGTCGACAACGCCGAGGAAGTCGGCTTCGGCACCGATTGGCAACTGAAGCACCAACGGGGTGGAGTTGAGGCGATCGACGATCATGTCGACGCAGTTGAAGAAGTCAGCCCCAGTGCGGTCGAGCTTGTTGACGAAGCACATCCGGGGCACGGCGTACTTGTTGGCCTGACGCCAAACCGTCATCGACTGCGGCTCAACACCGGCAACACCGTCGAAGACGGCGACTGCGCCGTCGAGGACGCGCAGCGAGCGCTCAACCTCAACAGTGAAGTCGACGTGCCCGGGGGTGTCGATGATGTTGATCTGGTGATCCTTCCACCAGCAGGTGGTGGCAGCCGAGGTGATCGTGATGCCACGCTCCTGCTCCTGCTCCATCCAGTCCATCGTCGCCGACCCCTCATGGGTGTCGCCGATCTTGTAGTTGATGCCGGTGTAGAACAAGATGCGTTCGGTGGTGGTGGTCTTGCCGGCATCGATGTGAGCCATGATGCCGATATTGCGGACCCTACTCAGGTCAGTTGTGATGTCTACAGCCACTGCTGTGAACTCCTCAGTTTGTCGGCGCCGTTACCAGCGGTAGTGGGCGAACGCGCGGTTGGACTCGGCCATCTTGTGGGTGTCTTCGCGCTTCTTCACAGCAGCACCGAGACCGTTGCTGGCGTCGAGGATTTCGTTCATCAAGCGCTCAGACATCGTCTTCTCGCGACGATCTTGGGCGTAGCCAACGAGCCAGCGCAGCGCGAGGGTGGTCTGGCGAGCAGGCTTGACCTCGATCGGCACCTGGTAGGTGGCGCCACCGACGCGGCGGGACTTGACCTCGATGGTGGGCTTGACGTTGTCAAGAGCACGCTTCAGGGTGACGACCGGATCAGTGCCGGTCTTTTCGCGGGTGCCTTCAAGCGCGGTGTAGACGATGCGCTGTGCGACCTGCTTCTTGCCGTCCTGGAGGATCTTTGAGACCAACTGGGTGACCAGTTGTGACCCGTAGACGGGATCTACGTCGAGGGGGCGCTTGGGAGCTGGGCCTTTGCGTGGCATCAGTTCTTCTCCTTCTTCGCGCCGTAGCGGCTACGAGCCTGCTTGCGGTTCTTGACGCCTTGAGTGTCAAGTGAGCCGCGGATGATCTTGTAGCGCACGCCGGGGAGGTCCTTCACACGACCGCCACGCACGAGCACGATCGAGTGCTCCTGGAGGTTGTGGCCAACACCTGGGATGTACGCCGTGACCTCGACACCGCTGGACAGGCGCACACGGGCGACCTTGCGCAGCGCAGAGTTGGGCTTCTTGGGGGTGGTGGTGTAGACGCGGGTGCAAACGCCGCGACGCTGAGGCGAACCCTTCAGGGCAGGCGTCTTATTCTTGGACACCTTGTCCTGGCGGCCCTTGCGGACCAATTGCTGAATAGTGGGCACCGGGTGGTTCCCTTTCTGGTTTGCTAGCTCGCAACGACACTTTGTCGATGCGGGATGGAGCCGGGAACTTCGACCGAGAGGCCTTTGGTGCCCGCGCAACACGCGACCAAGACATCTGGACACGCGAAACGGCCTGAGTCAGATCAGGCACAAGTAGAAACAGTACCGGCAGGATCCGCAGCCGGTCAAAACGACTGCAGATCCTGCCGGATCCAAGGACTATTTGAGCTTTCAGCCAAGCCCGAATGGCGCAGTGACTCCACAGGTGTTGAGGCTGTCAGTAGCCATTGCCCAAAGGTCATCGGTGGGCTCGACTCCAGCATCCACGATCGCCTGCCACTCATTGCTCAGGCAGGTCTTCTGCACAGTGGTCAACCCGAGGTACCAGAAGAAGATATTGGACTGCATCTGCCCCATCTCGCCCTCTGAGGGCAGTTCGATATTGCAGTCGGTGAGGGCTGTTTCGAACTGCGGCAGGTAGTTGAGCAAGGTAAACATGTTGAACTGGCCAAGATCGGCGCCCGCCAAGACCTCTGTGGCCTCAGTGACCAAGCACTGCATCTGCTCGGGGGTCAACTGCTCGACCCAACCTGGGTTGTCCGACCCAGAGCCCGGTGTCACCTCATCGCGACGGGGGCTCACGTGTGGCTGCCAGAACCCATCGTCGTACCTCGGGCTCGCCGAGGCGATCCCCTTCTTGGCCTTCTTGGCCTTCTTCGCATGCTTGGCCTTCTTGGCCTTCTTGGGCTTTGGCTTCTTGACCTTGTGCACCTGTTTCGATGCACCGGTGGCGCTTGAGGCCGCTTGTGCGCTCGCCCCCATAAAGGCGATCCCGCCGATGGCCAGCAGGACAGTGAGGAGTGTGGCAACTGAGGTCTTGGCCATACCGCGCATCGGGGACACCTTCCAGACAAGAAAATCGATCAATGTCCAGTATGCCACTTTTATTATGTTTTGTTGAGAATAAGAGTGAGTTTTGTTGCCCGCCGGTTAATCATCAACCCAAATGGATCCCAAACTCACGAGCCAGCATCGGGGCCAACTCCAGCAATTGGGCTGGACTGATCGTGGCGCCACGCAGACCAGCGACTTCCTCGATCTCGGCGATTACCGCACCGCGTAGATCAACATCACGCAGCGAGGCGCCAGCCAGGAGCAGCCTTTTGATCTCGCCCGGCCCACACGTGAGTCGATTGGCCTCTGCCCTCCCTAGGTCAAGATCCTCGATCACGCAGTCGGTGAAGGAGAGGTCATGGATCTGGGCGCCTCGCAGATTGAGATAGCCCAATCGACAGCCGACAAAAGCCACCCGGCGCAGGTTCGCGTCGTACAACTGCAGATCGCCGATCCGGGAATCGTGGATCTCGACATCACGCCAAGTTGCCTCCGCAGCAGTCAAAGTGCTGGCCTCACAATCGGCCAGACGAGTCGAGCGCAAGCGGCTGCCCGAGAGCAGCGCATCGTCAAGGCGCGTGCCGCTGATCAGACAATCGACCAACTCCCGACCCTGCAAAGTCTCTCCACGCAGATCCATGCCGATGAAGTGCAATGCCTCTTGGAGGCGGCCGATCACGAAATCTTCTTCGGTCCCGGGGCTGAGCTCATCGAGCAGCAGGTCTGGTGGGGCGGCACGCTCAACCATCGGCTCGGCCGGCAAACAACTGGGCCATCGTGATCACTCTCGCATCACTGAGGTCATGCACCTGAGTGCGACAGGAGAAGCCATCGGCAACCACAATCGCATCAGAGCCAGCGGCAGCGATCGCTGGCAACAGTTGGTGCTGGGCAATCGCCACGCTGGTCTCGTAGTGCCCCTTCTCGACACCGAAGTTGCCAGCCAATCCACAGCAACCACCCAGCCGCACCACATCGGCGCCGGTCGCCTTGAGCAAGGCGAGGTCCGACTCAAAGCCGATCACTGCGTGCTGATGACAATGCGGTTGTACGACGATCTGCCGCCCGGCCAGCTTGGGGGGCTGGTAGTTGCGCTCAAGCAGAAACTCCGCCAACGACTTGATGCCCTTGCCGACTTCGGCCGCGCGTGGGTCGTCGAGGAGCTGGGTGGCGTCTTCACGCATAGCAGCCAAGCAACTGGGCTCCAAGGCAATCACCGGCACCCCGCTGGTCACGTATGGATGCAGCATCTCGACGGATTTGCCGACGATGCGTCGGGCAGCATCAAGTTGACCTGTGGTGATCCAAGTCAGACCACAGCAGGCAGGCTCCGCAATGACACCGACCTTCAGCCCCTGCCCTTCAAGGAGGGCCACTGCGTCGCGCCCGGCATCAGCTGCAAAGCAGTCGGTGAATGAGTCAGCCCAGATCCATACATCGGGCTGGTCGACCTTGGGGCTGTTCTTTCGGAAGCGCCGGGTGGAAAACAAGGGCAGGTGACGGCGCTGATCGACCCCGGCACCAGCTTTCATCAGCCGGCCGACGAACTTGCTCTTCATCATCGCGTTGGCAAAGCCGGGTGGCGTGATCCTGGCCACTCTCGGCAATTGACCCAGAGCGTAATGAGACGGCGGGCGCAGCTTGCCTTTGTATTTCTGGTGCAGGATCTCCGACTTGTAGGCCGCCATGTCGACACCAGTGGGGCAATCACGCGAGCACCCCTTGCACGACAGGCACAGATCTAGAGCATCGGCCACTGCCGGGTCACTAACGGAGAGCTCGCCACGCACCACTTCTTGCAACACATGGGCACGCCCGCGAGTGGAGTCCTTCTCGTCACGGCTCGCGGTGTACGACGGGCACATCACCGCTCCAGTGCCGGTGTTGTCGGCCAGGCACTTGCCCACGCCGGTGCACCGGTGTACGGCGTGAGCAAACGAGCCACCGTCGTGGACCATGCGAAGGGCCGGTTTGAACTCCTTCATCTGAGCCTCAAGACGGAGATCAACATCAAAGGGAGCAGGATCGACCAACACGCCTGGGTTGAGGATGTTGTCGGGGTCGAGGATGCGCTTTGCTTGCGCCATCAACGCGATCGCCGCCGGGGAGTACATCTTTGGCAGGAGCTCTGAGCGGGCCCGCCCGTCGCCGTGCTCACCCGACATCGAGCCGCCATAGCTGGCGACCAGGTCGGCGGCGTCTTCGATGAATCCGCGATAGCCGGCACGGCCTTGATCGGTGGCCAACTCGAAGTCGATGCGCACGTGCACACACCCGTCACCGAAGTGGCCGTAGGGCACACCACCCAGCCCGTATTCATCGAGCAGGGCATCGAAATCGCGCAGATATGCGCCGAGCTTCTCCGGTGGCACGGCTGCGTCTTCCCAACCCGCTTGGGCCTGACGCTCCAGGGTCTTCGCCGCCAGGCCAGCGCCATCCTCGCGGATCCGCCACAAGGCAGCTTGGTGGGCCGCATCCGTGACGACTTGCGCGGGCACCCCGGCGGTCTTCACGACAGCCTCCGCCAACTCCCGGGCCTCGCCAGCACTATCAGCGGTGACTTCAGCGAAGATCCAGCCCGCGCCGGCGGGCAACTCCGGCCGACCTGGCACCAGTCTGGCGATCCGGTCGTCGAGCCCTTCACACGCGACGAGTGGATGCGCGAGCAGAGTTGGTACGGCGTCTGCTGCAGCCGCCATCGATGGATAGCCGAGCACGGCCAAGGCGCGATAGGGAGCATCTGCCACCAGTCGCACTGTGGCTTCGAGCACCACACCGAGGGTGCCTTCGGTGCCGACCAGGAAGCGATCGAAGCGGCGTTCGTTTTCCGGCAACAAGTGCTCAAACGAATAGCCCGACACCTGGCGGCCAAAACGGCCAAACTCCGTGCGGATCAACCCAAGGTTGTCGTCAACCAGTTTGTCGAGAGCAGTGGTCTGCTCGACGACACTCCCGTCAGCGAGGAGGGTCCGCATCGCCTCGACATTGTCGACCGTGCGGCCATAGCCGAGCGCTCGTGAACCACATGCGTTGTTGCCGATCATGCCGCCGATCGTGCACCGCGTGTGGGTCGATGGGTCTGGGCCAAAACGCAGCCCGAGCGGCACTGCTTGGGCCTGCAATTGGCGATGCACGACACCGGGTTGGACTCGCGCCGTACGGGCTTGTTGGTCAATCCCCAAGATCTGGTTGTAGTGCTTGGAGGTGTCGAGGATGATGCCTGGGCCGATCGCATTGCCGGCGATCGAAGTGCCGGCACCTCGCATGGTGATCGGCGCCCCATGCTCACGAGCGACGCTCAAAGCGGCGGCAATCTCGGCATCGTCACGAGGTCGTACGACGACTTGTGGCGGGATGCGATAGAGCCCAGCGTCGCTGGAGTAGAGCGCCTTGGCCAAGGCACTGTCGTCGACATCGGAAATCCCCTGTCCACGCAATGCCTGAGCTAGCGCAGAAGATTGGGACATGGCGACGATTATCCCATCACCACACTTGCAATGAACGAGTGAGGATGCCTGCTGCAGCATCTTCGTCTACCGGAAGTGGGGCCGTGTCGAGGAGACGCTGTTGCTTCATGGTGCCCGCCACCAGGTCGTCTATGTCGGCCTCGCCATAGCCAACCGCTCCCAAACCATTGGGGATACCGATGTCGCGCATCAGGTCTGCGAGCACGGCGGGCAGCGCATCGGGGCCTTGGTGTCCGTGGCCCGGGTCGAGCAACTCGGCGGCTCTCAGGTGACGATCAGGGGATGCCTCGAAGGTCCAGCGGAAAGCCTCGGGAGCAGTCAGTGACACCGCCATGCCGTGGGGCACGATCGGCTCACCATCGGGATAGCCAGTTGGGCGGAAGTCGCGCACCCGCCCGGCGATCGGATAGGCATTGGCATGTGGGATGTGCACGCCCGCATTGCCAAAGCCCATGCCAGCAAAGGTCGCAGCCAAGGCCATCTCGTGGCGTGCCTCGGCATCATCACCGTGGTGTACGGCGCG